>CANRAV010000001.1 GCA_947628695.1 uncultured Clostridia bacterium
GCAACTCAATTCTACCACGAAATCTTCGCTATGGATTTGTTTTTTTACTATTGCAACTTCATTTTACAATCTGCGAATAAATAAAAAAGCAAAAAACCAAGGCCGGGCGAAAAGCCCGGCCTAAAAATATATGTTTTGCGCCTTATTCGTTGGGAAGCATCTTTAAGCTGTTTACTTTGAGAGCCAATTCCGGGTCGTTTATGACCTCAAGCGCCTTCTCGAACCAATAGATGGCCTTGTTCATGTCGCCGTCAACGCCGTCTGCAAACAGATAGCAGGCGCCAAGCGATTTCATGGCAAGCCCGTTGCCCTGTTCGGCGGCTTTGGTAAAGAGCTCAAACGCCTTTTTCTCGTCCTTTGGAACGTTTTGGCCTGTCATGTAAAAGCAGCCGAGGCTGTGCCGGCAGGATGCGTCCCCCAGTTCGGCACCGCGTCTGTAATGCTCCAAGGCCTTTTCTATGTCCTCGTCAACGCTGCGCCCGTGCTCAAACGCGAGGGCAAGCACCCAGTGTGCGGCTGCTGTTCCGTCGGCTTCCGCCTCCTCGGCAAGCGCAACGCTTTTACGGAAAAACTCCTCTCCTGCGCCGTCGCCAAAAGCGTTGCCAAGCGCCATGTATACGGAGGCCAGCTCTGCCTTGGCCGCCTTGTCACCTGCCGCGATTTCCTTCCGGAGTCCGTCGGCTTTGCCGATTTGCGCCATAAGAGCCGGCGCGTACCCGTCGCTGCATTCCTCGGCCTTTTTCATCCAGTATAAGGCCTGTTCAAAGCTCTTCTCTACCCCTTTGCCCTCGACGTACAGAAACCCAAGATTGAGGCACCCTGCCGGGTTGCCAAGCTCTGCCATCCTGCGGAACCAATAGGCTGCCTTTTCCGGGTCGGGCTCGACCTCGTAGTAATCATCGCCGTTCAGGTAAGCAAGCGCGGCCTCCTCCATTGCCACTTCGTCGCCGCCCTCGGCTTCCTTTAACAGCTCTTCAAAGTTCTCCTCTTCATCGTCAGGCAAAACGGTCTCGCCTTCTCCGTCAAATTTGCCGTCGCCGTCAACCGTCGGAAGCTTTGGGCGTCTGCTGCCGGATACCACCTTAAACTTCACTTCGTCCCCGCGACAGATCACAAGCAAGCCGGCTTTTTCCGAATCAAGGTCAACAAAAAGCGAAGCGTCGCACACGTTCATTATCATGCAGGTAACAGCCATAACGGTTTTAACCGTTTTTATCAATGCATCGCTGCCTTCCTGATCTTTCGGCTCATCCTCTTCGCTTATGTTTATGTTAATCATATTGCTGCTCAGGTCAAACACCCCATCGCAAAACTCCGAAAGGTCTTCTTCCTCCCTGCTGTAGGGGACAGTTCGATTACAGACGATAAACTTAAACTCGTTCCCGCCGGCAGCGACGCAGTACAACCTTGGGAGATCCGTTGACTCAATAATACACCGAAATTCCTCCCTAAGCGGTGACAGAAAACCGGTCATATAATCTTCCATATAACCTTCTGCGTACATGTGATAGGCTTTTTCCGCTATTTTTTCGCTTACATAGAATGTGGGTACTGCCATGCTGTAACCTCCGAAATCTAATTTGCTTTTCGCTTGCTGCTGCAAAGTTCAATTCCCGGCAGCCGTCATTTCAGATCAAATTCCGCGCCGGAAAGCCGCTTTGCCAAGGCAATCAAAGCCTTTTCGCCTACGTATGATTTATAACGCGGCCTGCGCTGCCAAGCGGAATCACGGGAACGAATGGCCGTCAATGATTATTACATAATCGTCGTCGGACAAAGACTTGACAAACTCCCGCGCTTTTTCTTGAAAAGCATTGTATGCTTCGGAACTTATGTTTGCAATGTCCTTGGTTTTCTCAAGGATTTCGCCGAAAAGCTCGTCCATATCGTGCCATTCGCCGTCAAAGTCTATATAAGCGTCTGTGTCGTCAAGAGTGTACGTGTAGATAAAGTCGCCCCGGTAGAGCCTGTTTAAAAAGTCTTCAAACGTTTCATTGCGATTTATCATGAACTCGTGGCCGTCTTTAGTATATAAGTCGTCGCCGTCAATTTCGTAGTCTTTTTGAACTTCGCTTACGCGCTCGTCCTTGTTCAGAAGCATCATACGCGCTTTATATTGGCCGTAAAGAAAAATTTTCGAAACGGTCGTAAAGTCCAAGTCCTTTTTGCATGCGCCGTTTACGGGTATAAATTCTTCGCCTTCTATTATGTACGGGCCCTTTTTGCCATCGTTGCAGGCAATGTCATAAAGATCCGTATCGGTTGCAAACTCGTTGTTTTCCGTCGGGTACGCGCTTTGCTTGCCTTTAAGCGTGGCAAACGCACCGCCCCAGCGGCCGCCTATCTGATACCAGTCAAGCTTATAGCCGGAAAATTCTTCTTCGCAGTCTTCGTCTTCTTCCTCGTCTTCGTCTTCTTCTTCGTCTTCGTCTTCGTATTCTTCGGGTTCGACATACCTTGAAAGCTTCTTTTCAACAATGCTGTCGATGTGCTCTTTTGAGTAATCTCCGGCGACTTCCTCCGCCGAAATGCCCATGTAAATTATCTTGTGGCTCATTGTCTGCCTCCTTCTGCGTACATGTGATATGTTTTTGACGCTGATTTTTTGCTGACAAAGAATGCGGGTGTCGCCATACAGTAACCTCCGAAATTTTTATTTTTTCAACTCTTGCGGAAGCCCGGTGCGAAGCCTTTGTGACCCGGATTTTCTCAAGGATTGAAATTTAGTTTATTTTAACATATGCGCCCGACTATGTCAATCCTTTTAGGCACACTTAGAAAAATTTGGACGGGATGACACGGTTTGTACTCCGACGCAACTGTTCACTGTCCACTGACCACTGTTCACTGTTCACCGGTACTTACTTCGCGCCGGCGCTCCATACGTGCGGTAAACCTAAACACGGTGCCGGCGCGGCCTGCGTTGGCGGCTCGGGATTCCAAAGGGTGCCAACCCTTTGGTTAAAAAAGCTATGTTGTTCAATAAACCTTAATTAGAGAGCCATGAAGGGACCGAGTCCCTTCATATACAAATACAAAGGACGGGCCGGAGCCCGTCCAAAATAATAAATAAAAAAGCAAAAAACCAAGGCCGGGCGAAAAGCCCGGCCAAAAAATAAATACCAAAAAAATCAACCGTAGGAGACGAGTTTGAGATAGTTGTTAAGCGTAGTACCGCTTATCTCGTAGACGGCCTGTTCGGCTGCCTTTTTGTCGAAGATATACTGCTCGACGGACGGGTTGCTGTATCCGGCGGCGACGTAGACGTGCAGGCGCACCTGCGCCCCGTCGGGGATGTTCGAGTCTTTCAATAGGTCGACCGACCGTTCGCCGAACTGCAGAATGTCGCGGTATCCGGGCGTGAACCAGCTTTTCCACTGACCGTCAAAGCTTACGTTGCC
The DNA here is from genome assembly GCA_947628695.1 of uncultured Clostridia bacterium. Lineage (GTDB taxonomy): Bacteria > Bacillota > Clostridia > Oscillospirales > CAG-382 > SIG636. Next base: position 3,402 of record CANRAV010000001.1, read on the forward strand.
CTGCCCGTCGGTCTTCCGCTCTTTGTACTCGACCACAATCTGTGCCACGAAGGCACCGTCGTTTTGCAGCTTTATGTATCGAAGCGTTTTCATTTCCTGCCCTCCTATTGTCACAAAGTCAGTGCGTAGTTGTAAAGCTTGTCGAACTCGCCGTCAAACTTAGGCGACCCGGCGTAGAGAATCTCCTTGCCGGAGACGGAGACGTAGGCGTTAAGCCCGACGGCGGTTACGCCGTCCTCAAGCACCCAGGCACCGCCGGATGCGCCTGCGCCCATCTTGCTGCCGAACATGGCGAAATGCCCGTAAATCGGCACCACAAGCCCCGTTGTAAACATCATCTGCGCACCGTCGAAGAAGTCTACAGGGTAGCCCATAGACGTTATCTGCCTGTTTCTCAGATCGAGACCGGTGGCGTATCGCAGCGGCTGCGCGACGGTGGAATTGCCGTCAAGTATCGCTATGGCGTAGTCGTACTTCTCATCCTTTGTAAGGTACCAGTTCTCGCGAAGAGCAACAGTGCGGAAGGTGAAGTCCTCCGTGGACTCCTCGCCTGTATAGCAGCGCTCGAAAACGTAGTTCTCGCCGACGCTGCCGCTGTCCTTGTCCTGGATGCAGTGCGCAGCGGTAAGCACCATGTTGTTGCGCATGAAGACGTTCGCGCTTGAGACGTAGTTGACGCCGTTCATGGTGTAGAAAAGCTTGCCGCCGGTGATAAAGGGCATCTGCGAAAGGTCGGCCTGCTTCGGCTCCGTAGGGGGTGGAGGCGGAGGCGCGTTGTCGGCACCGGGAGGGGTTTTAAGCTCCGGCCCTATACCGGTCACGGGGGTGGCGGAAGCCTTCCTATCAGGAGTCCAGTATTGACGTATCTCGTGCGGGGATTTGTCGATGCTGCCGGGACCGACGGTCATAAAAGAGCCGCCGTTCGGGTTTGTGTCCATGTTTATGTACCTCCTTTATATAAGCGTAAGCACGTAGTTGTAAAGCTTTTCAAAGTCGTCGTCAAGCTTCGGCGAGCCCATGTACACCCCGCCCTTGGCGGTCTTGGTGCTGAAGGAGTTAAGCCCGACCGCAGTGACGCCGTCGTCAAGCACCCAGGCGCCGCCGGAGGCCCCTTCCCCAAGCTTGCCGCCGATAAGCGTCCAGTTGTCAAGCCTCTGCGTCACAGGGCCGCTTGTGTACATCATCTGCGCGCCGTCAAAGTAGTTAAGCGGGTAGCCCATTGCGGTTATGTTCTTGCCAAGCGGGCTGTCCTTGGTGTACCTGAGCGGAGTTTCAACCGTGGAGCTCTCGTTCAGCACCGCTATGGCGTAGTCCCAGCGGTTGTCCTTCTCCTCGTGCCAGAACTCCTTGAGAGCAACCGTCTTGAAGGTGAAGTCTTCAGTGGACTCCTCGCCGGTGAAGCAGCGCTCAAACACAAAGTTTTCAGCAAGGTGACCGGTTACGTCGTCCTGCACGCAGTGCGCAGCGGTGAGAAGCAGGTTGTTCCGCATAAAGATGTTGCCGCTGGCGACGTAGTCGACGCCGTCAAGCGTGAAGAACAGCTTGCCGCCGGTGATGAAGGGCATCTGCGAGAGGTCGGCCTGCTTCGGCTCCGTCGCCGGGGCGGCGTTGCCCGCGTCGGGAAGGTCGGACATATCGGCAGCCGTGCCGTACCTGTGCGCGGGGAAGGCCGCCTTTTTGCGCGCCGGCGACCAGTACGCGCGTATCTCCTGCGGCGACTTGTCGGTTCCCTCCGGCCCGACGGTCGTGAACGCCCCTACGTTTGAATTGCCCTGCATATCGACATCTCCCTCCGTTTGCACAAATTTCTTTACTTAATTGTAACACAATCTGTGAAAAATGTCAAGCGTTTTATCGTGCATGTGCAAAAATATTCCTTGTATTATACAAAATATTTCGGCAGATTTTGGGTGTGACCAAAAATCTGCCGAAAATCTCTTGACTATTCCCGTAAACACAGAGCACCTCGGCGCCTTTGACGAGCAAAGCCTTATTGTTCCGATTTGGATGATATAAATTCAATTTCCGTTACGTTTTATTTTTTGAAAATGTCAGAGTGAGAGCCGGTGTCGACAAGCGTCAAGGTAAGAACATCGTCTTCAACCAGATAAACGAGCAGCCAATCCGGCTTGATATGACACTCTCGGAAGCCCGCGAAATTGCCGGTCAAGCCGTGATCCCTGTACCTTTCGTCAAGCCGTATACCACGGCGCAGCAGGTCAACGACCTCGTCAAGCGCAGAGAGGTCAAGCCCGCGCTTCTTCATAAGCTTATAGCTTTTCTTATAGGTTGTGGTGAATTTAACCCTGTACATCAGTCGTCAAGCGCCGCCTTCAGTTCTTCCATGCTGTCGTATCCTTTGACCTTCGGGTCGCGGGAAATGCGCTTTGCCTCTGCCATTGCGTCAAGCGTTTTTGCGCTGTACCTCGGGGCTTCCACCGCAAAAGGCAATCCGCCGCGCAGTACGCACTGGTGCAGGAACAAATTAACGGCAGTCGACATATCCAAGCCGAGCCCGGCAAAAAGCTTTGCCGCTTCGCGCTTTACATCCGCGTCAATGCGAACTTGAACGGGTGTTGTAGCCATGTGATTCATCTCCTTTCGAGCATACATTATTATATGCGTTTTGCTTTACATTGTCAAGCATTTTTGCAAAATTCAGAGAAGGTAAAAGCTTCCCCCGGTTCCGATTGGGAGCCGGGGGAAGTGTTGTTTGCGTTTTACGCGAGGTGCAGCACTTTGAAAAGCAGAAGCCAGCTCATGCCGTAGTAGGTGACGACGGCGACGAGGTCGTTTATCGTGGTTATCAGCGGGCCGGAGGCGACGGCCGGGTCGACCTTTATCTTCTTGAAAAACAATGGCACAAGCGTGCCGACGGTGCCGGAGATCATCATGGCAAGCAGCAGGGAAATGCCGATGCACCCGGAGACCGAAAAGCTGAACAGCGCCGCCTTGTGCTTGAACAGCATGATGTAAAGGCCTATCAGCGCAAAGGAAATAAGCCCAAGCGTCAGGCCGTTTGCAAGGCCTACGCGCATCTCCTTGGTGACAAGGCGAAGCTTCTGCCTGCCCGTGAGGTTCTCGTCCATAAGGACGCGTATGGTGACCGCAAGCGACTGCGTGCCCACGTTGCCCGACATGTCAAGTATCAGCGACTGAAACGCCATTATCAGCGTAAGCTGCGCCACTACCTTTTCGAAAATGCCCACAACGCCGGAAACCAGCATCCCCAGCCCCAGCAGTACAAGAAGCCAGGGCATGCGCTTCTTCATGCTTTGCGCAAGCGGTTCTTTAAGATCCTCCTCTGCGGTAAGACCTGCAAGCATCGCATAGTCCTCGCCCATCTCGTCGTCGACCACCTCGATGATGTTTGCGGCGGTTATAACGCCAAGCAGGCGGTTGGAGTTGTCAAGCACGGGGATGTTGTCCTCCGAATACTCCTTCAGCTTTTCAATGCAGTCGTCAATCGGCTCGTGCGCGTACACGTAGGGAAAGGACGTCTGAAGCAAATTTTCAATCGGCACGTCGCCGTCGGCCGTTATAAGGTCCGTAAGGCTTATCGCACCGAGGTACTCGTTGTCACCGTCAACGGCGAAAATGGCAGAGACGTTGTCGTTCTGCTTTGCCTGGCGGATAAGCTCCCGCATTGCCTGCTTTACAATAAAATCCTCCCGCACGACGATGTAATTCACCGTCATGCGCGAGCCTATCTCGTCGTCGTCAAACGCAGAGATAAGCTGTATAGACTGCCGCGTCTCCTTGGGCAGCAGCTCTATAAGCGCTACGCGCTTGTCCCTTTCGATTTTGCGTAAGATCTCCGCCGCAGTGTCGGTTTCAAGCTCCGATATGACCTCTGCGGCCTTCTGCATATCCATCTCGTTTAGATAGACGCTCGGTTCGTCAAAATACTCAAATACCTCCGCAAGCATACCGGTAGAGCAGATGCGGTAAATCTTCTTCCGCTCCCCTGCGTCAAGCTTCTCCAGCGCCCGCGCAATGTCGTTCGCGTGGTAGTCCTCAAGCTTCGCGAACATCGCCTTCGGGGAATACCTGCCGCGTATTATTTGAAGTATTTCGCTTTCGTAATCGGGTTTTTCGATTATTTCGTCGCCCACTGCGACGGTGTTTGTCCTTTCTTCGCTCGACACGGTTTTTGCCTCCGTTCATATTTTTTTCAACGGACAGGCAAAAAAAGACTGCTTTTACAAGGCCATGCAGCAAGCCGGCGCAGTCTGACGCCCACTGCATATTTGCAGCCGTTTTCGCCCGTTTGACCCTTGACTGTCGCCGCTTGGCATGCTTCTCACCTCACAATAATAATTTATGTCGTCTATATTTTACCACCGAATTTGCGCGGTGTCAATTGATTTCTTTCCCCATTTTTCGCCACAACGGCACAAACAGGAGAATGCCCGCCAGCATCGCGCCGCAGTCCGCGATAGGCGTTGCCCAGGCTATTGCATCCGCGCCGGCAAGGCGGTCTAAAAGGAACATAAACGGCACGTCCAGCCCGCCCTTCCTAAGCATGGACAGCACAAGCGGCTTCCCCTTCTGCCCCACGGACTGGAAAATCGAGATAATAACCGTCGTGATGGCCGTAAACGGTCCCGTTATGCAGATAATGCGCTGGAACTGCCGTAACGCACAGTTTCCGCGTCGTCGATAAACGCCCGCACAAGCGGCCCTGCGCAGGTAAACAACAGCACCGCACCAAGGGTCGTAACGGCAAGGCTTATTATAAGCGTAACCTTTATGGCGCTAAGCATACGGCGGGTGTTCCCTGCGGAATAGTTGTAGCCGATAAGGGGTATAACCCCCTGCGAAAGCCCGTTGGCAATGGCAAAGGCCAGCATGTCTATCTTCTTGGCAATGCCTATCCCCGCAACCGCTGCGTTGGAGTAATTCACCAGCAGCTTGTTCAAGGTGATGTTGGAGAATATGCCCATCAGGTTCATAATGCAGCTCGGCAGCCCGACAAGCAGCACCTCTTTCGGTATCCCGCCCGAAACGGAGTAATAGCGGGGGTTTAAGGAAAGCGCAAGCTTCCCGCGCTTTGCAAGGATCAAAACGACAAAATACAGCGTTGCGATAAGGTTTGAAAGCATCGTGGCAGCGGCCGCGCCGGCGATTTGCATTTTGAAGCCGAAGATGAACACCGGGTCAAGGGCGATGTTAAGCACGCCGCCGAGAGCCACTCCGAAGCTTGCTTCCCGGAGTAGCCCTCCGCCCGCACAAGGTGCGCAAGCGCGGCGTTAAGCACCGTGGGCACAGCACCGACGGCAAGCGTCCAAAGCAGATAGCTTTCGCAAAAGCCGTATGTCGATTCGTCGGCGCCGACGGCGGGCAGCACCGCGCCGCGCAGCGCAAAGACTGCGGCGCCGTAGAGAAGCGCCGCGGCGGCAGAGGTCCAGATGCAGAAGGCGGAGGTGCTCCGCGCCCGCTTCCGGTCGCCAAGCCCCAGACTGCGCGACACAAGGCTTGCGCCTCCTATGCCGAACAGGTTGGCAAGCCCCGTGGTAAGCAGGAACAGCGGCAGGCACAGGGACGCGACGGCGACCTGATTCGGGTCGCCCACCTGGCCTATAAAGAAGGTGTCGGCCATGTTGTAAATGACCGTGACAATTTGGCTTATCACCGTGGGAACCACAAGCGCCGCAACCGCCCTTGTCACCGGCGTCTTTTCAAACAGCTCTGTCTTATCTGTTTTCATGTTTATGCTTTCTCCGTAAGTGCGCGGTACATGGTCATAAGCTCTGCAACGCACTCGCTTTCCGTCATGTTTTTGCCGTAAAAGCCGTAAGCCTGCATAACGGCGCGGTCGTTAAGCTGGTGCGCCTTGCGAAGCTCCGGCGGCATAGTGTTTTCGTCGTACAGGTCGGCAAGCGAACAGTCGGGATAAAGCGCGCGAGCGTCCAAAATCGCCTGCGCAGTCTTTTCTATTGCCGCCTTCTGCTCGTCCGTCGGCGTCGGCCAAGGGAACGTATTGTAAACCATTGCACCGGAATACTGAAAGCCCGTCCCCAGCCGCCCGGTCACGGCACGAACCCACGCCATGTGAACATTTGAAGTTAAAACTCCAAAATGATACAAAGTCGCGCCCGGAACAATCATAAGCTTGTTGCTGGCTATTACGCTTTTGTCAAGGAATCCTATGGGAATATAACGGCGTTGATCCGACGATACTTCGGGGATACAAAGGTAATTACTGTCTGTTTGCGGAGCGGAAAAAAACAAATACGGTTTATCGGCATACGCACGTGTTGGAGCCGCCGAGCTTGCAAGACGCATTTGCCTGACGGCCTCAAGACGGCGCATAACTTCAGTGTTTTTTCTGTATATCGCCGGCGAAGCTTCTTTAAGCCAAAGGCAATACCTGACCTCGTCGTTATTGATAAAGTCTTTTGACCCTACATATCGACGAACATAAGGCTCTATGCTTTTATCTTTAGCAATTAGTTTGTCGCGTTCTTCTTGCGAAAGTATAAGATTTCCCCCGTCGGATGGTTTATTCCCCGCAGTCATGGAAGGAACATTGCATACGGGTTTCCCTCGGCCTACAATAAGCACATCGGGAGCGTCAACCAAGTAGGGGTTTATGTTATTTGCCGAGTTTGAAGCGACACCGTTGGTATAAATATACTTTTTGCCTGTATTTTCCGCACAACTGAAACCGATAATGACACAATGAACAGCGGCTTTTAACTTTGCCTCGCTGTTCCACTTGAACGACCTATGAGCAAAATCAATATGAATATGATATTCTGTAAGTAATTTTTCCCATAGCGGAGCCACCTGTTCTCCTTGTGTAATGCTGTTTGTTGAAACAAAAGCAACGCGGGTATTTGTGTCCCGTATCAACGCTGCTGCTTTATGGTACCAAGCCCCGACATAGTCAATACTGTGTACACGCTTTCCTTTTCCGAAGACAGCAACAGCTTCGTCCTTTTGCTCCTTTGTCATCATGGACGCCCCCACAAACGGGGGATTTCCCATGATGTAGTTAAGCTCGGACTTGGGCACCACACTTTCCCAATCGAGGCGCAGGGCGTTGCCCTCCACAATGCAGGCGTTCGTCTTAAGCGGCAGAAAGTCCAAATTCGTTTGAATTATGTCCTCCGTCTGCTTCATCATTTGGCTTTCCGCAATCCAAAGCGCGGTTTTTGCAACCGTCACGGCAAAGTCGTTTATCTCTATCCCGTAAAATTTGTCGATGGAAACCTGTATGGGACTGTACCCCATGGAACCGAAAGAAACCTGCCCGCGGGACAGAATGCGAAGTATGTCGTTTTCCAGCCTGCGCAGGCTTAAATACGTCTCCGTAAGGAAGTTGCCGCTTCCGCAGGCGGGGTCTAAAAACGTAAGCGTTCCAAGCTTTTTTTGGAACTCCTCCAGCTGCCGCACGCGGGTTCTCTCCACGGGTATGGCCTTTATCTCCTCAAGCTCTTTGCAAAGCGCGTCAAGGGACAGCGGGTCTATTACCTTGTGTATGTTCTCTATGGAGGTGTAGTGCATACCGCCGGAACGGCGCGTCTCCGGGTTAAGGGTGCTTTCAAACACCGCGCCGAAGATGGTGGGGCTTATCTCCGACCAGTTGAAGCCGTCGCTTGCACGGGTGAGAAGAAGCTCGCGTATTTCGTCGGTGAACATGGGGATTTCTATGTCCTCGTCGCGGAAAAGGCCGCCGTTTACGTAGGGGAAGGCGGCAAGCTCCGGTTCTAAGTAGGGGTCGCGCTGCTCCGGCTCGGTATCGAGGACGCGGAACAGCTCTATAAGCGCCTTTCTTGTGCGGTGAGCGTCGTACTCCGCAAGGTAGTCGTGGAACATGCCGTGACGGCCGAAAATGCAGGCGTCCTCCGCGTAAAGGCAGAACACAAGCCGAACGCACAGTATGTTAAGGCTGCGCAGGGTTCCCTCGCTTGAGGGGTCCTTGTACTGCTTTAAAAGCGCGTCGTAAAGCCGGCCGACTATGGCGCCCGCTTCGACCGATACCTTTTCTTCCCGCTTGTAGGTGTCCCTGCCGGTGTCAACAAGGAACTGAAGCCGGTAATACTCCTTTTCGAGGTCGGCAAGAAGTATCTTCTCCGGCTCGCCGCCGGGACGCTCCATGTCGTAGACGTAGAACTCTGCGAAATTGCAGGTCACGACCCAGCGCGGGTGAAGGGAAACTGGCAGCTCGGTTATATACCGCTTCGCCTGCTGAAAGGGGTTCAAAAGCGAACCGTCCGACTGCTTTATCGGCTTGTTCAGGTCTCTGCCGAGACCCTTCTGCTCTATAAGCACCTTTGTGTCGGGGATGGTGGCGTCGATAAAGCTGGTGTGGTCAAGGTGAACCTGCTCCTCAAAGGAGATAAAGCCCTCCGGATGCTCCACGCCGAAGACGTCGCGCAGAAGGGACAGCCAAAACGCCTGGCTTTGCCCCTTCTCGTAGCCCTTGCCTTTCCAAAATTCGGCAAACCTTTTTGCCGCCTGCTTTTTCTCGGTCTCTGTCATAAAGGCACCCCCCGGAGGATTTAGTGAATAGTGAAAAGTGAATAGTGAAGAAGTAAACGGCAAGGCTCGCGCCTTGCCGTTCTTGGTGGAGCATACGGGACTCTCTACTCGCGATCGGAAGAGCCCCCGGCTCTTCCTCCTGCTCCCCGCGTCGCTTAACGCTCGCGGCTCGCAGAGCTCGTTTCTCGTCCCTTTTCGTCCCCCCGCGCTCTTGCGAGCGCTTACCTTTCATCTTGGTGGAGCATACGGGACTCGAACCCGTGACCCCAACACTGCCAGTGTTGTGCGCTCCCAGCTGCGCTAATGCCCCGTGCGCAAGTATTGTAACATACGCACACGCTTTTGTCAACAATATAACGAAAAAAATCCGGCTCGCGGCCGGATTTTCTCCGCACTTATTCACTCTTCACTAATTCACTATTCACTAAAAAAGCAACCGCGGCGCTTATCCCTTTTGCCGCATCTTTTCCTTCATCCTCGTGGCGTTGTCAAGTATGCGCTTGCGTAGGCGTATGGACTTCGGCGTGACCTCTATAAGCTCGTCGTCGGCGATAAACTCTATGGCCTCCTCAAGGCTCATCTTCTTGGGCGTTACAAGGCGCAGCGCCTCGTCGGCGCCGGCGCTTCTTATCGCCGTAAGGTGCTTCTTCTTGCAGACGTTGACGACGATGTCCTCGCCCTTCGGCGACATGCCGACTATCATCCCCGCGTAAACCTTTGTGGCGGGGTCGATGAACATCTGCCCGCGGTCCTGCGCGTTGAACAGGCCGTAGGAGGTCGCCTCGCCGTCCTCGTAGGCGATAAGGCTGCCCGTAAAGCGCTTTTGTATGTCGCCCTTCTGCGGCTCGTACTTCTCGAAAACGGTGTTAAGCACGCCCTCTCCGCGCGTGTCGGTGAGGAACTCCGTCTTATAGCCGAAAAGCCCGCGTGTGGGGATGAGAAACTCCAAATGCATGCGGCTGCCCTTGGGGGTCATCTCGGCAAGCTCGCCCTTGCGGTAGCCCATCTTCTCCATAACCGCGCTGACGTACTCCTGCGGGACGTCCATGACCGCACGGTCTATCGGCTCACACAGCTTGCCGTCTATTTCCTTGTATATAATGCGCGGGGTGCTTACCATAAACTCGTACCCGTCGCGGCGCATGTTCTCCATAAGGATGGAAAGGTGCATCTCGCCCCTGCCGGCAACGTTGTAGCTGTCTGCGCTGTCCGTCTCGCTTACGCGAAGGGACATGTCCTTCATCGCTTCCTTGAACAGATAGTCCCTTATGTGGCGGGTGGTGACGTATTTGCCCTCCCTGCCCGCAAAGGGGCTTGTGTTCACCGAGAAGGTCATCTCAATGGTCGGGTCGCCTATCTTGACGAAGGGAAGCGGGTCCGCACCCTCCATAGAGCAGACGGTGTTGCCGATGTTTATGTTCTCTATGCCGGAGACGCATATTATGTCCCCGACCGACGCCTCCTCCACCGGGGACTTCGCAAGCCCCTCTATCTGGTACATGGCGCTTATCTTGCTTTTGTACGGCTCCATTTCCGCGTGGTAGTCGCAGACTATGACGTCCTGCTTAAGCCTTATTTTGCCGCGTTCTATGCGGCCTATCGCCATCTTGCCGACGTAGTCGTTGTAGTCGACGGCGGAGACAAGCACCTGCGTCTCGCCCGTCTCGTCCCCTTCCGGTGCGGGGATGTGTTCGAGTATCGCGTCGAACAGCGGTGACAGATCCTTCCCCTGCTCGTCCGGGGAGAGGCAGGCCGTTGCGTTGCGGGCAGAGCAGAACAGAACCGGGCTGTCAAGCTGCTCGTCGTTGGCGTCAAGGTCAAGGAGAAGCTCCAAAACCTCGTCGCCTATCTCGTAAACGCGTGCGTCCGGACGGTCTATCTTGTTGACCACCACTATTATGCGAAGCCCAAGCTCTATGGCCTTTTGCAGCACAAAGCGCGTCTGCGGCATGGGACCCTCCGCCGCGTCCACCAAAAGCAGAACGCCGTTCACCATCTTAAGTATGCGCTCTACCTCGCCGCTGAAGTCGGCATGTCCGGGGGTGTCGACGATGTTTATCTTCACGCCCTTGTAGTGAACGGAGGTGTTCTTTGCCAGTATCGTTATCCCGCGCTCGCGCTCTAAGGCGTTGCTGTCCATGACCCTCTCCGCGACCTCCTGGTTTTCCCTGAAGGTGCCGCTGTACTTAAGCATACCGTCGACAAGCGTCGTCTTGCCGTGGTCGACGTGCGCTATTATTGCCACATTTCTCAAATCGTTGCGAACCAAAATTTATTACCTGCTTTTCTTTAGTTTGTCTTTACTTTAATCTTTCCTCAAGCGCCTTTTCCACGGCTGCAAGATCCTCCGCCGTGTTTACGCCGAGTGTCTCCGTCTCGTCCTCTATGACGTAAACGGCCGTCTTCCCGCCTGCGGCCTGCAGTATGGCAGGCACCTCCGTCAAATAGTATTCCCCGCTGGCCTTGCTCTTCCCAAGCTTCGGAAGCGCGTCAAACAGCGCCCTCGCGCGGAAGACGTAAAGCCCCGCGTTGAGAAGCCGTATCTGCTTTTGCTCCTCCGTCGCGTCCTTGTGCTCCACTATCGCTTTGACGAAGCCGTCCTTGTCCGTCACTATGTGCCCGAAGGGCGGTATCTCCCCCTTCGCCTCAAAGGCCGCAAGCGTGCAGTCGGCACCGCTTTCCGCATGCTTTTTTGCTATCTCTGCAAGCGTCTCGCGGCGGAAAAGCGGCATGTCGCCGTTTATCACCATTACGTCGCCGTCAATATCTCCCATCGCCTCCGCCGCGCACATCACGGCGTGGCCGGTGCCGAGCCTTTCGTTCTGAACGGCGTAGTTTATGCCCGGGAAGGCATCCGTCACCGTCTCCTTCATAAAGCCGACGACCGCCCAAATGTCGCTTTCGGGAAAGAAGTCGGCCGCTTCAAGCACGTACTTCAAAAGCGGCTTCCCGTGCGCTGTGCGCATGACCTTCGGAACAAGGCTTTGCTCGCAGCCGAGCCGCTTGCCCTGGCCGGCTGCCAAAATAATAAGCTTCATAGCCGATTCTCCTGTCAAAAACTGCTTTTACAGCATAACCTAATATTACATTATACTCAAAAGCTTTGGCCGTGTCAATACGAAAAAAGCTTTTTTATTAAGGAAAGGACGGGCGGTATTGTGTCATTTACGGGCGGATGCTTCGGCGGCGCTAACGGCGAGCGCGGCTTTGTGAACTATTTTGACGCCGTTTGCGAGGGGATAGGCAGGCTTTACATTATAAAGGGCGGAAGCGGGTGCGGGAAGTCCACGCTTATGCGGGCGGCTGCGGCGGAGGCGGAGAAGCGCGGAGAGACGGCGGAGCTTATATACTGCGCCTCCGACCCCGCAAGCCTTGACGGCGTGCTTTTCAGAGAGCGCGGGGTGGGCATACTGGACGGAACCGCCCCGCACGAGCGCGCGCCGAGGTATACCGGGGCGGTGGACTGCATTGTCGACCTCGGCGAGTATTTGAACGTGAAAAGGCTGCGCGAGCGCGCACCGGAGCTTGTTGAGTTGACCGACAGGAAAAGCGCGCTTTACGAGCGCGCCTACGGTCTGCTTTCCGCCGCGGGGGAGATACGAAGGCAGATATCCCTGCTTACGGAGGAGGCGCTGCTTTGGAACAAGGCCTTTGCCGCAGCAAGGCGCATAGCCGCAAAGCACGCCGGCGGTGGAGAGGGCGGCGTAAGCCTAAGACCGAGGACGGCCTTCTGCGCCGCCGGAAGGGCGGAGGCGGAGGACTACGGCTGCAGCGCGGTTTACGCCGTGCATGATCCCTACGACGCCGCGTACTGCTTCTACCGCGCGCTGCTTGCCGCCTGCCTTGAATACGGCATCCCAGTGACGCTGTCTCCCGACGAGACGAGCCCGCAGAGGATAGAGGCGCTGCGGCTTGACACGGACGGCGTGCTTTTCAAGACCGGGGAGACGGAGGACGCGGCCGGCACCGTAAACTTAGAGCGCTTCGTGGACAGGGAGGCGCTTAAACGGACGCGCGCACGCCGCAGGTTTTTGGAGAAGGCGCGTGCTTCCCTCACAGAGGCCGCGCGGGAGGCGCTTGCGGAGGCGAGGGCGCTGCACTGCGCCATAGAGGACATCTACGTCCCGGCTATGAACTTCGACCGTGTCGACCGGAGGAAGAACGCGCTTATAAAAGAGATTTTCGCATAAATCCGCACGCCGCCGCATACTCTTTCACAAAGAGGTGTTCACAAATGACGGCGGCAAATAAAAAGACAAATGCCCGGGCGGCAAAGGCAAAGCGCATTGCCGTGTGCGTGCCTGCAGGCGCGGCGGCGTGCCTTGCGGCGTGCCTTATCTGCGCGGCGGTTGCGGTAAGGACGGAAAACGCGCTGTCCCTTGTCGGCGCGTTGGCCGCGGTGTGCGTCCTTGCGGGCGCGTTTACCGCAGCGGCGGTGGGTGCGGCAGGCGGCGGAGGGGCGCTTACGGGCGCCTGCGGCGGGGCGGCCTTCACGGCGGTTATGCTTCTGCTGTCCCTCGCCTTCGGCAGGGGGGAAGCAAGCCCGCTTCTGCTTTTCGCCTCCGCCGCGGCTGGCACGGCGGCAGGAGCCCTTCTCTTCGGCAGAAGGCGCAAAAGCGCCGGGAAGAAGCTTAAAAAGTACATAAAAAAATAAGGCAGTCCCTGCTTCCTCTCCACGCTTCGGCGCGAAGAGGAAGCGCTTTTTTGTCCCTTGGCAAGGGCGTATAATTTGAAGTGAACCAGAAAAGCTTCGCTTTTTCAATTTGCATTTTCTCGCTCTGCCAAAGATTTGACTTTTTACATGCAAAAAATTAAAACTGCATGTATTAAGTAAAAAGCTCTATCCGCCGACACGGACGGGGGGAGCTTTTTTGCGTCTTGACAGACATCGGCAGACGGCGTATAATTAAGGAAAAGACGGGCGGAGGAAAGGCAGATGAAAGAGAGAAAAGAACTGTGGAGGACGGTGAAGTTTACGCTGTTCTCGGCAAGCGCGGGGATAATACAGGCGGGAAGCTTTACCGCGCTTGAAGAGCTGACAAGCTTCAGCTACATGCCGTGCTATCTCATATCGCTTGTGCTTTCGGTGCTTTGGAACTTCACGCTTAACCGAAGCTTCACCTTCCGGTCGGCGGGGAACGTGCCGGTCGCCATGCTTAAGGTCGCGGCATATTACCTTGTGTTTACACCTGTGACCACCGTGGGCGGCGGGTGGCTTGTCGACAGCTTGCACTGGAACGGGTACCTTGTTACCGGCATGAATATGGCGCTTAACTTCGTCACGGAGTATCTTTACGACCGCTTCTTTGTCTTCCGCGCGACGCTTGACACCAAAAAGGGCAAAAGCGGCGGAAACAGCGGCAAAAAAGCTTGACAAAGGCGGCTTGTTGGTATAAAATAGGACAATGCGGAGGGATTTGTATTCCGCACGGAAGGAGACACAGCTTATGAAGATTATATACAAAGACGGCACAGTTGCGGAGTGCCCGGAGGATATGGAGCAGGAGGTCATACGCCACACGGCCGCGCACATTATGGCGCAGGCGATAAAGCGGCTTTTCCCGCATGCGGATTTCGGCTACGGCCCGGCGACCGAGAAGGGCTTTTACTACGACGTTGACCTTGGGGACACAAAGCTTACGGACGAGGACCTTGCCGCCATAGAGGCGGAGATGAAGAAGATAGTAAAGGAAAACCTTCCGATAAAGCCCTTTATACTCCCCCGCGAGGAAGCGATAAAGCTTATGCACGACAGGGGCGCGAAGTACAAGGAGGAGCACATAGGCGACCTGCCGGAGGACGCGGTTATAAGCTTCTATCAGCAGGGCGACTATATCGATATGTGCACCGGCCCGCACCTTTGCTATACTAAGGCGCTTAAGGCCTTTAAGATAACGCAGCAGTCCGGCGCATACTGGAAGAACGACAAGGACAACGTCATGCTTACCCGCATAAACGGCCTTGCCTTCCGAACGCAGGAGGAGCTTGAGGAGCATTTGAGGCTTCTTGAAGAGGCCGAGAAGCGCGACCACCGCAGGATAGGCAAGGAGATGGGGCTGTTCATGATTGCGGACGAAGGCCCCGGCTTCCCCTTCTTCCTGCCGAGGGGTATGGATCTTCGCAACGCGCTTATAGACTACTGGCGCGAGATACACGTAAAAAACGGATACGTGGAAATTTCCACTCCTATGATACTAAGCCGCAGGCTTTGGGAGACAAGCGGCCACTGGGACCACTACAAGGACAACATGTACTCCACTTCGATAGACGGCGAGGAGTACTGCGTAAAGCCCATGAACTGCCCCGGCGGCGTGCTTGTTTACCGCAGCCGTCCGCACAGCTACAGGGAGCTTCCCATGCGCGTGGCGGAGCTTGGCCTTGTTCACAGGCACGAGCTTAGGGGTGCTTTGCACGGGCTTTTCCGCGTGCGCTGCTTCACACAGGACGACGCGCATATATTTATGACGCGCGAGCAGATCACAGATGAGATAGTAGGCGTTGTGAACCTGATAAACGAGGTTTACACGAAGTTCGGCTTTGAGTACTTTGTAGAGCTGTCGACCCGTCCCGAAAGCAGCATGGGCAGCGACGAGGACTGGGAGGCGGCGACAAACGGCCTTCGCGCCGCATTGGAAAAGCTTGGCCTTCCCTACACGGTAAACGAGGGCGACGGCGCCTTCTACGGCCCGAAGATAGACTTCCACCTGCGCGACAGCATCGGCAGAACCTGGCAGTGCGGCACCATACAGCTGGACTTCCAGCTTCCCCACAATTTCGAGCTGGAGTATGTCGACGAGGACGGCACAAGGAAGCAGCCTATAATGATACACCGCGTTTGCTACGGCTCTATAGAGCGCTTCATTGGCATTTTGACAGAGCATTTCGCGGGCAAGTTCCCGCTTTGGCTTGCTCCCCTGCAGGTGAAGGTGCTTACGCTCCCCGGGACGGACACGTCCCACGCGGAGGAGATTTACGGGCGTCTTAAGGACAGCCGCATCAGGGCGGAGCTTGACGCGAGGAACGAGAAGATAGGCTACAAGGTAAGGGAAGCGCGTCAGGTTGACCGCGTTCCGTACATGGCGATAGTCGGCAAGAAGGAGATAGAGGAGGGCACGGTTTCCGTGCGCAGCCGCGACACCGACGAGACCGTGACCGTGACGGTGGACGCCTTCCTCGATATGCTTAAAAAGCAGATAGCCGACAGGGTTTAGTTAAAGATTTGCGCACGGCCGGAGGGTTTTTCCCGCCGTGCGCTGTTTTGCGCCGAAAAATTTTGCAAAATGGGGTATAATACCTTGGAGGAAAAGAGGACAAACGACGAGATTCTTGCCTGCCTCGCGCACGACATGCGCTCTCCCCTTGCCGTGATAAACGGCTATGCAAACGCCCTGCTTGACGGCACGGCGAAGCCGGAGAACGCGAAAAGGTACCTTGAGGTGATAGCGGAGCAGTCGAAGCGCCTGTCGCAAACGGTGGAAGAGGTGCTTACCGCCGCACGGCTTGACGGCGGCGCGGTGGCGAGGAAGGAGAGCTTCGATTTGGGTCTGCTTGCGCACGACGTGTGCGGTGACTTCCTGCCGGGGGCGGAAGAGAAGGGCGTGCACATAGAGACAAGCTTTGATGAGGCTTATGTCTTTGCCGACCCGCTGCTTGTAAAGACGGCGCTTTCAAACCTCTTTGAAAACGCCGTAAAGTACACCGAGGGCGGCACGGTAAACGCGGCCGTCGCGGCGGAGGAAGGCGGCGCGCGCTTTTGCGTAAACAACCCCGGCACGCTTGAAGAGGGGGAAGAGACGCGCCTGACGCAGAAGTTTTACCGCTCCCGCAGCGCCTTGGAAAGCGGCGTAAAGGGCACGGGCCTTGGGCTTTACATCGTAGAAAGGGCGCTGTCCGCAAACGGGTCGAAGCTTGAGATAAGCGCGGCGGGCGGAAGAGTGCGCTTTGAATTTTTTTTGAAAAATTCCTGACGCATTCAGATTTTTTTAAGAACGGGGCTATATTATCAAGTCACAAGATGAGACCGAAACAAAAAAGAAAGGACTTGTTTGTATGGACGAAAACAACGGCTTCAATTCCGAAAACTTTAATTATCCCGACGATAAAGAGGACAAGGGCAGCGAGGGGATAAACTTAAACCCCGACAGCGAGGGCATAGGCTTGAACAACACCCCGGCACCCGGTACGGGCTTCACTACGCCCGCCGGCGGGCAGTACGTCAACTTCCCGGACGGTACGCGCAGATACGTGCCTAACGGCGCGTACTACGAGCCGCCGAAGGAAGAGAAGAAGAAAAAGAAGGGCGGCATAATCGCCGCATCCATAATAGCGGGTGTGCTTTTCCTGTCGCTTATCGGCGTGTTCACGTACTACTCCGCAAGCACGCTTGTAGACAGCATCAATAACTCCTCCTCCGCACCTGCCGTCGGCGACGTGTCCGACACGGCAGAGGAAAGCATATACGAGGACCTCTCGATACCGGAGTATGTTCAGGTCGCGCCTGTGCCCGACGAGAACTACGACAGCCTTGCGGAGCTTTATCAGAAGTGCTCCGGCAGCTGCGTTACGATAATCTGCGACGTTGAGATAAACAACGGCTTCTACACCCAGGAGGGGAGGAGCCTTGGCAGCGGCTTTATAATCGAGGGCGAGAAGGACGGCGAAAAGGGCTATTACATCGTCACGAATCACCACGTTATAGACGACGCCAAAAGCATAACCGTCAAGTACAGCGACGGCAAGACCTATGATGCGAAGCTTTTGGGCTCCGACGAGCTTTGCGACATAGCGGTTTTGAAGACGGACAGGACGGACGTAACCCCCATAGAGATCGGGGACAGCTCTAAGCTTGCGGTCGGCCAGTGGGTGGTTGCCATCGGCACCCCCTCCGCAGAGGAGCTGCAAAACACCATGACCTACGGCATCATATCCGGGCTTAACCGCAAGGTTCCGATGACCAACGACGTCGGCACCGTGGTGAAGACCATGACCGTGATACAGACCTCGGCTACCATCAACCCCGGCAACTCCGGCGGTCCGCTTATCAACATGGCGGGGCAGGTCGTGGGCATAACCGCGATGAAGCTTATGGACGAATACGAGGGCATAGGCTTTGCGCTTCCCTCCTCCGAGGCAAGCACGATAATAAACAGCCTTATCGAGTACGGCAGGGTCGTTGACGGCAGCGGCAGCAGCTTTGTAACCGGCACGGCGCAGCTTGGCATAACGGGTCAGACCGTTACCGACGACGTGAGGGACACCTATTCCCTCGGCGACTGCCCGGACGGCGTTTTGGTTGTAAACGTCACGCGCGGTACGGCGGCATACGAAGCGGGGCTAAGCATATACGACGTTATAACGGAGTTTGACGGCGAGGAGGTCGACACCATAGAAGGCTTAAAGGAGCTTATATCGCAGCACAACGCGGGCGACAAGGTGACGCTTAAATACTACCGCATAGGCAGAAGAGGCGAAGAGAGCGGATATCACTCAATAACATTTAAGCTTGACAGTGCTCAATAATCGGGCCGGTGAAAAGGGGGGTGGCCTTTGAAAGCCATAGTAATACCCGACAAATTTAAAGGCACGCTGTCCGCAGAGGCAGCGGCTAAGATAATAGAGGAAGGCATAATTTCGGTTATGCCTTCCTGCCGTGTTTTGCGGCTTGCCGCCGCAGACGGCGGAGAGGGCACCGTGGACGCCTACCTTGCAAACGTCGGCGGCAGGCGGTGCTTTGCCGCGGTAAAGGGGCCTAACGGGCAGGATCTTACGGCGGGCTTTGCCGTTCTAAACGACGGCACGGCCGTTATGGAAATGGCCTCGGCAAGCGGGCTTATGGCGGCAGAACCCGGCAGCAGCCCGCTATACACAAGCACCTACGGCACGGGGCAGCTTATAAAGGCGGCCCTTGACGAGGGCTGCCGCAGGATAATAATAGGCATCGGCGGCAGCGCCACAAACGACGGCGGCGTCGGCATGGCGGCCGCCCTCGGCGTGCGCTTCACGGACGAGAACGGGGAAGACATAAAGCCCACCGGCGGGGGGCTTTCCGCCCTTTGCGGCGTGGACTTAAGCGGGCTTGACGCGCGCATAGCCGAAAGCGAGATACTTGTCGCCTGCGACGTGGACAACCCGCTTTGCGGGCCTTCCGGCGCGGCGGAGGTATTTGCGCGGCAAAAGGGCGCGGACGAGGCGGCCGTAAAGCAGCTGGACAAAAATCTGCACCGCCTTGCCGACACGGTAAAGAAGGCGCTTGGGCTTGACATGCTTTCCCTCAAGGGCGGCGGCGCGGCCGGCGGCCTTGGCGCGGGGCTTTGGGCGTTTCTGGGCGCAAAGCTCGTCTCCGGCGCCGACCTTCTGCTTGACACCTGCGATTTCTCGCGTCTGGCTTCGGACGCAGACATAATCATAACCGGCGAGGGGTGCTTTGACTCGCAAAGCCTGCACGGCAAGCTGCCCGTTGCCATTGCCGCACGCGCGGCGGGCAAGCGCACCGCCGTTATAGGCGGGCTTGTGCGCCTGACGGATGAGGAAATCGCCTCTGCCGGGCTCTTCTGCGCAGAGCAGGCCGCACCGGAAGGGCTTACATTTGAAGAGATAAAAAAGCGCTGTCGCGAGGACTTGTTCGCCGCGGCGCAGCGCGTTGCAAGGAGGCTTTTATGACCGTCAAGACGCTTGCGGAAGAGATAAAAAGCGGCGGGTACCGCGAAAGGCTTTCCGCCGTGTACGGCGATTCTGCGGATGCCGAGGCGAGAGCGCTTCGTCTTGCGGACGCCTTCCTTGCCAAGTACGGCGACGCCGAAGGTGCCGCCCTTTTCTCCGCCCCCGCAAGGACAGAGCTTGTAGGCAACCACACCGACCACGCGCTCGGCAGGGCGGTGGCTGCGGCGGTTGACCTTGACATAATGGCGCTTGCCGTCCCCTGCGAAGGCCGCGTTGCCATAGAGGGCGAGGAGAGCGTCGACATAACCCTTGACGGCGTCGGCCACCCGGAAGAGCGCGGCAGGGCCGCCTCCCTCGCGCGGGCAATGGCAGAGGAGTTCGGCGGCGGCTTCCTTGCGGTGACAGACAGCCGCATTCCCATAGGTGCGGGGCTTTCGTCCTCCGCCGCCTTTTCGCTGCTTTGCGGCCTTATTGCAGACAGCTTCCACGGCGGCGGAAGTGCCGACTACATGCGCCTCGCTTTAGCTGCCAAGCGGGCGGAAAACCTGCGCTACGGCAAGGCCTGCGGGCTTCTTGACCAGATAAGCTGCGCGCACGGCGGTGCGGTGTGCATCGACTTTTCCTGCGACCCGCCGGCCGTTTCGCCCGTTGCGTTTGACGCCTCTCCGTACCGCATCTGCCTTGTCGACACGCGCGTCGGCCACGACGGCAAGGACGGCGAGTACGCACAGATAGCCGCGGACATGGACAAGGCAGCGGCCTTCTTCGGCAAAAAGAAGCTCGGACTTGTCGCCGACGACGAGTTCCGAAGCAAAGAAAAGCTTATGCAAAGCAAAAAAAGCGCGCGCGTTTGCCGCGCAGCGCTGCACTTTTTCAACGAGAACAAGCGTGTCGACTTCTTCTGCCGCCGCGCAGCTCTCGGCAAGACCTTTGACTGCCTCTACGCCGTCAACGGCTCCGGCATATCCTCCGGGGCGAATCTCGGCAACGTGCACAAGGAGGCAATGGAGCTGACCGCAGCCCTCAAGGGCATAGCGGCGGCGGTGCGCATACACGGCGGCGGCTTCGGCGGTGCGGTGCAGTGCTACGTGCTGCCGGAGAAGGAGGAGGCGTTCTACGCCGCTTCCGAGCGGCTTTTCGGCGCAGGCTGCGTGCTTCCCGTAAGCATTCGGGAAAAGGGCGTTTGCACAATCTGACGGATCGGAGAAACACCATTTTGGAAAAGAAGCTTACAGCCTACACGCTGTTTTCCTCCTCGCAGGGGAACAGCACCTACATAGAATACGGCACGGACAGGGTGCTTATCGACGCGGGCGTCTCCGCGCGCCGCATCTCTGCCGCGCTTGCCGACCTCGGCACCGGCCTTGGCGGCATAAGGGCCGTGTTTGTCAGCCACGAGCACAGCGACCACATAAAGGGACTGCAAATCATCTCAAAAAACTACCGCATCCCCGTCTACACCGACCCGCTTTGCATGCAGGCCGCCCGGGACGCCTGCCCGGACGCGTGCGGCCTGCTTGTGCCGACCTCCGCAGGCGACACCGTATACATAGGCGACATAAAAATAGAGGTCTTCCCCACCCCGCACGACAGCGTTCGCTCTTTTTGCTACCGCGTAAGCGCCGGTGGAAGCAGCCTCGGGTTTGCCACCGACATCGGCCACGTCAGCGAGGCCGTGCAGGACGCCGTCTTCGGCTGCGAAAGCGTGGTCATAGAGGCGAACTACGACGACGGCATGCTGCAAAACGGACCCTATCCCGCCTCCCTTAAGCGCCGTATAGCAGGGCCGAACGGCCACCTGTCCAACGAGCTTTGCGCCTGCCTTGCGCCGGTTCTTACGCGCTGCGGAACGCGCAGCCTGGTGCTTGCCCACCTAAGCCAAAACAACAACACGCCCGATACCGCCTACTCCGCCGTCTGCGGCAAGCTGCACGAGTACGGCGTCAAAATCGCCGGCGAAGCCTTCGCCGCCGACCTCCGCCTTCAGGTCGCCAAGCCCGACGGCACCGTCAGGGTCACGCTTTAGGCTTTGGTTGTTTGTTTATTATTATTTATTTATTTTATGGCCGAGCTCGCGCTCGGCCGTGTTTTTTACGGAGGGACTCGGTCCCTCCGCGGCTCTCTAATTAAGGCATATAGAAAACAATAGCTTTTTTAACCAAAGGGTTGGCACCCTTTGGAATCCCGAGCCGCCAACGCAGGCCGCGCCACAGCGATACAAAGGCTTGGCACACGTTTAAAACTTCCCGCCATAGTACCGCGCCGAAGTCTTTGCCCGCGAGCGAAGCGAGCATACAATCAAACTTGAATTTTCCGCGGGCATGTACCGCGGAAAATTCTCCTTGGATTCCCGCGAGTGCCTACCTCCCGCCCCCCGTGGGGTGGGGGTAGGCGCGAGACGCGAGTGAACGGGAATCTATAATAACAGAAGGCACCCCGGAAAACCGCGTTTTCCGGGGCGCCAACCTTTTAGCCCATTCGGGGCCCCCGAAAAGGCGTAAGGCTTTTTGTGGATTAAAATCGGGGGGACCCCCGAAAATCGTAAGATTTTTGGGGGATTATCGGAGCATATTCTCTATAAATATCCCGTATCCCCTTGTGGGGTCGTTTATCAAAACGTGCGTGACAGCGCCGACAAGCTTTCCGTTTTGTATTATGGGGCTTCCGCTCATCCCCTGAACTATGCCGCCGGTCTCGTCGAGAAGGCGGCTGTCGGTGACCTTTATCAAAAAGTTTTTCGTCTCGCCGCTGTCCTTGTATATCTTTTCAATCTCTATCTCAAACTTTTCGGGCGTGCTGCCGCTAAGCGTGGTGTATATAAACGCCTTCCCCGTCTTCAGCTCCTCCTTAAGACCTACCGGCATAGGCTCCGAAAGCCCTTCCGGCAGCTCGTCCAGCCGGCCGTAGACGCCCGTGTCGGTGTTGCTTTCGATAAGCCCGCGCTGCACGTTGTCAAAGCTGCCCTTAAGCTCGCCGGGGACGCCTGCCGTCCCCTTTTTAACGCCGGTTATATCCACGTCAACTATAACGCCCCTGCCAAGCGGCATAAGCGCGCCGGTGTCGCTGTCGCATATGCCGTGGCCAAGCCCGGCAAAGCTGCCGTCCTCGGCGTTTACATAGGTAACTGTGCCTATCCCCGCCGTCGAGTCGCGCACCCAAAGCCCCCCGCGGTACTTGTTCTCCTCGGCGGAAAGCGCCGGATACAGCGTTGTCTCAAGCTCCTCCTCGCCGCGCTTTAGGAGTATATTTACGGGATCCTTGCCCGATTCTTCGATAAGTCTGCGCAGCTCGTCCGCGCTTTCAAGCGGCGTGCCGTTCAGCGCAAGAAGTATGTCGCCCTTCCGAATATCGGCGTCTGCCGCAGGGCTTGTCGTTTTGCCGAAGCCCTCGACGTCCGTCAGCCCGACGACAAGCACCCCTTCGGTGAAGAATTTTACGCCGAAGGCCATCCCGCCCGGACACAGCCCCTCGGTTTCAAGCACGTTGAGGGCAACCCTCTTGACGGGGAGCACGCCGAGAAGGCGAACCGTGGCGCTTTCCCCGTCGACGGTGGAGGTCAGAAACGGAGAGTCAAGCCTCACTCCCACCTCGGCTCCGACGTCCTCGGAGGCAAAAACGCAGATGCTGTCGGGAAGAGACTCGGCGGCGCGGTCGGCAACGCCCAGCAAAAGCAAAACAGCCGCCAAAACAGCCGCTTTAAATCTGTTTTTCATCGTAAACCCGCTTTCGTTTTTTAGCTTTTGCCTGTAATTTGCGCCGCCTGTGCCGAAAATATTCGGATAAAACGAAAAAGACAAATTTTTAATTGCAGGAAGAGGCGAAGGCTTTTTGCCGGCGACGCCGCTGCGCCGACAGCACATGCGGCAACGAAAAAATCAAGCGGCCTGCGCCGCGCTTGCGGCGTCCTCTTTTCCTTCGGCGCAGCCTCTTCAGCCGCCGCTTTTTGTGCCTTCGCACCTGCCTCCGAGCCGAATGCAGCGCTCTTTTTTCTTAAAAAACGGGAAAAATTTGTAAACGGCTATTGACATTGAGCCCAAAACGTGATATATTCTAATCAGAAAGATTGCGAGTTTTTCATTTTTCCCTTTCTTTTTCCCCGGTTCGTTTGAACAAAATTCAAGCTGACCGGGGGTCTTTCTGCGAGGGCGCGCCTGCGCGGCGCGCCGTCTGCACGCGGATGTGATGGAATTGGCAGACATGCCGGTCTTAGAAACCGGTGCTTCGGCTTGCAGGTTCAAGTCCTGTCATCCGCACCAAAAAACAAGGCACCCCGCATGGGGTGCCGTTTTTTTGCGTGTGGATATTGAAGGGCAGGACTTGAAACGAGCTCTGCGAGCCGCGAGCGTTAAGCGACGCGGGGAGCAGGAGGAAGAGCCGGGGGCTCTTCCGATCGCGAGAAGAAAGTCCTGTCATCCGCACCAAAAAACAAGGCGCCCCGCATGGGGTGCCGTTTTTTTGCGTGTGGATATTGAAGGGCAGGACTTGAAACGAGCTCTGCGAGCCGCGAGCGTTAAGCGACGCGGGGAGCAGGAGGAAGAGCCGGGGGCTCTTCCGATCGCGAGAAGAAAGTCCTGTCATCCGCACCAAAAAACAAGGCACCCCGCAGGGGGGTGCTTTTTTGCTGTTGAAATTGCGTGGCGGGAGTGGTATAATGAGGGCGGAAGATTTGCGCGTTGAAGGAGGAGCTTTATGAACTGGAAAAGCGTTTGGGAGGAGATTTACCGCATCGGCGCTTCCTGGGGGTTGAAGCTTGTCGGCGCCCTGGCGGTGCTTGTGATCGGCCTTAGGCTTATAAAATGGGTCAAAAAGCGCCTTGCGGGTGCGAAAAAGCTTGACAGGACGGACGGAAGCGTGCGTTCCTTCCTCGTTAGCTGCACGGGCGTGGCGCTTTACACGGCGTTGTTTTTGACCGTCGCCATGATGCTTGGCATACCGACGACTTCGTTCTTGACGGCGCTTGCTTCCGCCGGGGTGGCGATAGGCCTTGCGCTGCAGGGTGCGCTTTCGAACTTCGCCGGCGGGATAATGATACTTATATTCAAGCCCTTTCGCGTGGGTGACTACATAACGACGGAGAAGGCAAGCGGCACGGTCGACGCGATAACCGTCGTTTACACTGTGCTTAGAACCGTCGACAACAAGCATATAACCGTTCCGAACGGCACGCTTATGAACGCCGTGGTGGAGAACCACTCGGCAGAGAAGCTTCGCCGCGTGGACATCGACTTCGGCGTAGCATACAGCAGCGATACAGAGCGCGTGAAGGCGCTTCTCATCCGCACGGCGGCGGCAGACGGCCGCGTACTTGCCGACCCTGCGCCCTTTGCCGCCCTCACCCGGCAGGACGACAGCGCGCTTGTGTTCACGTTGCGCGCCTGGTGCAAGACGGAGGACTATTGGGACGTGCGCTTTGCGCTTACGGAAAGCGTGAAAAAGGCCTTCGACGCGAACGGCGTTGAAATCCCCTTCCCACAGATGGATGTGCATGTGAAATAATCTGCAAAGCGCTTACCCCCGAAAAGCCCGGTGGCTTTTCGGGGATTATTTTTGCGGTGACAAAAGCCACTGCAGAAGGAGTGTTTCCTCAAAAGCGGGGGTCCAGGCGTTGTGCGCGTCGCGCACAAACTCCGTGTAGTCGGCGGGAATGCCGAGCTTTTTAAGCGCCGCGGCCATGTCGCGGCTGGCGCTTACGGGCACGCTTTGGTCGCCGGTGCAGTGGAAAGCCCAAATGCGAAGGCCTTTAAGCCTCTCTGCCTCCGTGGGGTCGCCGCCGCCGCATATGGGCACTATGGCGGAGAAGGCCTTCGGGTGCCGAAGCGCAAGGTCCCAGGTGCCGTATCCGCCCATGGATATGCCGCAAAGCACGGCCGTTCCTTCCTCGGTGCTGCCGGAGGCAATGAGGCTTTCCATAAGCTCAAATACCGCTTGAAGCTCGGCCGTGACGGGCGTGTTCTCCAGACTGTAGGAGCCTCCGTCGAAGGCGGCCTTGACCCAGGAGCTGCCCTCCGGGCACTGCGGAGCTATCACGGTGTACGGGACATCGGCAAGCAGCTCTTTCGCACTGTCGGAGACGAGGTAGTTCACAAGCGCGCACTGGTCCTCTATTTGAAGGCGGTTGTCGCTTCCCCTCCCGCCTGCGCCGTGCAGGTAGACGAAAAGCCTTGCCTTACCCTCGGCCGCAGAGCGGTAATATCGGTAGTTAAGCGCGGTTCTGCTCCCCTCGAAGGTCCTTGCCTCGGTTCTGTCAAGCACCTCCCCGGCGCTTGCCGGCTTTAAATTCGTAAAATCAATGTTCACTTTGTGTTTCCTCCCTTTGTGTTTACTTCTATTTCTTTGCCCAATGACAGCGAGTAAATATACGCCTCGCGCACCTTCTTGCCCGTGAGCCTTTCTATATAGTCGGCGTAAAGCGAAAGCTGCGTCCCGTGTCTTTCGGCAAGAAGCCGCTCGTCGCCGGGCTTTGCAGAGTCCGTCTTGTAGTCCACAAGCGTAAAGCTGCCGTCTTCGTTCTCGAAAAAGCAGTCTATAACGCCCTGAAGAAGCACGCTTTCCGCCCTGTTCTCCCCGAAAAGGGAAGCGCTTACGCGCGTTGTAAAGCGCTTTTCGCGGTACACCCGCTTTGACGCCTTAAGCCGTAAGTACAAAGCGGAGCGGAAGAAGCGGCCGAGGGAGTGCACGTTTAAAAGCGCGTACTGCTCCTTCGTTATAAAGCCCTTCAAGAGAAGCCTCTTTGCCTCTGCCGGTACGTCCTTTTCCGCAAGTGAAAAGTCCGCAAACTGCAAAAACAGGTGGTTTGCGGTGCCGACCGACGCACCGTCTGCGGCAGACGCGAACACGGGGCGCTTGTCGTCCGCCTTCGCTTCCTCCGGCGCAAGCAGGCCGTTTTCCAGCCTTTTAAGAGTGGAGACGGAGTATTTGGCCGTCACCCTCTCGGGCAAGGAGTCCTTCGCGATGGGCGGAAGAGGCAGCTCACCCTCTGCGGCCTCGGCGGGGGAAAGCGGGGTTACGGGTATCTCTGCGTCCTCCGCGTTCACCGTTTCAAATACGAAGCTTTCGTCTTTTACAGGGCGCAGCGCGTGAAGGAACAGGTCGGCGTAGTAGGTGGGGCTTGTTTGGGCTTTGGCAAAGTATTTCTCCGCCTCGCCGCTTATGGCGGCGCTTACGTAAAGCCGCTCCCTTGCGCGGGTAAAGGCGACGTACAGTATGCGGTACTCCTCCGCCACGGACCTATCGCTTTCGGCCTTTCTCGCCGCATCGCGAAGCAGGGTGCTTTTCTTCCACGCCTTCGCCTGCCTTGAAAGCTTAAAGCTTACGCCCTCGAAGTAGTTGGCGCACACCGCGTCATTGCTGTTTTTTTTCATCTTGCCGCCGCAGCCGCAGACGAATACTATGGGGAACTCCAGCCCCTTCGCGCCGTGCACGGTCGTAAGGCGCACGCTGTCCTCCGGCGCGCCTCGCAGCGCGTACGGGCCTTGATCCGCCTCCTCCAAGCGCGATATGTATTCCACAAAGGCGTAGGCGCCCTTGTAAACGCCGCTTTCAAAGCTCGTTGCCATGTCGAGAAGCGCAAACAGGTCTTCCTTGTAGGGCTTTTCCGCCCCCTCCGGCGCGTAAAGGAAAATCGAGGTGTCCTCGTACAGGTACCAAAGCAGCTCGTTTGCGGGCATGAACAGCGCCCTTGTGCGGTATATGCGAAGCTTTTCGAGAAAGGCCTTGCACTTTTCCGCAACCGCCTCCGGCGCGCGCTTTACAAGGCGCGGCTTTCCCTTGCACGGCTTCACCTCCGCACTGCCCTTAAGGCGAAAACGAGCGTTTACAAAGCGGCCGGAGCCGCCTGCGGCCGCGCAGACGTCCCCGTAAAGGCTGCCGCCGCTGCGAAGTGCAAAGAGGTCGTCCGCCGTAAAGCGGAAGATGGGGCTTCTGAGCAGGGCCGCAAGCGATATGTCGTCCGTCGGGTTGTCTATAACGCGAAGCAGGGAAATCGCAAGCAGCACCCCCGGCTGCGTAAGCAGCCGCGTTTTTGACTTAAGCATGGCATTGGGCACGCCGCGAAGGGTCAGCGCTTCCCCTACGGCCTTTATGTCCTCCTTATTGCGCGCAAGCACGGCTATGTCCTTAGGCGGCGTTCCCGCGCTTATAAGGCGCACTATCTCCTCCGCTATGTATGCGGCCTCTTTGTGTATATCCGCCTTTTCGTAAAGGGTAACGCGCACAGGTTCGCGTCCGGCCGGCGCGCGCTTGCCGAAGACAAGCCTTTCCGCCTTGTAGTCCGTCCCGGCGCTTTCTGCGGTGAAGACCTTGTCAAACAGCAGGTTGCAGAAGCTTATGATGTTTTCGTCACAGCGGAAGTTTTCCTTAAGGAATATCCGCGCGGTGGGTGCGCCTTCGTCTACGTCCGCAAAGCTGTCGCGGAAGCTTGTGAAAAAGGTCGGGTAGGCGTTCCTGAAGCCGTAAATGCTTTGCTTTACGTCGCCGACCATAAAGCGTTTTCCCTCGCCTATGGCGCGGAAAACCGCGTCCTGCAGGGGGTTTACGTCCTGGTATTCGTCTATGAAGATCTCGCTGTACGCGTTCTGCAGCCCTTTGCAGAAGCCCGTCTTGACGTATCCGCCCTCCGTCTTCGTTAGAAGCAGGGAAAGCATGAGATGCTCTGTGTCTGCGAAGTCAAGGATGCCCCTTTCGCGCTTTGCCGCCGCGTAGGCATCGTCGAGCTTTTCCATAAAGGTGTAGAGAGCCGTAAGTACCTTCCCCTCCTCGGCGTATTCGGTCTTAAGCTCTTCCTCGCCGCGGCGGTAGGAGGCGGCGGTCTCTATGTGCTTTTTCCACTTTTCAAAGGCGGCAACGTAGGCTCCGGTGCTTTGCGGCCGCCGAAGGCTTTCCGGCGTACAGTTTTCGCAAAAGGCGGCGTATCCCACCTCAAACGCCGTCTGCATGCGGGAGCTTATTGCGGAAACTTTGTCTGCAAATTTTGCCTGGCTTTCATTTGACGCTTCCGCCTCCATAACGGCGGCGCACTCTGCGGCGGCGCTAAGGCGCTTCCCGATGGCGGCCTTCACGCGCTCTCCTGCCTTGCAGGCGAAAAAGCCGCTTTCCGAAAGCGTCTGTTCGTCCTCGTTGTGCTTTGCAATTGCCTCCGCGAACCAGTCCATATAGAAGGGGTAGGCGCGAAGCCTGCCATAAAGCCTTGTCACGGCCGTCATAAGGCCTTTGTCGCTGCTGTAGCTTGCGAAGTTGTCAAGCAGCAGCGAGGCCGTTTCTTCGTCGTCCTCGCAAAGGCTTGTAAGCACCTCGTCTGCGGCAGAGTTCAAAAGCGCGTCGCAAAGCGTCTCGTCGCCGACGGCCGTCCCCTCCGTAAGGCCGAGGGCTGCCGCGTTTTGGCGCACACAGCCGAGGCAGAAGCTGTCTATGGTGCAGATGTCGGCACCGCTTACGGAGTAAAGCATCCGGCGTAAAGCCCTGTTCTCCGGCCTTGCGGCGGAAAGGGAGGCAAGACGCGCAGACAGCTTTTCCTTAAGGTCGGCAGCTGCGGCGTTGGTGAAGGTCACTACAAGAAAGTCGCGTATGTCGCCGCCGCGTTCTATGCGCCGCATGATCCTTTCGGCAAGCACCGTCGTCTTCCCGCTGCCCGCGCCTGCGGAGACAAGTATGTCCTTTGTCTCGGTCTCTATGCACTTCTTTTGGCTTTCGGTAAATTCGTACACGCTTATCCCCCCTTAAAAATTCTTCTTCTTTTCTTTTTTGCTTCTGCACACCTCGCCGTAGGGGCAGAAGCTGCAGTCTTTGTCCTTCGGGTTGCGCTTGAAGGTCTCCGCGTTCATCACCCCGTCGCAGATGCGGTCCGCGGTCTGCTTTATGTGGTCGGTCACCAGCTTTTCAAGCCGGTTTACCGTCTCTTCGTCTGCTTTCTTTGCGCTCCTCAGCCTGCCGACCTTGCCGCCCATGGCGTTTATGACCTTCTCGTCGTCAAGCACAATGCCGGTAAGCTTAAAGCCCTCGTCACCCTTGGGCAGTGCAAAGCTACGGTAAAGCACCCCGGCGGGCAGTGCCTCCTCCTTCGACTGCGCGCAGTACGAAAACAGGTAGGAAAGCATCTGTATCTTCTCGCCGTTTTCCACCTTTTTGGGGTCGAAGCTGTGAGAGCTGCTCTTGTAATCCGCCACGCGTATATAGCGCCGCCCGTCGATAATGGCGCTGTCCACGCGGTCTATAACGCCGACGGTCTTCACCCGCCTGCCCTTGTCCGTTGTGTACACGGGCGGCAAAAAGCTGCCTCCCGCGCACATGCTTACCTCGCAGCCTATCGGCACAAAGCCGCTTCCGGTAAACTCGTCGTTTATGTCCAGGCAGGTAAACAGCGCGGCGTTTTTAAGCCGGTCTATAAGCTTATAAAGGCGCTTTGTGGGCTTTTCGGGCATGATAAGGCGAAGGTAGGCGTCCGTTATAGCGTCAATCTCAAGCCTCGTCTCCGCTTCGTCCGCGGGAACGTAGGTGCCCGTCTTTATACGTTCCCTTACGTATTCCTCCAGCACGCGGTGCATGTACTTGCCGCTGTCCACAATGGTAAAGCCGAGACGGCGGTCATCCTTGAGACGCAGAATGTAGTTTAAAAGATAGTGCATCCCGCAGTTGTTGTAGCAGTCGATTTTAGAGTAGGAAAGCGTAAGCATAGAAAGCGAGCTTTCCCGTATCACGGCCGCAGTGTCGCTTACGGGCGGGAAGCCGGTTATCGCTTCCTTTACGCCCCCGTCCTTCTCAAGCTCTGCCCTTAAAGCGCGCTTTAAGGCAGGGCTTTTTATGTAAGGCAGGCGGTCAAGCGCCGCCTTGCGGCAGAACAGATAGTCCCTTTCGTCCTCCCCGAAGTGCGAAAAGGCCGCTTTCGGGAACAGCGCCTGCACGGCGGTAAAGAGGGGGGAGGGCTTGCCGCCATCGCCGCTTATGTAGCTTAGGTAAAGCCTCTCGGTCGGGGCAGAGGCGCAGTTGTAGAAGAAGAAGCGTTCCTCCTCCACCGCCTTCTCCACGGACGGAAGCAGCTCTACCCCGTGCTTTTCGAGAAGCGCGCTTTCCTTTGCGGTAAAGACGCCGCTTTTTTCGGGCAGGGAGGGGAAGACGCCCTCGTTTACCCCAAGTATTATCATCGCCTTCACGCCCGAAGCGCGCATAAGGCGTGCGTCGCCTATGCTTACTGCGTCCGTGTAGGACGGTATCGCGCCGAGAGACGCGCTTTCAAGCATCGCCTCTATTATAGAGCGCAGCCTTCCGCAGCTTGTGGTGAGGCTTCCGGAGAGGGTGTAAAGCCTGTCGAACACGTCGACAATAAGCCCCCAAAGGGCGGCGGTCTTTGCCGCAGCGTCGCTGTCGCCCGCGTCCTCAAGCCGGCGTGCCATCTCCGAAAGCTTCTCTTTTGCCCCGCACTCCTCAAGGTGCGCGTAAAGCAGCTTTACGCCCTCGCCCACGGTAAGCCCGGGGCTTCTAAGCGCTTCCGTAACGCCGGACAGCGAGGAGGCAAGCAGAAAGCGGCTTTCGTTTATGCGCTTCAGTCTCTTCTCTGCGCTTTCTGTAAAGCCCTCGCGGTAGCCGTCGGGGTTCATAAGCCAGTCGTTTTCGTTCACCCAGGCCCTGCCGCGTATCTTCCAGCTTTCGGCGTAGCGAAGCAGGCTGTCCGTCTGCTCTGCGTCCAGCACCGAAAAGCCGCTTTTAAGGTATTTTTTTACCGCAAAGAGGGGGAAGTTCTTCTCCGCCATCTCCAAAAGGGAAAGCACCGCTGCGGAAAGCGGCTTCGTCGCGGCGCTGTCCTTGACGGCAAAGTAAAACGGTATGCCGACGGAGGCAAAAACCGCGTCTAAGGTTCCGGCATAGCTCTCCGGCCTGCGGCTGCAAACTGCTATTTCGTCAAAGCGGCAGCCCTCCGCACGCAGCTCGTACACGGTCTTAGCGGCGTAAAGAGATTCTTCATAGCGGCTGTCCGCACAGGCAAGGCGTATGTTTTTAACCTCTTTGTCATACGGCTCTCCGCCCGACCAAAGCCGCTTTTCGCCGTAGATAAGCTCGTCCGTCACCGCCCTGCGGCTTTCGGGCAGAACGACGTCCGTCGTCCTCCCGTGCGCGCACTGCTTTACCCTTTCCGCGCACCTTGCGCTCCCCTCGAAAATGTCGTCCCCGTCCACGGTAAAGCTTATGTAAAGGAAGTCCGCGCTGTCCGCAATAAGGCGCAAAACCTCGTACTGCTGCGGAGTGAAGGTGTAGATGCCGTCTATAAACACGGCCTTGCCCTTGAAGAACGAAGCCGCTTCCGGGCTTTTCGCAAGCAGTGTAAGCGGGTCGTCGTCGTCCCGTGCGTCACCCAAAAGCTCCTCGTACTTTTTGTAGATAAGGGCGGTCTCCTTGAGCTTTGCCGTAAAGCCGTCGTCCGCACCCTCTGCTGCCTCTTCACAAACGGCCTCAAAGCTTTTTGCGCTTACGGAAAGCTTTTTTAAAGCGCCTATCGTCTCGCAAAGCTCCGCTATGGTTCCGCGGCCGGGGGATTTAAAGGCCGTAAGCTCCCCCGCAAGCGCGTCTGCGGCGGCGGCCGTAAGGGCGCACCTGCCGGCGCTGTCCACCGTGTCCGCCGCAATGCCGCCTATCTCGCGAAAAACCCTGTTCGGCAGCCTCTCAAAGTTCAAAACCTCGGTGCCAAGGTCTGCGCAGCCGCGGCTTTCAAGCAGCTCCTCGGCGTCCATGCTTTGCTGCTCCGGCACCAAAAAAAGGCAGTCCATCCCCATGGACTGCCGCTCTTTAAGGCAGGAAATCATGTATTCGGTCTTGCCGCTTCCGGCCCTGCCCATTATCCTGTATACCATATGGCACCTCTCTTTTTACATCATTTTTAAGAAAAAAGCCACTCCAATATCTTGAACCTGAAAGTATAGCGCTTGTTTTGCCTGTCAAAGACGGCGTCCGACCTGTCGCCGGTAAGCTTCTTTGTCGCGGCGCCGGTGCAAAGCGGCGGGAACAGAACGCACCACCAGTTCTTCCCCTCGCCCTTGCCGAGGACTATGCGAAGCGACAGGTACTCTCCCGCCGGAAGGCGCACCCCCTCGTATTCCCGCGTGGGGTAGCTCTCCCGCCCGAACACGCAGCTTGCGGTGTAGGGAACGCCTGCGGTTTTTAAGTACGCGTTTGCGGTGTCTACGGCCTTCTCGGCAGCCGCCTTTATGTCCTCCTCGGCCTCCGCCATGCTCGACGCGCCTTCAAAAACGCCCGTTTTAAGTATCTCGTCGCGCACCGCAAGCTTTACCGACTGGTCGTCCTCCGCGTCGGAGTTTGCAAGTATGTGCAGCCTTATGACGCTTTCGTAAACCGCCGCTTCCCCCGCCGGAAGGAGCAAATCCGAAACGGCTATGAAGACAAGGCACAGTATTAGGCACAAAGCCACACTTCTAAGACTTATTCTTTTCGTAAAATCAACTCCCTTACAGTAGGGAGTATTGACGTGCCGCAGCGCGCTTTATTCACCTATAACGGCGCTTTCGCAAAAAACGCCGCCAAGCTTTTCGGCACAGGCAAGCGCCTTCTCCCGCTTTTCAAAGGCGCCGAAGACCGTAGGTCCCTTGCCGGTTATGCAGACCCCGTCCGCACCGCAGCCCGCAAGGCGCGCGGCGTTTGCCGCCACGGCCGGGCACTTTTCCGCCGCAAGGGCGTAGAAGCTGTTCCCTGCGAGGCGCGCCGCACCCGCCGCGTCCCCTGCCCGTATCGCGGCTATGCAGCCGTCTGCGTCGACGGGGGAGGCGTGCCCTCCTTCGTCAAAGGCTTTGTACATAAGCGGGGTCGAAAGCTGAGT
The DNA here is from genome assembly GCA_947628695.1 of uncultured Clostridia bacterium. Classification (GTDB taxonomy): domain Bacteria; phylum Bacillota; class Clostridia; order Oscillospirales; family CAG-382; genus SIG636. The sequence goes on from CANRAV010000001.1 coordinate 36,367, forward strand.
CTTGTCGGTAAGCAGCACGTAGTAAAGCTTTGTCTGCGGCAGGGGAGAAAGCCTTTCTCCAAACCCTTCGGCTATCGCCGTCCCGCCGAGGACGCAAAACGGCACGTCCGCGCCGAGGGATGCCGCAGCAGAGAAAAGCTCATTCCTGCCAAGCGGCTCCCCGTACAGCGCGTTCAGCGCGCGTAACACCGCCGCCGCGTCCGCACTGCCGCCGCCAAGCCCCGCGCAAACGGGTATGCGCTTAGAAAGCTTTATGCGAGCTCCGACGCAAACGCCGCAGGCTTTAAAGAAGGCGTTTGCCGCCTTAAAGGCGAGGTTTTCTTCCTCGAAGGGGAGGTCGGGCGCGTCACAAAGCAGGCTTATATCTGACGCCTTTTCCACCGTGACGGTGTCGCAAAGGCTTACGGACTGCATTACGCTTTTTAAAAAGTGGTACCCGTTTTCCGCCCTCTCGCCCACCTTAAGGCACAAATTCACCTTTGCATAGGCCTTTTCCGCAATCTCATTCATAGCCTTACTATCCTGTTTGTCTTTATTTTCATCGCGCCGACAGGGCAAAGCTCCTGGCAGCAGAAGCAGCGTATGCACGCGCTTCTGTTGATGTGGGGCTTCCCGTTTTTCATCTCTATCGTCTTCGCCGGGCAGTACTCGGCGCATTTGCCGCAGCCGGCACACTCCGTCTTGTTTACCTTCGGTTTAGAGCGGAACAGCCTTATGATCCTGCCGCCGCCAAGCCTTTGCAGCCTCCCGAGGAGCGACACCGCCCCCTTAGGCGAGCTGTCCGGCAGCTTCAGGTCGCGTACTCGCGCCTTTTCGTATTCCTCGGCCGTAAGGTCGGTCATGTCAAAGGACGCCTCTTCAGGGCAAAGCCCGCGCCGCGCAGCCTCCGCAAGCAGAGGCACGTCCGCGCACTTAAGCCCCAGAAGGTCGGCGCAGACAAGGTCGCAAAGTGCGGCGCTCCCGCACGCCGCGGCAAAGCCGAAGGCGCGCGTAACGCCGGCCGTAGGACCGTTCCCCTCCATGCCGATGATGCCGTCCGCAATGTTAAGCGCCACGGGCAGGGAAAGGTGCAAATCGACAAGCATCTTCGCAAAGTCCTCTTTTTCCGGGAACCTCGCGTGCAGCTCGAACTTACGCATGCCGGGGACTGCGCCGAAGGTGTTCTTAAGCGCGCCTGTGTACACGGTAAGCGAATGGGTCTTAACCTTGCAGAGGTTTACTATAAAGTCGGCCTCCGAGATAGGTTTTATCACCTCAAAGCTTTTGCAAAGTACGCCGCCTTCGGCGCTGTGAAGCGCGCTTTCCGCCTTCGTGTAAAGGCAAACGTCAAGGTCCTTAAGCGCACCCAAAACGCCGCAGCCGGCAAGCTGCGCCTTTGCGGACGCCTCGGTGTAAACCCCGCCGTGGCTTTCCGCCACCGTCACCTTAAGACCCGCGTCAAGGAACGCCTTGCAAAGCGAGCGAAGCATCAGCGGGTGCGTCGTAACGCCGCTTTCCGGCGGCTTTTTGGAAACAAGGTTTGGCTTGATAAGCACGCTTTTCCTGCCCGCCGCAAGCCCCAAGGCGCCGCCGTAGGGCGCAAGCAGGGCGCTTACAAGCGCGTCCATGCGCTCTTCCGTGTACTCCGTTTCAAAATACAGGTGCACCTTTTCCATGTCCTTCACCGCCTTAAAAAAGGGTTATCTGATCCGACTCCGCCAGGTTGTCCACGGCACCGCTCTTTTTAAGCACGTCTATGACCTTTTTATTTAATGACGCCTTGTTTTTAAGGTCCTCAAGCGTAGCCGCGTTCCCCTCGTGAATGGCCTTGTATATGTTCTCTGCGGCGGCCTCGCCCAGGCCGTTCAGGGAGCACAGCGGAAGCCTTATCTTCCCGTTTTCGGGCGTGAAGGCGAAGGCCTCCGACTTAAACACGTCCACGGGCAGAAACTCTATCCCGCGGCAAAGCATCTCAAGCACAAGGTAGAGAATTGTAAGCGTGTCCTCCTCCTTGGCCGTGGGGCTTGGTATCGCCTCGTATTCGGCACGCGCCTTCTCCGCACGCGCACGGTCAAGCATAAGCTCCGCGTCAAAGCCGGTCTGCTTAACCGTGAAATAGGCTGCGTAAAACTCCAGGGGCTTGTGCACCTTGAACCAGCCCAGCCTCAGCGCCGCAATCATGTACGCCGCCGCGTGCGCCTTCGGGAACATGTACTTTATCTTCTTGCAGGACTCTATGTACCACTGCGGTACATCGCTTGCAAGCATTTCCTCCTCGTATTCGGGCTTAACGCCCTTGCCCTTCCTGACGTCCTCCATTATCTTGAACGCGCTTTGATAGTTCACGCCCTTCTTGATAAGGTAAAGCATGATGCTGTCACGCGTGCCTATTATCTCGGATATGGTGCAGGTGCCGTTGTTGATAAGGTCCTCGCCGTTGCCAAGCCATATCCCCGTCCCGTGCGAAAGCCCGGATATTTGCAAGAGGTCCGAAAAGCACTTCGGCTTTGCGACCTTAAGCATCCTTCGCACGTATGGGGTTCCGCACTCCGGCATGCCGTAGGTGCCCGTTTCGCTGCCTATCTGCTCCGGCGTAAGGCCAAGCGGCGCGGGGGAAAGGAACAGCCCCATCACGGCCTTGTCGTTCATGGGCACGTCTGCCATTTCGATACCCGTGTAGTCCGTAAGCTTGCGGTATATTGTGGGCACGTCGTGCCCGAGCATGTCAAGCTTAAGCAGGGTGTCGTGCAGGTACTCGAAGGCGAAGTGCGTGGTCACCACGCCGCTTTTCTCCTTCTCCGCGGGGTACTGAACCGCGGTGAAGTCGTATATTTCGTACTCCTTGGGTATGACCACTATCCCGCCCGGGTGCTGTCCCGTTGTGCGCTTAACGCCGGTGCAGCCGGCGGCAAGACGCGCAGTTTCCGCCTTGGAAAGCTGCTTTCCGTGCTCCTCGGCGTATTTTTTGGCATAGCCGTAGGCCGTCTTCTCCGCTATGCCGGAGACGGTCCCCGCGCGGAAAATGTTCTCTGCGCCGAAAAGCACCTCCGTGTACTTGTGGCTTTTGCTTTGTATCTCGCCGGAGAAGTTGAGGTCGATATCGGGCGCCTTGTCGCCCTTGAAGCCCAAGAAGGTCTCGAAGGGTATGTCGTGCCCGTCGCCCTCCATAAGGGAACCGCATTTCTCGCAGACCCTGTCCGGCAGGTCAAAGCCGCTGCCGACGCTGCCGTCGGTGAAAAAGATGCTGTGCGCGCAGTTGGGGCATCGGTAGTGCGGTGGCAGGGGGTTCACCTCCGAAATGCCGGAAAGCGACGCCACCACCGACGAGCCCACAGAGCCCCTGGAGCCTACAAGGTACCCGTTTTCCTCGCTGTTTTTGACAAGCTTTACCGCTATCATGTAAAGCGAGGCAAAGCCATGCTTTATGATGGAGGTAAGTTCCTTTTCAAGCCTATCGCTTACCACCTGCGGAAGCGGGTCGCCGAAGCGGCGCTTTGCCTCCGTATAGCAAAGCTCCTTAAGCTCCTCCTCCGCCCCGGGAAGCGAGGGCGTGTACTGCCCGTCCGGTATCGGAAGCACCGTTTCTATCATGTCGGCAATGGCGCGGGTGTTGGTGACGACGACCTCAAACGCCTTCTCCCGCCCGAGGTACGAAAATTCATTAAGCATCTCGTCCGTCGTGCGCAGGTAAAGCCCCGTGTCCCTGTCCGCACCGGACATCTTCTTCACGTTCAGTATGACCTTGCGGTATATCTCGTCCTCCCTGTCAAGGAAGTGCACGTCGCCCGTTGCGACGCAAAGCTTTTTCTGCTTTTCCGCAAGGCTTACTATTTTGCGGTTTATCTCGCAAAGTGCCTGCTCGTCCCGCACGCGCCCCTCCTCGATAAGGAAGGCGTTGTTGCAGTTGGGCATGATCTCGAAATAGTCGTAAAAGTCGGCAATTTTAAGCAGCTCGCCGTATTTTTTGTCCTCAAGAACGGCAGAGTACACCTCGCCCCTCTCGCAGGCAGAGCCTATAATAAGCCCCTCGCGGTAGCGCTGAAGCACCGTTTTCGGTATGCGCGGCACGCGGAAAAAGTAGTCGAGATACGAAAAGCTTATTATTTTGTAAAGGTTTTTAAGCCCCGTCTTGTTCTTTACAAGGATGGTCACGTGGTGAACATCCCTTATCTTCTTCGGGTCAGACGCCTCGCCCATGGCGTCAAGCATCTCCCCCACGGTGTAGACGCCCTGCTTTTTAAGCTTCTCCGCCATGCAGCCGAAGATGGCGGCAAGCATCCTTGTGTCGTCCGTGGCTCTGTGGTGGTCGAAGCCGCCGAGGGAGTAATACTCCGCCAGCGTGTCAAGCTTGTGCCTCTTAAGCTCCGGGTTCAAATAGCGGGAGAGGGAAACCGTGTCCAGATACGGGTTGTCAAAAGAGATGCCGTTTTTGGAAGCGACGCGGTTTATAAAGCTTGTGTCAAAGACCGCATTGTGCGCGATAAGCATCCTTCCGCCGGCAAAGTCCAAAAAGGCGCGCACCGCCTCTGCCTCGCTCGGCGCGTCCTTCACCGTGTCGTCGGTTATGCCGGTAAGCGCGGTTATCTCCGCCGGTATGGGCATGGCGGGGTTTACGTAGGTTTCAAACTCCTCTGCAACCTCGCCCGTGCGGTAAAGCACCGCGCCTATCTGCGTAATGCCGCAGGTCACGGGGCTAAGCCCCGTAGTCTCTATGTCAAAGACGACAAACTCGCCCTCAAGAAGCCTTATGTTGTACTTTTCCGTGTAGCCGAAGACGGCGCGCGCCGTGTCGTCCACAAGGTAGCCTTCCATGCCGTAGATGGGCTTCACGCCCGAGGGGCCGCCCTGCTTCTTGGTGGTGTACTTCATAAGCTCCGGGAAGGACTGGGCATTTCCGTGGTCGGTCACCGCAACGGCCGGCATGTTCCAGCTTTCCGCCGTTGCGACAAGCGAGGCAACGTCAGGAAGCGCGTCGTTGGCCGACATGTTGGTGTGAAGGTGCAGCTCTACCCTCGGCGTCGGGTGGGTGTCTATCCTCGGAACGGCCTTTATTTTGCTTACGGAGGACGCGCGTATTATGTACTCTTCCTCGTATTCGTCGTAGACGTATTTGCCGTCGACAAGAAGGCAGGTGTTCTTCTTAAGCTGTGCTACGGGGCCGCCTGCGGGCTCCGACAGCTTCACTATTACCGAGCTTTGCATGTCCGTAAGGTAAAGGCGGCAGTTTATCTTCGTGCCGTCGCGGCTTTCCTTGCTTTCGGTAAGAAACAGCCTGCCGCAGAAGATGTTCCGTTTGTTCTGCTGCAGCGCGGCTATGGGCACCGGCTCTGCCGGTATGGCACGCCCGCAAAGCACCTCGGCACTGCGCGTGTCAAAGCGCAGCCTGCCGCATTCAAATACGCCCTCGGTTTTCGTCTCCTTCGCGGTGGCGTCTGCGGAGCCGTCTGCGCTTGTCTCCTTGGGGGTGCTTTTCGCCTCCTTGGCGCGCTGTTCGCTTTTCGCCTCCTCGGCCTGCCTCTCCTCCGCCTCGCGCAGAAGCGCCGCCGTGCGTTCCTCCAGCTCGTCGGCCTCCCTTGACTGGAAGAGGTATTCGCCGTCCCCCTCGAAGAAGACCTTCACGCCGCCGGCAAAGCGCGCCGCTATGCAGTTTTCAAAAAAGCGATCCGCCTTAACCTTGTACAGATAGCAGGGGTCAAGCCCGGCGCGAAGGGTTATAACAAGCTTCCCGTCGTCAAGCGCAAAGCGGCAGCCGTCGAAAAAGCCCTTCGCCACGCCCCTGTTGTCAAAGCGCGAGAAGACCGTTATAAGGTCGGCGCAGTGCTCCTTTGCGAAGGCAACCCCCTCAAACACCGGGTTTATAAGCACGTCGTTCAGGTCGTAGGCCTTTTTTATCGACTCTTCCATTCCCCAAAGCAGGCTTTCCGGCACAAAGCGCGAAAAAGAAAGGGCGGCTTTAAGCCTCCGCTCTTCCTTGCCCACAAGTATATTCATGGCAGTAAGGCTGTCAAGCGCTTCGTCCTCCGGCACGGTGGGGGTGTATCTTGCCAATTTTTTCAAAAACGCGGCCTTCATATCAAAACTTCCTCTTCTGTAAGCAGTGCCTTTACCTCGGAAACAAGCTCCGAAACGACCTTGTCCGTATGTACCCTGCGCACGACCTTCCCCTTGCGGAAGACGACCGCCTCGTCGCCGGCGCCGGCAGCGCCCACGTCCGCCTCCGAAGCCTCGCCCGGGCCGTTCACAATGCAGCCCATCAGGGCGACGTCCAGCCTTCTTCCGCCGCAGTCTATCGCGTCAAGCGCGGCCTGCAGCTCCTTCGCCTTGCTTATAAGGTCAAAGCGCGTCCTGCCGCAGGTGGGGCAGGATATAAGGTTTATCCCTCCGCAAAGGTTCAAGGACTGCAGTATGCTTTTTGCCGCCGCGACCTCGTCCGCCACGTCGTCCGAAAGCGAGACACGCACCGTGTCGCCTATCCCCTCGGCAAGGAGCGTGCCGATACCTACGGCGCTCTTCACAACGGCGCGGCTGCCCGTGCCGGTTTCCGTAACGCCCAAGTGAAGCGGATAGCGCGTCCTCTCCGCAAGGATGCGGTTGGCCTCTATCATGGTGGGAACGTCGCTGCTTTTTACGGAGATGACGATGTCGCCGAATCCGTTCCTTTCAAGCATCTCGGCGTTTATAACGGCGCTTTCGGCAATGGCCTCCGCCGTCGGTGCGCCGTACTTCAAAAGTGCCTTCTTTTCAAGACTGCCGCTGTTTATGCCTATGCGTATCGGTATCCCCTTCGCCGCGCAGACGGAGGCGACCTTTTTGACCCTGTCCTCGCCGCCGATGTTGCCGGGGTTTATGCGTATTTTGGAAACGCCCGCTTCCGCGGCGTCTATTGCCAGCTTGTAGTCAAAATGTATGTCGGCCACCAGGGGCAGCCTTGTGCGCGGAAGCAGGTAGGAAAGCGTTTCCAGCGCCGCCCTGCCGTTTACGGCCATGCGCACTATCTCGCAGCCGCACTCCTCCAGCCTTTTAAGCTGCGCAAGGCAGGCGCCTTTGTCCTCCGACGGGGCGTTCAGCATCGACTGAACCGTTACCCTCGCACCGCCGCCTATCTTTACGCCGCGTGCGCACACGGCCCTGCTTTCTCTTCTCTTCATACCAAACCTATTATGTCCTTAAACATCACAAACGCCATCAAAGCAAGCACAAGAAGCATGCTTACGGTCATTATGCCCTGTTCCACCTTGGGATTGAGCGGCTTGCGGCGTATGCCCTCTATGACGTACAGCAGAAGCCTTCCGCCGTCAAGCACGGGAAGCGGAAGCAGGTTGCAAAGCCCAAGGCTCATCGTTATCATCACTATAAGCGTAAACATCGTGCTTACCCTGTCCGTGTCGGAGGCAAGCACCTCGCCTATCTGCCCGCCTATGCCCACGGGGCCGGAAAGCGCCTCTACGCCGTACCTGCCCGTAAAGGTCTCCGCAATGTTGTCTATTGTCATCTTAAGAGTGGAAAGCGGCTGGAACACGGCGTTGTAAAGCACGCTTCCGAAGGTCTTTTTAACCTCCTTCGGCGCAAAGTCGATCTCGCCGTAAATAACGCCCTTCTCGCTGCCCTTAAGGAAGACCACGTCTTCTACGACCTGCTTTTTGCCGTCGCGTACTACGGTTATGTCGACGGGCTCTATGCCGTCGTTGAATATGCCGTAGCTCATGTCGCTGTAAACGTGCGTGCTGTACGAGCCGACCTTTTTTATCTCGTCGCCGACCGCAAGCGCGCCGCTTACCGCAAGCGGGGCGCCCTCAAGCGAGACGTCCTTTACCACGATGGGCTCAGCCTCCGTGCCGTAGCGCTTCAGTATTATGACGTTCTCGGCAGTGCCGTATTTCTCCGCGTAGTTTGCAACGTCCGTGTCGCGGGAGCAAAGGACGCCGTCTATCGAATATATTATGTCGTTTTTCTGCACGGCAAGCACGCCGTCTTCGTTGTAAACGTCCTCCGTCGCGCAGACGTAGCCGTCCTTCATCTCAAGGGTAAGCCGCCCGAAGTTGACGCTTACAAAGCGCGTAAGGGCAACAAAGTCCGTGCTGTTCCTGCGCACTACAAGAAACTCCCCGGCGTCTTTGTTTTCGGCGATAAAGTCCTCAAGCCCCATACCGTTTGCGTTTACGGGCACCCCGTCCGCCGCATAGATGATGTCGCCCTTCTCAAAGCCGCCGTAGGCCTCCGAAAGGTAGACCATGTTGTCGTCGCTTATGGCGGAGGAGCCGAAAAAGTCCACGGTCGTGCCGTAAAGATTGCTTTGGAAAAGCACCGTTACGGACATTATCACAAGCCCTAAAATTATGTTTGTAAGCGGGCCGGCGAGCACGATTATCATCCTCTGCCAGATGGGCTTTTTGTTAAGCGGTGTTTTGCCGGCGTCCTCCGGTGCGCTTCCGTCGTCGTCGGAGCTTTCGCCCACCATGTCCACATAGCCGCCTATCGGCAGTGCGCGAAGCGTTATTTTGTTGTACTTGCCCTGCTTTTGCCAAAGCTTCGGCCCCATGCCGATGGAGTATTCCCTTATCCCCACGTGGAAGGCACGTGCCGCAAGGTAGTGCCCAAGCTCGTGCAGCGCTATAAGCACGCCGAATATTAAAACTGTAACTACAACGGTTAAAACAATGTTCATGCCCTAAAAACTATCTCCGTAATGTCGTATTAAGCCCCCGCAAGAGCCGTAACGCGTTCCCTTGCCGCCCTGTCCGCTTCCTCTATCTGCTCTATGGACGGGTTCTGCACGGACGCGTGCTCCTCCGTCACCTTTGTCACAAGGTCGAAAATCCCGGTGAAGGAAAGCCGGCCGTCAAGGAAAAGCTCCACAGCGCGCTCGTTAGCGCCGTTCATCGCCGCGGGCGCAGTGCCGCCCCTCTCCGCAGCGCGCCTTGCAAGCGGCAGCAGGGGGAAGCTTTCTCCGTCCGGGGCGTAAAACGTAAGGCTTGCGGCCTTCGCAAAGTCAAGCTCCTCCACCGGGGAGGGAAGCCTTTGCGGGCAGGTAAGCGCGTACTGTATGCAAAGACGCATGTCCGGCAGCGCAAGCTGCGCTATAACCGCGTTGTCCGGGAAGATGACCATAGAGTGAACAAGGCTCTCCCTATGGATTATAACCTCAATATCCTTCGGCGATACGCCGAAAAGGTGATATGCCTCTATAAGCTCCAGCCCCTTGTTCATCATGGTGGCGCTGTCAACCGTAACCTTCCGCCCCATCGACCAGTTCGGGTGCTTAAGCGCCATCTCCGGTGTGACGGTTTCGAGAAAAGCGCGCTTCCTGCCGAAAAACGGCCCGCCGCTTGCGGTAAGTATCAGCTTTTTGGGTCTTACCCCGCCCTGCAGGCACTGGAAGACAGCGCTGTGCTCACTGTCAACGGGGAGTATGCCGTCCTTCGCAAGGGGCATAACTACCTCGCCCCCGGCGACAAGCGTCTCCTTGTTCGCAAGCGCCAAACGCTTGCCGGCCCTAAGCGCCTCCGCCGTCGGGCGCAGGCCGCGTATGCCGGTAAGCGCATTAAGCACAGTGTCGCAGCCCGTCTCGGCGCCGAACGCGTCAAGCGCGCCGTCGCCCGTCAGAACCTTTATGTCCGTGTCCGCAAGCGCGGTTTTAAGGGCGCTGTATTTTTTCTCGCCTATGTAGGCAAAGCGCGGGCGGAAGCGCCGGCACTGCTCCTCCAAAAGGCGCGCGTTCCCCCCCGCCGCAAGTGCGCCGATTTCTATTTTGTGCAAAGCCGCCACATCCAGCGCCTGCGTGCCTATAGAGCCGGTCGAGCCGAGTATACAAAGCTTCATAATGCCGCACCGCCGAAGACCTTTGCCGCGAAGACGCCGATAAACGCGGCAACGGACAGGAACATAACACTGTCGAACCTGTCAAAAATGCCGCCGTGACCGGGCAGGATCTTCCCGAAGTCTTTAATTCCGCAGTCGCGCTTGACGGCAGAGGCCGCAAGGTCGCCGAGCTGCGACACAAGCGACGCCGGCACCGAAAGCGCCAAAAGAACGGGCAGCTTTGTCTTCGTGCAAAGCCCGAACACGGTAAAGCCCACTGCCGCACCCACAACGCCGCTTATCATGCCGGCAACCGTCTTCTTGGGGGAAAGCCGAGGCGCAAGCTTCCTTTTGCCGAAAAGCTTGCCGCCGAAGATTGCAAAGGTGTCCGTGCACCAGGCAGCTATCAGAATAAGCAGGTAGTACTTCCCCGCTATGCTCTGCACAGAGGTGAAGCCGAAAAACGAAAGCCCCGCAAAAATGCCAAGCGCCGTTACGGCAAGCGCCTGCCTTGCCGGCACCTTCCCGAAGGCGAAAACGCACACCGCAAGCATGTACAAAAGGTAAAACGCGCTTAAAATCAGCGCCGCAGCGGTGCAGTAGACCTCGTTTTCAAGCACACCGGGCAGAAAGCGCACGCCCCCGCCGCAGACGGGGAGGGCAAAACAGTACAAAACAGACGGAATGCTTATATAAAGCTTCTTCCCAAGGCCTGCGGCGTCCGCCGCCTCGTACCCCGCAACGGCCGCTACAAGCCCCATCACAAGTGGGAAGACAAGCGTATCTGAAAAATAAAGCACGGGCAGGAACAGCGCAAGCGCCGCAACCGCCGTTATCACACGAGTTTTCATATATTTAAAATGGCTCCGTCAATTTTGATTGAACAAATATAGTTTATTATTATTTTTTAGGACGGGCCCCGGCCCGTCCGAGTTTTTATATGAGGGGACTCGGTCCCCTCATGGCCCTCTAAATTAGGCTTTTCAAATTATTAAGTTTATTTTTTTCCAAAGGGCACAGCCCGCCCGAATCCCAATTTGGCAACGCAGGTCACGTCAAAGCGATGTTTTGGTTTATCGCACGTATGGAACCTTTCAGCACCAAGTCACTCTAAAGAGTAAGCGCTTCATATGTGCGAACGGCTTTTACATTGATAAGACGTCGCTTGCGCTTCCGGCACGGGCTTTGGGCGGGAACAGCCCTTTGGGTCTAAAAAGCTATACAATAAAAAGTGGAAAAAGCGAAGCTTTTTCGTCCGCACTTATTCACTTTTACCTCTTACTTCTTCACTTAAAAAGCGAAGCTTCCTACTTCCCGTACCGTCTCTTTCTGTTCCCGAATTCGGCAATTGCCTCCTTCAGGCAGTCCTCGTCAAAGTCCGGCCAAAGCGTGTCGGTAAAATAGTACTCGGCATAGGCGCTTTGCCACAGCAGAAAGTTGCTTATCCTCTTCTCGCCGCCGGTGCGTATCACAAGGTCCGGGTCGGGCAGCCCAGCCGTGTACAGATAGCGCGACACGGTCTCCTCGTCGACGTCCTTCTCCCCTGCGGCGATGATGGCGTTTACCGCCTGCCGTATCTCGTTCCTGCCGCCGTAGCTTAAGGCCACGCAAAGCGTAAGCCCCGTGTTGTTTTGAAGCTTCCTTTCGCTTTCCTCAAGCGCCTTTCGACTTTCTTCGTCAAAGTATGACATATCGCCGAGTATGCGAAGCCTTATGTTCTTCTTCATTAGCTCCGGCACGTATTTTATTATGTATGCGTGCATTATTTTAAGTATGCCGCCGACCTCTTCCTTGTCCCGCTGCCAGTTCTCGGTGGAAAAGGCGTAAACCGTAAGCACCTCTATACCGAGGCGGTCGCACGCGTCGACGGTCTTTACAAAGGTCTCGCTTCCCGCCTTGTGACCCGCCGTGCGCGGAAGGGCGCGCTTCGACGCCCAGCGGCCGTTGCCGTCCATTATTATAGCTATGTGGCGCGGAAGAACCTTTATTTCCGCTTTACTTTTCTTTTTTCTGAACAAAACACAACCCCAATAAAGCTACGCTTTTAGTGAATAGGTAACAGTGAACAGTGAAGAAGTGCGGAAGAAAAAGCTTACGCTTTTTCATTTTTTATTAAATAACGTCCGCGCAGCGGACACCGCACTTTTTCACTATTACTTCTTCACTATTACCTTCGCGCGAAGCGCGCAAAGCGCGCGCAGCGCTCAGATCTCCATTATTTCTACTTTTTTCTTCTCTGTTATCTTGTCTATTTCCTTGATGTACTTGTCGGTAAGGTCCTGGGTTTCCTTTTCGCTCTGCTTTATCTCGTCCTCGGTCATCTCGCTGTTTTTCTTCATGTCCTTGCACTTGTCGTTTGCCTCGCGGCGGACGTTGCGCAGGGCGACCTTTGCTTCCTCGCCCATGTCCTTTACCTGCTTTGTAAGCTCCTTGCGGCGATCCTCCGTAAGCGCGGGGAAGGTAAGGCGTATCGCCTTGCCGTCGCTTTGCGGGGTAATGCCGAGGTCGGACGCCTGCAGCGCCTTTTCAAGCGGCTTGAGAACGGAAGGGTCCCAAGGGGTTATAAGCAGGGTCTTTGCGTCCGGAACCTTTATGTCCGCAACCTGGTTTACGGGCGTGGGAACGCCGTAATAAGCCACGCTTATCTTGTCAAGCACCTTTGAGTTTGCGCGGCCTACGCGTATACCGCCAAGCTCCTCCTCGTACACGGATATGGTCTTCTTCATTTTCTCTTCGTAGGGTTTGGTATCAAGTTTCATAAAGCCGTTTATCCTTTCTGTAAAAAATTTACTTCGTTTCGGACGGCACAACCACCGTGCCGATGTCCTCGCCCGCCGCTGCGCGGCATATGTTCTCCGGGTCGTGAAGGGCAAAGACAAGCATCTTCATGCCGTTTTCGTCGCCCATGCAGGCGGCCGTGCCGTCAACCGCTTTGAGGTTTTCGGCAAGCATCCTTCCGTAGGTAAGCGTCTTATAGCGCTTTGCATTGGGGTTCTGCTTAGGATCGCTGTCGTAAACGCCGTCAATGTTCTTGGCGCAAAGCAGGATGTCCGCATCTATCTCCAGCGCGCGAAGCATTGCGCCCGTGTCGGTGGAAAAGTACGGGTTGGAGGTTCCGCAGGCGAGTATCGCCACACCGCCGTTCTCCATGCAGCGCGCAGCCGCCTCCGGCGAGTAGCTTTCCGCAAGCTTCTGCACCTCTAAGGCGGAGAAGACGTGCGCGTCCGCACCGCACTGCAGCAGCGCGTCCTGAACGGCGATGGAGTTGATAAGCGTCGCAAGCATGCCCATGCCGTCGCTCCTCGGGCGGCTTATGTTTATGCCTATCCTGCCGCGCCAGATGTTGCCGCCGCCGAGAACCAGCGCCACCTGAACGCCCATGTCGGTGCAGCGCTTTATCGCCTTGCAGACCTCGGCAAGAAAGCCGCCGTCGATGACGGAATCCTTCGCCGCAAGCGCTTCACCGGAAAGCTTAAGCAAAATTCTTTTGTACTTCGGAACCATTTTAACCACTCCCTTTATTTGTAGCTGCACTCGTCAAGCAGGGCCTTCATTTGACCGTCAAGGTGTTCGTCCCAGCCGATAAGCTTTGAGGTCAGCATGTTTATATTGCATTGATATATGTCCGTGGGGACGTAGCGCATTATGTCGCAGGGGAAGTACGCGTCCGCCAAGTAGTTCCCGCGTTCCGTCATCATGTCGCCGTAAAGGTCCACCGCGCCGAAGGCGTGCAGCAGCTCGTGCATATAGACTGCGGCGCAGGCGAAGTACTCGCCGTCCTCGGGTCGGCTGTAAAACATAACGCCGTACTCGTAGTAATACTCGTCCTCTTCCGTAAAGTCGGCGCTGCAGGGGACAAAATAGCTTCTGCCGTACTTGTTGAAGTGAAAGAGAACGCACACGTTGTCGTAGTAAAAATCCCTGCTGTTTTTCAACGTAAACTCGCGTATGCCGCTGTATTCGGTCCCCGCAAAGGCGTCTATGCCGTAGGTGCCGCCCGTCTCAAGCCCGGCCGCGTCCGTGCCGACGGCAAAGCCGACGTTGTTTATGTCAAACGACAGGCTGTCCACCTCGTAGGAGACGCTAAGCTCCGTCAAAAATTCAAGCCCCTGCTCCTGCATCTCCAGAACCGCCCCTATGTCCGCATCCGTCCAGCTGCTTGTGCTGTCCTCGGCGAAGACGTTTATTATAAGGCAGCTGCCTTCAAGAGTGCCGCAGCTTCCGCGCCGCTCCGTCTCTGCGTCCCGCGTCCAGGGAAGCGCCTGCATCTGCTCCTCACGCAGAAAGTACAGGCTGTTCGCCAGCCGAAGCCCGCTTCCGGTCTGCTCCGCAGGGACGTAAAGCGTCTCCTTCGCGGAGCTTTCGGTGTATTCGAAAACGTAAAAGCCGTAGTCGTCGGACACAAGGCTTATCTTAGCGTTTTCCACGTCCGGGTGGTAGCCCGCGTCGTAGGTGAAGCTTACAAAGGTACGCCCGCCCTCGCCCCTGAAGGCGGAGGGCATGGGCCCGTGCGCCGGCACGCTGTAAAGGTAGCTTTCCACGGTGAACGAGCCGGGCGTGTAGACGGAGTAAAGCAGCTTTTCTATCTCGTAAAAGCTTGCGTACCGGCTGTCTTCCTTTATCGCCGCCGCTTCTCCTGCCGGAGGTATTGACTCCTCCAGCTCGTACCGAAGCGAGCAGTTTGCGAAAATATCGATTACCTCTTTGTCAAGCAGCAGAAGCCGCCTTGCCTCGTCGCAAAGCGCCTGCTCCGGCCCTATTTCAACTATAGGGTCGTCTGTTTCGATCCCGCTGCTCTCCGCAGGCTGCGCGCTTTCCTCGGCAGAGGAATCCTCCGAAGGGGGGCTTGCCGCAGTTTGCCGGCTTTCCTCGCCCGTGCCCGGGTCTTCCGTCGAGGGTGCGGGAATGTGTGACGCCGTGCAGGCGGTCAAAACCAGCGCGGCCGCAAGGACAAGCGCCGCAGTCAGCCGTTTCATCTCTTAGCGGACGACAGCTTGTAGATGACAACCGCGGCAGCCAAAAGAAGCACGCACACCGCGCCGAAGATGATAGGCGCCTTCGATATGCCGCTTCCTCCCGCAGATTCCGTCTGCTTAAGCTCTACCCTGACAGAGCGGTTGCTTTTGATGTCGTTCAACGTGCAGGTGTATACCCTGCCGTTGTCGGTTGACTTTGCGAAAAAGCCCTCTTCTGCCTCCTCGCCGTCGACAAGCACCTTGTCTATGGCGTATCCGTTCCCCACCGTCACCGTCACTACGGAGGACGAGCCGTAAGTCACCACGTCCGGCACGGCCTTGATGCTGCCGCCGGTGCCGCAGCTTACGGAAACCTTGAACTGCCTGCTTATATATGTGTCCTTTATCACCCAGTCCGCAATGCCGGGATTCGTGTATCCAAGCGCAAAATCAAGGCATTCGTCAAGCGTGCTCCCGCCGAAGTGCACGGGCGACTCGTCCGACTTTACCGCGATCTTTTCGCTAAGCGACTTCATGCTTTCGTTGCCTTCCTCGGCGAAGATGAGGAAATCCACGCCCACGTCGTAAACCTGAGATGCCTTAAGCGGTTCCAAGCTGCCTCCGACGGCGACAAGACGGCTTGTCTTCTCCGTCATGTTAAGGGCGTATTCAAGCGCCGCCGCCGTCCCCGACCCGACGCCCATTACAACGCATTTCGGAAGCGTTGTCTCTTCCGCGCTTAATTTGTTAAAAAGCTCCATAACGGCGTTCATAACATCCGTATGGGAGGCCGAGGTGCCGTCCTCGGAAGCCGCAAAGCTCTCCCCTTCCGGGCACTGCGGAGCCACAACGATATACGGAAAATCCTTGTAGGTCTCCTCCGCCGACTTTGAAACAAGCGCCTCAAGAACGCCCTTTTCGGCGAGCTGTGCCGCGTTGTCGCTGCCCTTGCCGCCGTCGCCGTGGAAGTAGATTATAAGCATGGCGGGGTCTGCGCCCGTGCTGCAGGCGGGCGAGCGGTAGATGCGGTAATTAAGCGAATAGCCGGAGGAAGAGGTAAAGGTCTCTGCCTCCATGGTCTGCGCCGGCACCTCCGCCGTTGCGAAAATACCGGTCAAAGAGAATAATATGAAAACGGCCGCTATCGCCGAAAACAACTTTTTTGCGTTCATAAAAGGCATCCTTCCCTTTTGGGGCACATGCGTATTCTGCCCCTACAATTACATTATATATATTTTGCCGCATTTGTCAAGACTTAGCCGTGCACGGGGTGTCATGTATTCTTGACAAATGCCAAAGCTTTTGCTATACTTTTTACGGAAAATAAACAGGGGGGGCGGCTTTAGGTGGAAAGAATTGCACAGTTTGAAAAGATAAGCCTTTCGCGCTATATTGCGGACGCGGGCACGGCGGAGGGATACGGGGACATACGGCTTCCGCTGAGGGCTACGGCGCACTCCGCGGGCTACGACTTTTTTGCACCCTGCGACGTTTTCCTGCCCGCCGGAGGCAGCGCCGTCGTAAAGACGGGCGTGCGCGTGCGCATGGACGAAGGCTGGGTGCTTATGCTTTACCCGCGAAGCGGGCTGGGCTTTAAGCTTGGACTGCGCCTTGCAAACACCGTCGGCGTTATCGACGGGGACTACTATTTTGCGGACAACGAAGGGCACATTATGATAAAGCTTGTAAACCCCGGCGAGAGAAGCCTTACACTTGAGGCCGGCACCGCCTTTGCGCAGGGCGTTTTCGTCCCCTACGGCATAACCGTGGACGACAGCCAAACGGAGAAGCGGCACGGAGGGTTTGGAAGCACGGGATAAATATCCCCCATAAAGCCTTACGGCTTTACGGGGGTGCCCCCGATATTAATCCCCACCACTCACTACGTTCGCGGCGGGGACCCCGGTTTAGCTAATAGGTTGACTTTTAAGAAAACTTCGTTTTCTCAAAAGTCCTCAGTCATTATAGATTCCCGTTCACTCGCGTCTCGCGCCTTATCCCCTCCTACGTCGGGAATAAGGCACTCGCGGGAATCCAAGGAGAATTTTCCGCGGTACATGCCCACGGAAAATTCGAGTTTTATTGTATGCTCGCTGAAGCTCGCGGTTTTGGAATTTTTGTTAAAAAGCTTGACAAAATGCGCGGACGGGTATATAATGTAAATAGAAAGGGCGCCGCCGATAAGCGGTTGGCCCCACAGTTGGTTTTTTCCTACTTAAAAAAGTAGGCGACCGTCACTGTTGGAGTCAGTGGCGGTCATTTTTTATACATTTTACAATCAAGACGACCAATTGAATAAGGTCGCATATCGCGCTAATAAACACGAATATTGATTCGTATGTACTAAAAAACATAAGCATCCCTCCTTTCCCTCGCTCAGAAAGCGAGAAAGGGGGAGCCAACCGCCTACCGTTATGGCAAACGCCCGGGCGCCGCCGCTATGGCAAACGCCTAAGATTTATTATACACTTTCGGCAAAATTTGTCAAGAGGAAAAACCGCCGCGTAAGAAGAACTTGCGCGGCAATTTTTATGTTTAATCCACGCTTCATACGTGCGGGCGGGAAAATTAAAAGTTTCTGCAAATTGTATTCCAATTTCCGCGGGTTTGTGGTATAATGGTATGATACACGGGAAGGAGCGGCTTTTTATGGATCATTTTGAACTTGTTTCGCCGTTTAAGCCGATGGGCGACCAGCCGGAGGCGATAGAAAAGCTTGCCGCAGGTGTGGAAAGCGGGCTTCGCGACCAGGTGCTTTTAGGCGTAACCGGTTCCGGCAAGACCTTTACGATGGCAAACATAATAGCGCGGATAAACAAGCCGACCCTTGTTTTGGCGCACAACAAGACGCTTGCGGCGCAGCTGTGCTCCGAGTTCCGCGAGTTTTTCCCGAACAACGCGGTGGAATACTTCGTATCCTATTACGACTACTACCAGCCGGAGGCTTACGTCCCCGGCAAGGACATTTACATAGAGAAGGACGCCGCGATAAACGACGAGATAGACAAGCTTCGTCACAGCGCCACAAGCGCGCTTTTCGAGCGGCAGGACGTGATAATAGTCTCCAGCGTGTCGTGCATATATTCCCTCGGCGACCCGGCGGAGTACCGAAAGCAGGTCATATCTTTGCGTCCGGGGCTTCGCATAAGCCGTGACGCGGTTATAAAGCGGCTTGTCGCGGTGCAGTACACGAGAAGCGACATAGGCTTTGAACGCAACAACTTCCGCGTTCGCGGCGACGTTTTGGAGATCTTCCCGTCCAACACGAACACGGACGCCGTAAGGGTAGAGTTTTTCGGCGACGAGATAGACCGCATTTCCGTGATAGACACCGTCACCGGCGAGCTTAAGGCGCGCCTGAACCACGCCGCCATATACCCCTCGTCGCACTACGTGACGGACGAGGAGCTTCGCAAGGCGGCGCTTACGGAGATATACGACGAGATGCTTGAAAGGGTCGAGTACTTCGAAAAAAACGGCAAGCTTATAGAGGCGCAGCGCATAAAGGAGCGCACGCTGTTTGACATAGAGCAGATACGCGAGATAGGCTACTGCAGCGGGGTGGAGAACTACAGCCGCGTCCTTTCCGGCCGCAAGCCGGGCAGCACGCCATACACGCTGCTTGACTATTTCCCCAAAGACTTTCTGCTTTTCATAGACGAAAGCCACGTCACGGTGCCGCAGGTGCGAGGCATGAGCGGCGGCGACACGGCGCGGAAGAAGAACCTTATCGACTACGGCTTTCGCCTTCCGTCGGCCTACGACAACCGGCCGCTTAAGTTTGACGAGTTCACGGCCAAAAAGGGGCAGACCGTCTACGTAAGCGCCACACCCGGCGACTATGAGAAGGGGCTGGCGCAGAACATGGCGGAGCAGATCATAAGGCCGACGGGGCTGCTTGACCCGACGGTGGAGGTGCGCCCCGTGGCAGGGCAGATAGACGACCTGCTGGGCGAAATACGAAACTGCATAAGCAGGAACGAAAGGGTGCTTGTCACCACGCTTACTAAAAAGATGGCGGAAGACCTAAGCGAGTACTTCCTTCAAAACGGCGTGAAGACGAAGTACCTTCACTACGACATAGAGACCATAGAGAGGATAGAGCTTTTAAGGCAGCTGCGGGCAGGGGAGTTTGACGTACTTGTCGGCATAAACCTGCTTAGAGAGGGGCTTGACCTGCCGGAGGTTGCGCTTATCGGTATTTTAGACGCCGACAAGGAGGGCTTCCTCCGCTCGGAGATGAGCCTTATACAGACGATAGGACGCGCAGCGAGGAACGCGGCAGGGCGCGTTATAATGTACGCGGACAGGGTAACCGGCTCCATGCAGCGCGCCATGGACGAGACCAACCGCCGCCGCGAGAAGCAGGACGCCTACAACAAGGCGCACGGCATAACGCCGAAGACCATAATCAAGGAAATACGCGCTCCGATAGAGATAACCGTAAGCGGCTCCGGCGACGGCGGCAGGCTTACGAAGGCGGAGAAGAAGCAGCTTATAGACAAGCTGCAAAAGCAGATGAAGCAGGCGGCGAAGGAGCTTGACTTTGAAACCGCGGCGGCACTGCGCGACAGGATACGTTCGCTTTTGGCGTAAAGGAGAGGGCATGAACAAAGAGCTTATTGTCAGGGGTGCAAGGGTCAACAACCTCAAAAACATAGACGTAACCGTCCCAAGGGACAAGCTTACGGTGTTTACGGGCGTCTCGGGCTGCGGGAAGAGCTCGCTTGCCTTCGACACCATATTTGCCGAAGGTCACAGGCGATTTGTAGAGTCGCTTT
Source organism: uncultured Clostridia bacterium (assembly GCA_947628695.1). Lineage (GTDB taxonomy): Bacteria > Bacillota > Clostridia > Oscillospirales > CAG-382 > SIG636. Next base: position 55,880 of record CANRAV010000001.1, read on the forward strand.
CTTCCTACGCCCGCATGTTTTTGGGTCAGCTTGACAAGCCGGACGTCGACGCGATAGAGGGGCTTTCCCCCGCCATATCGATAGATCAGAAGACAACGTCGAAGAACCCGCGTTCCACCGTGGGCACCGTGACGGAGATATACGACTACATAAGGCTTTTGTACGCGAGGATAGGCGTTCCGCACTGCCCGGTCTGCGGCGAAGTCATAAAGCAGCAAAGCGTTGACGAGATAGTGGACGGCGTATGCGCCCTTGCGGAGGGTACGCGCTTCCTTGTGCTGGCGCCGGTGGTGCGGGGCAAAAAGGGTCAGCACGAAAAGCTGCTTGACGGCGCGGCGAGAAGCGGCTACGTGCGCGTTCGTATAGACGGCGCGATGTACGAGCTGGACGACCGCCCGGAGCTTGACAAAAACAAAAAGCACGACATTGAGATAGTCGTCGACCGCCTTGTCATGCGCGAGGACATAAAAAGCCGCCTTACCGACAGCGTGGAGACGGCGGCAAAGCTCGGCGACGGCATAGTGTGCATACAGACCGTGAACCCCGACGGCAGCGACGGGGAGGAGCTTGTTTTCAGCCAGAACTACGCCTGCCGCACGCACGGCATAAGCCTTGGCGAGCTTACGCCCAGGATGTTCTCCTTCAACAACCCCTACGGCGCCTGCGAGAAGTGCGGCGGACTTGGCGAAAGCTTCGTTCTGTCGCCGGACAAGCTTATACCGGACAAGACGCGCTCGCTTTACACCGGCGCGGTGGTGTGCAACGGCTTTAAGACCGTGACGGCGACAAGCTATTCCGGCGAGATATACAACAGGCTCGGCAAGTACCACGGCTTTGACATCCACACGCCGATAGAGAAGTTCTCCGATGAGGCGCTTGACGTACTGCTTTACGGCAATATGGGTTCTCTCAAGGCGCGCCGCAGGGACGCGTGCGAGCCGAAGTTTGAGGGAATTATAAATATGATAGACCGCCGGTACCGTCAGTGCGGGAACGACTTTGCCGCAAGGGAATACTACGAGGAGTTTATGGAAAACATCCCCTGCTCGGAGTGCGGCGGCCGCCGCCTTAAGCCGGAGGCGCTTGCAGTCACCGTCGGCGGCCTTAACATAGCGGAGCTTTGCGACCTCTCCGTGGCGAAGTGCAAAAGCTTTTTCGAGAATCTGCAGCTTACCCCGAAGGAAGAGGAGATAGCAAGGGAGATACTTAAGGAGATAAAATCGCGCCTGGGCTTTCTTAACAGCGTGGGGCTTGAATATTTGACGCTTTCGCGCAAGTCCGCAGGCCTTTCCGGCGGGGAGGCACAGCGCATAAGGCTTGCGACGCAGATAGGCTCTTCCCTTATGGGCGTGCTTTACATCCTCGACGAGCCGAGCATAGGACTTCACCAGCGCGACAACAGGAAGCTTATCGGCACGCTTAAGAACCTTCGCGACCTCGGCAACACGGTCATAGTGGTGGAGCACGACGAGGAGACCATCCGCTCTGCCGACTATATCGTCGACATCGGCCCCGGTGCGGGCATACACGGCGGGAAGGTAGTCTTTTCGGGCACACCGAAGGAGATAGAGGGCTGCGCTGACTCGCTTACCGGCAAATACCTTGCGGGCAAGCTTCGCGTGGAGCTTCCGAAAAAGCGCAGGAAGGGGAACGGCAGCTTTATAACCGTGCGCGGCGCGGAGGAGAACAACCTTAAACACATAGACGTAAGCTTTCCGCTTGACTGCTTTGTCTGCGTAACGGGCGTTTCCGGCTCCGGCAAGAGCTCGCTTGTCAACTCCGTGCTTTACAACGGCGTTGCGAAGGCGCTTGGAAGGTACACCCTTACCCCCGGTAAGCACGAGCGCATAGAGGGCATAGAGAACATCGACAAAATCATCGCCATCGACCAAAGCCCCATAGGGCGAACCCCGCGCTCCAACCCCGCGACGTATACGGGCATATTCTCGGAGATACGCGCCATCTTCGCCTCCACGCCGGAGGCAAAGGCGCGCGGCTACACGGACGGCAGGTTTTCCTTCAACATCAAGGGCGGCCGCTGCGAGGCCTGCCAGGGCGACGGCACGCTTAAAATAGAGATGCACTTCCTCCCCGACGTCTACGTCAAATGCGACGTGTGCAAGGGCAGGCGGTACAACCGCGAAACTCTTGAGATCAAGTACAAGGGCAAGACCATAAGCGATATACTCGACATGACCGTCGACGAGGGCTGCGAGTTCTTCGACGCCTACCCTTCGCTGAAGCGCAAGCTTTGCGTGATGCGCGACGTGGGGCTTGGCTACATAAAGATAGGGCAAAGCTCCACCACGCTTTCCGGCGGGGAGGCGCAGAGGGTGAAGCTTTCAAGCGAGCTTGCAAGGAAAAGCACGGGCAAGACGCTTTACATCCTTGACGAGCCGACCACGGGTCTGCACACGGACGACGTAAACAAGCTTAAGGACGTGCTTCAAAAGCTTGTGGACGGCGGGAACACCGTCGTGGTGATAGAGCACAACCTTGACCTTATAAAGACGGCGGACTACATAATAGACATGGGCCCCGAAGGCGGCGACGGCGGAGGAACCGTTGTAACGCAGGGCACGCCGGAGGAGGTCGCCGCCTGCCCGCAGTCCTACACGGGACAGTATCTTAAAGACTACCTTGCGGAAGGAAAGAAGAAATGAACACAGACAGAATAAAGCACATACTTGCGCGGGTGGAAAAGCCCGGCAGGTACACCGGCGGCGAGTACGGAGAGCTTATAAAGGACAAGTCGAAGGTAGAGGTGAGGATGGCCTTCTGCTTCCCGGACACCTATGAAATAGGCATGTCGAACCTCGGCATGCGTATACTGCGCCACTGCCTTAACAAAAAGGACTACCTTTGGTGCGAGCGCTGCTATGCCCCCTGGACGGACATGGAGGCGGAGATGCGCCGTGAGGGCGTACCGCTTTACGCGCTTGAAAGCGGTGACGACATAAAGGACTTCGACATTGTCGCGTTCACGCTGCAGTACGAGCTTTCCTATACAAACGCCGTTAATATGCTTGACCTTGCGGGGATACCGATTTACGCCTCCGAGAGGGGAGAGGAGTGGCCGCTTGTCATAGCCGGCGGCCCCTGCGCCTACAATCCGGAGCCGATGTCCGACTTTATAGACGTCTTCTCGATAGGCGAGGGGGAGGAAACGCTTTGCGCCCTTGCCGACCTTTACAGGGAGTGCAAGAAAAACGGTGTAAAGAAGGCGGACTTCCTTAAAAAAGCCGCCGGTATCCGCGGAATGTACGTCCCTTCGCTGTACGAGGTAAGCTACAACGAAGACGGGACTATAAAGGACTTCCGCCCGAAGGAGGAGGGCGTGCCTGCGGCGGTGGAGAAGGCGTTTGTCACCGACCTTGACGGTGTCGACTTCCCTACGGAGCACGAGATGCCCTACCTTGAGACGGTGCACGACCGCATGGTTCTTGAGGTGTTCCGCGGCTGCATACGCGGCTGCCGCTTCTGCCAGGCTGGCACGGTCTGCCGCCCGGTGCGGGAGAAAAGCCCGGAAACGCTTGACGCACAGGCAAGGGAGCTTTACAAAAACACCGGCTACAGCGAGGTCTCGATGTGCTGTCTCAGCATAAGCGACTACACGCGCCTGCGTGAGCTTATAGACAAAATGCTTCTTTGGACGGAGAAGGAGCGGGTGAACATCTCGCTTCCGTCCATGCGCATAGACAGCTTCTATCGCGAGCTTATGGAAAAGGCCATGAACGTGCGGCAAAGCGGGCTTACCTTTGCGCCGGAGGCCGGCACGCAGAGGCTGCGCGACGTTATAAACAAAAACCTTACGGAGGAAGAGATACTTAAGGGCTGCGAGGCGGCCTTTGACGGCGGCAGAAGCGCGCTTAAGCTTTACTTTATGAACGGCCTGCCGACGGAGACGGACGACGACATAAGGGGTATAGCCTCGCTTGCGCAGAGGATAGTCGACCTTTACTACTCCGAAAAGCGCGGCAGCCCGAAGGGCGTAAGCGTAAGCATAAGCGTTTCCTGCCTGGTGCCGAAGCCGTTTACCCCCTTCCAGTGGTTCCCGCAGGACACGGCGGACGAGCTTTTGCGGAAGCAGATGCTTCTTAAGGAGTGCATAACCTCGCGCAAGATAAGCTACAGCTATCACGACGGGAAGGTCAGCTTTTTGGAGGCGGTGTTTGCGCGCGGCGACCGCAGGCTTTCCGCCGCCATTGCGGAGGCGGTACGGCAGGGGCAGCGCTTTGACAGCTGGGACGAGCTTTTCGACTATGACCGCTGGATGGGCGTGTTTGAGAAGGTGGGTATTGACCCCGCGTTTTACGCAAACCGCAGAATAGGATTTGACGAAAAGCTCCCATGGGATCACATAAGCTGCGGCGTAAGCAAGGAATTCCTTATAAAAGAAGCGAAAAAGGCGCTTGAGGGCGTTACGACGCCGGACTGCCGCACCCGCTGCTCCGGCTGCGGGATGCAGAACAGGGGCTGCACCGTCTGCAAGGGAGGGGAAAAGCAATGAACGCACCCGAGAAGTACACCGTGCGTGTGTTTTGGCAGAAGAGGGGCAACGCAAGGTACATATCGCACCTCGACACACAGCGCGCCATAACCCGCGCGCTTATAAGAAGCGGGCTTCCGCTTTACTATTCGCAGGGCTTCAACCCTCACCCGAAGCTTGTGTTCGCCCTCCCCGTGTCCATATATCAGGAGGCGCTTTACGACGTGTTCGACATCGACCTTTGCGAAAGGCTTCCCTCCGACACCGTTTACGAAAGGCTTTCCGCCGTCATGCCGTCCGATATGCCGGTGATAAAGGCGGCGTACCCGAAGAAAAAGCTTAAGGAGCTTCGCTACGCCTCCTACGAGATAACGCTTGAAACCGACCTTTCCGCGGAAGAGGTGCTTTCCCGCTTCGCCGGGGAGGTGACGGTGGAGAAAAAAAGCAAGTCGAAGACCGAGAACGTCGATATTTCCCCGATGATAAAAAGCCTGTCTGCAAAGCAAAGGGACGGCGCGGTGCTTTTGAAGGCCGTCCTCTCGGCCGCGTCCGACGCGTACCTGAACCCGAAGTACCTTGTGGACTTCTTAGGCGGGGAGGTTCGGTACTCTCAGACGGTAAGAACGGCGCTTCTTGACGGACATTTGAAGCTTTTGGACTGATTTTTTTCGCAAAACACTTGTATAATGCAAAAAAATAGTGTATTATGTAGATGTGAAATTGTATTAACCGGCGAGGTATGGATTTTATGAAAAAGACAAAAACGGTGTGGGGCGGCTCGGTCGGCAAGGTTTTGGCGCTTCTGCTGGTGCTTGCCGTCATCTTCGGCGCCGTTGCGGTGACCGTTGCGGTGTCGTCGAAGAAAGAGATACCGGCTTCCGACGAAAGCTCGGCTTCTTCCTCTTCGGCCTTTGCGGGGCCGTGCGGAGGGCTGTACCTTGTTTAAGACCGTAGGACATATAAAAAGGGCTTTGGCGCTTTTTGCCGCGCTTTGCCTGCTTCTTTCCCTTGCGGGCTGCAGCGGGGAAGAGGAGAGGGTGATGAAGAGCTATGCCGACGGGGTCGGCGGCTACAGCTTCTCTTATCCGGAGGGCTGGGATGTTTACAGCCTCGGCGGGGTTACCTGCGTAAGCATTGCGGACGTCGGCGGTGCGCTTCCCTTCGCAATGGTGCGCTTTTCCTCCTTTGACAATACAGAGGGGCTTACGGCGGCGGAGTATTGGAACGCCGGGATAGACGGCTTCTCTTCGGTTTACGAAAGCTGCCGCATACTTCAGGACAAACGCGGCGTGTTTGAAAAGGACGGCGTGGGCAGCGCCTATGCAGCCGCGGCGGAGGTCACGCTTAAGGGCGAGACGAAGCTTGACGGGCAGCCGACAAAGGCGGGCGAAACGGCCGATTACATGCTGCAGCAGCTTGTCTTCGAGGGGGACGGTAGGATCTGCGTCGTAAGCTATCTCTCTTCCAAGACGAATTACGAGCTGTACGGCGACATCATGGACGACATAAAAGAGAGCTTTGCGTTTGCGGAACCCGCGCCTGCACAGTCTGCGGACGACAAGGGGTATGCGGACTTTACCGTTCCCGTGCCGGAGGGGTGGAGCCTTGACACGGCGGAGGCGTTTGTAAGCTTAAGCTGCGGCAAGGCAACCGTGGTTGCCTGCGTTTTCGCGCTGGACAGGAACGCCACCGCAAGGCAGTACTGGGAGGAGACATACAAAAACTCCGTAAGCGCGGGACTTGTGGACTTTAAGGAGATATCCGTTGCCGACAGGCGCCTCGGAGGCGCAAGCGCGGTGGATGCGTACTACACGGCAAAGTCGGTTTCCGGCAACAGCTACAGCTTCCGCACCTGCCTTTGCATACGCGGGGCGGAGATATATACCGTTACGCTTACCGCAGACGAAAACGACTATGAGGGCGCTGCGGCGGGCTACGAGGCGATATTGGAAGGATTCGCTTTCAAATGATAAAGCTTATTGCCGTTGCGGGGGCGACGGCCACCGGCAAAAGCGCGCTTGCCGTTCGTCTTGCACGCGAGTTTGACGGTGAGATAATCTCCGGCGATTCGGCGCAGGTTTACAAGGGCATGGACATCGGCACCGCCAAGGTGACGAAGGAAGAGATGTGCGGCGTTCCGCACCACCTTTTAAGCTTTGCGGATATAGAAGAGCAGTTCTCCGCAGGCAGCTTTGTTGCCCTTGCGGGGCGCATAGCGGAGGATATTGCCGCACGCGGGAAGGTTCCGGTGCTTGCCGGAGGTACCGGCCTTTACATAGACGCGCTGACGGGGGAGGCGGCCTTCTCCGAAACGGCGGACAGCGACCCGGAGATAAGGGCACGCCTGATGCAAGAGGCCAAGGAAGAGGGCGCAGCTGCCCTGCACGCAAGGCTTGCGGAGGTTGACCCCGTTTCTGCGGCGGAGATACACCCCAACAACGTAAAGCGCGTTGCACGCGCGCTGGAGATATACCTTGTAACGGGGAAGACGAAGACAAGCCTTATCGCCGAGGGCGGCAGGCAAAGCCGCTTTAAGCGCTGCCTTATACTTCTTGACGACCCCGACAGGGGCAGGCTTTACACCCGCATAAACGCACGCGTGGACGGGATGTTTGAAGCGGGGCTGGAGGCAGAGGCCTTTTCGCTTTGGAAGGCGGGGCTGGAGAACACACCCACGGCAAGCCAGGCGATAGGGTATAAAGAGCTTTTCCCCTATTTCAGGGGCGAGACGAGCCTCGATAAGGCGAAGGAGAACATAAAACAGGCAACGCGCAACTACGCAAAGCGGCAGATAAGCTACTTTAAGCGCATGAAGGACGCGCACGTCATAGACTGCACCGGGGGCGAGGCCGTTTTTGAGGAGGCAAGGCGCATCTGCGGTGGGTTTTTGAACGGTTCGGGCTGACGGAGGTGAGACGGTGAAGCGAATACTTAAGCAGGTTTTGACCGTGGTCTGCTCTGTCTTCATAATCGCTTACACCGTAATGCAGCTTTCCCTAAGCCGCAGCGACGCCATAGAGGTCGAGCACGCATTTTACTCCGTCGTAAACGACGCGGTCGAAGCGTCTGCGTACATATTCCGCGACGAGCAGGTCGTTATGCAAAGCGGCGGCGGCACGCGCAGCTACAGCGTGGAAAACGGCGAAAAGGTGCACACCGGCGAGGAGCTTTGCGTTACATATCGCGACTCGGCCGACGCCGGCGTTCAGGAGACAATAAACGAAATAGACAAGCGCATAGACCTGCTTAACCGCAGCAGCGTCGGCAGCGGCTCATTTTCAACCGACATTTCACGAATAAACGAAAATATAAACGACTACATGCTTTCGATACAGCGCAGTGTTGCGGAGGGTGACCTTGCTGCTGCGGGCAGGGCGGGGGACGAGCTGCTTGTGCAGATGAACCGCCGGCAGGCGGCGGTTGCGGACAGCGGCGACCTTTTCGGCCCCGTCATATCGGAGCTTCAGCAAAGGAAGGCGTCGCTGGAGGCGTCGCTGCACGGCGCCAAGGTTACGACAACGGCGTCGGCGCCCGGGTATTTTTACACCGCTGCGGACGGATACGAGGGGACGTTTACCGCGGCCGCGCTGGATTCACTGACGGCGGAGAGCTTCGGCGCTCTTATAGAGAGCGAGCCGGGCAGCGGCATCCTTCAAAACGCCGTGGGGAAGATAGCAAGCGACTCTAAGTGGTACATCGCGTTTACCGCACCGAGGCGGGAATCGGCGTACTTTGAAGAGGGCAGCAAGTACAGCGTCATATTCAGCTACTCGGACGGGGCGGAGATACCCATGACCTACGAGGGCATAAGCGGCGACAGCAGCGGTGACGAGGTGGTTCTGGTTTTCGGCACCAACACGCTGAGAAGCGGCTTTGCCTTTACGCGCAAGCAGGAGGTAAAGGTGATAAAAAGCACCCTGGAGGGGCTGAAAATACGCACCTCGGCGCTTGTGAACGTCAACGGCGAGACGGGGGTTTACTCGCTCTCCTCCGGCAGGGTGGTTTTCAAAACGGCAGAGGTGCTTTGCGAAAACGGCGGCTTTTACCTGGTGAAGCTTCCGAACGAGGAAAACCGTTCCGAACGGTCGGCGACAAAGCTTTCGCTGCACGACACGGTGCTTATAGGCGGCAAGAACCTTTACGCCGGGAAGGTGGTTTCTTAAACTTGGACGAATGCGAAGAGAAAAAACGGAAAATAAAAGAGAATCTGGAGAGGATAACGGCCTCTCTCCCCGCGGGAGTGACGCTGCTTGCGGCGACTAAGACGGTGCCTGCGGAGTATATAAACTACGCCGCGTCGCTGGGGCTGCATGTAATAGGCGAGAACCGCGTGAACGAGCTGCTTGAGAAGTACGGCAGCCTCGACAGGGAGAAGCTTGACATACAGTTTATAGGCAAGCTGCAGACCAACAAGGTCAAATATATAATAGACAAGGTGTCGCTTATCCACTCGGTAGACAGCGTAAAGCTTGCGGAGGAGATAAGCCGCCGCGCGCTTGCAATGGGAAAGGTCATGCCGGTGCTTGTTGAAGTGAACATAGGCGGCGAGGAAAGCAAGGGCGGCGTCCCTCCGGAGGAGACGGAGGAATTTGTGCGGGAAATTGCCGCGCTGAAGGGGATAACCGTCCGCGGGCTTATGACAATTCCGCCGAAATGTGAAAACACAGACAAAAATATAGCTTATTATCAAAAAATACGAAAAATATTTGTTGACATATCGGCACAAAATGTGGATAATGTTAGTATGAGCATTTTGTCCGCCGGTATGAGCGGCGATTGGCAGAACGCCGTTAAGTGCGGGTCGACAATGGTGAGAATCGGCTCCGCGATATTTGGAGAAAGAACATACGTAAATAAATAAAGATAATATAAAAAACGGAGGAAATAAATATGGCAAACTGGAAATGGGCAGAAAAGCTTTTAGGCAAAGAAGAAGCGTATATCAGTGAAGAGGAAGACGCGGATTACGGCGAGGAGACTTATGCCGAGGTTCGCCGTCCCGTGGAGAAGGAGGCACCCCGTCAGACAAGCAACATCTCCGCAAGCCCTGCGTCTGCGCTGGAGATGAAGATAGTAAGGCCGGAGAAGTTCGAGGACGTCACCGGGATAGCCGACCATCTTCTTGAAAGGCGCACCGTGGTTTTGAACCTTGAGGGCACCAATAAGGAGACCGTAAGGCGCATACTTGACTTCCTTACGGGTACAACCTATGCGATAGAGGGGCAGATAAAGCGCGCGGCGAACTCCACCTACGTTATCACCCCCAAGAATGTGGACGTCTCCGCCGATTTGGAGCAGTCCCCTGCAGCCCAGAAGGAGCTTTATTAAAGCAGGCAAGGCGGCCGCAGCAGACTTTGACAGAGGGTGATTTCGGTTGATCAGAATAATGTCGTTTATTGCGCTGACAGTCAGCGCATATCTCTCTTTGACTTATTTTGCACTTTTCTTGCGCGTCCTTATAGGGCTTGTTTCGGACGGGGGAGGCGCTTTCGCGTCGTTCATATACGCCGTGACGGAGCCGATACTTGTCCCGATAAGGCGCAGACTTGAAAGAATAGAAATTTTGCAGGATATACCCTTGGACCTGTCCGTACTTGTGGCATTGCTTTTGATTATGCTGCTTACGTTCCTGCTTCCGAACGTGGTATAATTTTGCTTTAAAGAAAGGGGAAATTTGCAGTGTTAGCACCGCACGAGCTTAAAAACAAGGCGTTTTCCAAGGCGGTCAGGGGTTACAACCCCGCCGAGGTCGACGACCACATCGAGTTTTTGATAGAAAAGTACACAGAGCTTTACCGTGAAAACGCAGAGCTTAACAGGAAACTTAGGATAGTCGGCACGAAGCTTGACGAGATAAAGGACGAGGAAGAGTCTATCCGTGCCACCCTTGTCGGCGCGCAGAAGATGGGCGAGAAGATCGTGAAGGACGCCACCGCGAAGGCGGAGCTTATAACAGGCTCCATAAAGGAGCGCTGCGACGCCGTTATTGCCGACTTTAAGCGCAGAATGGTGAAGGAGAAGGAGGAGATGTGGGCCATACGCACCTCTATCCTCGACTTTAAGCAGGACGTTTTCGACCTCTACCGCAGGCACATAGAGGAGCTTCAGGGCATCAACGTGAACCGCCTGGAGGACATTGTGCTTCCCAACGAAAGCACCATTGTGGAGAACATACTAAGCGACGTCGCGCAGGCCGTCAAGAACGACAACGACGCGGCCCTTGTCGACAGGGAAAGCGAGGACCTGAACCCGCCTGCCGATAAGCAGGAGCAGCCCGCAGAGGAGGAAGCGCCGAAGGCGGAGCCTGCCGTTGTCGGTGCCGACGCCGAGGAGGACGCTTCCGACGGCGAGGACTTCTTTATAAAAAGTCTCGAAAATCTTAAGGAGGACTGAGAGGGTGCGTCTTTAGGCACCGCTTTTCAGCCTGTAAGCAGCCGCAGACAATACGGCTGCTTTTCCGCGAATGGGCACGGGACGAAATATCGGTAAAATTGTATAAATATAAGGGGCTTTAGCTTATGAAGGATTACAAGGACACACTTAATCTTCCCGGTACGGGCTTTCCGATGCGCGCAAACCTGCCGCAGAAGGAGCCGGAGATAAAGAAGCGCTGGGACGACATGCGCATATACGACAAAATGATGGAAAACAACGAGGGGAAGAAGCCCTTCGTCATGCACGACGGCCCTCCGTATGCAAACGGGGACATGCACATCGGGCACTCTTTAAACAAGTGCCTTAAGGATTTCATCATAAAAAGCAAGAACATGACCGGGTACAAGGCGCCGTACATACACGGCTGGGACACGCACGGCCTTCCGATAGAGAATCAGATGATAAAGAAGCACGGCGTCAAGCGCGGCGCGGTTGACGCTGCGGAGTTCCGCGCACTTTGCGAGCAGTTCGCAAGGGAGAACGTTGCGCGTCAGATGGGGCAGCAGCAAAGGCTGGGCGTTTTCGGCGACTGGGAGCACGGCTATATGACGCTTATCCCGCTTTTCGAGGCGGAGCAGATACGCATATTCGGCAAGATGCAGCAGAAGGGCTACATCTACAAGGGGCTTAAGCCGGTTTATTGGTGCCCTACGGACGAGACGGCGCTTGCGGAGGCGGAGATAGAGTACGCGGACGACGAGTGCGATTCCATCTACGTAAAGTTCCGCGTGACCGACGACAAGGGGCTTTTCACGCCCTACACCGGCACGCTTGACAACGTTTACTTTGTGATTTGGACGACGACGACCTGGACCCTTCCCGGCAACGTCGCGATATGCCTTAACAAGGACTTCGCATACGGGCTTTACAGGTGCGGGGATGACTTTCTCGTTTTGGCGAAGGAGCTGGCGGAGCAGACTGCAAAGGTTTGCGGCATAGATATAGAGCTTGTCGCAGGCTTTACGGGTGCAGAGCTGGAGTATATGAAGACCGCACACCCCTTTATAGACCGCACAAGCCTTGTTATAAACGGCGACCACGTCACCCTTGAAAGCGGCACCGGCTGCGTTCACACCGCGCCCGGCCACGGCATGGAGGACTTTGAGGTATGCAGGAAGTACAAGGAGCTTGAGGTGATAGTTCCGGTGGATTCCCGCGGGCGGCTTACGGCGCTTGCCGGCAAGTACGAAGGGCTTAAAACCGCCGAGGCGAATGTAGAGATACTAAAGGATATAAAGGAAAGCGGCGCACTGCTTGCGGTGGAGCATATAACGCACACCTATCCGCACTGCTGGCGGTGCAAAAACCCCGTCATCTTCCGCGCTACGGAGCAGTGGTTCTGTTCCGTCGAGGACTTCAAAAAAGAGGCTCTTGAGGCCATAAAGACCGTGCGCTGGATACCCGGCTGGGGTCAGGCGAGGATAGAAAGCATGGTCGGCGACAGGGCGGACTGGTGCATTTCCCGTCAGCGCAAGTGGGGCGTTCCCATACCGATTTTCTACTGCGAGGACTGCGGGGAGCCCATTATAAGCCCCGAAACCATAGAGAGAATAGCGAAGGTGTTTGAGAAAGAGGGCTCGGCTGCCTGGTGCAGCAAGACGCCGGAGGAGCTTATCGGCGACCTTGCCGTCTGCCCGAAGTGCGGCTGCACTCACTTAAAGGCAGAGCAGGACATAATGGACGTTTGGTTCGACAGCGGCTCTTCCTACGCCTATGTGCTTGACCACTTTAAGGATCACTCCTTCCCTGCTGACGTTTACCTTGAGGGCAACGACCAGTACAGGGGCTGGTTCCAGTCTTCGCTGCTTACATCCGTCGCAACAAGGGGCGTAGCCCCGTACAGGACGGTTATCACGCACGGCATGGTCGTTGACGGCGAGGGGAAGAAGATGTCAAAGTCCCTCGGCAACGGCATAGACCCGATACAGGTGTGCAATACCTACGGCGCCGACGTGCTTCGCCTTTGGGCGTCGTCCGTGGAGTACACGGGCGAGGTTCGCTTAAGTCCCGAGATACTTAAGCAGCTTTCGGAGATATACCGCAAGATAAGGAACACAATACGCATACTTATGGCAAACCTCGGGAGCCCGGAGACGGACTTCGACCCAAACAGGGACATGGTTGACCCGAAGGAGCTTGACGGCATAGACAAGTGGGCGCTTTCCCGCCTGAACGGGCTTTGCGGCAGGGTGAGAGAGGCGTATGAGAACTACGAGTTCCACACCATTTACCACGACCTGCACAACTTCTGCACAATAGACATGTCGAAGCTTTACATCGACATAACGAAGGACAGGCTTTACTGCGAGAAGAAGGACAGCGTCCTTCGCCGCGGTACGCAGACCGTTATGTACCTTGTGCTTAGCGCGCTTGTGCGCCTTGTCGCGCCGATACTTTCCTTCACCGCCGAGGAGGCATGGGGATATATCGCACACAAGGACGGCGAAAACGCGGAAAGTGTCTTTCTTAACGACATGCCCGAGGAGAGGGAAGAGTACAGCTTCCCCGAAGAGGAACGGCACTTCGACGCGCTGTTCGAGGTCAGGGACGACGTCATGAAGGCGCTTGAGGAGGCGCGTGCGGAGAAGATAATCGGCAAGTCGCTTGAGGCAAAGATAACCGTTTACGGCAGCGCCGACAACGCCGCAATGAAGCTCTTCCGCGACTTTTACAGCGACCTTAAGACGGTATTTATCGTTTCCGAGGTTGCGCTTTCGGAGGAAAGCGCGCCGGAGGGCGCCTTTGCCGAGACGCAAAGCGGCATTGCCGTGAAGGTCGAAAGGGCAGAGGGCGAGAAGTGCGTTCGCTGTTGGATGTACGTGGACGGTGCGGAGCATGACGGGGACGGGCAGACTCTCTGCCACCGCTGCAAGACGGTTACGGAATAGTTTTTTAAGAGATCAAACAGGGGGGTGAATACAGGTGCTTTGTGCTTTAGTGGCGATACTCGTCATAGCGGCCGACCAGATAAGCAAGGCCGTTGTCGTGTCGAAGCTTGCCGTTGGGGAAAGCGCCGGCTTCATCCCCCACGTTTTAAGCTTTTGCAGAAGCGAGAACACGGGCATGGCCTGGGGGCTGCTCAGAAATCACCGGTGGGTGTTTTTGGTGCTGTCCTTTGTCGCGCTTATCGGCTTCGGCGTGCTTTATTACAGGGTAAAAAAGCCGCATAAGCTTTTCACCGTCGCCATGGGGTTTATAATCGGCGGCGGCGTAGGCAACATGATAGACAGGCTCTTCAGGCCGGGCGTCAACGTGCAGGGGAAGGCGGTTGTGGACTTTTTAAAGTTCGAGTTTTTCGACTTTCCCATATTCAACGTGGCGGATTCGTTTATAACCGTCGGCGCCGTGCTTATGGTCATATACATCGTGTTTTTGGACAAAAGGCAGGAACACCCCCTGCTTTTTGAAGCAAAACGGAAAGACGCAGACGATGAACGGTCAGACCTTTGAGGAGCTTACCTTTGCCGCAGAGAAGGCGGACGAAGGAGAGAGGCTGGACGTTTTTGTCTCCCTTGCGGCGGAGATAAGCCGCGCAAGGGCGCAGGGGCTTATCGACGAGGGCGCGGTTGCGCTTAACGGCGGCGTCTGCGCAAAAAAGGACAGGCTTAAGGAGGGCGACACCGTGCGCGTATGCCTTCCGCCGCCGAAGGAGCTTAAGGCAAAGCCGCAGGACATCCCGCTTGACATCGTCTACGAGGACGACTGGCTTCTTGTGGTGAACAAGCCGCAGGGCATGGTCGTTCACCCCGCACCGGGGAACGAGGACGGCACGCTTGTGAACGCGCTGCTCTATCACCTGGGCGGCAGGCTTTCCACGATAAACGGCGTCCTTCGGCCGGGCATAGTGCACCGCATAGACAAGGACACGGCGGGGCTTCTTATAGTGGCGAAGAACGACGAGGCGCATGTCGGCCTTGCCGCGCAGATAGAAAGCCACAGCTTTTCCCGCTGCTACGAGGCGGTCGTGCGCGGGCACCTTAAGGAGGAAAGCGGCACGGTCAACGCCCCGATAGCCCGCCACAGGACGGACAGGAAGCGCATGGCGGTCGTCCCCGGCGGCAGGGAGGCGATAACGCGCTACAGCCTTGTAAATCGGTACAAGGGCTTTGACCACATAAGGCTGCGGCTGTTCACAGGCAGGACGCATCAGATAAGGGTACACATGGCGTACATAGGGCATCCCGTCGTCGGCGACCCCGTTTACGGCGGGGGCGAGCTTCCCGGTCTCCACGGGCAGTGCCTTTTTGCAAAGCACATAGGGTTTAAGCACCCCGCAAGCGGGGAGTGGATGGAGTTCGAGGCAGAGCTGCCGAAATTTTTTAAGGACGTTTTGGAACAAATCAAATAGATACACAAAAGGCTTTATCTTAGCGGAGGATTTTTATGCAAAATCGGTTATACCTTGCAGAGCGCGCGGCAAAGGTGCGCTGTCTGCTCGTCAAGGCGCTTAACAAGGCGGGCTCCGGCCACCCGGGCGGCTCGCTTTCCTGTGCCGACATCGTCACCTACCTGTATTTCGACAAGATGAACGTTTCACCTGAGACGGCTTCTTCCCCGGACAGGGACAGGTTCGTTATGTCAAAGGGGCACGCCTGCCCCGCGCTTTACGCCGCACTTGCACTGCGCGGCTTTTTTGACGAGGAGCAGCTTTGGTCGCTTCGCACAAGCGGTGGGCTGCTTCAGGGGCACCCCGATATGCGTCGCGTAAAGGGCGTTGACATGTCCACCGGCTCGCTTGGGCAGGGTATTTCGGCCGCCTGCGGCATTGCCATCGCGGGCAAGGCGGACGGAAAAAGCTACCGCACCTACGCCATCCTCGGCGACGGCGAGATACAGGAAGGGCAGGTCTGGGAGGCGGCCATGTTCGCAGCCCACTATAAGCTTGACAAGCTGACCGCTTTTGTCGACTACAACGGTCTTCAAATAGACGGCGACGTTCACAAGGTCATGAATGTGTCGCCGATTGACGAAAAATTTTGCGCATTCGGCTGGCACGTGCAGGTTATAAACGGGCACGACTTTGAGGAGATCGACCGCGCCGTGACGGCCGCGGAGGCGGTTACGGACAAGCCCTCCGCCATAATATGCCGCACCGTAAAGGGCAAGGGCGTTTCGTTTATGGAGAACAACGCCTCCTGGCACGGCAAGGCTCCCAACGACGAGCAGTACAAAATTGCGGAGGCGGAGCTTGAGGCTGCGTACAAAAAGGCAAAGGAGGCGCTTAAATAATGGAAAAACAGGCGACAAGGATGGCTTACGGTCAGGCGCTTTGCGACCTTGGCGAAACACGCGAATTTTTCGTAATGGACGCCGACCTTTCCGGCTCTACGCAAACCGGCATGTTTGCAAAAAAGTTCCCGGACAGGTTCTTCAACTGCGGCATTGCGGAGCAGAATATGCTCTCCGTTGCGGCCGGGATAGCGTCCACAGGGCGGCCGGTGTTTGTTTCGTCGTTTGCGATGTTCGCCGTCGGCAGGGCATACGAGCAGATACGCAACTCCGTTTGCTATCCGCGTCTTAACGTCAAGATATGCGCCTCTCACGCGGGCATAACCGTGGGCGAGGACGGAGCTACGCACCAATACTGCGAGGACATGGGCGTCCTTCGCACAATACCGAACCTTACGATAATAAACCCCGCAGACGCGGTGGAGGCCTACGCCGTGACGGAGGCGGCGCTTAATATAGACGGCCCGGTGTACGTGCGCTTGGGCAGGTACGCCGTTCCCATTGTGTTCGACAAGGCAAGCTACCGCTTCCACCCGGGGAAAGCCGTGCCTGTGTGCGAGGGGAAAGACGCCGTCGTTTTCGCAACGGGCATAATGCTTGCCGCCGCTTTGGAGGCGAAAAAGCAGCTTTCCTCCGAGGGTATCGATATCTCCGTTGTCAACGTGCACACTATAAAGCCCATAGACGAAGAGACCGTGATAAAGTACGCGCTTAAAACCGGCCGGGTCGTTACAGCCGAGGAGCACACGGTCATAGGCGGCCTGGGCAGCGCCGTTGCGGAGGTGCTTTGCGAGAACGCACCCGTCCGCATGAAGCGCGTCGGCATGAACGACTGCTTCGGCAAAAGCGCGCCTGCGGGCGAGCTGCTTGACATTTACGGTCTCAACGCCGCCGGCATCTGCGCCGCCGTCAGGGGGCTGATGTAGGGGATGGGCAGGAGACCGCTTATAGGGCTTTTCCCCTCCTATGGGACGGAGGAAAAGCAGCAGACCGTCTACCTGCGCTACGTAAGCGCGGTGGAGAAGACGGGCGGCGCGCCCTTTGTGCTGCCGCTTACCGAAAACACAGAGGTTCTCACGCAGATGGCCTCTCTTTGCGACGGCGTGCTGTTCACCGGCGGGGACGACATGCACCCCTCGCTTTACGGCTGCTGCCTGCACGAGCACTGCGGAACGCTTACACCGGTCAGGGACCGCTGCGAGACGAAGTTTGCGGAGATTTACCTTAAAACCGGCAAGCCGTACCTCGGCATCTGCCGCGGCATACAGTTTTTAAACGTCATGTACGGCGGCACGCTTTACCAGGACATACCGGCGGAGTACAATAGGCAGAGCGTACACCGCCAGCCGAAGCCTTATGACGTCCCCTTCCACAAGGTGCGGCTGACCGAAGGCGGGAGGCTTGCGGCGCTGCTTGGGAAGACGGAGATAAGCGTAAACAGCATGCACCATCAGTGCGTAAAGAAGCTTGGAGCAGGCCTTGCGGCGGAGGGCTTTGCGGAGGACGGCGTGCTTGAGGCGTTTTCCGACCCCGCGCGGGCATACGGCATAGCCGTGCAGTGGCACCCGGAGCATCTGGTCGGCAAGGACGACGAAGCTTCGCTTGCGCTTTTTAACAGCTTTGTGAAAACATGCGAGGAAGCGAAGCGAAGCTTGAAGTAATAGGTAATAGTGAATAGTGAAGAAGTGCGGTAGAAAGCTTCGCTTGAAGTAATAGTTAAGAAGTAAGAGTGAATAAGTGCGGTAGAAAAAGCTGCGCTTTTTCATTTTTATATATGTCGCACAATCCAACCGCAGCTTTGCTCGTTTTTTGAATTGTTTCTGCTTATTGTTAAGGCTTTAGCCGCAAAATAGGAACAGCATATTTAAATCAAATACCGTCCGCCGTAGGCGGACACCCACCTATTCACTCTTCACTATTACTTCTTCACTTCGCTTAGCGCTGTCTCTTCACATTCCAGGTTACGAGGTATCAATATGAACATATACGGATTGCAGAAGCTTACTCTGCTTGACTTCCCCGGCCGCACTGCCTGCACGGTGTTCACCGGCGGCTGCAATTTAAGGTGCCCGTTCTGCCACAACGCCTCTCTTGTAAGGCCTGCGGAGGGCGAACCGATAAACGGCGAGGTCGAGGACTTCCTTAAAAAGCGAGCCGGCATACTTGACGGCGTGTGCATCACCGGGGGCGAGCCGCTTCTTCAGCGAGACATCGCGGATTTCATACGCTTTGTGCGTTCTCTCGGGCTTGCCGTGAAGCTTGACACGAACGGCACGCTGCCACAATATCTTGTGCCTCTGCTTGAGGAGGGACTGCTTGACTATGTGGCGATAGACCTTAAAAACTGCCCGGAGAAGTACGCGCAAACCGTCGGCGTACCCGGCTTCGACTTCGCCCCCGTGGCGGAAAGCATCGCGGCCCTCCGCCGCTTAGGCACCCCGCACGAGCTGCGCACAACACTTGTAAAGGGGCTGCACACATTAGAGGGGCTTACCGAGGCAGCGCGCCTTGTCGCCGAGGGCGAGGACTGGTACCTGCAGCAGTTTGTCGACAGCGGGGACATCTTAAAACCCGGCACGGAGGGCTTTACGCCGGAGGAAATGCGCGCCTTTCACGCGTCCCTTCGCGCCGTTTGTCCTACCGTAAAATTAAGAGGCATATAACGACGGGGCACGACAAAATGTGCCCACGAAAAAAATTTTTACAAGATATTGTGTTTTCCCTATTGACAATACCGTTTTGGTGTGATATGATATAGGAGCGGCGGCAAGAGAGACGTCGCCGCGTAAAGAGAAGAAAAAGACTTTAAATATACGGAGGCTGCTATGTATAAAGTAACTAAGCGCAACGGCAAGGTCGTTGATTTTGAACTAAGCAAGATAGCAAACGCGATAACCGCGGCTTTTGACGCGAAGGGCGTCAACTACAATCGCGACACTATTGACTTTTTGGCTTTAAAGGTGACAAGCGATTTCCAAAGCAAGATAAAGGACAACCTTATAGCGGTGGAGGACATACAGGACAGCGTGGAAGCGGTTCTTGTTCAGGCCGGGTATGCAGAGGTTGCCAAGGCCTATATATTGTATCGCCGTCAGCATGAAAAGCTTCGCAATATCGACTCGACCCTGCTTGACTACAAGACGGTTGTCGACAACTACCTCAAGATAAACGACTGGCGCGTTAAGGAAAACAGCACCGTCACCTATTCCGTCGGCGGACTTATTTTAAGCAACAGCGGCGCCATAACGGCGAACTATTGGCTTTCCGAGATCTACGACGACGAGATTGCGGACGCGCACAGGAATGCGGACATTCACCTGCACGACCTTTCGATGCTCACCGGCTACTGCGCCGGCTGGTCGTTGAGGCAGCTTATCAAAGAGGGTCTCGGCGGCGTTCGCGGCAAGATAACAAGCGCCCCGGCAAGCCACCTTGCAACGCTTTGCAACCAGATGGTCAACTTCCTCGGCATAATGCAGAACGAGTGGGCAGGTGCGCAGGCGTTTTCGTCCTTCGACACCTATCTCGCTCCCTTTGTCAAGGTCGACAACCTCGACTACAATCAGACGAAGAAGTGCATAGAAAGCTTCGTATTCGGCGTAAACACCCCCTCGCGCTGGGGCACGCAGGCGCCCTTCTCCAACATAACGCTTGACTGGGTCGTTCCGGCGGACCTTAAGGATCAGCCCGCGATAGTCGGCGGCAAGGAGATGGACTTCACCTACGGCGACTGCAAGAAGGAAATGGACATGGTAAACAAGGCGTTTATCGAAACCATGATAGAGGGCGACGCCAACGGCCGCGGCTTCCAGTACCCGATACCGACCTACTCCATAACTCGTGACTTTGACTGGTCGGACACCGAGAACAACAGGCTTTTGTTCGAGATGACCACCAAGTACGGCACCCCGTACTTCTCCAACTATATAAACAGCGATATGGAGCCTTCGGACGTTAGGTCGATGTGCTGCCGCCTGCGCCTTGACTTGAGGGAGCTTAGGAAGAAGAGCGGCGGCTTCTTCGGCAGCGGCGAAAGCACCGGTTCCGTCGGCGTGGTTACGATAAACATGCCGAGGATTGCGTATCTCGCAGCCGACAAGGAGGACTTCTACAAGCGGCTTGACAAGCTTATGGACATCTCCGCGCGCAGCCTTAAGGTAAAGCGCACCGTTATATCTAAGCTTATGGAAGAGGGGCTTTACCCCTACACAAAGCGCTATCTCGGCACCTTTGACAACCATTTCAGCACGATAGGCCTTGTCGGCATGAACGAGGTCGGCCTTAATGCAAAGTGGCTTGGGCACGACATGACCCATCCCGACACGCAGAAGTTCACCAAAGAGGTGCTTAACCACATGCGTGAGAGGCTTTCCGACTATCAGGAGCAGTACGGCGACCTTTACAACCTGGAGGCCACCCCGGCAGAGTCGACCTCTTACCGCCTTGCAAAGCACGACGTTAAGCGCTATCCCGGCATAAAGACCGCGGCAAAGGAAGGCGAAACGCCTTATTACACCAACTCCAGCCACCTTCCCGTGGGCTTTACCTCCGACATTTTCGAAGCGCTTGACATCCAGGACGAGCTGCAGACGCTTTACACCTCCGGCACGGTGTTCCACGCCTTCCTCGGCGAGAAGCTTCCGGACTGGAAGGCTGCCGCAAGCCTTGTAAGGAAGATCGCGGAAAACTACAGGCTTCCCTACTACACGCTGTCGCCGACCTATTCCGTGTGCGCAAACCACGGCTACCTTGTGGGCGAGCAGAAGGTCTGCCCGGAGTGCGGCGAGACCACCGAGGTTTACAGCCGCATAACCGGCTACTACCGCCCCGTTCAGAACTGGAACGACGGCAAGCTTCAGGAGTACAAGGACCGCAAGGTTTACGATATACCGAACTCCGTTCTCAGAAGGAACGGCCCCATAGAGGAGGAGTGCGAGAGCTGCAAAATAGACGTTGAAGAGGTAAACTCCGCGTCCACCGCCGCACACGGCAGCGGAAAGGTGCTGCTTTTCGCCACCAAGACCTGCCCGAAGTGCAAGATAGCGGCGGCAGAGCTTGAGAAGAACGCCATCCCCTACGAAAAGGTTTACGTGGAGGACAACAAAGAGCTTGCGGCGTCATTGGGGCTTAAGCAGGCGCCGACGCTTGTTGTCGACGGCGACGAGCCGAAGCTTTACGCCGACCTTGCCGCGGTGAAGGAATTCATTAAGTCATACGCGAAATAAGTAAAGCGGTTTGCCCCCGCCTTATATAGGCGGGGGCAATATCTGTTTAAGAGAGGAAAAGGCAAAAATGTACGATATTGCAATTATAGGCGCGGGGCCTGCCGGGCTTACCGCCGCCGTATACGCCGGCAGGGCGGGGAAAAGCGTGCTCCTTTTCGAGGGCGGCGCCTTCGGCGGGCAGGTGACCTTTTCACCTAAGATAGAGAACGTGCCCGGCTTTGTCTCCGTCAGCGGGGCGGAGCTTGCCGACAAGCTTGTCGAGCAGGCGCTTGCCCACGGCGCGGACATAGAGGCGGAGACTGTGGAGGCACTTGAGAAGACCGACACCGGCTTTGCACTTACGACTGCCGGCGGCGAAAGATACGAAAGCCGTGCAGTGATAATAGCCGCCGGGGTAAAGCACCGCCTTTTGGGGCTTGAAAACGAAGAGCGGCTTATAGGAAACGGCATAAGCTTCTGCGCGGTGTGCGACGGCGCGTTCTACGAGGGCGGCACCGTTGCGGTCATAGGCGGCGGCAACAGCGCCCTGCAGGAGGCGGTGCTGCTGTCAAGCCTTTGCAAGAAGGTCATTGTCGTGCAGAACCTCTCCGTATTGACGGGCGAGAAGACATTGCAGGACGAGATCCTCGCAAAAAGCAATGTAGAGCTTTTGACAAACACCGTCGTAAAGGAGCTTGAGGGCGAGGACAGCCTTGCGGCGATAACCGTGGAGAACACGCAGACCGGCGAGAGGCAGAGGATAGCACTTGACGGCATGTTCACCGCCATCGGCCTTGAACCGCAGAACGGCATATACGAAGCTTTTGCGGAGCTTGAGGGCGGCTACATCTCCGCCGGCGAGGACTGCGCCACAAAAACGCCGGGGCTTTTCGCCGCCGGCGACTGCCGCACAAAGTCCGTTCGGCAGATTGCAACGGCCGCAGCCGACGGTGCCGTTGCCGCGCTTGCCGCTTGCGCCTACGTCGACAAATGCAAATCTTAAAATACCGCATAAAACAAGGGTCAACCCGGGAAGCTTCCCGCCGGTTGACCCTTTTTTCGCGCTTAAAGGTTCCGCTTGTCGGTTCTGCACAGCAAAAAGTCAATGCTTACGCCGTAAAAGTCCGCAAGCCGCACGAGCGTTTCCGTGGGCGGAACGCGCTCGCCGTTTTCGTATTTCGAAAGCAGCGCCTGCTCTATGCCCGTCTGCATCTGCACCATTATCTGCGTGTAGCCCTTTTCCTTCCGCAAAAGCCTTAAATTGTTTTTCAAGAAATCACCTCTAATGACATTTTGTCATAAAAAGCGCTTGACAAATATGACGTTTTGTCATATAATGCGGATAGATAGATTTTTTATTTTGGTATAGAGGTGAAGCGATTTTCACCTGTGCCCAAAAACACAAAAACTGAAAGGAATTGCAATTTATGAAAAAAAGAATTATGGCAATTGTTCTGCTTTGCGTCTGCACGGCACTTGTACTCTGCGCCTGCTCCGGCGGCGGCACAGGCAGCGTGAATAAAGCGCCGCTTGAAGGCTTTGACGAACCTATAAACGAGGTCTTGGATACGCTTTCAAGCAGTTCAAACAGAAACTATAAAAACTTTTCTTACAAGTGGGCGGGCGGCTGGAACGGGACGAACGCACCTAATAAATCTGCACTTGAGAAAGGCTGTAAGGCGTACACGTTGGTTGTCAAATATACTACATCATATCCCGAATACTATAAAGATGAAATTTATTTTGCTTTGCAAAGCAATGGAACTTTATCCCCAGTGGCTGCGCATGAAAATTTAGGCGGACATGGCGAGGAGATTTTATACGATTATGAATATTTCAGTGCAACACAATTGGTGCAAGGGTATTACTATGATTATTACAAGGAAACCGGTCAATACGACCAATTAAAAGGCTCCCGATGGTTCTAATTTTTTGTAGTCTAAACGCCGGACGGCGGTTAGACTGAATATCAAAAACAGAAAGGAATTGTAACTTATGAAGAAAAAGATTATTGCAATTGTTTTGCTTTGCATTTGTGCGTCCCTTGTGCTTTGCGCCTGCTCCGGCGGCGGGACGGCCGGCACGGCGGACAGTGAGGCCGACGAGACGTTCGTAACTCCGGCTAAGGGGATAAATGAAGCCAACCTTGTCGGCTTCGACGAAGCGGTAAACGCGGTGCTTGACGCTGCCGCAGAGGGAAGCACGCTTTCTTACGAGTGGTCGGACGGCTGGAGTGGAGAAAACGCCCCGGATAAATCCGCTCTTGCAAAGGGCTGCGTCGCGTATACATTGGTCATTGAAAAGAGAGACGAAGGTCACGAAACCTTAAGGCTTTACTTTGCTCAGCAGGGCGACGGCTCTTTATCTCCCACGGCGGCATACGTTGACAATGACGGAAAAGAATCAAGCTGGGGGAGCTTTGGCGCTTCTGACTTGCTGGAATATTATTACCGCGCTTACTACAAAGCAACCGGTCAAACGGACAAAATCAAGGCCATCGCGAACAAAATAACGGAAGATGCGTCGGACGAGGTAAAGGAAGCCTGCCTTGACGGCTTCGGCGACCCGATAGCCGTGGTGTTGGACACGCTTACGGAAAGCGAAACCGAAGATGAGCTTTCCTTTAAGTGGTTAAACAAGTGGTTAAACGGCTGGCAGGGCGAGAACGCACCGGCGAAATCCGCACTTGACAAGGACAGTGTGCCGTATACACTGGTAAGAATAAAAATCGATGACGGGGGAGAAGAGGTTATTGAAGAAAGGTTATATGTCTCCCTTAAAAAGGACGGAGTATTATATGTTGTCAGCGGATACGAAGACGAGGACGGCTGGCCGGTAAACTACGACGAAACACAAGCTTACGAAGAGATGAAAAAGCTTTACACCGATTATTACTTACAGCATATTCCTTTCTAATCTTTTTAAATAGGGCATTCTTACAAAAGGCTTTAAAGCGTACATCTTAATTTCAGGCGAAAACAGCATAAACAAAGGGTCAACCCGGGAAGCTTCCCGCCGGTTGACCCTTTGTTATATTCACGAAAAAAGATGTTGACAAATCAACTTCTGTCTGTTATAATAGGCTAAACAGTTGTTGATAAATCAACATCTTTTAATTTAGAGATTTTAATTGAGAACAAAAGTGCGGAGGAAAAAACGGCAAAATGGCACAAAGCATACAGACAATTACGGGCGAGATGTTCTGCGGGGCGACAGCCTCCGGCGCGGAGAGGCTTCTTGCGCTTTGCGGCGAGATAGACGAGCTTAACGTTTTCCCGGTGCCCGACGGGGACACCGGCACCAATATGAGCATGACCCTGTCGGCGGGTGCGGAGGCGGCAAAGCGCCTGCCCGCAGGCTGCGGCGCGGGCGAGGCGTGCGCGGCCGTTTCCGCCGCCATGCTTGGCGCGGCACGCGGCAACAGCGGGGTTATACTGTCGCTTATCTTCGGCGGCTTTTCGGAAAGCTGCCGGGAGAAAGATAGGCTTGACGGTGCGTCCCTTGCCGCAGCAATGCGCGCAGGGGCGGACGCGGCCTACGGCGGCGTGGCGGAGCCGAAGGAGGGCACCATGCTTACCGTCGCGCGCTCTGCCGCCGAGGCGGCAGAACGCGCTGCCAAGGCAGGCGGCGACGTCTTGGCGGTGCTTAAAAGCGCCCTGTCAGAGGGGCGAAACGCCCTAAGCCGCACACCGGAGCAGCTTCCTGTTCTGAAAAAAGCCGGCGTTGTCGACGCGGGCGGACGCGGCTTTACAGCGGTGCTTGAGGGGATGTACGGCTTCCTCACCGGCGGGGCGGAGGCCTTTGCGGACGCGCACTTTGCCGCGCCCGACCTTGCGGCGTTTACGGAGGAGGACATACGCTTCCCCTACTGCGCCGAGTTCCTTATAGAAAAGGTAGGCTCGCTTACGACCGAGGAGATACGGGAAAGCTTCTCTGCCCTCGGAGACAGCCTTGTCGTCCGCGAGGACGGAGACACCCTGAAGATACACCTGCACACGGACAGACCCGAAGAGGCGCTGCGCCTGTCCCTGAATATAGGGCAGCCGAAGCGCGTGAAGATAGAAAACATGCGCTCTCAGCTTAAAGAGCGCAAGGCAAAATCGGCGGACACCGGGGAGAAGAAGCAGACGGGTATTGTTGCGGTCTGCTCAGGCCGCGGGCTGCGCGAGGTGTTTGAAGAGCTTGGCTGCGACGGCGTTGTCGACGGCGGGAGAACCATGAACCCCTCTGCGCGCGATATACTTGAAAAGTGCGCGGAGAGCGGGGCAGAAACGGTGTTTGTGCTGCCCGACAACCCAAACGTCGTCATGGCGGCGCGGCAGGCGGCGCGCCTTTCGGAAGGCAGACACATTGTCGTCATCCCCACGCAGACCGTTCCGCAGGGCATAGCGGCGGCGATAGCGTTTGACCCCTCGCTTCCCGCGGAGAAGGCAAAAGAGGAGATGGAGGCTGCTGCGCACCGCGTGGGCACCGGGCAGCTTACCTGCGCGTCCAGAGACTCTACCTTTGCGGGGACGCACATCAAAAAGGGGCAGGTGATAGCCCTGAAGGAGGGGAAGCTTCTTTCCGTGCACGAGCGGTTCACGGACGGCGCTGTGGAGCTTGCCTCTGCACTTGCGGGGCCGGAGACCTCGGTAATCACCCTGTTTGCGGGGCAGGACTCCGACCGGGACGAGACCGAGGAAATAGAGGAAAAGCTTAAAGAGGACTACCCCTTTGCGGAGGTGGCGGTGGTTTACGGCGGGCAGCCCGTGTACCCGTACTTCATCTCCGCAGAGTCGTGACAGGAGGAAAAGCAATGCTTAAACGGTTTGAACAGTTTTCCACCGCAGTGGCCTGCATACAGCACTCCATCCTTAAAATAGAGCGGAACGAGATGGTTAAAGCGGGCTACAAGGGCGTTTTCGCGCCCTGCCTTGTGGCCATGCACCACCACCCGGAGGGCATCGACGCCGCAAGCCTTGCGAAGCTTATAAGCAAGGACAAGGCCGCCATATCGCGCATACTTTCGGAGATGGGACGTCTCGGCCTTATCACGCGCGGGCTTGACCACCCCAACATCTACCGCGCAAAGCTCTTTCTCACCCCCAAGGGGAGGCAGGCCGCAGAGTACGTCTGCGGCAAGGCGGTGCTTGCGGTGCAGGTAGCCGGGCAGGGCATGCCGAAGGAGGAGTGGGACGCGTTCTACGCCCGCCTAAGCCGCATAGCCTCCAACCTTATGAAGCTTGAAAAGACCGGGCTCCCCGGCGGGGAGGCGTGAAAATGGCAGTGCGCATCATTGCGGACACCGCCGCAGACCCCCTTCCCGAGGTGGAAAAGCGCCTTGTCAACGTGCCCATGACCGTCATTGTCGGCGGCAAAGAGTACCGCGAAGGCGTCAACATAGACAAAAACCGCTTCTACAGCCTGCTTGAGACAAGCGAGGAGTTCCCAAAGACCTGCCAGATAACAGAGCAGGCCTTCGACGCCGTCTTCGCAAAAATAGCAGATCAGGGCGACAAGGCCGTTGCCGTGATAATGGCGTCATCGCTTTCCGGCACCTACTTGAACGCCGCCCGCGCCGCGGAGAAGTACGGCGGAGGCATCGAGGTTGTCGACTCCGGCACCGTCACCATAGGCGCCGGCGTGCTGGCGGAGTATGCGCTTAGACTTGCGGAAGACGGCGCTTCCGCCCGCGAAATCGCCGCAGAGCTTGCCGCACGCCGCGACAGCGTCATCATCGCCGCAGTGGCCGACACGCTTGAATACCTAAAAAAGGGCGGCCGGATTAGCGCCGCAACCGCCTTCGCCGGCGGGCTGCTTTCCATAAAGCCCGTGTTGGGCATGAAAAACGGCAGCCTCGGCGTTTGGGGCAAGGTGCGCGGCACGCGCCGCGCTGCCGAGGCGATAAACCGCCTAATCGACGAAAACGGCGGCGTCGACTTCTCTAAGCCCTACCTCTTCGGCTATACCGGCACCGACGACGGCTTCCTACGCCGCTACCTCGACGAAAGCGCCGCCATCTGGGCAGACCACCCCACGCGCATCTCCCAGGTCGGAAGCATCGTCGGCTCCCACGTCGGCCCCGGCGCTTTCGCCGTCGCGTTCTTCGCCGGGTGATGCGGTCAGTGATTTATTTTGGATTATTTTTTATGGACGGGCCCCGGCCCGTCCGAGTTTTTTTCGAAGGGACTCGGTCCCTTCGGGGCTCTCTAAATCAGGCTTTTCAAATAACATGGTTTTTTAGGCCCAAAGGGCACAGCCCTTTGGAAACCCGAGCCGCCAACGCAAGCGACGCCTTATCAATGTAAAAGCCGTTCGCACGTATGAAGCCTTCCCGCACTTCAATCTAAAGCTTGAGCGTCTCATACGTGTGACAAGCCTAAACATCGCTTTGACGTATCTTGCGTTGCCAAATTGGGATTCAAAGGGCTGTGCCCTTTGGAGAAAAAAGAAACTATGTTATTCAATAAGCTTTAATTAGAGAGCCATGAGGGGACCGAGTCCCCTCATATAAAAACCAAGGACGGGCGAAAAGCCCGTCCAAAATAATATAATAAACTAACGTTTTTTTGCCTGCCGATACTCCTTGACGGCTTTGCGCACCGCGGCAAAGGCGGCGTCTTCGCCTTTTTCGGCAAGCAGGGTAAGCCAGCCTTCGAGCAGGTCGCTTGTGTTTTGGTGGATAAAGCGGCGCTTTTTGTCGCCGTTTAGAAAGTACTCCAGCGCGCTCCTGTCGGTATACGCTTTTCCCTTATAGATTTTAGAGGCGGCGACGCGGTCGCAGAACATTTCCGCGGCGAAGTTCACGGGCATTTCCACGGGCTCCGTCACCTTGGTGTTGACGTTGACGTCCGTCCAGTACTCGAAGTGGTGGCGGTTCCTGCCCTTGTGGTGCATCCACGCGGCGGAATATCCCTTGTCGCGCCGTTCGTTCTCGTTGGGGCTGAACGAGCCGGCGTAGTACTTGGCACCGGCCAAAAACTCCGTCGGCGAGTACTTTGAAAGGTCGTGCCGCAGCCCCTGCCAAAGGATGCCGACCCTTCTGCAGTGCGAAATGACCTTGTGGCGGTGCTTTGTGATGGTGCGGAAGTGCTTAAGGGGATGGAAGCTCACTTTTCCTCCCCGTCCTCGTTTTCAAGGTAGTCCTGTATTATAAAGCGCGGCCTGCCCTTAGCCTCAAGGTATATCTTGCCGATGTAGGCGCCGACGATGCCTATCGACATCATAAGAAGCCCGCCTATCGCCCAAAGCGACACGATAAGGCTTGTCCACCCGGTTTCGACCTTTGTCCAGGCGGGTGCCGTCTCCGCCCAGTTGGGCACGGCCTTGTTAAGGATAAACAGCACGAGGAAGTAGATAAGCATTATAATGCTTACGCAGAAAATCCCTATGCCGAGCTTTGTTATAATGTTTATCGGCGTCGTGCTTGTAGAGGTTATGCCCTCGATGGAAAACGAAATCATCTTTTTAAGCGGGTACTTGCTTTCGCCTGCGAAGCGCTCCGCCCGCTCGTAGTAAACCACGTCGGAGGGGTAGCCTATCATCGGGACTATGCCGCGAAGGAACAGGTTTACCTCTTTGAACTGCGCAAGTCCCTCAAGCGCGCGCCTGCTCATAAGGCGGTAGTCAGCGTGGTTGAACACGGTCTTCGCGCCCATCTTGTTCATCAGGCGGTAGAAGCTTTCCGCCGTGAAGCGCTTGAAGAAGCTGTCCTTCTTGCGCTTGCTGCGAACGCCGTACACAATGTCGCAGCCGGCGTGGTACTTCTCCACCATCTCGTCAACGGCGTCCACGTCGTCCTGCAGGTCTGCGTCCATGGATATTGCCATGTCCGCCTCGTCCTTCACGGTCATAAGCCCGGCAAGAAGCGCGTTCTGATGCCCGCGGTTGCGGCTTAGATTTATGCCGGTAAACAGCGGGTCGGCCTTGTGAAGGTCACAGATTATCTCCCAGGTTTTGTCCTTGCTGCCGTCGTTTACAAAGGCAATGCGGCTGTCCGGCGCAATTTGGCCGGCCTCTATAAGCAGCTTCACCTTTGCAAGCAGTCTCTTCGACGTTTCAGGCAGAACCTCTTCCTCGTTGTAACAGGGAACCACTATAAAAAGTCTGTTAGCTCTCATGGCGGCACCTTCCTTTCTTCTGCCTATATTGTAGCATTATTGTTTTATTTTTTCAAGCACTTTTGCAATATTTGGTATAAATAGCCTCGCAAGCGGTTAAGATAGCAAAAAGCAAAGAAGGAGAAGGAACGATGAAAAGGATAAGAAGGCTGGTTCTTGCTGCGGCATTACTTGCCGTGCTGTTTTACTGCCGGGGCGCAAGCGGCAGCGCCGTTTCCCCGGGGCTGGAGGTCTTAAGGGAGGAGACAAAGCTTGTCAAATGCTGCGTCAACGGCTGCCGCGTGGACTTTACGGCGGACGAGTTTGCGTCTCTCGCCGGCGGGGAGGTGGACTATATAACCGTCTGCTCGCTTCCCGCCGCAAGGGAGGGCGCGCTTAAAATGGCAGGCGTCGACGCGGTGAAGGGGCAGAAGATCTCCGCAGGCGGGATAGCGCTTTTGAAGTTCGTGCCCGCACAGGGCTTTGCCGGGGAAAGCGGCTTTACCTTCTCCGTAGGGGAGGGAGAAGCATTCGAGTGCGTAATAAAATACTCCGAAACCGTCAACTTTGCGCCGTCGGCCGTCGGCGGAAGCTTTGACACATACAAAAACGTAAGCGTGACAAAGCCGCTTGGCGCCTATGACCCGGACGGAGACGCGCTTACCTACGTCGTGGACCGATACCCCGCAAGCGGCACCCTCTCTATAAGCGGCGGCGAGGCGACCTATACGCCCATGCGCGGCTTCACCGGGGGAGACAGCTTCGTCTACCACGTGGTGGACGGCTACGGACAGGCAAGCGGCAAGGCGGAAGCCGAGGTCACGGTAAAGGACAGCAGAAGCGGCATATACTTCGCCGACATGCGCGAGGACGAAGCGCACCTTCCCGCCATACTTGCGGCGGAAAACGACGTTATGACCTACAGACTTATAGGCGACAGCTATTACTTTGCGCCCGAAGAGAAGGTCAGCCGCATAGATTTTGCCGTGATGCTTGTCACCGCCGCGGGGATAGAGCTGCCCAAAAAGCAGCACGCGACGGACATCTTCACCGACACGGCTGCGGAAAGCAGCGCAAAGCGCCTTTACCTTGAGGCGGCCGTAACAAGCGGCCTTGTGAAGACGGAGGAAAGCGCCTTCCGCCCGAGGGAGGCTATAAGCGTTTCGGACGCGGTGGCGATGACCGAGAGGGCGCTTGAGGAAGGGACTGCAGGCATAAGCAGCGCCTACTACGAGGACACGGGCAGACCCTTAACGAGGAAGGACGCGGCAGTTATGCTATCGTGTCTGATAGGACAATAAAACTTGGGGGACGGTGTTTCCGTCCCCCCGATATTTCTATTTTTTAGGCGCTTTGCGAAACGCCAGCTCCGTCATCACAATCATCAGCGCAAAGAACGCCATTGCAAAGTAGGGGTACAGCCAAAAGCCGAAGATCCCGCCCAAAAGCCCGTAAAGCGGGGGCATAAAGGTAGAGCCGACGTAGGCGCTTGCCATCTGTATGCCTATCACCGCGCCGGAGTTTTCCTCCCCGAAGTTTTCGGGCGCAGAGTGGATAATGCTTGGGTATATCGGCGCGCAGCCGAAGCCCGTTACGGCAAGCCCTGCAAGGGCAGGCGCGGGGCTTTTTACCGGCAGGGCTATTAAAGCCAGACCGCAAAACAGCACGGCCGTGCCGAGGACTATCATCTTCCTGTCCTTAAGCCTGTCGGAGATAAAACCGCACAAAAACCGCCCGACGGTTATGCCGATGTAGATAAGGGAGGCGAAGCTTGCGGCGCGTTCGGCGCTTAAGCCGCGCACCTCCACAAGGTAGGTGCTTGACCAGTGCATTGCAGCCGCCTCTGCCGAGCAGTACGCGAAAAAGCCCACAAGCATAAAGGGCACGCCGCGTATCTTAAGCGCGGAGAAGATGCCTCCGCCTTTCCCGTCCGCAGTCCCCTTTTCGGGGTTTATCTTCCACACCGGCAGCGTTGCCAGAAGGAAAAGCCCCAGCACAAGCTGTATTCCGCCCACTATAAAGTAGCCGCCGTGCCAGCTGTAATTCCGCAATGCAAAGCCCATGACAAGCGGGCTTATTATCGCGCCAACGCCCCAAAAGCAGTGCAGCCAGCTCATGTGGCGGGAGGAATAGTGCAGCGCTATGTAGTTGTTAAGCGCCGCGTCCACTGCGCCCGCGCCAAGCCCGTATGGTACGGCAAACAGCGCGATCTGCCAAAAGCGCGTGGAAAACCCGAAGCCCAAAAGCGCAGCAGCCGTCAGAAATACCGAGGCGACGGTGACAATGCGCGTACCGAACCG
Organism: uncultured Clostridia bacterium; assembly: GCA_947628695.1. Classification (GTDB taxonomy): domain Bacteria; phylum Bacillota; class Clostridia; order Oscillospirales; family CAG-382; genus SIG636. The sequence continues at coordinate 87,618 of CANRAV010000001.1, forward strand.
CCTTGTAAGGCGGACGGAAAGCAGGCTTGAAACAATGGTCCCGCCGGAAATGATCATGGAGATAATGCCCATGGACGAGACGGAGACGTCCATCTCGACGTGCATCCCCGCCCAGCCCGCGCCGAGGAGCGAGTCCGGCAGCCCCAGGCTTATAAACGCAAGGTAAATTATAGCAATTAAAAGTGTGTACATACGGAGCCTTTGCCTACAGGTTTAAGAAGTCCTTTCTGTAATTGACGCCGAAATGCTCCGCCAAAACCTTAAGCTGACTGTCGTCTATGGTGTTAAGCCGCGGAAGGCGAGCGGTAAGCATAAAGATCTCCGCCGCCTTTTCGACCGTCTCTATAAGGCCGAAGGCCTCGTCAAGGTCCTTTCCGACCCCGTATATGCCGTGCTGTGCCCACACGACAAGGCGAAAGTCCCGCATCTTTTCGGCGGTCGCCCTGCCAATCTCGTTCGTGCCGCAAAGCATCCAGGGAAGCACGCCGACCCCCTCCGGGAAGACGACGATGCACTCCGTCGACATCTGCCAAAGCGTGCGCGTAAATTCCCTTTCGTCAAGCGTGTGTACATAGGTCATCGCAAGGGTGTTTGTGGGGTGGCAGTGCATCACCGTGCGCTGCCCGCCGTCGACGGCAAGGCGCGCCATATGGCTCATAAGGTGCGCGGGCAGCTCGGAGGTGAAGCGTCCGCCGTCCTTAAAGCCCCAAAGCAGCTCCGCCGTGCACCCGTCCTTTGCTATCCTTATCACGCCGAGGTTTGTCTCCGGGTCGTCCTCCACGTTTTTAAAGTACTTGCCCGTTCCGGTGACAAGAAAAAGCCTTCCCTTAAGCGAAGAGGCGTCAAAGCCCATGGGTATTGTCCGCAAGACCCTCTCCGTGTCAAGGTACTCCTTCACCTCTTCGCAGTCAAGAAGCAGGCTTATGTTCCCGCCGTTGCGCTCGTCCCAGCCGTGGCTGTACATATTAGACGCCGTTTTTGCCATCTCGCGCACAAACGGCGACTGCAAAATGTCACTCATTGCCTGTTCACCAAAACTTCCTTTTCGTATTTTTTTACCTCGCTTATATAGTCCTCGGCTATGCCCTCGCGGCGGAGGTACTCGCTCCACACGTCGCCGAAGGGCGCGGTCTTTACCGCCTCCATAAGCACCATAAGCTCCGTAAAGTCGCCGCATGCCTGAAGGGCTTTCAGCCTTTCCGGAAGCAGCAGCGCGTAAAGCAGCGCCTTCTGCACGCTTCTGACGCCCGTCACCCAGGCGGAGATGCGGTTTATCGAAGCGTCGAAGTAGTCCGTGGCTATAAACACGCGCTGAAGCGCGTCTGCGCAGACTATCTCCTTCGCAATCTCCCGCGTTTCGTCGTCAAACAGAACAACGTGGTCGCTGTCCCACCTTACGGGGCGGGTTATGTGCAGGGCTATCTTGTCGTTGAACGCTAAAAGCGCCGATATTTTGTCGCTTACCGCCTCCGTCGGGTGGTAGTGCCCGTTGTCCATAAGCGGGGTTATGCCGCGCGTCATAGAGTAGGAAAGGCAGAACTCGGCAGAGCCGACGGTATAGCTTTCAAGCCCTATGCCGAAGACCTTCGATTCAAGCGTTATGTAAACCTTGTCCTTGTCGTGCGGCTCTGCAATTATCCCGTCAAGCGCGCTTTTAAAGCGCTCCCTCGGGGAAAGCCTGTCTGCGGGTATGTCCTTGTATCCGTCGGGTATCCAGATGTTCATGACGCAGGGGACGCCCGTCTCTTCCGCAAAGTACTGCGCTATTCTGACGCACGCTTTCCCGTGACGCACCCAGTAGGCGCGCACCTCCCCGTCGGGGGAGGAAAGCGTAAGGTTGTCCTTAACCATCGGGTGCGAGAAAAACGTTGGGTTAAAGTCAAGCCCCATCCCGCGTTCCTTTGCAAACTTCACCCAGGGGGCGAAGTGCCTTGGCTCTATCGCGTCCCTGCCGACGGCTTCGCCGTCTTCGAATATGGCGTAGCTTGCGTGCAGGTTAAGCTTCTTCTTCCCCGGCATAAGGGATATCGCCTTGTCAAAGTCCCGCATAAGCTCCTCGGGCGTCCTCGCCCTGCCGGGGTAGTTGCCGGTCGTCTGTATGCCGCCGGAAAGCGCCTCACGCGTGTCAAAGCCGCGCACGTCGTCCCCCTGCCAGCAGTGTACGGAAACGGTCACGGTCTTCAGCTTTTCAAGCGCCGCTTCCACGTCCGTACCAAGTGCCTTGTAAATCTCCTTTGCGCTTTCAAATCTGTTCATAGTCAAACTCCTTTATGTCAAATGAGTGTTTTACGGTTTCTCTCGCCTCGTCAAGGCAGAGGCCTTTGTCCGCCATGTACTGCGACAGTATGTTGCCAACAGCCGTCGCCTCCGCAAGGCCGGTGTACACGCGCCTTCCGGTCGCCTGCGCGGTAAGCGCGTTGAGGTACGCGTCCCGGCTTCCGCCGCCTATGATGAATATGTTCTCTATCCGCTTGCCGCTTATCTCCTCTATCTCGTCTATCGCCCTTTTGTACGACAGCGCAAGCGAGCGGTAAAGGCACCTGAGCACGTCGCCCGTCGGAAGGCTCGGCGCACCGAGTGCGCGTCTTACCTCCGCAAGCATGCTCTTCGGCGCCGTGTAGCAGGGCAGGTTCGGGTCCGTAAGCCCGTCAAAGCCGCTTTCCATGGCAAGGTGCATCATACCGTCGTAGCTGTAACCGGGAAGCTCCTTCTTAACGCACTGGAAAAGCCACATGCCCATTATGTTTTTAAGGAAGCGATACCGGCCGCCTATGCCGCCTTCGTTTGTGAAGTTCGCCTCCCTCGCGCGCTCCGTAAGCACGGGGTGCGCGTTTTCCGTGCCGATAAGGCTCCAGGTGCCGGAGGATATGTAGACGCTGCCTTCGTCAATCGGGCAGGCCGCCACGGCAGAGGCCGTGTCGTGCGTCGGGCAAAGCAAAACCTCGCAGTCAAAGCCAAGCCTTTCCCTTATCTCCGCCTTGAAGCCGCCAAGGCTTTCCCCCGGCTGCGACAGCGGCAGGAAAATTTCCGCCGGTATGCCGGCCTTTTGAAGTATCTCCCCGTCCCAGCACCGCGCCTTTGCGTTTACAAGCCCGGTGGTGGTCGCGTTTGTGTATTCGTTCCGCGCCTTCCCGGTAAGACGGTAGGTAAGGTAGTCCGGCATCATCAAAAAGCGCTTTGCACTTTTCGTCCGCCCGTCCGCAGACAGGCGGAACACGCTGTTAAAATCCTGGTGCTGTATGCCCGTCCTTGCGTAAAGGTATTCGCGGTTTAAGACGCCTTCCGTGTGACGCACGGCGCCTTCGCAGCTTTTGTCGCGGTAGGCGACGGTCGGGGGCATCTCCTTCCCCTCGCCGTCAAGCAGAACGTAGTCCACCCCCCAGGTGTCTATGGCGACGCTTTTCGGGAAGACGCCCTGCCTCCGGCACTCCTCAAGCCCCGCAAGCACGCTTTCAAAAAGCGCCTCCGTGTCCCAGACGAGCGCGCCGTTTTCCTCCTTCATGCCGTTTTCAAAGCGGTATATCTCGCGCAGTGCAAGCCTCCCGTCCGCAAAGGTGCCGAGGATGTGCCTGCCGGAGGACGCGCCGATATCCACTGCCAAATAAGACGCCAAAGCTTATCCCCCTTTTCAGTTAAAAAATACGCCTTTAACGAAAATCTCTATCCCTATGGCTATAAGTATAACTCCGCCCAAAATGCCCGCCCTTCCGGCAAGCCTTCCGCCAGCCTTTTTGCCTATCATAACGCCGCAAAGGCACAAGGCAAAGGTCACAAGCGATATAATAAGCGCGCACACAAGCGCCGCGGCCGCGCCGTATTCCGCAATGGTAAAGCCCACGGAAAGCGCGTCTATTGATGTGGCAACGCCCTGAAGCATCAGGTCGAAAAGCGTCGTCCCTCCGCCTTCCTCCTCGCCGCCGCGTATTCCCTCGTATATCATCTTGCCGCCTATTACGGCAAGAAGGAACAGCGCTATGTAGGGCACTGCGGCGCCGACCCACGCGAAGTAGTTTACAAGGGAATGCACGCACACCCAGCCCAAAAGGGGCATTGCCGCCTGAAACAGGGCGAAGATGCCGGCGATAAGAAAGACCTTTTTAAGACGCATCCTCGGCTCGCCAAGGCCGTCGGCGACGGATACTGAAAACGCGTCCATTGCAAGCCCGACGCCGAGAAGGGCGCTGTTTAGAAAGAAAACAGGGTTCATACGCTTTATCTCCGAATAATTTCCCTAAAATTTTACCACATTTGAACCCTGTTGTCAACCGCAGGGAAGCACGCATATAATTATTAACGGTACGACCAAAACAAAGGACGGGTGACAAATGACACTTATCTTCACATCCGTGACCTATGCCGTAAAGGCGCAGAGGCTTTTGGCCGCCGTGCACATCCACACAACGCTTACGCGTTCCCCCGCCGTCACCGCCGTAAGAGGCTGCGGCTACGGTCTGCGCCTTGCAGACGGCGGCCGCTTTGCGGAGGCGGCAGAGGTTCTCTCCCGCGGCGGCGTAAAGATAGCAGGCACTGCAAAGGATTAGTATATATGGAAAGAGTATACCTTGACAACGCCGCCACGTCTTTCCCGAAAAGCGACGGCGTTTTTGCCGCCATGAAGGCGGCGTTCTACGGCTGCGGCAACGGCGGAAGGGGCGGTTACGGCATCGCCGCGGCTGCGGCAGAGACCGTTTACGACTGCCGCGAAAGGCTTTCCGCCCTCTTCGGCACCGTGCCGGAAAACGTCGTCCTGTGCTCCGGGGCGACGCTTGCTTTAAACATGGCGATAAAGGGGCTTGCGGCGGAGAAGTGCACGGTGCTTTGCTCCGTTTTAGAGCACAACGCGGTTCTTCGCCCGCTGTACGCCCTCTCTGCCGCCGGCAGAATAAGGCTTAAATTTTTCGTCCCCTCGTTTGAAAGCGGCGACGACACGGCTTCGGCCTTTGAAAAAGCGCTTACCTCCGACGTGAAGCTTGCCGTGTTCACGCACGCTTCAAACGTCTGCGGAATGACGCTCCCGGCAGAAAGGCTTTGCCGTTTGGCGTCGGCGCACGGGGTGCGCACCGTCGTCGACTGCGCGCAGACTGCGGGTCACATCCCCATCGATATGTCCGCCCTCGGCGCCGACGTCATCTGCATAGCCGGGCACAAGGGCATTGGCGGCCCCATGGGCACCGGCGCGCTTCTCGTCCACCCGAAGCGCGGGCTGTGGCTTTCCACCCTTGTGGAGGGCGGCACCGGCAGCGCCAGCCGCGAGCACTTTATGCCGCGCCTGCTTCCCGAAAGGCTGGAGGCGGGAACTGCCAATATAACGGGCATCGCGGGGCTTTCCGCCGCAGCCCTGGAGCTAAGCATAAACCCGGAGAGGGAGAAGGAGCTTCGCGGGAGGGTCGTGTCCGGCCTTAAAGAAATAAAAAACGTCCGCCTGTACGGCGAGGGCGCAGACGTCCCCTATATGCCGCTTGTGCTTTTCAACGTCGGAAAAGAGCCCTCCGAGACTGTGTCGGAGCGCCTTTCGGAGCGCGGCATATGCGTGCGCGGGGGGCTGCACTGCGCGCCGCTGGCGCACTCCGCCCTCGGAACCGGCAGGTACGGCGGCGTCCGCGTAAGCCTTGGCAAGGCAAATACCGAGGCGGACTGTGACGCGCTTCTTTCGGCAGTGGAGGAGATAAGCGCGTCTGTTTGAGAGGCAGGCAAAAAATGGCTTGCAAAACTCGCCGGGCAGTAGTATAATATATAATGTATTGTTGTGTAATATACTGCGGAAGGGAGGCGGCGCATAGTGGAAGAGCTTGTATACGAACGCGATGTCGACGGTGCGTCGCTTTCCTCCATGAAGGCCGGCGGCAGGGTTGCAAGGGTCTGCAGGCCGCGCACCGAGGAGGGCTTTATCCGTGCGCTTACCGAAGCGGGCGAACCCTTTGCGGTTCTCGGCAGGGGCAGCAACGTGCTGTTTTCCTCCGCGGGATATACGGGCACGGTTCTGCTTACGGAGGGGCTTTCCTACGTAGAGGACACGGAAGGCGGCTTTGTCTGCGGCGCGGGGTATTCGCTTACGTCTGCGGCAGCACACGCCGCAGAGCGCGGACTTGCGGGCTTCGAGTTTGCCTATGGAATCCCCGGCTCCGTCGGCGGCGGGGTGTACATGAACGCCGGCGCGTACGGCGGCGAGATAAAGGATGTACTTAAATCCGTCCGCTGCGTCGGCAAGGACGGGAAGGTGTTCGAGCTTTCCGCAAAGGACGCCTGCCTTGCATACAGGGAAAGCGTGTTTATGAAGCGGGATATATACATCCTTGCGGCAAGCTTCGCCCTTAAGGAGGGCGACCCGGCGGAAATAAGGGCAAAAATGGCGGAGAACATGGCAAAGCGGCGCTTAAAGCAGCCGCTGGAGTACCCAAGCTGCGGCTCTGTCTTCAAGCGGCCGGAGGGGCATTTTGCCGGCGCGCTCATAGAGGGCTGCGGCCTTAAGGGGCTTTCCGTGGGCGGTGCGCAGGTTTCGGAAAAGCACGCGGGGTTTATAATAAACCGCGGCGGCGCAAGCGGCGACGACGTTTTGTCCCTTATAAAGCGCGTCAGAGACACCGTTTTTGAAAAAACAGGTGTATTTTTGGAAACGGAGGTTAAGATATACTGATGTCCGTTTCTTCCGATATAAAGGATTTTTTGTGCACCGGGGTTAAGAGAAGCGCCTGCTGCCGCGCCGCCTTTGAGGCGGGCAGAAGGGGAGAGGGCTTTGAAGAGCGCTGCGCTTCCTGCCGCGCTTCCTACGTCGCGGGCGTTTTTACGGGCTTTGGCACCGTTACCGACCCGGAGAAGGACTTCCACCTCGATATAAAAGCGCCGCGTTCTGTTGCGGTTCGCGTCTCCTCCGTGCTTGCGGAGGAGGGGATAACACCGCACGCCTCCGCAAAGTCTGGCGGGAAGGTGCGGCTTTACTACAAGGTAAGCTCGCTTATAAGCGACTTTCTGACCTACATCGGCGCGGGGAAATACGCGCTTGAGGTGATGGAGGCGGAGGTTATAAAAAGCGTGCGGAGCGACGAAAACCGCAAGTCCAACGCAGAGCTTGCAAACGTTGACCGTGCGGCCACTGCGGCGGCGGAACAGATACGCGCCATAGAGACGCTAAGGAAGCGCGGTGCGCTTTCCCGCCTGCCGGAGGAGCTTGCATTGACGGCGAAGATAAGGGAGGAGAACCCCTTTATGCCGCTTGAGGAGCTTAGGATGCAGTTTTCGCCGCCGATAAGCAAATCCGGCCTGTGCCACAGACTGAGGCGCATAAGGGAAGAGGCGGACAGGCAGGGCTGAAGGAAGGGAGAGGGCAATGGCTTTCACACATCTGCATCTTCACACGGAATACAGCCTTTTAGACGGCGAGTGCAGAATCTCAAAGCTGCCTGCGGCGGTTAAGGCCGCAGGGCAAAGCGCCGTTGCCATAACCGACCACGGCTGCCTTTACGGGGTCATTGATTTTTACAACGCCTGCAAAAAAGAGGGCGTAAAGCCCATCATAGGCTGCGAGATGTACGTCGCCCCCAAAAGCCGCACCGACAAGACATACGGCAAGGTCATCTACCACCACCTCGTGCTGCTGTGCAAGAACATAACGGGCTATAAAAATTTGATGAAGCTTGACACAGACGCCTTCTTAAACGGCTTTTACGTGAAGCCGAGGACGGATACGGAGATGCTTGCAAAGCACAGCGAGGGGCTTATAGCTCTCACCGGCTGTCTATCCGGCGCCATCCCCTCCGCCATACTTGCGGACGACATGCCGGGTGCGGAGAGGGAGCTTAAAACGCTTAAGGGCATATTCGGGGACGACCTTTATTTAGAGCTGCAGCGTCACGGTCTTGAAGGGCAGGAGAAGGTAGGAAGCGCACTTCGCGCGCTTTCCGCAAAGCACGGTGTTCCGCTTGTCGCCACAAACGACGTGCACTATATAAAGAAAGAGGACGCACCGCTGCAGCGGCTTCTTATGCTTATACAGATGGGCAAGACCGTGGAGGACGGCGACACGGGCTTTTCCACGGACGAATTTTACCTTAAGACCGACTCGGAGATGGAAGCGCTTTTTGCAGACGTCCCGGAGGCGGTAGAGAACACGCAGAAGATATCCGACATGTGCAATGTGGATTTCACCTTCGGCGAGATGCACCTGCCCGTGTACACGCCGCCTGCACCGTACACCTCCGCTTCCTACCTGCGCAAGCTTTGTTATGACGGCTTTGACGGCAAGGTCAAAAGGGGCGTTATAAGCGGCGACACGGCGGAATACGAAAAGCGCCTTGAAAGCGAGCTTTCGATAATCGAAAGCATGGGCTTTGTCGACTATTACCTTATAGTTTTGGACTTTGTAAGCTATGCGAAGAGAAGAAGGATACCCGTCGGCCCCGGGAGGGGGAGCGGCGTAAGCTCGCTTGCGGCGTACTGCCTTGGCATAACGGGCGTGGACCCGATAAAAAACGACCTGCTTTTCGAGCGGTTCTTGAACCCGGAGCGCGTCTCTATGCCCGACTTTGACATAGACTTCTGCGACGAAAGGCGCGGCGAGGTTATAGATTACGTCTCCGAAAAGTACGGCGCGGATCACGTGGCGAAGATAATAAGCTTCGGCACGCTTGCCTGCCGCCAGGCCGTGCGCGACGTGGGCAGGGTTTTGGGTATCCCCTACCCGCGCGTTGACGAGGTTGCAAAGCTTATTCCGCGCGTCATAGGCATAAGCGTTGACGACGCGCTTAAGGAAAGCAAAGAGCTTGCGGAGCGGTATAAGACCGACGACACGGTCAAGACGCTTATCGACTATGCCCGCGCAATGGAGGGGCGCCCGCGCAACACAAGCCAGCACGCAAGCGGCGTTGTCGTTGCGGACAAGCCGCTTACGGACTATCTGCCGCTTTCCACCTCCACCGGTACCGTGGTCACGCAGTTCCCCATGAACACCGTCGCCTCCCTCGGCCTTCTTAAGGTGGACTTTTTGGGGCTTAGGTTCCTTACGGTCATTGACAAGGCCTGCGAGGCGGTCGCAAAGACACACCCCGGCTTTTCCGAGGACGCAATACCCTTCGACGACGGAGCGACCTATGACATGCTTTGCGAGGGGAACGCCATAGGCGTTTTCCAGCTTGAAAGCGAGGGAATGCGGAACCTCCTCTCAAAGCTTTGCCCGAGGTGCCTTGACGACATAACCACCGCAATATCGCTTTTCCGTCCCGGGCCTGCGAAGTTTATAGACCCCTACCTTGCCAACCGCCGCGACCCTTCGCGGATAAAATACACGTCCCCGCTTTTAAAGCCTGTGCTTGACTCTACCTGCGGCTGTATGATATACCAGGAGCAGGTCATGCGCATATGCGTAAGCGTTGCGGGCTACAGCTACGGCAGGGCGGACCTTGTGCGCCGTGCAATGGCCAAAAAGAAAAAGGCCGAAATGCAGAAGGAGCGTGTCGGCTTTGTGGAAGGCGCCGCTGCGCGCGGGATGAAGCGCGAAGACGCGGAGGCGCTTTTCGACAGCATCGCCGGCTTTGCAAGCTATGCCTTCAACAAAAGCCACGCCGCGGCATACGCAGTTTTGGCTTACCGCACGGCCTATCTCAAATGCCGTTACCCGAAGGAGTACATGGCGGCGCTCTTGAATTCCGTCATGGGCGACAACGCAAAAATGCGGCTTTACCGCGGGGAGTGCCAAAGGATGGGCTTTGACATACTGCCCCCGGACATAAACAAAAGCGGCGTGGGCTTTACCACGGAGGCAGGCGGTGTGCGCTTCGGCCTTGCCGCCATAAAAAGCGTAGGGGAGAACTACGCAAAAAGCATCGTCGCCATACGCGAGGCGGGCGGAAGCTACAAAAGCTTCGAGGACTACATGCTTCGCGGGCATTCCGGCGGAAGCGCCCGCATGGCGGAGGCGCTTATCCGCTGCGGCGCTATGGACAGCTTCGGCAAGGCGCGAAGCGTGCTTGTCGCGTCGCTTGACGCGTCTGCGGACAAGCTTGGCACCTTAAGGGCATCCGCAGCAGCCGGTCAAATTGGGCTGTTCGAGTCCATAGGTGAGACGGAAAGCGCCATAAGCTTTGAATATCCGCGCGTTCCGGAGTACACGAAAAGCGCGAGGCTTGAGGACGAAAAGCAGCTTACCGGGCTCTATCTGACGGGTCACCCGCTTACAGAGTACAAAGCGGCGGCCGCAAGGCTCGGCTGCCTTGACATCGGCGCGATACGCGACCGTTACCGCGAGGGCACCGCGAAGGAAGGGCAGCCTCTTACCCTCCTCGGCCTTATACGGGACAGGAAGCAGAAGGCCACCAAAAACGGCGGTGTCATGGCGTTTTGCACCTTCGAGGACGCGATAGGCGAGACGGAGCTTGTCGTCTTCCCGAAGCAGCTTGAAAAGTACGGCGCACTGCTTACGGAGGGGGCTGTGCTTTGCGTGCGCGGCAAGCTGAGCGTGCGCGAGGCATACGACGACGAAAGCGAGGACGAGCTTAAGATAATACTGGAAACTGCCTCCGTACCGTCTGCGTCCGTACCGGATTTGTACGTAAAAATAACAAAAAGCAACGGAGGGCGCCTGAACGCGGCGCTTGCCGAGATGAAAAAATGCCCCGGCACGGGCAGGGTGTGCCTGTACTACGAGGCGGAAAAAAGGCTTCTTTCCCCAAGGGATGTTTCCGTGACGCCGTCCGGGGCGCTTATAACGGCGCTTGAGGGCATCATGGGCGCGGGGAACGTGGCGCTTAAGCAAAGGAGCGATTAAAGAATGGCTTTGATAAACAGGGGGAAGGAAATAGACGCAAGGTACAAGCGGGTTGCGCCGATGTGCCGTGCGCTTTGGCGCGTCTTTCGGCTGCTTTCCTACGCTGCGGCGGCTGCGGCCGCGCTGCTTGGCGTGATTGCGCTTGTGCTTTTGTTTGTGGACGTGACCGCAGAGGAGCTGCTTTTTACCCCGTACATGAAGGTCGTCACCGAAAACGGCGTAAGCAAGTTCGACGTCAAGCTCGGCAACGGCATAGAGGTGCTTCGCGCTTACGGCGAGGTCGACGTTTCAAACATAAAGGGCGCACTGTACGCCGGGATATTTACGCTTATGGCAACTCTTGCCGTCTGCGTGCCGGTGTTTTTGTTCCTGTCGAAGCTTCTTAAAAATATAGGCTCGGGACGTGTGCTTTCGGAAGAGAACGCCGCATACGTTAATTACATGGGGCTTTCCATCATGATAGGGAACCCGCTTGTACTTATCATAGAGAGGTATTTCAACTACGCGCTTATAAAGAACTTCATAAGCGGTGAGATACGGTTCGACTTCGGCATAGACCTTTTCGGCGTGCTTGTGGGGCTTTTGTTTATCGCCATAGGCTCGATATACGGCTGCGCCTGCGCGGCGCACAGGGAGGAAACGGCGCTTGTCACGGTAAGCGCTGCGGAAACGGGAGGTGTTTCTGATGATAAACGGGAATGACAAGAAAAACGACGTTCTGCCCTCCGACGAGGCAGGCACCAACGTGTTTGACATAAAAGAAGTGACCGACCACGGCAAGACGGAGGAGTTTGAAAAAAGCCCCGCACCGGACGCATACGAGGCCAAGGGCTCTTCCGGCACCGACAAAAAAGAGAAGAGAAGAAGGCGCTTAAAAACCTCGAAAAAGATTGCAAAGATGGGGCTTGCCTACCCCTTGCAGGTGGTGCTTTACGCCTTATACAAGCTGTTTACCTGGCTTATAAACATACTGATAACCGTTCTGCTTGTCGGTATAATATCCTTCGCCGCGGTGTGCGTTGCCTTTGTCATATACATCAAGGCGAATGTCGACCCCAACTACACGGGGCTTGACAACCTGCAGTTTGAAAGCAGCCTTTACACCACGATAAGCTACGTAAACGAAAACGGCGACGAGGTGGAGTTTGACCGCCTTGTAGGCAGCGAGAACCGCTCCTGGGCGACCTATGACGAGATGCCGGAGGATCTTATAAACGCCTACATCGCCATAGAGGACAAGCGGTTTTGGGAGCACCCCGGTATAGACTACCGCCGCACGATTAACGCGGTTCTCAGCTTTTTCGGAAGCGGCGACCGTTCCGGCGGCTCGACCATAACGCAGCAGCTTATCAAAAACGTCTCCCACGAGGACGACATAACCATACAGCGCAAGGTGCAGGAGATACTGCGCGCGCTTGACGTGACCAAAAAGTACAGCAAGGAAGAGATACTGGAGATGTACCTTAACACCATCTCCCTGTCTCAAAACTGCTACGGCGTGAAGACTGCGGCGCAGAGGTACTTCGGCAAGGACTTGAAGGATCTGACGCTTATCGAATGCGCCGCCCTTGCGGCGATACCGAAATCTCCCACCAAGTACGACCCCATAAGGCACCCGGACAACAACCAGGACAGGCGCGACCTTGTGCTTAAGGAGATGTACGACCAGGGCAAGATAACAAAAGAGGAGTTCGACAGCTGCTACAAGGGGCACTTGGAGCTTAACACCGACCGCGAGACGGACGAATACGTCGACACCGTCCACTCCTACTACGTGGACGCGCTTATAGACGAGGTCGTAGCCGACCTTATGGAGCAGTACGGCTACGACCGCGTAACAGCCTCGCGCATGCTGTATTCCGGCGGGCTTAAGATAATAACCACCATGGATCCGATGGTTCAAAACTCCATGGAGAGCGTGTTTGAACAGACGGGGAACGAGTACCTTTATATCCCCGGCGAGGCCGTTGCCCCCACAAAGGGCGTCATCCCGCAGGCGGCCATGGTCATAATGAACCAGAAGACCGGCGACATTTTGGGCATAGTCGGCGGCAGAGGCGAGAAGAAGGACGGCAGGGGGCTTAACAGGGCCACGCAAAGCCGCAGGCAGTGCGGTTCTTCCATAAAGCCGCTGTCTCTGTACACCCTCGCCATCGAAGAAGGGCTTATCACGGCGGGCAGCTCGGTCGACGACGTGCCGACGCTTAAAAACGACGACAAGTACTGGCCGACCAATACGCCAAACGTCTTCTACGGCATGATAGACGTGAACTTTGCGGTTATAAAGTCGCTTAACACCATACCGGTTTACCTCGTAAACAAGCTTACGCCCGAAAAGTGCTTTAACTTCCTTGCGGACACCTTGGGCTTTACAAGCATAATAAGAAGCGAGGAGATAGGCGGGAAGATATATTCCGACGTTGCGCTTTCTCCGCTCGCCTTGGGAAGCTTTACCTACGGCGTTACCGTAAAAGAGATGACGCAGGGGTACTGCATGATAGCCAACGGCGGCAGGACAAGCGAGGGCAGAATGTACACCGAGATACGCGACCAAATGGAAAGCATACTGCTTGAGAAGGCTCCCGTCCACAAGGTGGCGGTTAGCGAAAGCAGCGCGTACTCCATGACCTCGATGCTTATGAACGTCGTATCTCAGGCAGGCGGTACCGGTAACCGCGTTACGCTGGACGAGGCGTTCGAGCTTGAGGTTGCCGGCAAGACCGGTTCCACCAACGACGACCGCGACAGGTATTTTATGGGCTACACGCCGGACTATGTCGGCGGCGTTTGGTTCGGTTACGACAACAACAAAAGCTTAAGCGGCTTCTACGGCAACCCCGCGCTTAGCCTTTGGGACAGGGTTTTCACCGTCATTTACAACAATCTTAAAGAGCAGGGCATCGACTATCAAAAGCAGTTCGACATCCCCACGGGCATGGTCAAGGTGAACTACTGCGCCATATCCGGCAAGGTGGCGACGGACGCTTGCAGCCGCGACATCTACTATTACGACGCCGCAAGCGGCACCTTCACCGGCAACACCGTAAGAACCGGCGTATTTGCTGCGGGCAGCCAGCCTATGGAGAAGTGCGACTGCCATGTTGACGTCAAGTACGACAGGCGCACTCAGGCGATATGCTTTGACGGGTGCGACTGCCCGGAGGAAGACCTTATAACCGTTTCCTTCCGCCGCAACAACGAAAGAGTCTTCGACTCGTTCGTGTACGTCATGGACGGCGACTGCATCTACAAGGACCTTCCGGACGGGTACGTGTTCCCCGAGAGCCGGACACAGCCCTTCTTTGCGAACCTCTATGCGGGGCAGACGGTCTACTTCGGCAGCGTTGTAGGCGCAATGCCGCGCAACCGCATCTGCATAGAGCACTATCACAGAGGCGGCGACAGCGACGAGACAAGCGAGGAAAGCCGGGAGGAATAGCTTAATGCAAAGTGAAACAAGGGACTGCGTTGTGCTTGCCACCGGCGTTGCGGAGCGGATGCTTCGCTCCGGCGGCGAGGCATACCGCGCGGAGGAGTGCTGCGAAAGCATCCTTCGCGCCTGCGGGGCGGAAAACATAAGCGTTGTCACCATAACCACCGCGATAATAGTCAGCGCCGACATCGACGGCAGGCACAGGACAGCCGTGGTCTCCGTCAAAAGCCGCGGAACCGACCTTTACGGCATAGAGAGGTGCAACAGCATCTCCCGCGGCATATGCGAGGGGCGGCTTACCGTGGAGCAGGCCTTCGAGGAGCTTAAGGACAAAAGGGTGCTTCCCCCTTGGCAGCAGCTGCTTTTCGGCGCACTTTCCGCCGCCTGCTTCTCCTTTGTCTTCGGCGGCGGGTTTAAAGAGCTTCCGGCTGCCTTTGTCGCCGCGCTTATCGCAAACACCTTCATCCTGCTTTCAGACAACATCAAAAGCAACAACTTCATTTCCACCATGTTCGCCTGCATGATAACGGCGGCTGTGGCAAGGCTTTTTGTGTGGATCTTCCCATCCCTTAACCAGGAGGCGATTATAGTCGGCGGTATCGTGTCGGTGCTTCCCGGGCTTGCCATAACCAACGCGCTGCGGAACACCATCCACGGCGACATCATCTCCGGCCTTGCACGCGGTGCGGAGGCGCTTCTGACCGCCATCGTAATAGCGGCCGGCGTCGTCATTGTGCTTTCTATTTAAAGGGGGAACGCGGTATGCTGCATTACGTTTGGGTCGGCTTCTTCTGCGTTGCCGCAACCCTTCTCTTCGCGCTTACTGTCGGCGCAACCCTCAAAAACGCCGCAATCTCCGGCGTTTTGGGCGGTGCAGGCTACATAATATACCTGCTCCTGCAGCCGCTGCTTACCGAGGCAACGGCCGTATTCGCCGCAACCTTTGCAGTCTGCATGTCGGCGGAGGTCTTGGCTCGCGTGCTTAAAACACCCGCTACGGTGTTCTCCATTCCCGCCATCCTCCCCTTGGTGCCCGGACTTATGCTTTACCATACGCTGCTCCACTTCGGGAACGGCGACACCGTCGGCGGGCTTGCAAGCTCCGTAGAAACGCTTATCGTCGCCGGCAGCCTCGCACTTGCCGTCACCCTCGCAACCCTGCTTGCAAAGCTGCTGTTCAAGAAACCCCGCACGGCTGCGAAGAAGTAGCTTTATTTTATTGTTTTTTTGGCCGAGCTCACGCTCGGCCTTGGTTTTTATATGAAGGGACTCGGTCCCTTCATGGTCCTCTAAATTAGGCTTAACGAATAATATAGCTTTTTAGGCCCAAAGGGCACAGCCCTTTGGAAACCCGTGCTGGCAACGCAAGCGACGTCTTAGCAGTGTAGAAGCCGTTCACACGTATGAATCGCTTCCGCACTATGATTTTTCACTTCAATCTAATGCCGGGGCGTTCCATACGTGTGATAAGCCTAAACATCGCTTTGACGCATCTTGCGTTCCCAAATTGGGATTCAAAGGGCTGTGCCCTTTGGAAAAAAATAGACTTTATTATTTGTTAAACTCTAATTAGAGAGCCATGGAGGGACCGAGTCCCTCCATAAAAAACAAAGGACGGGCCGGGGCCCGCCCTAAATAATAAAATTCTAAATAATATCAGCAAGATCAAGCAGAAGCCGTTCTGTCTTGTCCCAGCCGAGGCAGGGGTCGGTGATGGACTTGCCGTAGACGCCGTCGCCTATCTTTTGCGCGCCGTCCTCGATATAGCTTTCGATCATCATGCCCTTGACGAGGCGCTTTATATCGGCGCTGTAGTGGCAGTTGCGCACTATTTCGCGCGCGATGCGTATCTGCTCGAAGGGGTTCTTGCCGGAGTTGGCGTGGTTGCAGTCGATTATAACGCCGGGGTTTTGCAGCTCGCCCTTCTCTGCGTACATGCGGCAGAGGAGCAGAAGATCCTCGTAGTGGTAGTTCGGCAGTGACTGCCCGTGCTTGTTTACGTAGCCGCGAAGTATGGCGTGCGCGTAGGGGTTGCCCTGGGAATGTGCCTCCCAACCGCGGTATATGAAGGTGTGGCTGTGCTGTGCAGCGGTGATGGAGTTCATCATTACGGAAAGGTCGCCGCTTGTCGGGTTCTTCATGCCGACGGGCGTGTCAAGCCCGCTTGCCGTAAGCCTGTGCTGCTGGTCCTCTACAGAGCGCGCACCGATGGCAACGTAGCCCAACAGGTCGTCGATGTACTTTGCGTTTTCGGGGTAAAGCATCTCGTCCGCGCAGGAGAAGCCGGTTTCCTTTATCGCCCTCATGTGCAGCTTGCGGATGGTTACTATGCCCTTGAACATATCGGGCTTTTCTTGCGGGTTCGGCTGGTGCAGTATGCCCTTGTAGCCGTCGCCCGTGGTGCGCGGCTTGTTGGTGTATATGCGCGGGATGATGTAAATTTTGTCCTTCACCTTCTCCTGAAGTCCGCGAAGGCGGGTTATGTAGTCTATAACGCTGTCCTCGTTGTCCGCAGAGCAGGGGCCTATAATCATAAGCAGCCTGTCGTCCTTGCCGCTTAAGATCGCCTTTATCTCACCGTCGCGCCTTTCGACTGTCTCGGACATCTCGCCCGTAAGGGGGAACATCTCCTTGACCTCCATAGGGATGGCAAGCTTTCTTTCAAATTGCATGTTCATTGGAAAATACCTCTTTTTATGTTAAATTATTTTTTGTTGAACCAAGCGCGTCGCTCTGTGGAAAGCCTCATCTTGGCGCGCATGCCCTCTGTGTCGTCGTTTTCAAGCATGTTCCTGAAGGCGGTGAACTCCTCCAGAAAGGCGTCCATCTCCTTGAGAAGCGCCTTCTTGTTCATGGCGAAAAGCTCGCTCCACATGGCGTCGTTTATCTGCGCGATGCGCGTAAGGTCGCGGAACGAGTCGCCCGTGTAGTCCACAAGCCGCTTGTTGTCGCAGCAGGTCATAAGAGACACCGCAATGCAGTGCGTAAGCTGAGAGACAAAGCCTATTATCTCGTCGTGCTCCTCGGGGGAAAGCACGCTTATCCGCGCGAATCCGAGTGCAGCGCCCAGATCCTTGCAAAGCTCTATGGCGCCGTGGGTGTTCTTCGCCGTCGGCACTACTATGAAGTTCGCGCCGTAGAACATCTTCTCCGTGCTGTTCTCGACGCCGTAAACCTCGCGCCCGGCCATGGGGTGCGCGGCGATGTACTCTGCGTCGGGGCGCAGCATCTCCTGCACGCGGTAGACAACGCTTCCTTTGACGCCCGTCACGTCGGTTATAATAACGCCGCTTTTGAAATATTGCTGATAGTCCTCTATCCACTTGACAAACACCTTCGGGTAAAGGCCGAAGACGACAAGGTCGGCGTCGCCTATAAGGCGCGGGTCGGGCGTTACGGAGCCGGCATCTATTATCCCGTTTTCAAGGGCGTAGTTTATCGTCTCCTGCCTGCGGGATATCGCCGTAACCGTAAAGCCAAGCCGTTTAAGCGCCCGCGCATAGCTGCCGCCCATAAGGCCAAGCCCCACTATAAGCACGCGCATGCTTTTGTTTATAAGTATCTTAAAGCCGTTGTCATTCATATATCTGCACCTCTGCACCTATTGCTTTTATCATGTCGTAAAACGCCGGAAGGCTTTTGTTTACCGCCTCCGCGCCCTCTATCTCCCCGCCGACGGCGGAAAGCAGCACCGTAAGCGCCATCGCTATCCTGTGGTCGTTGTGCGAGGAAAGCGGAAGCACAGGCGGCCTTACGCCGCAGCCGACGGCGACGCGGTTTTCTTCAACATCTACGCGAACGCCGCACTTTGCAAGCTCCTTTGCCATCGCCTGCCCGCGGTCGCTTTCCTTAAGCCTAAGCCGCGCCGTCCCCGTAAACACGCCGCCGTTTTTGCAGGCGGCAAGCGCAAACAGCACGGGCCCCAAATCCGGGCAGTCGGAGATGTCAAGCGTCGGCACGCCGCCCGCAAGAAGCGGGAAGTACTGCCTGTAAACGCTGTCCCCCTGCAGGCTGCTCTCCGGCAGCCCATCTACGCGCACGTCGCCGCCAATGTAGTTAAAGGCCTCGAAGAACGCGGCGTTCGAGAAGTCGCCCTCTACCGCAAGCTCCCGCGCTTTGTATCGCTGCCCGCCTCGGATGCGAAGCGTCCTTTCGTCCGCGCGGCGCACGTCCGCGCCGAAGGCCGCAAGGGCGGAAAGCGTCATGTCTATATACGGCGCGCTCTCCGTCTTCCCGGTCAGGTGTATGACGCTGTCGCCCTCGGCAAGAGGCAGCGCAAACAGAAGCCCGCTTATAAATTGGCTGGAAACGTCCGCGGGCAGCGTAAACTCGCCGCCGCAAAGCGACCCCTTTACGGTAAGCACTCCACCCTCCCGCCGGTAGAAAAGCCCCTTTTCAAGACATAGGTCTTCGTAAACGGAAAGCGGGCGCTCCATAAGTCTCGGGCTCCCCGTAAGGCGCGACTCTTCGTCAAACAGCAAACAAATCGGGATAAAAAACCGAAGAGTGCTGCCGCATTCGCCGCAGTCAAGCACTTCTTGCGGCCCCTTAACTCCGCCGCGCACCTTTACGCTGCGCTCTGAAGCCTCGCATTCCGCGCCAAGGGCTTTAAGACAGCGCAGCGTCGCCTTCACGTCGTCCGAAAAGTCCACGCCCTTTATAAGGCTTTCGCCCTCGGAAAGGCCTGCGCAGATAAGAAGCCTGTGCGCCATGCTTTTGGACGGCGGGCAGGCAAGCGCGCCGCGCGCCTTGAATTTGCCGACACGTACCTTCATACCTCTTTACCGCCTGTGAGAAGCTTTATCGCGTCGACGTAGCCCTCTATGCCGCGCCCGGTCACGGTGGCAACGCAGGCGGCGCGCACGTAGCTTACTTGGCGGAAGCTCTCGCGCTCCTCGACCTTCGAAATGTGCACCTCCACCGTCGGGATGCGCACGGCCTTAAGCGCGTCAAGGATGGCAATGCTTGTGTGCGTGTAGGCGCCGGGGTTTATTACAATGCCGTCGTAAACGCCGTATGCCTCCTGTATTTTGTCGACAAGCGCCCCCTCGTGGTTGGACTGGAAGATGCTTATCTCTATCCCGTTTTCGCGGGCGTAGCCTTCCACCCTGTCACACAGATCCTTGTAGCTGCCGCTTCCGTAAATGCCCGGCTCCCGTATGCCAAGCATGTTTATGTTGGGCCCGTTTATAACAAGTATTTTCAAGAAAAATGCCTTCTTTCTATCTCCCTTGCGGCGCTTTCCGCGTCGCCCTCGACTTCTGTTTTTACGTCCGCCGTGGCGGTGTATATCCCGTACCGCTCTTCGTAGCGCCTTTTTATATCCTCCGCCGTGGAGGCAAGCGGCCTGTCCGCCGTCGGCAGAAGAGCCGAAAGCGGCCTGTCCAAGAAGTAGACGCGCCCGTTCTGCTTAAGCGCCTTCACGTTCTCCGCGCGCAGAACAGCACCTCCGCCCGTGGCGATAACGCAGCCGCTTTTCGGCGCAAGCTCCTTTATAACCTCGGTCTCAAGGCTGCGGAAGTGCGCCTCCCCGTGCCGCTTAAAGATCTCCGCTATCTCGCCGTGCCTTTGCACAAGAAGCGCGTCCGTGTCGTAAAACGGCCTGCCAAGCGCCGCCGCAAGCAAAGCGCCTACGGTGCTTTTGCCGCTGCCGGGCATGCCGCTAAGCACTATGTTTTCCTTTTCGCTAAGTATTTTCCTGTATATTCCGTCAGTCGGGTCGGGGCTGTAAGCCGTGCCGAAAAACAGCTCCGACGCAAGGGAAGCCTGCTTTACCAGCATGTAAAGCCCGCCTTCCGCCGCCGCGCCCGCTTCCCTTGAGGAAAGCACAAGCCTTGTCCTAAGCGGGTTGTAAACCGCGTCTACTGAAGCCGCAAGGCGCGGGAAGGCCGCAGGATCTATAGGCATCCCCTCTGTGTTCGGGAACATACCGCAGGGGGTGGTGTTTATAAGCACCTCGGCGTCGCTGTGGCTGTTTACCGCTTCTTCATAGCTCACAGCGCCGTCCCTTCCGCTGCGGCTGACGCGCAGGACGGAAGACGCTCCTTCTGCCCTTGCGGCGGCAAGCGCCGTTTTGCTTGTTCCCCCAGTGCCGAGGATTAAAACCTTCTTCCCGCTTATGCCGCCGACGCGCTTTATAAGCGCGCGAAGGCCGCCGATGTCTGTGTTATAGCCGTAAAGCTTGCCGCCCTTTTTTACAATCGTGTTCACCGCGCCTATCTCCGCCGCCTCTGCGCTTATTTCGTCAAGATAGGGCAAAACGGTTTGCTTGTACGGTATTGTTACGTTTATCGCCTTAAAATCCGCCTTCCGCATAAAGGCGTCCACCTCGCCGGGGGCAAGCTCCCGAAGGGTGTAGTCGTATTCGCCTATAAGGGAGTGTATCGCTTTCGAAAAGCTGTGCGGAAGCTTTTCGCCTATCAGTCCGTACTCCATTTTCTTACCCTTTAAGTGCGTCGGTGCCGAAGCGCTGCGCTATCATGTCGCACACCGCAACGGCCGCAAGGCTGTCTGCCACCACGCGCGCCCGGTGCACTATGGCCGGGTCGTGCCTGCCGTTTATAAGGAGCCTTGCGTTTTCGCCGGTGGAGATGTCCACCGTCTGCTGCTCTTTGTATATCGAGGGTGTCGGCCGAACCGCACAGCGCACAACAAGGGGCATGCCGTTGCTTATCCCGCCGTTGATGCCGCCGCTGTTGTTGGTTCTTGTGCGCACCGCGCCGTCTTCGGCAAAGAAGGCGTCGTTGGCCTCGCTGCCGCGCATGTCCGCAAGCGCAAAGCCTGCGCCGAACTCCACGCCCTTTACGGCGGGGATGGAGAAAAGCGCGTGGGCAAGCACACTTTCAAGGCTGTCAAACCAGGGCTCGCCTATCCCGGCGGGAAGGCCGTATATCGCGGTTTCAAGCACCCCGCCGACGCTGTCGCCCTCTGCGGCGGCTTTCAGTATCGCGTCCTTCATCGCCTCTCCGCGCGCGCCGTCTATTACGCCGAAGGCGGAGCCTTCAAGCGCCTTTATCTCCGCCGGAAAGTCGCAAAACGGCGCGTCGTCCACGCCCGCGCAGCGCTTGACGTGCGTGCCTATCAGCACGCCTATGCCTTCAAGCGCGCTTTGCGCAATGGCGCCTGCGGCGACAACTCCTGCCGTTATCCGGCCGCTGAAGTGTCCCCCGCCGCGATAGTCCTCGTACCCGTGGTATTTGGCGAAGGCGGTGTAGTCCGCGTGCGAAGGCCGCGCAAGGAAGCGCGTCTTCGCGTAGTCGCGGCTTCTTGTGTCGCCGTTCGGCACTGTTATGCAAATGGGCGTGCCGGTGGTCTTGCCCTCAAAGACGCCGCTTTTTATCTCAAACGCGTCCTCTTCCCGCCTTGCGGTGGATATGCCGTCGATACCGCGCCGCAGTGCAAGGCGCGCTTTTATGTACTCTTCGTCCACGCCTATGCCCGGTGCCATGCCGGAAAGCAGCGCGCCTACGCAGCTGCCGTGGCTCTCCCCGAACACGCTTAGTGAAACGCTTTGTCCAAAGCTGTTTTTCATATGCCGAACCCTCCGTTTAAAAACGCCCTCGCCCTGTCCGCTATTTCCGTTATGGGGAGGCTTTTTATGTACCCCTTGCCGACCTCGTCGACAAGCACTGCGCTCACCGCCGCTCCGGCTGTCTTCTTGTCGTGCGTAAGCGCCTCGCAAACGGCGCCTGCGTCCACATTAGCCGCCGTCGGCAGGTGCAGCGCTTCCATCACCGAAAGAAGCCGCCGTCTTACCCCGCCGCTGCACATAGGCAGCATGCCGAGGGCGACGCACTCCCCGTGGTAAAGCCTCCCGCCGGAGGCGCTTTCTATCCCGTGGCCTATAGTGTGGCCGAAATTAAGAAGCTTCCTAAGCCCGCTTTCCTTCTCGTCCTTTTCCACTATCTGCCTTTTTATGTCGATGCTTCGAACTATTACCTCGTCTATATCCCTGTCGGGAAGGCCGTCTTCAATAAGGCCGAAAAGTGAAGAGTCGGAGGTAAGCGCCATCTTAACCGCCTCCGCAAGCCCTGCCGAGCGCTGCCTTAAGGAGAGGGTGTCAAGCACGTCCGGGTCTATAAGAACCGCCTTCGGCCGGTAGAAGGCGCCGACGATGTTCTTCACACCGCAAAGGTTTACGGCGGTCTTGCCGCCAATGGACGAATCTATCTGCGAAAGGACGGTTGTCGGCACGTTGTAAAAATCTATCCCGCGCATGTAAGAGGCGGCCGCAAAGCCCGCAAGGTCGCCCACAACGCCGCCGCCGACGGCAGCCACGCAGTCATATCGCGTAAAAGCGCCGTCAAGCATGGCGCGAAGCAGCCTTTCAAAGCAGGCAAGCGACTTGCTTCCTTCCCCCTCGTCCACCGTCACAACCGTCGGTCTTCCGCACTGCCGTGCAAAGGTCTCGGCATACCTTGCGGGAACGCCGCTGTCGGTTACCACAAGCACCCGCCTGTCGAGGTTAAGCATTTCCCCCGCCTTTGCAAGCGAGCCGCGACTTACATATATGTCGTATCCTTCACCGCCGAAATCAACGCGAACGGTCATTTAAAAGTCACCGCCTTTTCTGAGGTCTACTTCTATACGGTACCTGCCCACGACCTTAAGACTGTCGCAGTGCTCCTTAAGCTCGCTAAGCATTTTTTGCCCTTCCTCCGAGCTTTCGTCTCCCTCCGCTTCCACGTAGAAGTAGTACTGCCAGGCGGGCTCGCCGAGGGGACGGCTTCTTAAGGCCTTCATGTTAAAGCCGTATTTTGCTATCACGTTTATCGCCTTTGCAAGCGCGCCTGCGACGTGACCCACCGTGAAAAGCAGGAAAAACGTGCTGTCCTTGCCGGAGGACGCCTTGTTGTCCACGCGGGAGAACACGGCAAAGCGCGTTGTGTTGTGTGCGCTTTCGTTTATGTCGTGGTCGATTATCTCCAGCCCGTAAAGCGTCGCCGTCTCTGCGCTTGCTATGGCGGCGGTGTGCACGTCGCCGAGGCGGCTTACCTCCTTCGCAGCAACGGCAGTGTTGGCAGCCTGCTGTTCCTCAAAGCCGTGCCGCTTTATGTACCCCGCGCACTGCATAAGCGCCTGCGGGTGGCTTATCACCTTCTTCACGTCGGAAACGGACGCACCCCTCACGCCAAGCAGATTCTGCGTCACCCGAAGGTCGTAAACGCCGTTGACGTAAAGACTGCCGCCGAACATAAGGTCCGTAACCTGCCCCACCTCGCCGGCAAAGCTGTTCTCTATCGGCAGGACTGCGCAGTCGCACTCGCCGGAAACTACGGCGTCGTAGGCGCTTTTGAAATCCGGGTAGGGAACGGCCTCACCGTCCGGGAAGATGCGCCGCGCCGCAGTGTGCGCAAAGGCGCCCTCCACCCCGCTGTACCCGACGCGAAGCCCGTGCATAAGGCGGTGCTGGTACTGCTTTGCAAGCTCCATATTGTACTTCAAAAAGTTGACGTAGTAAGAGCGTATCTCCTCGTCGCCGACAAGAGAGGCGTTTTTCGCCAAAACGGCCTCCTCGCGCGCCTTGTCCGTAATGGGAAGCCCGCGCTCCGTCTTATATTCCGCAACCTGCTTTACGGACTCCATCCGCTCGGCAAAAAGCCGTGCCAGCTCGCCGTCTATGCGGTTTATGCGCTCCCTTGCGCTTTGCAGTTTGTCCATAAAAACCCCGCCTTCAAAAACACAATAAAAAAGCCCACAGCCTTTTTGACACAGCCAAAAAGCGGTGGACCGAACCGATTTAAGACCAAGCCCTTTACCGGGCAAGACCCCTTGCGGTGCAACCCATCGCGGTTATAAAGTAATAATAGTAAAAGCTTCTAAGCATTGCACCGTTCGCCTTTCTCTAAAATCCTTGCTTCGTATTTTACACCGTGTTTCGGCGTTTGTCAAGCGTAATTTTAAATTTTTTGTGAGAATCGGCAAATTCGGTTGACATAAATCGCGCTTTGTGTTATCATGAAGGCGACGGGTACTGCACCCGGTAGATTGAGGAGCGGGGTGTTTTTTATGAAAAATGCTTTAAAGATTTTTTTGGTTTTCACGGTTGTTTTTGCGCTTATCTGCGCGGCCGCTCCTTATGCTTCGGCGGCTGACGGGGAAGCCGCTTTTAAGGTGCAGGTCACCTCAAGCGCTGTCAGGGTCGACAGGGGCGACACGGTCACCTTCACCGTTTCCGTTACCGACATAAGCGCGGACGGCGGGCTGCTTTCCGTTGACATACCGTTCCGCTTTGACGAGTCTGTTTTTGAGTTTGTGGAGAAGTCGGTTTCCTTCCCGTCCGTGTGGGGAGGGCCCGAGGATTTCAGCTACAGTAAGTCGAGGAACGGGCTTTTGTGGCTTCGCGCGCTTGACGACGAGGACACATTTTCCTCTTCCGTCGGCTGCAAGGAGGACGGCGCGATAAGCTTCAGCGTCGTTTTGCGGGTGAAGGCGGACGCGGAGCCCTGCGAAACTACGGTAGAGGTGAACGGCGACGGCGCATTTGAAGGCGTCATCGGCACCGCTGCGGACGGGCAGTGCACCACGGTCAGCGGCGTCGGCATAGGTGTGACCGTTTTGGCCGCAGGCGGCACTGTGGAAGGCACCGTCGGCGACGTGAACCTTGACGGCGACGTGAACAACTTGGACGCCACCTATGTGCTGAGGCACGATGCGGGGCTGGATTCCCTTTCCGGCAAGTCCTACATCCTGGCGGACATGAACGGCGACGGCAGGGTTGACAACATAGACGCTTCCGTCATACTCTGCATTGACGCAGGGGTCACCGTCGGGGAATAAGTTTAAGCGAAAAATACGGGAAAAGCAGGGCAAATACACCTTGCTTTTTTCTTTTTTCTATTGTATTTTCGCACAAAACGTGCTATACTTCAAGTGGAGTTATTGTATATAGGAGGAAACGGCATGAGATACAGCTATAAGACAAGCGGGGTTTGCTCGCAGGAGATTTCTTTTGACATGGACGAGAAGGGCACCGTTACCAACGTCGGCTTTGTCGGCGGCTGCAACGGCAACCTTAAGGCGATATCCCGCATAGTGGACGGGATGAATTACAAGGACATCATTGCGCGTACTAAGGGCAACACCTGCGGTCCGCGTCCCACGTCCTGTGCCGATCAGTTTTCAAAGGCTTTGGAGGCAGCTGCCGAAAAGGCGGGCATAGCATGACCTTTTCTTTCACGCTGAGGCTTTGCGGTGCGGAGACGGTCAGGCGCTATGCGGACGCCGCAAAGGCGCTTTACGCCGAGTTTGAGGAATATATGGAAAGCGTAAAGCGGCGCGACCCCGCCGCGGCAAGCTATGCGCAGATTGCGCTGCTTTACTCCGGCGTGCACGCCGTTGCGGCGCACCGCGTGGCGCACGCGCTTTACGAAAAGGGGCATACCTTTGCGGCACGCGCCGTTTCACAGCTTGCCAGGCACTTCACGGGGATAGAGATACACCCTGCGGCGAAGATAGGCAAGCGGCTGTTTATAGACCACGGCATGGGCGTTGTCATCGGCGAAACCGCCGAGATAGGCGACGACTGCACCATATACCAGGGGGCGACCCTCGGCGGCACCGGCAAGGACACGGGCAAGCGCCACCCGACGCTTGGCGACAACGTCATGGTCGGCGCGGGCGCGCGCGTTCTGGGTCCGTTCACCGTCGGCAGCGGGGCGAAGATCGCCTCCGGCGCCGTCGTGCTTTGCGAGGTGCCTGCGGGAACTACCGCAGTGGGCATTCCGGCAAAGCCCGTCAACAAAAGCGGGGACAGCGGCGGCAGCCTTGACCAGATACACATACCCGACCCCGTGAACCAAATGATAAGGGCGCTGGAGGCCCGTGTTTCGGAGCTTGAAAACCTTATAAAAACCAATGAAGGGTGATTTTTATGATATTTGACGGCGCAAAATGGATAAGCAACGGCGTTAGGGAATACGTCGGCAGGGTGAAGGGCGTTCACGGCAACCCCGCGCCCTATTTCCGCAAGGATTTTACCGTCCGCAAGGGGCTTGTAAAGGCAACGCTTTACGCAACCGCAAAGGGCGTGTACGAGGCGTACATAAACGACACCTTCGCCTCCGACGAGCTTCTTACCCCCGGATTTACCAATTACAACAAGGTCATACAGTATCAGAAATACGACGTTACCGACAAGCTGCGCAAGGGTAAGAACACCCTCGGCGCAGTGGTTGCGGAGGGATGGTACGCCGGCGAGCTTGCCTTTAAAAAGCAGCAGTACTTCGGCAGCTGGCCCGTGTGCCTGCTTATGAAGCTTGTGCTGGAGTACTCGGACGGAGAGACCGAGGAGATTGTGACCGACGGCAGCTTTAAGACAAGCACCGGAAGGATCCTTGCAAGCAGCATACTTGACGGCGAGGTCGTTGACAACAGGAAGCCCGAAAGCTTCGAGATGTTCACCTCCAAGGTCGACAGCGAGCGCTGGGACAACGCCACCGAGGAGGGCGACGACTTCTCTCTGCTTTCTCCGCAGACGGAGGAGCCGATAAGGTTCTTACACCGCCTCAAGGGCGTGCGTGTCGGCCATGACAAGGGCGATATATACGACTTCGGGCAGAACGCCGCAGGCGTGCTTTACTTAAACGTAAAGGCGGAGGAGGGCACGAAGATAACCCTTCGCCACGGCGAGATGCTTGACGGCGGGAAGCTTTACACCGCAAATCTGCGCCTTGCGCGGTGCGAGGACGTGTTTTACTGCCGCTCCGGCAAGCAGATTCTTACGCCGACCTTCACCTTCCACGGCTTCCGCTATGCCGAGGTTATAGTGGAAAACGGCAGCGCGAAGATCGAAGAGATATACCACAACGTCTGCCACAACGACCTTGCAAGGGCGGGCTTGTTTGACTGCTCGTCAGAGCTTGTGAACAAAATATACACCAACGCCCTTTGGAGCCAAAGGGGCAACTTCATCTCCGTACCGACGGACTGCCCGCAGAGGGACGAGCGCCTCGGCTGGACGGGCGACGCGCAGATCTTCTGCGTAAGCGCCATGTACAATGCGGACTGCAGGCGTTTCTTCGCCCGCTTCCTTCGCGACCTGCGCCTTGACCAGCGCGAGAACGGCGCCGTTCCCGACGTAAGCCCGGAGCTTTCCGGTCTTACCGGTGCCGGAACTGCCGCCTGGGGCGACGCAATATGTGTCATCCCCTACAACCACTACCTGTTCTACGGCGACAGGACGGTGCTTGAGGACAACATAGACGCAATGAAAAAGTGGGTCGAATACCTCAGAACCCACAGTGAAAACCTCATAAGACCCGCAGAGGGCTATGGAGACTGGCTTTCCGTCGGCGAGGAGACGGACAAGTCGGTGCTTGCCACCGCGTACTTCGCGCGAAGCACCTATCTTACCGCAAAGTGTCTTGACTGGCTCGGCGGTGATAGCGCGTATTACTACTTCCTGTTTGGGCAGATAAAGGACGCCTTCAACAAGCGCTTTACCGACGGGAACGGCGTTATAAAAAGCGACACGCAGACCTGCTATCTGCTTTCCCTCGCCTTTGGCCTTTGCGAGGACAGGGAAGCCTGCTTTACGCACCTGCTTCGCACGCTTGAAAGGCGCGGGAACCGCCTTACCACCGGCTTTGTCGGCGTAAGTCTGCTGCTTCCCGTGCTTTGCGACTTCGGGCGTGAGGACCTTGCCTACGGGCTTATACTTTCCACAGACTACCCGTCCTGGGGCTTTACCGTTAAGAACGGCGCGACCACTATATGGGAGCGCTGGAACAGCTACACGCCGGAGAACGGCTTCGGCGACGTGGGGATGAACTCGTTCAACCACTATTCTCTCGGCTCCTGCGTGCAGTGGATGTACTCCTACATGCTTGGCATAAGACCCGTGGAGAAGACGCCCGGCTTTGAAGAGGTCGTAATAAGGCCCGTAACAGACCCGCTTCACAGGATAACCTCCGCAAGCGGCTCTTACCAGGGCGAAAACGGCAGGATAGACGTGGAGTGGACGGACGAGGACGGCATTGTCACCCTCATTGTCGACAAGCCTGCGGAAATGACCATGCACTTAGAGCTTGACGGAGACGTAATTTCCGTAGAGGTGGACGGGGAGTCCGCACCCATATCGATGCTTCCCGGTGCGGAAAGCGCCTGCGTTCGTTACAGGCCGCGTCACGGGGGTATAAGGATATGAAATACATAGTGATGGACATAGGCGGCACTTTTATAAAGCACGCCGTCATGGACGAAAGCTTTAAAGAGTATGACGCGGGCACCGTCCCCACGGAAAAAGAGTCGCAGCCTTTTCTTGACCAGCTTGTTTCGGTCATAAAGGGGCACGGCGAGGGATACGGCGGCGTCGCCATATCCATGGCGGGCTTTATTAACCCCGTCACCGGCGAAAATACCGACTACGGCTGCAGCGAGAGGTTTGTTAAGTACAACCTCAAGGAAAAGCTCCGTGAGCTTACCGGTTACCGCATATCCGTGGAGAACGACAGCAACTGCGCAGCTCTGGCGGAGCTTAGATTCGGCGCCGCAAGGGGCTGCAAAACGGCGGTGACGATGACCGTCGGCACCGGCATAGGCGGCGCTTTGATAGTGGACGGCAGGCTTTACCGCGGCAAAAGCTTTAAGGCGGGGGAGTTTGGCTTTGCGCTCAGCTCCTATACGCTTGAAGGCGGGCGGATAGTGCCGCACTACGCGAAGGCGACAAGCGCGCTTGTAGAGCGCTGCTCTGCTGCCCTCGGCAAAACCGTTGACGGTATCTATGTGTTCGAGCATTTGGACGACGACCCCCGCATAAAAGAGATATACGACGCGTGGCTTGCGGACATAGCCGTTTGCGTGGGCAACGTCTGCGCAGCAGTTGACCCGGAGAAGTTCCTTGTCGGCGGCGCCGTCAGCACGCAGAAGCGGTTTATGGACGACCTGCGGGCGGCCGTATACGCCGGCTTTGACCAATTGGAGAACTACACGTCGATAGAGCCCTGCTCTATGGGCAACAACGCCGGCAAGGTCGGCGCTTTG
The DNA here is from genome assembly GCA_947628695.1 of uncultured Clostridia bacterium. GTDB lineage: Bacteria > Bacillota > Clostridia > Oscillospirales > CAG-382 > SIG636. The sequence goes on from CANRAV010000001.1 coordinate 116,789, forward strand.
ATGATATTCTTTGACAATTACGGAAAATAAGCTTTATTTAAAACAAGAAGGGATGGTTTGAATGGGTGTAAAAATTGTTACTATAGGCGGAGGCTCCTCCTACACGCCGGAGCTTGTAGAGGGCTTTATAAAGCGCTATGACCGTCTGCCCGTGGACGAGCTTTGGCTTGTCGACATTGAGGAAGGCAAGGAGAAGATGCGCATAGTGGCGGAGCTTGCCAAAAGGCAGATTGCAAAGGCAGGGCTTCCCATGAAGCTTTACACCACGCTTGACAGGCGCGAGGCACTTAAGGGTGCGGACTTTGTTACAACGCAGATGCGCGTGGGGCTTCTTGACGCGCGCATAAAGGACGAGCGCATCCCCCTAAGCCACGGCATTTTAGGGCAGGAGACCAACGGCGCGGGCGGCCTTTTCAAGGGGCTGCGCACCATACCCGTGATACTTGACATCTGCCGCGATATAGAGGAGCTTTGCCCCAACGCCTGGCTTATCAACTTCACAAACCCCGCCGGCATGGTTACGGAGGCGATAAACCGCTATGGCGTTCACAAAAAGGCAATTGGCCTTTGCAACGTGCCTATAAACATGCATATGAGCATTGCGGAGATACTTAAAAAGCCGCTTGACGAGGTGGAGGTTCACTTCGGCGGCCTTAACCACATGGTTTACGCCACGAAGGTGCTTGTCGACGGTGTCGACAAGACGGCGGAGGTTTTGGATCAGTGGAGCACCATGAGCATGAACAACATCAAGGGCATAAGCTGGAACAAGGGCTTTGTAGAGGCGCTTGGCGTCATCCCCTGCCCGTATCACCGCTATTTCTACATGGCGAAGGAAAACCTTGAAGAGGCTATAGAAAAGTTCGAGCACCACGGTACCCGTGCGGAGACCGTTAAGCAGGTAGAGCACGATCTGTTTGAGCTTTACAAGGACCCCAACCTGGACGAAAAGCCGGCGCTGCTTTCCAAGCGCGGGGGCGCTTACTACAGCGACGCTGCCTGCAACCTGATATGCTCCATATACAGCGACAGGGGCGACCTTCAGGTGGTGAACACCGTCAACCGCAGCCGCGCTGTGGAGAACCTGCGCGAGGACGAGGTGGTCGAGGTAAGCTGCCGCATAACCAAGGACGGACCCGTCCCGATAAAGATAGGCGAGCTGCCCAAGGCCGCAAACGGGCTTGTTCAGCAGATAAAGTCCTTCGAGATAGCCGCGATAGAGGCGGCCGTAAGCGGCGACTACAACAAGGCGCTGCTTGCCATGATGATAAACCCGCTTGTCTCTTCGCAGAAGTACGGCGTTCCCGTGCTGGAGGAGCTGCTTTGGGCACACCGCAAGTACCTGCCGCAGTTTGAGGGCTGGTACAAGGCAAAGGAGGCCGAAAAGGCAGCAGAAGGCGGCAAGAATGAGTGAGATAAGGGACATAAACCTTCGCGAAAGCGGGGAAATGAAGATAAGCTGGGTAGAGGACAACATGCCGCTGCTTCGCTCCATAAAGGCGGAGTTTGAGCGCGACAAGCCCTTTGCCGGCCTTCGCGTGGCGCTTTCCATACACTTGGAGGCGAAGACGGCGTACCTTTGCCGCGTCCTCGCCGCAGGCGGCGCGGAGATGTACGTGACGGGCAGCAACCCGCTTTCCACGCAGGACGACGTTGCGGCGGCGCTTGCCGCCGGCGGGCTTAACGTCTTCGCTTGGCACGGCGCCACGGAGGCGGAGTACAAGGCGCACATAAGGCGCGTGGTGGAAGCAGGCCCGAACATTATTATCGACGACGGCGGCGACCTTGTGAACCTGATTCACAACGAATACCCGGATTTGATCCCAGCTGTTCTCGGCGGCTGCGAGGAGACGACCACCGGCATAATAAGGCTTAAATCCATGGCAAAAGCGGGGCTTTTGAAGTTCCCGATGGTGCTTGTCAACAACGCAAACTGCAAGTACCTGTTTGACAACCGCTACGGCACCGGCCAGTCGGTTTGGGACGGCATAAACCGCACCACAAACCTCATTGTCGCCGGCAAGAACGTCGTTGTCGCCGGGTACGGCTGGTGCGGTAAGGGCGTTGCAAAGCGCGCTGCGGGGCTTGGCGCCTCTGTCATTGTGACGGAGGTCGACCCGATAAAGGCCATAGAGGCCGTTATGGACGGCTTTAAGGTGATGAAAATGCGCGACGCTGCCGCGATTGGCGACTTCTTCGTGACCGTCACGGGCTGCAGCGGCGTTATAAGCGAGGGCGACTTCCTCGCAATGAAGGACGGCGCCGTCCTTTGCAATGCGGGGCACTTCAACGTGGAGGTCGACATGGCCTGCCTTGAAAGAATTGCCGTTTCCGTAAAGCCACGCCGTGCCAACATAAACGGCTACACCCTTCAAAACGGCAGGACGCTTAACGTGATAGCGGAGGGGCGGCTTGTGAACCTCGCCGCAGGCGACGGACACCCGGCGGAAATTATGGACATGAGCTTTGCCATTCAGGCGCTTTCCGCGCGCTTTATTGCAGAAAACGCCGGCAGTCTTGCGCCCGGTACGGTGGACGTGCCGGAGGCTATTGACAAGCGCGTTGCCGCCATGAAGCTTGCCGCCTGGGGCGTTCAGATTGACAAGCTTACAGCGGAGCAGGAGAAGTACCTGAACAGTTGGAACCTATAAGTTCAGAGTGGAGTTGAAAGCTTCGCTTTAAGTGAATAGGTAATAGTGAAGAGTGAAGAAGTGCGGAAGAAAAAGCTACGCTTTTTCGATTATGTATATAATGCACTATCTAAACATTGCCTTGCGTCGGCGCAGCATACGTGCGAACAGCCTATAAATGGCATTGGCGTAACCTGCGTTGCCAAATTGGGATCCAAAGGGCAATGCCCTTTGAAAAATTTAAATAAAAAAACGGAGGAAAATGCAAATGAAAAAACTATTAAGCTTGCTTCTTTCGGTATTGACGGTTATGTCCTGCATGACCTTCTTAGCCGTAGGGGCTGCAGCAGAAGACGGGGCAGAGGAGGATTCGGAAAAAGTGACCTATGACCTTGGAACGCTTACTGTAGTTAAGCTTAACGGCCTTTGGACGGAGCCTTCCACCAACGCGCTTGCGGTGTTCACCCCCGGGCAGAGCATGAACGGCAAGTACTGGACAAAGCTTTACGCAAGGCTTGACAAGGCAACCGGCGACTACGTGGTAGAAGAGAAGATCGGCTGCCACCGCGACTATCCGAAGGTAGTCGAGAATGACTGCATAGGCATCATGATGAACTATGCTCCGCTTTCCACCGTCGGCCAGAGCATGGCGATAGCCAACTGGAAGATCATCGACCGCATAAAGGTCGGCGACAGGCTTACATTAAGCGGCATAGACGTTACGTTCAGGAGCATAAAGGTAAGCGGTACCTTCGGTCAGGCCGACTTCAAGTCGGAGGCGACGATAAAGGTCACCGCAGTGCGCGACAAGAACCCGACCAAGACCGCATACACCGACAAGACCATCGTTGCCATGGGCGACAGCGTTACCGTCGGCGGCGGCTGGACCTTTGACCTTGGCGACGCCATAGGTGCGGACATCATCAACAGCGGCTTCGGCGGCGACACTGCTGACGCTTCTCTTGCCGCTCGCTACAACACCTATGTTGCGGCATACAACCCGGATGTGGTTATAGTTTCCTTCGGCATCAACGACGCCGGCTCTTCCTACGCCTACTCCGACCTTGAGGGCGCTATGGACAAGTACGAGAAGGCGCTTAGGGACATATACGCAAGGAACCTCGCCATCGGCGCAAGGACCGTGTTCCAAACCCCGAACAACGTTAAGATTCAGTTCTGGGAGGAGCGCGCACCTAAGGGCACCTATGACGAGTACGGCGGATTCCAGGGCTACCTCGACACGTTCATCGAAAGGATGAGGGTCGTTGCAAGGGACACCGGCAGCCCGCTTATAGACCTCTATACCGCTTGGAAGGATGCAGGCTACGGCGGCTGGGACGGCGTCAACATGCTTGACAACAGCCATCCGAACGAGGTCGGCTATGACCTTAACCTCTCCGTAATGATCCCCATGTGGAAGGAAAATCCCGAGCTTATGCTTGGCGAATTTGACGTTGCGGGCGACATAAACGTTGACGGCAAGTGCAACAGCATTGACGCCGTTTACGCGCTGCAGTGCGACGCGGGATTCGCAACCGCAGCAGACAGGTTCCTGGCACGTGCCGACATGAACGGCGACGGCGTTACCGATAACCTCGACGCGGCCGCTATACTTAAGGTGGACGCGGGGCTTTAATATTCCCCACCACTCACTTCGTTCGCGGCGGGGACCCCGATGAAATTCCCCCAAAAATCTGACGATTTTCGGGGGTGCCCCCAGTTTTAATCCCCAAAAAGCCTTACGGCTTTTCGGGGACCCCGGTTAAGACTAAAAGGTTGGCTCTTGAGAAAGCACGGCTTTCTCAAGAGCCTTCAGTTTATTATAGATTCCCGTTCACTCGCGCCTGCGGTGTTTCCCCCAAAAATCTTACGATTTTCGGGGGTACCCCCGATTTAGCTAATAGGTTGATAATTGAGAAAGCGCGGCTTTCTCAATTATCCTCAGTCATTATAGATTCCCGTTCACTCGCGTCTCGCGCCTTATTCCCTCCTACGTCGGGAACAAGGCACTCGCGGGAATCCAAGGAGAATTTTCCGCAGTACATGCCTGCGGAAAATTCGAGTTTGATTGTATGCTCGCTGAAGCTCGCGGTTTTGGGGCGGCTGTGCCGCTGCTCGCTTCGCTCGCGGTTTGGATGGAGAATTTTTGTTAAAATGCTTGACAAATTCTATTGTTAGGTATATAATGCAAATAGAAAGGGCGTCGCCGATAAGCGGTTGGCTCCTACATTTACGGTGTTAGCCTATTTGAATAGGCCGACCGTCACTGTCGGAACCAGTGGCGGTCATTTTTTGCACATTTTACGATCATAACGACCAACTGAATAAGGTCGCACATCATGCTAATAAACACGAAGATCGATTCATATGTATCAAAAAACATAAGCCTCCCTCCTTCCCCTCGCTTAGAGAGCGAGAAAGGAGGAGCCAACCGCCTACCGTTATGGCAAACGCCCGAGCGCCTGCCGCTGTGGCAAACGCCCAAAGCTTATTATACACTTTCAGCAAAATTTGTCAATAGTAAAAACCGCTGCACAAACAAAACTTGTGCAGCGCCTTTTTATGTTTGGGAAGCGTTGGCACATTTGCACCGGAGCTTTATACGTGTGACAAGCCTAAACTTCGCTAAAGCACAGCTTGCGTTGCCAGCACGGGTTTCCAAAGGGTGCCAACCCTTTGGCTCTAAAAAGCTATGTTGTTAAAAAAGCCTTATTTAGAGAGCCACGGAGGGACCGAGTCCCTCCGTAAAAAACACGGCCGAGCCGTGGCTCGGCCAATAAATAGAAAATCAAAAAGACAATGGACGGGCGAAGAGCCCGTCCAAAATAAATAAATCAAATAATAAATCCAAAAGCACTACCTGCAAAGGATGTTAAGCATTTTGCCTTTGACGTAGATACGCTTAAAAATCTCCTTGCCGGCGACGCGTGAGGCGACCTTTTCAAGCTGCATTGCGGCGTCGAAGACGGCGTTCTCGTCGGCGTCGACGGGCACGGTGACGGTGCCCTGGAACTTGCCGAGGACGGAGACTGCGACGGTGACGCTGTCCTCCTTTATCTTTTCCTCGTCGTACTGCGGCCAAGGGGCAAGTGAGGCAAGCCCTTTCCCGCCGAGGGTTTCCCAGCATTCTTCTGCAAGGTGCGGCGCAAATGGGCAAAGCAGCAGGGTAAAGGTCTTAAGCGTCTCCCTGTCGGCACCGCCGGCGTCGTAGATGTCGTTAAGCAGGGTCATCATCGCCGCAATGGCGGTATTGAACTTCATTCCTTCTATGTCGGACGTGACCTTCTTGATGGTCTTGTGCAGGCTTTTTTCTACCTCCGGGTCGGTTTGGGGCTTTACCGTGTCGGTAAGAGCAGCAAAGCGGTCAAGGAAGCGGCGGCAGCCTTTTACGCTGCTTGTCGACCAGGGAGCGCTTTTCTCGAAGTCGCCGATGAACATCTCGTAAAGCCGCATGGTGTCTGCGCCGAACTCGTTCACAACGTCGTCGGGGTTTACCACGTTCCCGCGCGACTTCGACATTTTCTCGCCGTCTTCGCCGAGAATCATGCCGTGGGAAGTGCGCTTAAGATACGGCTCCGGGCAGGAGATAAGCCCCAAGTCGTACAAAACCTTCGCCCAAAAGCGCGAGTAAAGCAGGTGCAGCGTAGCGTGCTCCATGCCGCCGTTGTACCAGTCCACCGGCATCCAATAGTCAAGCGCCTCGCGGGAGGCGAACTCTTTGTCGTTGTTCGGGTCGCAGTAGCGCAGGAAGTACCAGGAGGAACCGGCCCACTGGGGCATGGTGTCCGTCTCGCGCTTGGCAGGGCCGCCGCACTTCGGGCAGACGGTGTTGACCCAGTCCGTCATGTTCGCAAGCGGGCTTTCGCCGTTGTCGGTAGGCTCGTAGGACTCTACCTCCGGAAGGGTAAGCGGAAGCTCGCTTTCCGGGATGGGCTGCCAGCCGCAGTGGTCGCACCATACGAGGGGAATAGGCTCACCCCAATAGCGCTGACGGGAGAAGACCCAGTCGCGCAGCTTGTAGTTGACCTTCTTTTTGCCTATGCCCTTTTCCTCAAGGTATTCTATAATCTTCTGCTTGGCGTCCTTCACCTCAAGCCCGTTGAGAATGCCGCTGTTGACCATAGTGCCGGTTTCAACGTCGGTAAAGGCCTCCTTCTGCACGTCGCCGCCGGCAACGACCTCTATAATGGGAAGGTCGAATACCTTTGCGAACTCCCAGTCCCTGGTGTCGTGCGCGGGAACGGCCATTATGGCACCGGTGCCGTAGGTTATAAGGACGTAGTCGGATACAAATATCGGTATCTCGCGGCCGGTGAGCGGGTTTATCGCGGTGACGCCTTCAAGGCGAACGCCGGTTTTGTCCTTCGCCATCTCCGTGCGCTCAAAGTCGCTCTTCCTTGCGGCTGCCTCGCGGTAGGCCGCAACGTCGGCGTAGTTGGAAAGGCTGTCCTTCCACTTCTCTATATACGGGTGCTCCGGCGCAATTACCATGTAGGTGGCGCCGTAAAGCGTGTCGGGACGGGTGGTGAAAACCGTAAGCTTGTCGCCGCGGCTTGTGTCGAAATTTACCTCCGCACCGTAGGAGCGCCCTATCCAGTTGCGCTCTGCGGTCTTCACGCGCTCTATATAATCGACGGTGTCAAGGTCGTCGATAAGCCTGTCTGCGTATTCCGTAATCTTAAGCATCCACTGGCTTTTCGCCTTGTGAACCACGTCGGCACCGCATCTTTCGCACTTGCCGCCGACGACCTCCTCGTTTGCAAGCACAACCTTGCAGGAGGTGCACCAGTTCACGTTCATTTCCTTCTTGTAGGCAAGTCCCTTTTTGAAAAGCTGAAGGAATATCCACTGCGTCCACTTGTAGTACTTCTCGTCTGTGGTGTTTATCTCCCTGTCCCAGTCGAAGGAAAGCCCAAGCGCCTTAAGCTGCGCCTTGAAGCGCTTTACGTTGTTTTCGGTAACGGTGCGCGGGTGCATCTTGTTTTTGATGGCGTAGTTCTCCGTCGGCAGGCCGAAGGCGTCCCAGCCCATGGGGAAAAGCACGTTCCAGCCCTGCATGCGGCGCTTCCTTGCCACAATGTCAAGCGCGGTGTAGGGGCGCGGATGCCCCACGTGCAACCCTGCGCCGGAGGGGTAGGGGAACTCCACCAACGCGTAGTACTTCGGCTTGCTTTTGTCGTTCACTGCGGCAAAGGCCTTCTCCGCGTCCCAGCGGTCCTGCCACTTTTTTTCTATTTCCTTGTGCGAATACTTCATTTGCTTTGTCCTTTCGCTTTTATTTTATGTCCTCTTCCGCCGCTGTCTGCGCGCCGTCCCAAAGCTTCTCAAGCTTGTAAAACTCCCTTGCGGTTTTGGTGAAAACGTGCAGGACGACAGAGTGATAATCCAAAAGAATCCAGTCTCCGCGGCCCTCTATGTGCCCGCAGTCGTAGCCCGCTTCCTTAAGCTTAAACTCCGCCTCGTCGGCAAGCGTGCGAACGTGGGTGGAGGAGGTGCCCGTTGCTATCACAAAATAGTCCGCAAGCACGGTCTGGTCGCCGACGGAAAGAATGTTCACGTCAAGCCCCTTTTTGCTTTCCATCGCCTCTGCGGCAATCCTTGCAATCTCCGCCGCAACGGCCTTTTCCTGTTTTTCTACCATTTTCTTCGTCCTTTCTTTGTCTGTATCAGTCGGCGTATACGGGTATGGTAAGCCCCTCGTTTAAAACGGAAGAAAGCTTAACCCCGTCCGTGTCGGTGTACCCGCCGCCGAGGTGCGAAAAATCCTCCGCCTTAAGCGCCGACACGTCCACATGTGCAAATCCCTTGTCCAGTATAACGGCAAGCTTTTCGCAAAACGCGCCGTAATAGCTGCCGCTTCCGACCGTCACACCGTCACCCGGAAGGGTGTACATGACGATGTCGTCCTTCTTTGCGACGCATAAGCAGGTGACAAGGCGCGTTATCTCCTCCGCGTCAAGGTCGGTCTTTACGTAGTGCGCAAGCACGTTTGCAACCCCTGCCGCAGTGGCGGCGGAAAAGCCGCAAAGCCTGTCTATCATGGCGGCCGCGTAAAGCTTCTGCGCGTTTATGCGCCCGATGTCCGCCTGCGGGTAGCCCTGCCTGTATCGCAGGAACTGAGAGGCAGTCCTGCCGTCAAGGTGCTGCAGCCCCTTTTTAAGGTGCAGCTCTATGGCACGGTCGCCGTCCGAATAGTCTATGTCGGCCGGGACGTCGAGCGTCACACCGCCAAGCGCGTCTGTAAGCGGCTCTATGGCCGCACTGTCCAGAAACACGTAGTTTTCAAGCTTTACGCCAAAGTCGTTTTGTATCTTCGCCATAAGGCTTTTAATGCCCGCTTCAAGCGGGTCGTCGGCACCGCTGTTTGCGGCGATGTTCCGATACCGCGGAAGCAGCGAATTTATCCTCCCCGCGTATTCCCCATCCTTAACATAGGTGTCTCTCGGTATCTGCAGGGTGGAAATGCTGTTTTTGCCGTAGTCGAAGTACACGCAGATGACGGCGTCGGTGCGGTTGCTGTCAAAGTCCTTGCCAAGTATAAGCACGCCCTTGCCGTTTTCCGCCTTCCCTGCGTCTTCTGTGGGGGAAGAGCTCCCGAACGCCTCGTATATATACTCCTCGCCTTCTCCGCCCCTGTCGCCGTATCCCTTACGGTACGTGGCCGAGGCAAGCGCAAGCGAGGAAGCAAGCAGCGCAAAGACGGTAAGCACCGTCAAAACGCGCGCTTTATTGCTTATTCCCCCCGTTAATATCTTCACAAGCAAGACTCTCCTTTATAAAAGTTCTTGCTTCAAGTGTATGCGGGTGGACCGTCTTACATTCCTCGCGAAGCACCTTTATGCTTTCGTCAAGTGCAAAAAGCAGCGTGCGGTCAAGCGCGCTTTTTTTGTCTTCCGCAAGCAGGCGGAAATACTCCTTCCTCACGGAAATGCACATCTCGTCCGTCCTGCCGAAGTCTATAAAGTCGGCAAGGTAGAGGATCTTTGCAAGCGGCTTCATATTTGCAGCCGCCGTCGTGTGCGTAAGTATCGCCTCCGCCGCCTCCGGCAGATGGAAGCGCTTTTCGGCAACGGCGGCGCCTGTAACGGCGTGCTGAAGCTTAAAGTTCTTTTCCGTTATCTCGTCAAATACAACGCCGTATTCCTCGGCCGTGCGGTGCTGCGCCGCTTCGTCTTGCTCCTTCGTGCAGTCGTGCAGAAGTGCCGCAGCGCTAACCAGCCGCTTGTCAAGCTGCGGCGCGTGGTTCTTTGCCAAAAGCAAGGCCGCCTTTTCCACCCCGAAGGTGTGGAACAGCCGCTTGTTTGACAGCAGCCGTATGTATTTCAGTATCTCCGCAGTCGGTATCTCGGCACACATATCTTTGTACAACCCCCTGCTTTTTATATACTCCTCCACCTCCGCGCATACCGTGCCGCCAAGCGGCGCGCCCTCTCTTACTGCGCGTCTGACGTCCGTCGACGAAAGCGGAAAGCTTTCCATCCTCAAAGCGCGTATGTCCGCGTTGTATTTTTCCCGAAGCCGCAAAGCCTCCGGAAGAAGCGGCGTGTCGCCCCTGACAGCCGCAAAGATAACAAAGTTCTCAAGCAAATACCTGTACTCGCGCCATTTTTCTATTATCAAAAGGTTGTCCTGCCCCATTATAAGGCAAATCTTTTCGCCCGGGTTCTCCGTCTGTAGGTGCTTCACCGTGCGGAAGGTGTAGCTTGTCCCGCCCTGTTTAAGCTCGAAGTCCGAAACAAAGGTGTCTTTAAGCCCGCCGAAGCACAGCCTTGCCATCGCCAGCCTGTCTTCGGCAGGGGCGCAGCCCTCGCTCCTCGTCTTGTGCGGCGGCATAAAGCAGGGCATTACAATAAGCCTTGCGCCCGGATTCTCCGCCAAAAAACAGCGCGCCACCTCCGCATGCGCCCTGTGCGGCGGGTCAAAGGTGCCGCCGTAAAGCCCCAAAAGTCTTTCCGCCATAGCTCTTGCCTCAGACGGGAAGAAAAATCTTCTTGTTTTCCGCGCTTTCGCGGTACAAAACGACCTTCCGCCCTATCACCTGCACCGCCTCACAGCCGAGGGCACGCGTAAGCTCCTTCATGCACTCCGACGGGGTGAGTGGGGCAGTCTCCAGCACGGAAAGCTTAACAATCTCCCGCGCCTCCAAGGCGTCGCTTACGGTCTTTACAAGCGCCTCGGTTATCCCGTTTTTGCCTATCTGCATTATCGTCTCCGTCTTGTTTGCAAGCGAGCGCAGAAACGCCCTTTGTTTTGTACTTATCATTTTTTGCCCGCACAGCCGGCACAAGTCCCGAAGTATCCGTGCATATCCAGGTAAAGCCTGCCGTCCCTTTCTTTAAAACCAAGCTCCTTTGCGGTGTCGGCGTCGTCCTCCTCAAAGTAGGCGTCCGTTCCTGCCGTCCTTTCCGTAAACTCAAGGCAGGTTCTGCCTGCGATGATAAGCGCGTCCCTGTCCTTGTCACGCTCTATGTTCCTAAGCGCTATTATCCTTCCGCCGCCCTTTATAAGCTTAAAAAGGCATATGCCGCAAAGCCTTTCGTCAACGTAAATAAAATAGCAAAGCGCGTTTTCCTCCGCCTTAATCCCGCAGCGTTCGCAAAGGGACTTTATCTTTTCGGCGTCCATCTCCGGCGAAACTCTTATCATTTCCCGTTTTCCCCCTTCTTTACTGCGGCAAAAAGCGCTTCCCGCTCCTTGTCCGTAAGCCTGCGGCAGCCGCCGACGGGCAGGTCCCTCACCGTAAGCGGGCCTATCGCCACGCGCTTCAGCTGCATAACCGAAAGGCCGCAAGCCTCGCACATGCGGCGTATCTGGCGGTTCTTCCCCTCCGTAAGCACAAAGCGAAGCGTGCTTGCGTTTTCGCCCCTGCTTACTATGGACACCTCCGCGGGGGCTATTCTCTCACCGTCAAGCTCTGTCATAGAGCGAAGCCTGTCGGCCTCGCTGCCCATTACCTCGCCGCGCACATTTACAAGATAGGTCTTTTTCAGGTGATATGAAGGGTGCATAAGCTTGTTGGCAAGGGAGCCGTCGTTTGTGCAGAGGAGAAGCCCCTCGCTGTCCTTGTCAAGCCTGCCCACGGGGTAAACCCGCTCCCCTTCCGGGAGGAGGTCCTTTACCGTCGCCCTGCCGAACTCGTCGCTCATTGTAGTGACAACGCCCTGCGGCTTGTTTACAAGGTAGTAAAGCAGCCTCCGCTTCGGAGCGACAAGTCTTCCCCTGTATACGACGCGGTCCTTCCCGGGGAAGACCCCGTCGCCGACCGAGGCCCTGACCCCGTTGACGGTGACAAGCCCCGCCTCTATCTCCTTTTCGGCAGCCCTGCGCGACATAAGCCCGCAGTCCGCCATGTATTTGTGCAGCCTTATCTTTTTCATCTTAAAAAATCACTTTACCTCGCCGCGACCGCGCCGCAGGCGTAAAGCGGTATTTCCTTTATAAGCGTTCCGTTTTCGTATATTTTAAGCGTCGACACCGCGTCTCCCGCCGCCACGGGTGCAGCCGCCGACTCCGTGGAGAAAATCCTTTCTATCCGGCTGTCCGTGGGGGTGCAAAGGCGAACGCTCTTTTCCCCGCACGCGGTTACAGAGCACTTCTCACCGCCCGCAACCGGCACTGCGGCCTTTTCCCCGGCCGTGTACACCGTCACCGTGCGGAAGGCCGAAAAGCCGTAGTCAAGCATGGCCGCGTGGTCATGCCAGTCGTTCCTGTCGTTAAGCGTCACCGCTATAAGCGTCATCTCGCCGCGTCTTGCGGCCGTAACAAGGCACCTGCCCGCCGCAATGGTGTAGCCCGTCTTCACGCCGATAAGCCCCTCGTAGCTTCTAAGCAGCCTGTTGTGGTTGACGAGGTAGCGCGGCAAGTGCCCCTCCCCCTCAAGGCGCGCAGAGACTGTGGAAACCGCCTCTTCGAAGCCGTCAAGGCTGAGGGCGTAGGCCGTTATCGCCGCAAGCTCCTCCGCCGTGGTGTAGTGCCCCTCGGCGCTAAGCCCGTGCGGGTTGGCAAAATGCGTATTCTTTAGCCCCAGCTCCGCCGCCTTGCGGTTCATAAGCGCCACAAAGGCCTCCGTACTGCCCGCAACCGCGTGTGCAAGCGCTATCGCCGCGTCATTGCCGGACTCCAAAAGCAAACAGTAGATAAGCTCCCTTTGAGTAAAGCGCTCACCCTTCGCAAGGTATACGGACGAGCCCTCTACGTTAAGCGCCTCCTCCGGCACCGTCGAGACGGCGTCCGGGCAGCCGTATTCAAGCGCAACTGCGGCGGTCATTATCTTTGTGGTGCTCGCCATGGGAAGCGGCGTTTTGCCGTTCTCGGCGTAAAGCACCCGGCCGCCCTCCGCGTCGTAAAGCACCGCAGCGGCCGCAGAGGTGTCAACCCCGCCCTTCCCGGCGTAGGCGCTTTCCGCCTCGTATCTTCCCGCAGTAAGCGGCACCCTCCCGCGCACGCAGCCCGCCAAAAGCAATGCCGCAAGCGCTATGGCAAGAAGCCTTAATACAGTGTGTTTCCGTTTCAACACGCGTCACCCCGCAAAAATATATTGCGGGGAAGGCGTTTTTATTCTTCTTCTTCCGCCTTGGCTTTCCTCTTGTTCTTTATTCTTTCTATGATGCCGGGCACCTTGTCCACAAGCGTGTTTATACCGTCAACCGCCTGTGAAACGGGGCTTACGCCCGCCGTAGGGTCGTTTAAGTTTACCACCCGCACGTCCGTGCCGTTTACGATGATAAAGCCCATAGGCGTTACGGAAATGCCCGCGCCGTTGCCGCCGACAAAGCCCGTCTTCCCGTCCTCGTCCTTCTTCTTGCCTATGTCCGAACCGCCCGCGCCGTAGCCGACGCTTATCTTCGAGAAGGGAAGCACGACCACCTCGTCGTTTAAACGTATCGGCTCGCCAATTGCGGTGTTGGAGTCCGCCGCCGCGCGTATCTTTTGTAAAGCTTCGTCTATTTGCCGGTTAAGAGAGGATTCGTTCATCTTCTTTTCCGCCTTTCCCGTTTTTCGCATTTTTCTTGAATCTGCCTATGTATTTTACGCCCGCCGCAAGGCAAGCAAGCGCTTGCCAAACGCGAAGCGAAAAGCCAATGTCCACAGCCGCATAGGTTCTGTCCGCGTAAAAATCCGGCCTGTACTCTGTAAACACCTCCGCCTTCTTAAAGGGCGGCGTCTTTAAAGACAGCGCAAGGCTGTGCAGCGCAGCCGCTGCCCCGGAGAGCGCGCCGTAAACAACGGCCGTCTTCGCCGGGTCGTCCGTCCCCACCGAGATTTTAAGGACGTATTTTTCAAGCCTTATATACCTTTTAAACTTCCCGCAAAGGTCAAAAACGGCGTCCTTTATGACGGAAACGCCTTCCCTGACACTCTCGGCGCTTGCCTTCTTCGCGCGCTTTTCGCCCTTTGCCCCTTCGTGCCCCTTCTTCGCCTGTTTGTGTCCCTCTGCGGAAAGGCCGCCAAGCGGCACGGAAAGCTTAAAAAACAGCACCCGTATGCAAAGCATGGGTCCGTCGCCGTAGTAGGAAAAGTAAAGCCTTATGCGTATAAGAGATATAAGCAAAAGCAGCGCAAGCAGTGCCGAAATGACGTAAAGCGCGGTCATTGCGGCGTCTCCTCTGCTGCCGTTTCCTCCGGAAGCGGCAGCTCCGCCTTAGGCAAATCCGCAAGGGAGGCAAGCCCAAAGCAGCGCAAAAACGCGTCCGTGGTGCCGAAAAGCACGGGTCTGCCCGGTGCGTCAAGCTGCCCCTTCTCGCAGATAAGCCCCTTGTCCGCAAGGCTTGCCACGATGTACGACGAGTCTATCCCGCGCACCTGCTCTATAAAAGAGCGCGTGACCGGCTGGTTGTAAGCGATTATCGCAAGCACCTCCAAGGTCGCCTTGGAAAGCGGAGGCGCCTTCTTAAGCTCCAGCGCGCGCTTTACAAGCTCGCCTGCCTCCGGCTTTGTGCAAAGCTGGTACCCGTCCTCTATTTGTATAAGCTGTATTCCGCTGTCGTCGCCTTCAAGCTTCTTTCCCAAATCCTCGGCTGCGGCACGAAGAGCCTCCTCCGTCTCGCCGGTAAGCTCCTTAAGCCGCTCCACCGTTATGGGCGCGCCGACGGCGAAAAGCATGGCCTCTATGGCAGATTGTAAGGTCACTTCGAACCCTCCGTGTGTGTTTTGGAAAGCAGCAGGAACAAATAACCTCGCTGCTTTTTGACGTCTATCCTGCCGGATTTCACAAGCTCCAAAAGGGCAAGGAAGACGGCGACAATCTCGCCTCTCCCGCGGCACTCTTCAAAAAGCTGCATAAACTCCGTCTGCTCGCCCTCGCGTTCCTTGCGGTATATAAAGCGTATAATAAAGACTATCTTCTCGTTTACGGTGTAGAACCTTTCGTTCTCCAGCTTTTCGAAAAGCTCTACCGGTCCCTCCGGCCTTGCCGCCCTGCGGATGCGTATGCGCTCGAAGGCCTCCGCAAGCAGGGAAACCGCGTGCTCCCGCGTGTAGATGCCGTCGCCCTCGTCGGGCTGCTTCGTAAAGCGGTCGTAGTACGTCTCGCTCTGCAGCTTCAAAAAGGCGGCAAGCTCCTTTGCACGGCGGTATTCGAGAAGGCTGTCTACAAGCCCCTTCCGTGGGTCTTCCTCCTCCGCCTTCGCCGGCAGCAGCATCTTCGACTTGATAAGCATAAGCTCCGCCGCCATGCGTATAAAATCGCTTGTTACCTCCATGTTGAGGGCGCGCATGCTTTCGATGTACTCCATGTACTGGTCGGCAATCTCGGCAATCGGTATGTCGAAGATGTCTATTTTGTTCTTCGTTATCAGCGCAAGCAGCAGGTCAAGCGGCCCCTCGTAGTGGGGGATTTTTAAACTTAAAGCCTCCATAAAGCGCTACATAAGCTTTAAAACAAGGTTTGAAAGCCCGTTTATAAGCAAATCCGCAAGCCTGTCTGCCGGCCAGCTTACCGGCAAAAACAGAATGTTCGACACCACCGGTGCCACCCAGGAAAGCGCCACTATCCCAAGGAAGATATACCTTGTGTAGGCCTGTACACGCGCATATTTCGCGGCTGCCTGCCCGGGGAGAGCACACATAAGAATCTTAGAACCGTCAAGCGGGGGCAGCGGAACAAGGTTGAATATGCCGAGGTACAAATTCATGATAATGCCAAGCTGAAAAAGAAGCGCAACTACACCGACGGCCGTGCTGTAATATTGGCCGGTCAAAAAATTGTATCCGTCGTTCATAAAAACAACGGCATTAAGCCCTGTGTGCAGCAGAGCAAAGATAAGGGCAAGTATGAAGTTTGCCGCAGGTCCCGCTATGGACACAAGCACAAGGTCGCGCTTCGGCTTTTTGAAATAACGCATGTTGACAGGTACCGGCTTTGCCCAGCCGAAGCCCATCAAAAACATGCACAGTGTCCCTATCGGGTCGAGGTGCTTAAGCGGGTTAAGAGTAAGCCTGCCGAAGGCCTTCGCCGTATTATCGCCGCACTTGTAGGCCACAAAGCCGTGCGCCAGCTCGTGCATGGAAAGCGAAAACAGTATTATCGGTATCTCCAAAAGGAGCATTGCAAGCGTTGTGCGGATGTCCCCGCCGGATGTAAGCAGGCGTCTAAGCATTAAAAAGTTCCTTTCGTAAAAGCGGGCTATTTAAGGCGAATCATGCTCTTTTCCCACATCGGGGGCACGTCCTCGCCCATCATGGTAAGCACCGTCGCCGCGACGTTGGCAAGCCCGTAAGAGCCCTCTACCGCCTCGTACCTGTCGCGGTAAAGGTTGTCGTATATATAGCAGGGCACGGGGTTAAGAGTGTGGCTTGTCTTGGCCTTGGGCTTGCCGCCCTCGCCCGTCTTGGGAAGCCCCGTCTTCTTGTCGATCTCGTACATCTCGTCCGCGTTCCCGTGGTCTGCGGTTATTATCGCAACGCCGCCGACCTTGTCGACCGCGTCAAGAATGCGCGCCAGGCAAAGGTCAAGCGCCTCCACGCCGACAACGGTCGCGTCAAAGCTGCCCGTGTGGCCGACCATGTCGCCGTTCGGGAAGTTTACGCGAAGGAAGCCGAAGTCTCCGTTCAGGAGCTTATCTATAAGCACGTCCGTTATCTCCGCGCACTTCATCCAGGGTCTCTGCTCGAAGGGAACGACGTCGGAGGGGATCTCTATATACTCCTCGACCTCCTTGTCAAAATAGCCGCTTCTGTTGCCGTTCCAGAAGTAGGTCACGTGGCCGAACTTCTGCGTTTCGCTTACTGCAAGCTGCTTTATGCGCTTCTTTGCAAGGTACTCGCCCATGGTGTTGCTTATCTCGGGCGGCGCTACAAGGTAGTGGGAGGGTATGTGCTTGTCACCGTCGTACTCAAGCATGCCGGCAAAGAAGACGTCCGGCCGTCTCTTGCGCTCAAACGGAACCGAGTCGTCCTCAAAGGCGCGGGATATTTCAATGGCCCTGTCGCCGCGGAAGTTGTAAAGTATAACGCTGTCCCCGTCTTCAATGGTGCCGACGGGCTTGCCGTTTTCGGTTATGACAAAGGCGGGAAGGTCCTGGTCAATCTTGCCGGTCTCCGCACGGTAGGTCTCCACCGCCTCGCGCGCGGAGGCAAAGCCGCGCCCTTCGCCCAGCACGTGCGTGTTGTAGCCGGCCTCTACCATAGGCCAGTTCGCCTCGTACCTGTCCATGGTTATGGTCATCCTGCCGCCGCCGGAGGCAATGCGCGCGTCAAAACCGCCGTCGTTTAACCCCTTTAAGAAGTCTTCAAACGGGTCTATGTATTCAAGCGCGCTCGTCTCGCCTACGTCGCGCCCGTCAAGCAGGGTGTGTATGCGCACGCGGCGAACCCCTTCCGCCTTAGCGCGCTCTATCATCGCCTTCAGGTGGTTTATGTTGGAGTGCACGTTCCCGTCGGAGAAGAGGCCGATAAAGTGAAGAGTTCCGCCGTCCTTTGCGCGGCCTATGGCAGCCTTCCAGCTGTCCCCCTCGTACATCTTGCCGGTTTCAATGGCCTGCGTCACAAGCTTTGCGCCCTGCGCAAACACCTGCCCCGCGCCAAGCGCGTTGTGGCCGACCTCGCTGTTGCCCATGTCGTCGTCACCGGGAAGGCCGACGGCCGTACCGTGCGCCTTAAGCAAAAACTTTGTATATCCCTTTTCCAGCCTGTCAAGCGTGGGCGTGCGCGCTGCCGCAACCGCGTTGCCGCAGGTGCGTGCGCATTCCCCCACACCGTCCATCACTATTAAAAGCACAGGTCTTCTTTCTGCGCCGAAAATACCTTTGTTCATAGACACTTTTAAATTGCTCCTTTAAAATAAAAATCTGTGTATTCAGCTTATTATACTATATTTTTGTGCTTTTTGCAAGGGCTTTAAGCACAAACTTTGCTTTTCGTTTTTATTCTTTGCTTGACAATTCCGTTCTTTACTGTTATACTTGAAACGGTATATTGTATAAATATAATTTTTGTGAAATACAGCCGCCGGCACAACGGCGGAGAGCGAGGACACTAATGACAAGGAAAGAGGCAAGAGAAGCTGCATTTCTGCTGCTTTTCGAGCAAAGCTTCGGCGCAAACGCCGCAGACGGCACGCTGCAATTGGCGGAGGCGGAGAGGGAGCTTAAGATAAGCGGCTTTGGACGGGGCTTGTTCTTCGGCGCCGCAGAGCACCTTGCGGAGATTGACGAAAGGCTTGACAAGGCGCTTCACAACTGGCAAAGCGGCAGGGTAAGCAGGGTTGCGCTTACGGCAATGCGGCTTTGCGTTTACGAGATGTGCTTTACCGAGACGGAAAGCGAGGTCGCCATAAACGAGGCAATAGAGCTTATCAAAAAGTTCGACGGCGAGGAAAGCGCCTCCTTTGCAAACGGCGTGCTCGGCGGGGTATACAAGGCGGAAAAGGAAAACACCTGATGGAGAAGGTCTACACCGTTGCGGAGCTTACGGGCTTTGTAAAAAGCTATATAGAGGCGTCGCCGCAGCTTAGAAGCGTCACCGTCAAGGGCGAGCTTTCAAACGTCTCGGCACCCTCCGGCAGGGGACATATATTTTTCACGCTTAAGGACGACGCGGCGGTGCTTCGCTGCGTGATGTTTAAAAGCCGTGCGGAAAAGCTTACCTTCAAGCCGGAGAACGGCATGACGGTGCTTTGCGCGGGGAGAATATCCGTGTACCCTGCGGGCGGGCAGTACCTGCTGTATGCGGACACTATAAGCGCGGACGGCACGGGCAGCCTTTTCGTGGCGCTGGAGGCATTGAAAAAGCGGCTCTCTGCAGAGGGGCTTTTCGACGCGTCAAGGAAGAAGCGCCTTCCGATAATTCCCATGCACGTCGGCGTTATAACAAGCGCCACGGGCGCTGCGGTGCAGGACATTATGAACGTCGCCGCAAGGCGCTTCCCGGCTGCGGAAATCGTGCTGTATCCGTCGCTTGTGCAGGGCAGCGGCGCGGGGAAGATGCTTGCCTCGGGCGTCAGATATTTCAACGAAAGGCATCCGGTGGATGTAATTATAATCGGCAGGGGCGGCGGCTCTGTAGAGGAGCTGTGGGAGTTCAACGACGAGGAGCTTGTGCGCTGCATTGCGGCGTCAAGGATTCCTGTAGTTTCCGCCGTCGGCCACGAGACGGACTTTACGCTTTGCGATTTTGCGGCCGACCTGCGCGCTCCGACGCCCTCTGCGGCTGCGGAGATAGTCTTCCCCGACAGGGCGGATATACTGCGCCGTTTCAAAAACGCCGGCAACCGCATGGCGGTGCTGCTTTCACAGCGCATCGCGGCGGAAAAGCGCGTGCTTGCGGCGCTGGCCGCGTCGCCTGCGCTTCGTTCGCCCACGGCGGGCTTTGACGACAAGCGCATGCGGATAGCGGATCTTGAGGCGCGCATGCGCACGGCTGCTTCTGCCGGTACGGGTATACGCAGGCGCTCGCTTGACGCGCTTTCGGCAGGGCTTACCTCCGGCGCGGAGGCGGCGCTTAGATACACGCGCATGTCGCTTGCGTCGGCAAAGGAAAGGCTTTTGCTTCTTGACCCCATGGGGGTTATAGGGCGCGGATACGCCGCGGTTTTTGACCTTGACGGGAAGCCCCTTGTCAGCGCGAAGGCGCTTAAGACGGGGGAAAGCTTTACGCTTAAGATGTCCGACGGCGACGTAAAAGCGCAGGTTCGGGAGGTAATATATGGAGACGAATGAAATGACCTTTGAAAGCGCCCTTGCAAGGCTTGAGGCGGTTGTCCGGGAGATAGAAAGCGGCAAGGCGCCGCTTGACAAAACGCTTTCCCTTTTCGAGGAGGGGAAGGCGCTTGTGGAGTTCTGCGAAAAGGCTCTTACGGACGCGGAACAGAGAATAACGAAAATAAATACAGATGCTAAACTGCAAAACAATTGAATGAAGGAAGGCGTTTCACTTTGACGCAGACTGATTCGGCAGTGGCGAAGACTTTGGAGGAGGCGGCCGCCCTGACGGAGGCGGAGATGCACGCTCTGCTTGACCGCAGGCAGGTCGACAGGCAGGGCTACGAGAGGCTTAAGGAGGCAATGGAGTACTCCGTATTTGCCGGGGGCAAAAGGGTGCGTCCCTACCTTTGCCTGGAGTTTTGCCGCGCATACGGCGGCAGTGACGAAAAGGCGCTTCCCTACGCGGCGGCGCTGGAGTTTATGCACACGGCGTCTCTCATACACGACGACCTGCCGGCTATGGACAACGACGACATGCGTCGCGGCAGACCGTCCAACCACAAGCAGTTCGGCGAGTACACCGCAATCTTGGCGGGGGACGCGCTTATAATAGAAAGCTTTGCGGCCATAAGCGGCAACGTGCACTGCAGCGGCGAGCAGAACGCGCACGCGGCGGCCGTGCTTGCGGAGTGCGCGGGGCTTGACGGCATGTGCGGCGGCCAGGAGCTTGACCTTTACTGCGAGGGCAGGGAGGTCAGCGTTTGGACGGTGGAGAAGACGCATCTTTTGAAGACTGCGGCTATGATGAAGGCGTCGGCAACGCTCGGCTGCATTGCGGCGGGTGCCGGTGAAGAGGAGACAAAGCAGGCGGGCAGGTTTGCCGAGGAGGTAGGGCTTGCCTTCCAGATAATAGACGACGTGCTTGACGCCGTCGGGGACACAAAAGCCCTCGGTAAGACCGCAGGGAAGGACGCGGCAAGCGGCAAAAACACCTATGTAAGCCTTGTGGGGCTTGCCTCCGCGCGGCTTACGGCGGAGGCGCTTACCGGCTGCGCCATGGGCAGGGCGGAGAAGATAGACGGCGAAAGCGGAAAAAGGCTTTACGCCCTTTGCGAATATTTGCTTTGCCGTGATTACTAAAAAAGATTACCGGACGTAATTTGTATGCTTGAGAACATAAAATCACCGGCAGACCTTAAAAAGCTGTCGGCTGCGGAGACCAAGGCTCTTTGCGCGGAGATACGCGGGAAGCTTTTGGATGTGGTGCCGCTTAACGGCGGCCACCTTGCCTCCAACCTCGGGGTTGTGGAGCTTACGGTCGCAATTCACTCGGTGTTCGACTCGCCGAAGGACAGGGTAATATGGGACGTTGGGCATCAGGCCTACGTGCACAAAATGCTTACCGGCAGATACGCAGAGATAGACGGGATACGCACCTACGGGGGGCTTTCCGGCTTCCCGAAGCGGGAGGAAAGCCCGCACGACAGCTTCGGCACCGGGCACGCAAGCACCTCTGTGTCTGCCGCCCTGGGGCTTGCCGCGGCGGACGCCTTTGCCGGGAAGACCAACTACACGGTGGTTGTCGCCGGGGACGGCGCCTTTACCGGCGGCATGATATACGAGGCGCTTAACAACGCGGCGGAGCAGGACTTAAGGCTTATAATAGTGCTTAACGACAACGACATGGCCATAGACCGCAATGTCGGCGGCATAAACCGCTATATCACGCGGCTAAGCACCAGCGCGCGCTATTTGGGCTTTAAGTACCACCTTAAAAAGTTCTTTGCGGCGATACCGGTTATAGGCCGGCCGCTTACCGTGACTGCAAGGGGCATAAAGAACTTCATAAAGCGCCTTGTCTGGCGCGACAACATGTTTGAAAACCTCGGGCTTAACTACTACGGCCCGATAGACGGGCACAATATAAAGTGGCTGCAGGGCGTATTTAAGGACGCCATGCGCGACAGGAAAAGCAGCATAATACACGTGCGCACCGTAAAGGGCAAGGGATACACCCCTGCGGAGCAGCAGCCGGAGAAATACCACGGTGTTCCGAAGGGCGGCGTGTTTAAGACGGACGGCGGATTTTCCGACGTGTTCGGGCAGATCGTCGCCGACCGTGCCGCAAAGGACGCAAGGCTTTGCGCCGTAACCGCCGCCATGTGCGACGGGACGGGGCTTAACGCCTTTAAAAACAGCTTTCCCGACCGCTTTTTCGACGTGGGGATCGCGGAGGAGCACGCGCTGACCTTCTGCGCCGGCCTTGCCGCCGGCGGGATGCGCCCCGTTTTTGCGGTGTACTCCACCTTTGCGCAGCGCTGTTATGACCAGCTTATACATGACGCGGCGCTGCAGAAGCTGCCGCTTGTGCTGGGGCTTGACCGCGCCGGCTTTGTCGGTGAGGACGGGCCCACGCACCACGGGCTTTTCGACGTGGGCTTTATGCTGCAGCTGCCTGGGAGCGCGCTTTATTCGCCGGACAGCTATGCGGACATGGAAAAGGCCTTTGCCGAGGCCTTCGATTATAGCGGCGTGGCGGCAGTCAGGTACCCCAAAGGGGGCGAGCCCGCTTACGACCGCAGCGCGTTTACGGACTGCGGCGGGATGGCCTATGCGGACTTCGGGCAGGGGCACGACGTTTTGACGGTCACCTACGGCAGGCTTACGGCGCAGTGCTTTAAGGCGGCAGAGCAGCTTGCGGCGGAGGGCACGGGCGTGCGCCTTGTGCGCGTGCTTAAGCTTAAGCCCTTCGACACGGAGACCTTCCTTGGGCTTTTAGGCGGGGCGAAGCTTGTGTACCTTGCCGAAGAGGGCGTTAAAAGCGGCGGCTTTGCCGAGTATTTGGCGGCATTCCTTGCCGAGGCGGGCTGCGTGCCGCGCTGCGGCGTTTTGATACGCGCCGTGGACGACAAGTTCGTCACGCACGGGCAGACGGAAAAGCTTTTTGAAGAGTGCGGATTTACTCCCGCGGCGATGGCTGCGGAGATTTCGGAGAAGATAAATGGAGCTTAAAAGGGCAGATGTTGTGCTTTGCGAGTCCGGCCTTGCGGAAAGCCGGACGAAGGCGCATTCGCTTATAAAACGCGGCGCGGCTTTGGCCGACGGCAAGCCGATAATGAAGCCTTCGCAGCTTATTGACCCGGCGTGCGAGCTGCAGCTTGCGGAGGATGTGCCGCTTGACGTGTCCCGCGCGGGGCAGAAGCTGCGGTACGCGCTTGAAAGCTTCGGCGTGGACGTAAGCGGGAAGACCTTTGCGGACATCGGCGCATCCACCGGCGGCTTTACGCAGTGCCTTTTGGAACACGGCGCGGCGCGCGTGTTTGCGGTCGACGTCGGGCGCGGGCAGCTGCACGCGGACTTGAAAAGCGACCCCCGCGTGGTCGCCCTTGAGGGCGTGAATGCGCGGACGCTTACCGCAGAGCAGCTTGGAGGGCAGCCGGACGGGGCGGTTATGGACGTTTCGTTCATATCGCAGACCCTTATATATCCGGCGCTGTCGGCGCTTTTGCCGAAGGGCGCGCCGCTTATAACGCTTGTAAAGCCGCAGTTTGAGGTAGGACGCGAAAACGTCGGCAAAAAGGGGATAGTAAAGGACAAAAGCGGCGCTTTAAGAAAACTTGTTATGCTTAAAATAAAGCTTGCGGCCGAGGACAACGGCTTTAAGCTTTTGGAAACGGCAGAGTCGCCGGTAAAGGGCGGCAAAGGAAATACGGAGTATTTGGCGCTGTTCGCCAAAGAGTAATGCAGGGGTTGGTTTTTTGAAAGTGCAAAAGGCTGCGCTGATACCCAATATAACAAAGCCGGGGGCTATACGCTGCGCCATGCGCGCGGCGGAGATACTGCGCTCCGGCGGGATAGAGCCTTACGTGGACGAGGGCAGGCTTGCGGCGATAAAGGCGCTTGGCGGCGATGTTAAAACCCTGCCGCAGGAAGAGCTTTACAGCGGCACGGATATGGCTGTAGTCTTCGGCGGCGACGGCACGGTGCTTGCCGCCGCAAAGCGCGCGGCGGAGACGGGCACGCCGATACTCGGCGTAAATTTCGGCAAGGTCGGCTACATAACGGAGCTTGAGGAAAGCGAGCTTGACGAGCTTCAGCGCATATGCAGCGGCGACTTTCACATTGACGAGCGCATGATGCTTGACGTAAGCGTCGGCAAGAACGGAAGGCGGCTGTTTTTCGCAAGGGCGTTCAACGAGGCGGCGATAACGCGCGGGATAGTGACGCGGCTTGCGGACTTCACCGTCAGCTGCAGCGGGAGCCTTGTAGGCAGGTACAGGGCGGACGGGCTTATCGTTGCGACGCCGACGGGCTCTACGGCCTATTCCATGGCGGCCGGCGGGCCTGTTATAGACCCCTCGCTGGAGGTGATAAGCGTAACACCCGTGTGTTCGCACTCTCTTGAGGCGGCAAGGACGCTTGTCTTCGGCCCGGGGTCGGTAATAAAGATAACCGTTCCCTCGGCAAAGTACGCAGAGGCTGTCGTCACGGTGGACGGCAGAACCTTTTTCAGGATAAATGACCCGGAGCTTGCCGTAACGCTTACACGTTCGGGAAGCAAGATAAAGCTTGTAAGATTAAAAAACAGCTCGTTCGGCACTACGCTTTACAAAAAGTTCGGCGTCGGCTGAGGGCGCAGAAGGAGTTAAACAATGAGAAAATCTCAAAGACACGCAGCCATACTTGACCTTATACAGAGAAGAACCATACGCACACAGGAGGAGCTTTTGGAGCACCTTGCAAACCTCGGCTTCGACACGACGCAGGCGACGGTTTCACGCGATATAAGGGACCTTAAAATCGTCAAGGCGGCGGACGGGAACGGCGGCTACAAGTACACTGCGGCGCTTTCCGCAGGGGACAGCGACTTTGCGGCAAAGCTTCAAAAGATATTTTTAGAGGCCGTTTACAGGGTCGACTGCGCAGGCAACATAGTTGTGCTTAAGACCTATTCCGGCATGGGCAGCGCCGCAGGGGCTGCTGTAGACTCTATGCAGATGGAAAGCGTCGTCGGCACCCTTGCCGGGGACGACACCATGTTCGTCGTGGCGCGCACTCCGGAGGACGCGCTGGAGATATGCCGGCACCTTTCCGAGCTTTTGAAGTAAAAAAGGAGTAAAAGTGATGCTGTCATCGCTGCACATAGAAAACGTGGCGCTGATAAAAGAAAACACCCTGCTGTTCGGCGGCGGCTTTACCGTGCTGACGGGCGAAACAGGTGCGGGCAAAAGCATTATTATAGACGCGCTGTCGCTGCTTTGCGGCGCGCGCAGCGATAAGGAGCTTATCCGCACCGGGGAGAGCTATGCCTATGTGGAGGGCTGCTTTGAGGGCTTCGACGGCGACACGGCGGAGAAGCTTTCCGCCCTCGGTGCGTCTCCGGACGAGGACGGGCTGCTTTTTTTAAGCAGGCGCGTTTCGGCGGACGGAAGGAGCACGGCAAGGATCGGGGACAGGCAGGTGCCTTCCTCCCGCCTTCGCACGGTGGCAGAACTGCTTCTCAACATCCACGGCCAGCAGGACACGCTTCTGCTTGCGGACAAGACGCGGCACCTTCCGCTTATTGACAGCTACGCGGGCACCGGCGCGCTTTTGGCGGAGTACGGCGCGGTTTACGAAAGATATGTCTCCACTGCGAAGGAGATAGAGAAGGAGAAGGCTGCTGCGGCAGACAGCGCCTTCCGCAGGGAAATGATAGAGTACAAGCTTGGCAGTCTCAAGAAGGCGCACCTAAAGCCGGGCGAGGAGGAGGAGCTGCTTCGCGACCGCAAGCGGCTTCGCGCAGCGGAGAAGATAGCCTCCGGCGCTTCCGGCGCCTACGGGCTGCTTTACGAGGAGGACGGCTCTGCGGGGGAGAGGGTCTACGACGCGATAAGCGCCCTCTCGCCGCTTAAGGACGCCCTGCCGGAGACGGAGGAGCTTCTTTCCCGCCTTGAAAGCATAAAGTGCGAGATAGAGGACATTGCCGACACGCTTAAGCGATTTGCGGAGACGGACGCCGACACGGCCGCGTCGCAGCTTGACGAGGTGGAGACGAGGCTTTACACAATATCGGAGCTTAAACGCCGCTTCGGCACGGATTACGAGGGGCTTCTTTCCGCTTACAAGGGTCTGCAGGCGGAGCTTGAGGGTATAGAGACAAGCGGCGAGCGCATAGAGCAGCTTGAAGCCGAGCTTGCAAAGACGCGGGAAGAGATGCTTGCAAGGGCAGAAGCGCTTTCGGCGGCGAGGAAGAGCGCCGCGAAGAGGCTTGAAGAAAGCGTGAAGGAAAGCCTCTCTCAGCTTGACATGCCGTCTGTGGGCTTCCGCGTGGAGTTTACGCGGATACAGCCGCGCGCGGACGGGTGCGACGAGGCGGAGATACTTATATCCCCCAACGCGGGGGAGGAGCCGAAGCCACTTTCGAAGATAGCCTCCGGCGGCGAGCTTGCGCGCATAATGCTGGCCTTCAAGACCGCACTTGCAGAGGCGGAGAACACGCCCGTTTTGGTGTTTGATGAGATAGACACCGGCATTTCCGGCAGCACCGCGCAGAAGACGGGGCTGTCCCTTAAAAGGCTTTCCGCCCGTGCCGGGACGCAGGTGCTGTGCGTTACGCACTCCGCACAGATCGCGGCCCTTGCAGACACGCACCTGCTTGTAAGCAAGCGCGAGGAGGGCGGAAGGACAAAAAGCTTTGTCCGCGCGCTGGACAGCGCCGGCAGGGTGGAGGAGATAGCGCGCATCATAGGCGGCGTCAACGTGGGCGAGGCGACGCTTAGGGCTGCAGAAGAGCTTATAAAGGACGCAAAGGAGCTTGTATGAATCAGGTAGTCCGAAAGCGGCTGAAGATCGCCGTCGGCGTGGCGGTGGTTGTAGGCTGGCTTACGTTTATATTTACAAATTCGCTTAAGGACAGGCGGGAATCCGCAGACCAAAGCGCAGCCGCAGAGGGACTTTTGCGCCGCATTTTGGAGTTTTTCGGTTTTCACGGTGAGACCGGAAAGGTCGCCGCGGTAGTAGTCAGGAAGACGGCGCACGTCTTCGAGTTTTTCGTGCTTTTCCTGCTCCTCTCGCTGATCTTTTACCTTTTGATACGCTCGCTTACGGTGCGGACGGCGGTTTGCTTCGTCATTTCGGTGGTTTGCGCCTGCATCGACGAAAGCCTGCAGGTCATATCGGAGCGCGGCGCGTCCGTCAAGGACGTGCTTATCGACTGCATCGGCATCGCGCTGGCGGCGATTATTCATTATCTATTTGTTAAACGGCGAGATAAAAAGCGGACGCAAAGCGAAGTAAATAGTGAATAGTGAAGAAGTGCGGAAGAAAAAGCTTCCGCTTTTTCCGGTTTGTATTTGAAAAAACAAACGAAAGCACTTGACAAATTGCGCGGGCGGGTATATAATACAAACAGAAAAGGGCGCTGCCGATAAGCGGTTGGCTCCATAGTTTTGGTTTTACCTACTTAAAAAAGTAGGCGACCGTCACTGCTTCGAACCAGTGGCGGTCATTTTTGGTTCTATAATAAAAGTTGGGGTCGGGTAAAGAAAACCCGGCCCCAACTTGCAAATTCAGGGTTGAGCATAGAGGAAAAAACCTTTATAATGAAAGTACCACCAAACATAAAAGGAGATGTCCCCATGCTCAATAAAGATTATACAGCAAAAGTTCTTGATTTGGAAGATGTAATTATCACAAATGTGGAAAATAATTGTGAGGAACTTCGCGCATATATCGAGCTTCCGCGAAAAGAACATACCTGCCCTGTCTGCGGTGCCGTCACAGATCATGTGCACGACTATCGGATGCAGGCAATAAAAGATGTTCCCTTAGCAAAGAAAACCGTTCTGTACCTTCGCAAGCGTCGCTATCGCTGCACCTGCGGGAAGCGCTTTTTCGAGAACGTTCCGTTCCTCCCTCGCTACTACCGTGCCACCAGCCGGCTGGTGGCAAAGATCATCCTGGCCTTTGGGAAAACAGTTTCCGCCAAGGAGATTGCCGACTATTTCAATGTGTCCGGCGCAACGGCCATGCGATACTTCAAATGCGTCAGCAACAAGCCGGAAGCGCTGCCGGAGGTGCTTTCTATTGATGAATTCAAAGGCAATTCCGGCGGCCAAAAGTACAACAGCATCGTCGCTGACCCGAAAAACCGCAAGGTAGTTGACATTCTTCCCAACCGGTATGAGAATGACTTAATCAAATATTTCTCACAGTTTGAATCAAGAAAAGACGTAAAGTACTTTGTCTGCGATATGAATCCCCATTTCCGGCAGGTAGCAAAAACTTGCTTCAAAAACGCGAAAATTGTTGCCGACAGATACCATGTCATACGCCAGGTCTATTGGGCTATGGAGCGAGTCAGGAAAAACGAGCAGAGCAAGTTATCCACTCGGTTCCGGAAGTACTTCAAAAGATCCAAATCCTTGCTGATGAAGCCCATGGAGAAGCTGACAGACGAAGAAATCGACCGTTTAGCGCTCATGTTTGAGATTGCGCCGAGACTTGCCGACGCTTACCGGCTGAAGAATGAATTCCTCTCCGTGATGCGTTCTGAATCCTCTCAAGAGGGCAGACACAAGCTGGCCGACTGGCTGTTATCTGCGGAAGCTATGAATATGCCGGAGTTTCAGGACTGCACAAAAGCTTATCACAACTGGTTCAGCGAAATACTCAATTCGATGGATGTGCCTTGGTCTAACGGCTTTATCGAGGGCTGTAATAACAAAACGAAAGTGCTGAAGAGGGTTTGCTTTGGAATGCGTAATTTCCAAAATTTCAGAAACAGAATCCTCTTCGCAAATGCCTAATCGGTGCAAAAAAATCGTGCCGGAGCGTTTCCGCGCCGACACGATCTGAAATCAATATTTTTTCTTTTACCCCAACTATTGACATTGAACCTCATTTTTTGCGTGCATTGATGACATTGATAATCAAAACAATCAAGCCTATAAGATCGCATATCGCGCTTATAAACACGAAAATTGACTCGTATGTATCAAAGAACATGCTCATCCCTCCTTTCCCTCGCTCAGAAAGCGAGAAAGAGGGAACCAACCGCCTACCGTTATGGCAAACGCCCGGGCGCACGCCGCTATGGCAAACGCCTAAAGTTTATTATACACTTTCAGCGAAATTTGTCAAGAGTAAACCGCCGTGCAAGAATATTGCGCGGCAATTTTTATGTTTAGTCCACTCTCCATACGTGCGGGCGTCCTTCACACGGCTAAGACGTAGCCTGCGTTGGCGGCTCGGGATTCCAAAGGGTGCCAACCCTTTGGCTCTAAAAAGCTGTGTTTTTCTATAAACTTAACCCAAAACAGCCATGAAGGGACCGAGTCCCTTCATTTAAAAACCAAGGCCGAGCGCGAGCTCGGCCATAATAATAAAATAATAAACAAAAACAAGCCCCTAAAAGCTAAGCATATAGAACCCGACCGAGGAGAGCGCGAATACGGCGGCGGTGACGGAGAGCGCGGCGCGAAGCGGGCACGCCCACTTTTGCTGCCCGTTCACAAGCAGCCCGGCGCAGACGGCGCCTATCGGCAGCGACGGCACGATGTACCTGAAGTCCATGGTGCAGGTGAAGGGGTGTGTGAAGCAGAAGATGACGTAGCTGCCCACAAGGAAGAAGTAGAAGACTGCAAGGAAGGCGAAGGGCAGGCGGTTTCCGCTGCAGAGAATGCCCGGTTTTTCCTTGCGGAAGAGGCTTACGACTCCTAAAACGAGGCCTGCAAGGCTTGCGGCGATAAGCACGGCTGCGGAGATGAACAGCACGTAACCGAAAAGTTTCTGCTGTGTGGATAGCGCGGATGCCGTAAAGTACTCGCCGAAGAGGGAGGTCTTAACCGCATAGGGTGCAATCCCGTAGTCGTAAAAGTCGGGGCCGATATTCGGGTAAATGTCCGCAAGCTTGGGGAAGCCTATGCCCGTAAGCCGCTCCACGAACGAATATCCGCCCACGTACTGCGGGTTGTTGACCGTCATCGAGGGGACGTAGCCAAGCGGCATGCCGTACTTGACAAGACAGCGGATAGGCCACCAAAGCCCAATGGGGAAGGCGACAGCGGCAAAGAGCGCAAGCTTCTTCCAAAGCGCCTTTATGTTGGCCGCAAATCCGCCGGTTCTTTTGTTGAACAGCGCGTGCAGGAACACAAAGCCCGTGCCGAAGGCTATTACTGCAACGGAAAGCTTTGTCGCCATTCCAAGGCTTATGAAAAGCGCCAAAAGCAGCGTGTTTTTATAGCTTTTGTCCCTGTACCACCGCACCGTGTAAAGCATCGCGAGGAAGGTGAAGAGGATAGACAGCACGTCGTTGTTTATGCTGCCGCCCAAGATGTAAAAGGTCGGGTGGAAGGCGAGGATGGCAAAGGCGGCGTAAAGCACAGCGCCTTTAAGGCGGAACTCTTCAAGAAGCTTGTACCCGGCCACCGTAAGGCAGGAGGAGAACGCCACGGTAAGGTACTGTATGTTCTCGAACGCCTCCGGCGCACTAAGCCCGCAAAACGTCTGAAACCGCATCCAAAGCGCCGCTAAAATGTGATAAAGCGGCGGGTGATAGTACTGCGAAAGCGGCTTTAATATATCTTCCTTGGGGAGCGAGTGGTTGTTGTAAATATACAGGATGTAGGAGTTGTGGCGGGGGTATTTGGCGAGGTCGCTGAAATAGCTGAAAACGTCGTGCTGGTTCTGCGGGACGGTTATAACCTGCACATAGGCAAATCGCACGACAAGCCCCAGACAGAACATAAGCACTATAAGCGGCGGTATGCCGCTTCCTTTGCGGAACGAGCGGATAAGGAACAAAGCAAACGAGGCGATAAATCCAAGCAGCACGATCCGAGTAAGCGGGTCGTGCACCACGGTATTGCACAAGTACGCAGCCGCAAACGCGCACAAAAGCATGGCGGCACAGCAAAGCTTTTCGGTTTTTTCAAGGCCGTCGTCGGAGTAAACACAAGCCGCGTAAAGCCCGAGACAAAGCACAAAAAGGGCGACACCTGCGCCAATCGACGCGGAAAGAGCAAGGCAGGCGGCAAGCGCGGCAATGCCCGCGAGGCGCTTTTTTACTACAAGAAGGTAGGCGAAAAGCGCAAAAAGCGCCGCAGCAAGCGCCAAAAGCAAAAGCTTGCGGAAGTCCTCGCCGATTTTGAAAAGGACGCACTCGACAAAGGCCGTGCCAAGCCCGACGGTCGCGGCAAACGCGACGCGCTTTGCCATTCCCCGTCCCCGTTCGGCCGCAAAGCCGTAAGCGGCGTATACCGCAAGGACGAGGAGAAGCGCCATAGGCAGCTGCCAAATGAAGCGGAAGACGCCCGTGTTCTCCGCAATATCGTAAAAAGAGGTGTGGTATTTCTGCCCGAACAGCAGCGCGAGGGAGCACAAGACGAAGGTCGCCGCAAAGGGGTGCTTCTCCGCAAAGCCGTCTACGCTTAAAGCTTTAATCTTCTTTGCCATGGTGTGTCACCGCGCCTTCTTGTCCGAGGTTTCGTGATACTCCTTCTCCGTGTTCACGTTCCAAACCACGCTTTTGTCGGTGGAACCGCTTGCAATGCAGCCCACGGCCTCCATAGCGGTAAGCATTGAGTGATCCATGTTGTTGTACCTGTGCTGACCGTTCCTGCCTATGCAGAACAGGTTGTCAAACCCGTCAAGGAAGCTTTTGACCTCGTCAAAACGGCTGTAAACGCCGAAGTAGGCGGGGTATGCCTTTTTAACGCGGATGCGCACGCTGTCCCTTACGTCTTCCTTTTTGATTATGTCTATCTTCTCAAGCTCCGACACGGCAAAGTCGATAAAGGCCTTGTCGTCCATGTTCCACATCTCGTCGCCCTCGTTGCAGAAGTATTCAAGCCCCATCCAGACCTTGTCCCTGTCCTCAACCATGTAGGGCGACCAGTTGTTGAATATCTGAAGCCTGCCTATTTTGACGTCCCTCTCCTGGATGTAAATCCAGCAGTCCGGTATTATCCCGCCTACCGTCTTCATCTTAGTCTTGTTTTGAAGAAGAAGCTTGTCCACAAGCAGGCCTACGGTGATAAAGTCGCGGTAGGGAAGTCCTTCGGCCACCTCGCGCACGTTTTCAGGCACGTTTTCAAAGCCCGCAACCAGATCCTTCACGGGCATGGAGGAAAGCAGATAGTCGCAGTCAAGCACGCTTTCCTTCCCCTCGCGTACAAGCTTTACGCCGGTGACGGTGTTCCCCTCTGTCACAAAGCCCAAAGCGCGCGTCTCCGTAAGGATAACGCCGCCGAGGTCGGCTACCTTGTCCGCAAGCGTCTCCCAAAGCTGCCCCGGCCCCTTCTTCGGGTACAGGAACTGCTCTATAAGCGAGGTCTCCACGTTCTTCGCGTCCTTCTTTCGGAAGGGCTTTGTCAGCATGTCCCAAACCGCCTTGCGAAGCGACAGCCCCTTGACGCGCTGCGCGCCCCAGTCGGCAGAGATGTTTTCCGGGTTCACGCCCCAAAGCTTTGTAGTGTAGTCCTCAAAGAACATCTCGTAGAGCGGCTTGCCGAAGCGGTTGATGTAGAAGTTTTTAAGGTTCGTCTCCGGCTTCTTCGAGACTACGCTTTTTAGGTAGCCGAATCCCGCTTTGACGGTGCGCTTAAAGCCCATGTTCTTAAAGGTCTCCGCCTTCATGGAAATGGGGTAGTCGAAGAACTTGCGAAGGAAGAATATGCGCGAAACACGCGTTCTTACAAGCATGACCCTGTCTTCCTTTTCCGGGTCCGGTCCGCCCTCTGCAAGCGGCTTTTCACTGCCGGTGATAAGGTCGTCCGCGGAGGGAGCGCCTTGGGTGGGCATAAGCTCGTTCCAAAATTCTGTGACCCTTTCGTCCTTGGAAAAGAAGCGGTGCCCGCCAAGGTCCATCCTGTTCCCGCCGACCTGCGCCGTGCGGGATATGCCGCCTATATAGGGGCTTTCTTCGATTATTATAGGTAGAATGTCCGTCTTTTTAAGAAGCTCGTATGCGGCGGTAAGCCCCGCAGGGCCGGCGCCGATTATCACGGCGTGTCTTTTCTTTTCTGCCATTTCAGCTCTCCTTAAACACAAAAATTTTCCTGCCCACGTAGTTCCACACAAGAACTATCGCGGCGACGACAAGCTTTACGGCGTACTTCCCGTACCCGCGGACAAGCGCGTCGAAGCTTTCGCCTAAGGACGACACGAGAAACACCTTCTCGCCAAGGTACTGCAAAAGCTCGGTAAGCAGAAGGCCTACAAGCCCCACGGCGAAGAATATAAGCACCGCCCGGGCGTTCCGCCCCTGCTTTTGCTGCTTTTCCGTCCTGAAGACCACAAGCATCGAAAGTATATAGTTCACCGCAAGCCCCAAAACAAAGCCCGCCGCGGTGGAAACGATTATCGCAGCCCGCCCGTCGGAACCGCCGAAGGCAAGCTCCCTAAACAGGGCAAAGGTGCCGAAATCGACGAGGAACGCAACCCCGCCGACGACGGCGTAACGCAAAAATTCAAGTATAAGCGCCTTGCGCGCGCTGTTCTGTGCCAAGGTGGGCACCTCCTTTGTTAAAACGAATAGAACGCAAAGCAGGGGTGCAGGTACCAGCTTCCGTTTTGCTTTACGAAGTAAATGCGCGCTTCCTTCTCCTCGCTGCCCCTGTCGCCGCCGACGGTGTACTTGAACACGGCGCTTTTTGCCTCCTCCGTGTTCTCCTCGGTGACGTATCTATTGTAGGTGTAGTAGTCGAGGTTCGCGTCGCCGAAGGCCTCGACGTCCGTCACCTCTATGGAGACTATCTCTCCGGTGATGCGTATACCGTCCCCGTAGCTCTCGCCGTAGGCGGCAAGGCTTGCCTCCAAATATTCCTCCATGCTGCCCGCGCCGAAGTAGTAGGAGTACACGTACTGCTCTTCATAGTCCTCTCCCATCTCCGGCGGGAAGGCGGAAAGATAGGTATCCGCGTCTGCGGAAAGCAGCGCCGTAAGCGCGGCTTCCAGCGCCCTTGCTTCCTCGCCTCCGCCGCTTACGGTCGCGGTCTTCTCGCCCCCGCAGGCGCAAAGCAGGAGGGGAATCAAAAGCAGAAGCGCCGAAAGACGCTTCATTCCTCCGCCTCCGCACCGGCCGGTGCGGGCTGTGCGGACGCTGCCGCGCTGTCTGCGGAATTTATCTTCATCTGCAAAAACTGCTCCTTTGTGATAAGCACCTTCCGCTTTTTCGCGGAGGCGTCAAACTGACCTACAATGCCCTTTTGCTCCAGCTTGTCTATGATGCGCGCGGCGCGCCCGTAGCCCACGGAAAGCCGCCGCTGTATAAGGGATGTGGAGATCGTGTCGCATTCTATAGCAAGCTCTATAGCGTCCATCTCCAGCGGATCTATGCCGTCGTCAACGTCGCCCTCGGCAGCCTGACGCTTAGAGGGCTTCTCGCCGCAAAGCTGTGCTTCCTTCTCTATCATAGCCATAACGTCTTCGTTGTAATCCGCCTCTGCGGCCTGCTTGAGGTAGGTGCAGATGGATATGACCTCCCGCCCTTCGACGAAGGCGCCCTGAACGCGTATGGGCTTCAAAACGCCCACGGGGTTGAACAGCATGTCCCCCATGCCCATAAGCTTTTCGGCTCCTGCGATGTCAAGGATGGTGCGGCTGTCGACCTGGGAGGCGACCTTGCAGGCTATCCTCGACGGCACGTTGGCCTTGATAAGGCCGGTTATAACGTCCACAGACGGCCTCTGCGTGCCGATTATAAGGTACATGCCGGCCGCACGCGCCTTCTGCGCAAGGCGGCATATAGAGCTTTCAACCTCACTCGGAGCGGTCATCATCAGATCCGCCAGCTCGTCTATCACTATGACGATCTGCGGTATATACTCCTTCTCCGGGTTGTCGGCGGTAATTTCGTTGTACTCCTCAAGGTTCCTCGCGCCGACCTCCTGTATCTCGGAGAAGCGGCGCTCCATCTCCATAACCGCCCAGCTTAGCGAGCCGGCGGCCTTCTTCGGCTCCGTCACCACGGGGACGAGAAGGTGCGGTATCCCGTTGTAGTCCGCAAACTCGACCTTCTTCGGGTCTATAAGTATAAGCTTCACCTCGTCCGGCCTTGCGCGGTACAAAAGGGAAACGATAAGCGAGTTTATGCAAACGGATTTACCCATGCCCGTAGCGCCCGCAATAAGCAGGTGCGGCATTTTCGCAATGTCAAGGAACACGGGGTTGCCCACAACGTCCATGCCGAGGCAGCAAAGCAGCTTACTTTTGCCGGAGCTGAACGCGGGGTCTTCGATAAGCTCGCGCAGTCTTACAACGTTTTTGTTCTTGTTCGGTATTTCAATGCCGACGGCGGACTTGCCGGGTATGGGGCATTCCATCCTTATGCTGGTCGCCGCAAGGTGAAGCGCTATGTCGTCGCTTAAATTGGCGATCTGGCGCACCCTAACGCCCGCGTCGGGCTGAAGCTCGTACCTCGTGACGGTAGGTCCGCAGCTTGTGTTTATTATCTTCGCCCTAACGCCGAAGTTCGCAAGCGTTTCGACAAGCATGTCGCTTGTGCGCCGCACCTCGTCGGGGGAAAAGCCCTCCCTGTCGGCGCTTTTTGCCGTAAGCAGCCCTATTGGCGGGAAGACGTAGGGCGCGTCCTTCGGCTCCACGGGGGCCTGCTCCACTTCAAGAGGCTCCTCCTCGGCAGGCGTCTCTTCTTCCGCCGCCGGCTCTTCGGCAGGCGCGCCGCCCGCGCCGCTTCTCTCTATGTCAAAGGGGATCTCCGACGCCTTCTCCGGCTCGCCTGCGGCGTCCTCCGCAAAAATCTCGCTGAATATGTCGTCCGCCGTCTCCGGCTTCGGGCGCGTGCGGTTGATCTCTATCTGCCTCGGAAGCTCCACCGGCTCCTCCGACTCCGCCGGAACCTCCTCCGGCTCCTCTAAGTCGGGAAGCGCCCTGCGCGCCCTTTCGCTCCTCCCGCTTTTTTCCGCCTTCTTGCCCTTCTTCGGGTCCCTAAGCTCCACCCCGCCCCTGCCGCGGCGGTTGTCATCCTCCGGCACTTTGGCGGTGATCTCTTCTTCCTCGTCGTCAGCCGTGTCGGAAACCTGCACGGTAAGCGTGCGCACCCCGCGAACAAAGGCCTTAAAGGCGCGAATGGGGTTAGAGTTGAACAAAAACGGCAGCGTTACAAGGAAGATAACGACAAGCAGCGTCATCGTCGCCGCACCGCCCATAAAGGCGCGCAGCCCTGCGTAGGAGTACCCGCCGACAACGCCGGTGCCGATGCCGGACTTGCCAAGCGTCCACATCTTCGTCTTTAAATCCGCACCCTCTGCGCCCGCGGTGAAGCGGTGTATTGCGGTGATAAGCGACACGTAGCTGATCGCGGAAAACGCCCACTTCATGGCTACCTTCCCGCGCTTTCTGTCCTTAAACCAGCTTACAAGTATCACAACAAGGTATGCGGGGATGAAGAACAGCCCCCACTCGCCCACAAGCCCGCACATAAAGGGACGCACGTACTTGCCGAAAAACGCCATGTCGTCGAATATGATGAGGAAGATGAACATAAGCGTTATAAAGGCGGTTATGCAAAAGCTTAAAACGGGTCTGCTTTTCCTTTCCTTCACAGGCTCCGAAGCCGGGGAGCCTTTTTTCTTCCTGCTGTCTGCCGCCTTCTTTGCTGCGGCTTTTTCCTTCTTTGTGTTCTTTGCAGGAACCTTTTCCTTCTTTTTAGCCATAAAAAACTTCCTATCTTGTTATCAAATCGCCCGCAATTGCCGCCGCGCCTGCAAGCACACTGTAAACGGCAAAGGGCGTAAAGCTGTTGCGCCTTGCGAAAAACTGTAAAATCTTTATAGCAGCCACGCCGGAAACGAGCGCGGCAATCATGCCGGCCGCACAGCAGGAGACGCTTACCTCGGCAAAGAGGTCGCCGCCTATCTGCGGCAGCTCCAAAACCGCCGCGCCGAGTATGGCGGGTATCGACATGAGGAACGAGAACTTAACTGCGTCCTCGCGCTTAAGCCCGTTTATAAGCCCGCCGGTTATCGTAGCGCCGGAGCGGGATATGCCCGGCAGTATGCCCGCAAACTGGAAAAGCCCTATGTAAAGCGCGCTTATAATAGGCGCGTCCGCAAGCGACCTGTCGCCCCTGTTGAGCCTGTCGGATACGAAAAGCATAACGCCGTTTACCAAAAGCAAAGCGCCTATCGCCCAGCTTACACCCGAAAGCGCTTCCACCTTGTCGTCAAGCAGCGCGGCGGGGACAAGAACGGCCGTGGCAATGCATATCATGATAAAAAGCCGCTCGTCACCGTTTAATGAGCTCTTCCGCTTTTCACCGGAAAAAGCCCTTCCGCAAACGCCGAAAAAGCCCTTAAACAGATAGCCTATGTCCTTATAATACACTATGAACACCGCAAGCAGTGTCGCAATGTGAAGCAGGATGTTGAAGAAAAACAAGCTGTCTATGTCTTCCGCACCGAAAAAGTTCTGCGCCAGGGCAAGGTGCCCGCTGCTTGAGATGGGCAAAAACTCCGCCACGCCCTGAAGCAGGCCGTAAAGTATCGCTTCTATAATTTTCATGTCTTTTCTCCTCTTTTGCGGCGTAAAGCCGTGTAGATTTGTGCGCAGCCAACAGATACGGCCGCAACAGGCGTTAAAACGCCCACCGCCAAAAGCACCGCCGGGAAGAAGTCCCAAACGTCGGCTTTGTCCTCTTCAATGCGTATGCCGAACACCCTTGTGACCGAATTAAGCGCCTCGCCGCCCTTAGTGGAGATAACGGCGTAATACTCCCCCGCTTCGCACGGGACGTCGGAGACGGCAACGGGTGTGCCGTGCTCCAGCTTGTAGTAGTTCACGCGGTATTCCACATACCCCGGCGTTACGGTGAACTGCAGCGGCTTCGGCCTGCCGTCCTCGATAAAGACGGCGCTTTCCGCGTCAATAAACGGGGTCACCTTGTTTATGGTCACGCGGCAATACGCCGGCGTAAAGCCGTAGTGCACCGTGTCCTTCGGGCAGGCGCTTATAAGATACGTGCCGCAGTTTATAAGCGGGAACGGAACACTTGCACCCACTTCGCCGTCCTCGTATGTATATGCCTTGTACTCTAGTTCGATTCCTGCGGGGGAAACCTCCGCTTCCACGGGATAATAGCCCTCCGGCTTGTAGGGAAGTACCCTGTCGTCCATCTTTATATCGGGCGTAAGCCTGTCTATCACTATGCGCCCTTTGCCGACGACGGTGTCAAGCACAAAGCAGGCCGCGCTGTAATCCCCCGGCTCCGACGGAAGCTCTTCCGTGTACTCGCCGGTGGTGCCGTTGGCGTATATGTGGCTGTACATAAGGCGAAAGTCCACACCCGCCACGTTAAGCGTGCACTCCGGCGGCTCGTAGGCGACGGAGAAGGAAGCGCTTTTGCTTTCCACCTTTGCGTTAAACTCCTTCGGCACGCTGCGCAAGGCGTCCGCCTCCGAAAGGGAAGGCCCCTGCTTCTCCGCGATCTCGTAGATAAGGTACTTGCCTGCGCAGTAGTAGGAGGGGTCGTCAAACTCCGCCTTTATGTAAACTATGTATTTACCTATGTCCTTCGGGACCTCTACCTCCGTCCCCTCGTCGGAGAGGGATTTTATCGCGCGGTAGCTGACGCTTACCTTCGCGCTTTTCTCCGCCTCCGCGGGGACAAGCGAAAAGCTTACGGGGTTGTCCATGGCCGTGTGGGCGACAACCGTGTCTGTGACGGAGATAAACACCTCTGTCACCTCGGGCGTGCCGTCGCCTTCCTCGGCAAAGGCAGGCACGCGCAAAGCGCAAAGCAGCAAGAGCAAAGCCGCTGCCAACATGCCTTTGCGCATTGCACACACCTCCCCATACAGATACAGTCTAAGTATACCAAAAAAAATATGTTTTTTCAAGTGTTATATTGAATTATTGTCCGTTTTATGGTATCCTTTCGGTGGGAAAGGCGGTGACATGCCGTGGTCAACATAGGCAACAGCTGGGACGCCCTATTAAAGGACGAGTTCACAAAGGAATACTACTTAAAGCTTCGCGCATTTTTAAAGCAGGAGTATCTGCACTCCGGCGTTCGCATCTTCCCGCCCATGGACTGCATTTTCAACGCGCTGCGGTATACGGACTACGGCGACGTCAAGGTCGTCATCCTCGGGCAGGACCCGTACCACGGGTACGGGCAGGCGCACGGGCTTTGCTTTTCGGTGGCAAAGGGGGTAGAACCGCCTCCTTCCCTCGTCAACATATACAAAGAGCTTGAAAGCGACCTCGGCATACCCTCCCCGTCCCACGGCTGCCTTACGGACTGGGCAAAGCACGGCGTTCTGCTTTTAAACAGCGTGCTTACCGTGCGCGAGGGCGCGGCCGGAAGCCACCGCGGCAGGGGCTGGGAGGTTTTCACCGACCGCGTTATAGAGCTGCTTAACGCCCGCGAAAAGCCCATGGTCTTTATGCTTTGGGGCAACTATGCAAAGGCGAAGGCGGCGATAATCGACGAAAAGAAGCACCTTGTTCTCAAGGCCGCGCACCCAAGCCCGCTTTCCGCCTACAACGGCTTTTTCGGCTGCCGGCACTTTTCGGCGGCAAACAAATTTTTAGGTGACGACGCGGTAGACTGGAGGATAAGCGAATGAAGCTTGAATTTACAAAAATGCACGGCTGCGGCAACGATTACATTTACGTCGACTGCTTTAAAACAGAGCTTGCCGACCCGTCCTTTGCCGCAAGGACGCTGTCACGGAGGCATTTCTCCATAGGCTCCGACGGGCTTGTGATGATATGCCCCTCTGACAAAGCCGACGCGAAAATGCGCATGTTCAACGCCGACGGAAGCGAGGGCAGGATGTGCGGCAACGCCATACGCTGCGTGGGCAAGTACCTTTACGACAGCGGAATTGCGAAAAAAAGCGTCATAGCCGTGGACACCCTAAGCGGCATAAAGACGCTTCACATGATAATTGAAAACGGAAAAGCCGTCGGCGCCTCTGTGGACATGGGCCGCGTCTCCTTCAAAAAGGAGGACGTCCCCGTCGTATGGGAAGCCCCCGGTACGGTGAACGTCCCAATTGTAGTAGAGGGCAGGCGCTTCCTTTGCACCGCCGTCTCCGTGGGCAGCCCGCACTGCGTCTGCTTTGTGGATGACGTGCAAGCCTTCCCGCTTGAAAAATACGGCCCCGCTTTTGAAAACCACCCGGTCTTCCCGGAACGTGTCAATGCGGAGTTTGTGTCACTCACGGGCAAAAACGCGCTTTCTATGCGCGTGTGGGAGCGCGGCAGCGGCGAGACCTGGGCCTGCGGCACGGGCAGCTGCGCCTCTGCGGCGGCGGCCTGCGCGCTTGGGCTTTGCGACTACGGCGCGGACATAGCCGTGCAGTTAAAAGGCGGCAGGCTTGTCATAAACGTAGGAGAAGACCTAAGCGTCACCATGACCGGGCCTGCCGCAAAAGTTTGCAGCGGTGTTGTTTATTTTTAATCCCGCACTTCTGCGGCGTCTTCAAGCCACTTAATAAAGGCAGCCTTCGGCACAAGCTTCCTGTTCCCGACCGCCACGGTGGGGAAGCCGTCTTCCGCCATAAGGGCGTATGCGCCGGAGCGCGATATGCACATCGCGGCGGCAATTTCCCTTGCCGAAAGCACCAAAGGCAGCTCGTCATAGCTTTTGTAAACGGGCCTTTTCATGGCGCATCACTTCCTTTCGGCAAACATTATAGCGGAAATGATGTGTAATAAAACGGACTTTGCCTTTTAAAGCAGCAGCTCCTTGAGCGCGAAGAAGTCGTCTGCCACGGCAAGCGCGCCGTTTTCGGCAAGCTCTGCCGCAAAGGGCGAGCCGTTCACCACCCCGACGCAGCCTATGCCGTTTTCCCTTGCGCCCTCTATGTCGTAGACCCTGTCACCGATCATCAGGCAGTCGTCGGCTGCGGCACCCGCCGCGGCGACGGCTCTTTCTATTATCTTCGGCTTGCTGTCAAGCTCGGGCGTAAAGCTTGCGGCAGAGACGAAGTCGAAGTACTCGAAAACAGAAAGCATCCTAAGAACCTTTTCCGCAAAGACTGCGGGCTTCGAGGTGGCAAGCAGAAGCGTCTTCCCGCGTTCCTTCGC
This sequence comes from uncultured Clostridia bacterium, assembly GCA_947628695.1. GTDB lineage: Bacteria > Bacillota > Clostridia > Oscillospirales > CAG-382 > SIG636. Next base: position 157,596 of record CANRAV010000001.1, read on the forward strand.
CGCCTTCAAAAACTCCGCCACGCCCGGGAAGAGCGAGGTGTTGTATATCCCCTTCTCGGCATAGTGCTTCCTGTAAAATGCTATCGCCTTTTCCGCGTCCTCCTCCGAAAGGCCTATGTAAGCGGTAAACGAGTACCTAAGCGGCGGCCCTACAAACCGCGCAAGAAAAGCGCGGTCGGGCGGGGTAAGCCCCATCTCGTTAAGCGCGTATTCGACAGAGTCAAGTATCCCCGGGGCCGAGTCCGCCACCGTCCCGTCCAGGTCAAAAATCAAAAACCGTTTGTCCTTCATGTTAAAAAAGCGCCCCCTTTTCCATTAGATTATAAAGCAAAGGGCGGCCTTTTGCAATACGGTGTTGCATATTTTTTTCGGTTGTTGTATAATTGCAGTGGAAAGGAAGGTGCGCTTTATGTCCGAAATATGCGTTGTCGGCGGCGGTGCGGCGGGGCTTGCCGCTGCGTATTTTGCCGCAGAGGCGGGGCATTCCGTCACGCTTTACGAACGGAACGGCTTTTGTGGCAGGAAGCTTAACATAACCGGGAAGGGACGCTGCAACCTCACCAACAACTGCGACGTGCAGACCTTCCTTCAAAACGTGCCCACAAACCCGCGCTTCCTTTACAAGGCGCTTTACGCCTTCCCGCCGGAACGCACTATGGAGCTTTTCGAAGGCCTCGGCGTCCCCCTTAAGACGGAGCGCGGCAGGCGCGTGTTCCCAGTAAGCGACCGCGCCAAGGATATAACGGAAGCTCTGACGCGCGCATGCGACGCCGCAGGCGTCCGCTTCGTTTACGCGCACGTCGACGGCGTTTTCGCCGAGGGCGGGCACTTCTCGCACATAACAGCCGGCGGCAGGCGCGCGCGGTACGACGCCTGCATTGTTGCGACTGGCGGCGCCTCCTACCCCAAGACGGGCAGCACCGGCGACGGGTACAGATTTGCGGCCTCTTTGGGGCACACCGTGCGGGAAGTCAGCCCCTCGCTTGTACCGCTGTGCTCGTCCGACACGCTGTGTCGGGAGTGCATGGGGCTTTCCCTGAAGAACGCGGGCGTTTCGTTCTACGCGCCCTCCGGCGCGCTTTTGTATGCCGAGCAGGGAGAGATACTTTTTACCCATTTCGGCATAAGCGGCCCGGTCGTGCTTTCCGCCTCCGCGCATATAGGCGACGCTGCCGGCGTAAAGGCCGTTATAGATTTAAAGCCCGCGCTTGACGGGGAAACTCTTGACCGTCGGCTGCTTCGCGACTTTGAAGAGAACAAAAACCGTGACTTTTGCAACAGCCTTTCGGCGCTGCTGCCGCAGAAGCTTATACAGCCCATAGTCGAAAGGTGCGGCATAGGCCCGCACAAAAAGGTAAACTCCGTCACAAAGGAGGAGCGGCGCGCTCTTGCGCGGCTTTTGAAGGGGCTTCAAATAACGCTTTCCGGCAAGCGCCCGATAGACGAGGCTATAATAACGCGCGGCGGCGTTGCGGTGGAGGAGATAAACCCTAAGACGATGGAGTCGAAGCTTGTAAGCGGGCTTTACTTCGCCGGCGAGGTCATCGACGTTGACGCCTACACAGGCGGCTACAATCTGCAGATAGCGTTCGCCACGGCGTATGCGGCGGCGAAAAACATCCCCACCACTCACTACGTTCGCGGCGGGGACCCCGTATAAAATCCCCAAAAAGCCTTACGGCTTTATGGGGACCCCGAATAGGCTAAAAGGTTGGCTCTTGAGAAAGCACGGCTTTCTCAAGAGCCTTCAGTTTATTATAGATTCCCGTTCACTCGCGTCTCGCGCCTCCCCCACCCCGCGGGGTGAGGGTAGGCACTCGCGGGAATCCAAGGAGAAAAATCCGGCGCACCTGTCGCCGGATTTTTCGATATTTGATTATATGCTCGCTGAAGCTCGCGGGCGGAAGCCTTGGCGCGGTACGATAGAAGAAGGCTTCATACGTGCGGCAAGCCTATATACGGCTGAAGCGCGGCCTGCGTTGCCAGCACGGGTTCCAAAGGGCAATGCCCTTTGAAAAACTAAAATCAGCGTTTGCGTGAGTTGATGGAGTAGCGGATGGCAAGCAAAGCGCCGAGGATGCATATAAGCGAAGCGGCCACGACGGCAAGGGTCTTAGAGCCGATGTGCCTGCTTCCGCTGTCGCTGTCGCCGTCGCTGCCTGCGGGCGCGGGCGCGCTTTCCTCTGCGGACTGCGTGGGCTCTTCGCTTTGCTGGGGAGGTTCCGGCTCGCCGGTTTCGTCGGTGTCGCCTTGGGAGAGAGCAGAGGCTTCTTCGGGTGCCGACTCCGTCGGCTGCTCTGTTTTTTCAAACGCTATGCGTATATCGGTGTCTTCGTTTACCGTAACGGTGTACTCTCCGCCGGTGCCAAGCTCGCTGCCGCCGCAAACGACGGAGGACAGCGCATAGCCCTCGTCGGCCGTTGCGGTGAAGGTGAAGCTTTCCCCGCGCACAACGGTGCTTTTGCCGGAAGGCGACGCCTTGCCGCCCTCGCCGACGGTCACCGTGACGGAGCAATAGTCCGGCTCGGGCGCCGTCTCCTCACGCCAGACGGCGGTTAAGACGGTGTCCGCCTCTGCTGTGCAGCTGTCCCCGGGCATGTAAAGCCCGTCGCCGCACTGCCAGCCGCCAAAGACAAATCCCTCGCGCTTTTCAAAGCAGCCGTCCACGGTAAAGCTTACGCCCTTCGGAATCGAAAACGGGCACTGAATGCCGCTTCCCGCGCCGGTGTAGCTGACGGAAACGGCACCTTCGGGCTTTTCGCAGGCGGAAAACTCCGCCGTCAAAAAGGAAAGCAAAAAGCTGCTGCCGCCCTCAAAGACGCGCCCTTCGCCGTCCTGCCAAAGGCCTTCCTCTAAGGTTATGACGCTGCCGACCTCGGCGGAAAGCGTCTTCCCCACCTTGCCGCCGGAAGAGTAGCTTACTATGCCGGAAACCGCAATATCCGGGCGCGGCGCGCGCGCCCACTGCGCGATAAAGGTCATGTCGCTGCTTACGTTGTATACCGTCTCGCCGGGCTTGTAAACCTTGCCCCCGCAGGCCCAGCCCGCAAAGACGTAGTCGCGGAAGGTGTAACTGTTCTGCGCCACGGTGTAGCTGCCGCCTGCCGCGACGTACTCCGTCGGCGGCGTCGGCCCCTTGACATAGTCGCTTGCCATAGCCCCGTCGGGCGCGACAAGCGGGCTGTAGCCGTAAGACATGCGGAAGCTGCCCGAAGGGGTGCCCTCAACGTCCGGCGCGTCGGAGCTTTCGGCAGCGGTAGCACAAAGGGAGAAAAGCACAAAAAGCGTCAGAACCGACGCCAAAGCGCAAATATAAGCTTTTTTCACTGTCAAACCGCCACCTTAAACAAATCTATTTCCTATTCGGATTATAGCACAAATGTGCGATGAAGTAAATAGCTTTTGCAAAATTTACCGCACGAACGACAAACGGCCGTACCCGAAAAGAGTACAGCCGTGATTGCACCTTGATAAAAACCGTTAGGCGATGCCGTTAAGCAAACGAGTAAAGCGGCTCTTACGTCTGGCAGCGGTGTTCTTGTGCATAACGCCCTTGGTAACCGCCTTGTCGATTTTTGCAACAGCTTCCCGATAGGTAGCAGCGGCAAGCTCCTTATTGCCTTCTGCGAGTGCGGCCTCGTACTTCCTTATAGAAGTCCTAAGCGAAGATTTTACCATCTTGTTCTGCAGCGTCTTCGTTTGGATGACCTTAACTCTCTTTTTAGCTGACTTAATGTTCGGCAAGCAACTCACCTCCCTAAAGAATTTGTTTCTTCTAACTTCGTTATAATAACACAGTTTTTTTCGATTTGCAATAGTAAAAATCAAATTTTTTGCGTTTTTCTCACTTTGCGGGTCAAAAAAATGCAAATCCGATGTGGGTCGCACCCTTTAAGTGCCCGGGAACATAAGATAGAACTGCGATTTTACAATTTGCATTGCCCTTTCAAGCGGCAGCGGCTGCATAAAAATGACCGTGGTGCTGTGCCCGACCGGCACGGTAAGCGAAAGCCTTACGCGGTTTACGCCGTCGCTCCTTACGGAGATGCGCCAGCGGTCGCTTTCCGCAACCCTGCGAAGCAGGGCAAGCGCTGCTGCGGTGCCGAACTCGACGGCTGCGGGAGGTGTCCAAAACCTAAGCCCGCCAAAGCCCGCGCTGAACACGTAATTGCTGCCGCGCAGCGCGCCTTTTAAGAAGACGCGGCCGGTGTCGCAGTGCCTGACCGCCAGGGCGATAAACGCCGCCACTGCGCGGCAGTAGTCTTCTTCGAACCCGCTGCACAGCGCGCGGGAGCTGTCAATGCTGCAATTAAGCGCGGGGCCATCCTCACCGAGTATATTTTCAGCTGCCTTGCAAATCGCCCTTGCAGAAGCGGAAGGGTCGAAAACCCCGGGCACGGCCGAGCCGGCGACAGCCTCGATTATCTCAAAGAACTGCTGTCTAAGGTTCGCTTCGGCCATCATCCCCACCTCGGCCACAGACGGCGAGTTGAAAACCGCAATGCCGTTTTCGGGCATCGGCGGAAGGCCTCCGCTTACCGCATACCCGGGGTTGAAGACGCTTCCCTCCGGCGACGCGTGCGGACGGCGCCAGCTTATGAGAAAGCAGTTTAAAAGCCTCGCAGCTGCGGCGTCTAAGCCGACGTCTGCTTTAAGCTGTATGTGTCTTGTCTCGCCGACGCTTATTGTGCGAAGCGCGTCGGCCTCCGCCGCAGACATAAGGCTGCGTATGCTTTTTCCCGTTTCCAAGGCGGATATATTGGTTTTCGCAAAAGCGTTGTACGCCAGAATACGGCCGTCGGTGTCCGCCAAAAGCGCAGGGTATCCGCAGGCGTCTATAAGCCCCTTCATGACCGAAATCGGCGTGTCGTATGGATGACCGAAAACAGAGTCCACCGCAATTCTCCGTTTTTAAGCAAAGGTTTTGCTGCACAAAAAATGCGGGAGGCCTTCGCCCCCCGCAAGCGCCCGAAGGCGTTTAATAGTTCTCTTTCCTTACCTCGAAAAAGCTTTGCGGGTGGCTGCACACCGGGCAAACCTGCGGCGCCTTTTTGCCAATCACAAGGTGACCGCAGTTGCGGCACTCCCACATAGTCTCTTCGCTTTTTTCGAAAACAGCCTGCATTTCTACGTTTTTAAGAAGTGCGCGGTAACGTTCCTCGTGCGATTTCTCAATCTCGCCTACCATCTTAAACTGTGCGGCAAGAGCTGTAAAGCCCTCCTCGGCGGCTTCCTTGGCGAAACGGTCGTACATATCCGTCCACTCGTAATTCTCGCCGTTTGCGGCTGCAAGAAGGTTGGCAGCCGTGTCGCCAAGCTCGCCCAAAGCCTTAAACCAAAGCTTTGCATGCTCTTTCTCGTTGTCCGCCGTCTTCTGGAATATGGCGGCAATCTGCTCGTACCCTTCTTTTTTCGCAACGGATGCAAAATAGGTGTACTTGTTCCTGGCCTGGCTTTCACCCGCAAAGGCTTCCATCAGGTTTTTCTCTGTCTTTGTGCCTTTAAGCTCCATGTTAATCACAGCCTCCTATATTAGTTTAATACATTATAGCAAACAAAAACACCTTTTTCAATAGCAGACTGTAAAAAAGTGCAAATAATAAAGGCAAAAGTTTTGCGATATGCCTACCTTTTACATGCTTCGCGCTTGACAAATACACAAAACGGTGATAACATAAAGCTTGCATAACCGGGAAAGAGAGGGAGGCAAAATGAGCAGGGTTATAGTGTTTGACGGCAACAGCATTTTGAACCGTGCCTACTACGGCATACGCCCGCTAAGCACCGCCGACGGGGTTCCCACGAACGCCGTCTACGGGTTTATAAGCATCATAATGAAGAATATGAACCTCTGCGAAGGGGCGGAGTATGGCGTTGTCGCCTTCGACCTGCGTGCTCCCACCTTCCGCCACAAGCTTTACGACGGCTACAAGGCGAACAGAAGCGGCATGCCGGACGATTTGGCACTGCAGCTTCCCTATGCAAAGCAGGCGGCGGAGTACCTTGGCTTTAAGGTGCTGGAAAAAGAAGGCTTTGAGGCTGACGATATACTGGGCACCGTCTCTGCAATGGCCGAAAAGGCGGGGGACGAATGCGTTATTGTAACCGGCGACAGGGACAGTCTGCAGCTTGTAAGCGGCAGTACAAGGGTCTTTCTTGCCGCGACCAACGAGACAAAGATATTTGACACGGCGGCTTTCTTAGAAAAGTACGGCGTTCCGCCCACTGCCTTTGTGGACGTAAAGGCGCTTATGGGCGACAGCAGCGACAACATCCCCGGTGTGCGAGGCATAGGGGAAAAGGGCGCGCTTAAGCTTATAGCGGAGTACGGCAGTCTTGACGGCGTCTACGCGGCCGCAGAGGGCATAAAGGGCAGCGTGGGCGAAAAGCTCAGGGACGGCAAGGACAGCGCCTATTTAAGCCGCACGCTCTCGATGATAGCAAGGGACGTTCCGCTGGAGTGCAAAATAGAAGACTTTAAGATAGAAAGGCAGGACGCAAAGCTTTTGGAGCTTTGCACAAGGCTGGAGCTTAACAGCCTTGCAGACAGGCTCGGACTTAAGGCGGAGAAGGCGGAGGCAAGGAAGCTTGAAGGGCAGCCGTTTTCGGATACGGACGGTAAGTCTGCCGCCCGCGCCTTTGAAAAGGCAAAGCGGGTGTACGTGTACCTAAAGGACGGCACGCTGTTTGCGACCGACGGGGCGGGGAAAAACATACGCCTTACATCTGACGGCGGCGCGCACGCCTTTCTGTTATCGGTGGCCGACAAAGCCGTTTACTGGAGCTATAAGGACGCGGCGAAGGCGCTTTCCGGCTTTGGCGAGATACCGCCGCCGAAGGACGACCTAAGCCTGCTTGCATACGTCGTGAAGCCGGTTGACGGCGGGCAAAGCACGCCTATGCGTGCCGCGAAGGCGCTGGAGCTTTTTGACGGAGAGGGCGACACGGAGACGGAAACGCTTATGCTTCCCACCTTGGAAGAGGCGCTTAAGGAGCAGGCAAGCGTTGCCGGGCAGATGCAGCTTTACAGGAATATAGAGCTTAAGCTGACAAGCCTTCTTTTGGAGATGGAAGAGGCCGGCTTTAAGGTCAACCGCGAAGGACTTACGGAGTTTTCGGCCTTCCTTTCCGACCGCATGGCGGAGGCGGAGGCTGCGATATACGCCCTCGCCGGGGAGGAGTTCAACATAAATTCCCCGATGCAGCTTTCGAATGTGCTTTACGAAAAGCTGGGACTGCCGCATTTCCGCAAGACGCAAAGGGGCTACTCCACAGACGCGGACGTCATGCAGAAGCTGCGCAAATACCACCCCATTATAGACCTCATCTTAAGCTACAGGCGCTTTGCAAAGCTTAAAAGCACCTATGCCGACGGGCTTGTAAAGGTGATCTCCGACAAGGACGGAAGGATACACAGCACCTTCAACCAGACGCTTACAATGACGGGCCGTCTTTCCTCTTCGGAGCCGAATTTGCAGAACATCCCCGTAAGGACCGACCTTGGCAAGATGTTCCGCAAGTTCTTCGTGGCGGAGGAGGGGTGTGTGCTTGTAGACGCGGACTACTCGCAGATAGAGCTGCGCGTTTTGGCGCACATGTCCGGCGACCCCATGCTTATAAGCGCGTTCCGCGACGGTGCGGACGTGCACGCGGCAACGGCCTCGCAGGTTTTCGGCGTGCCTATTGACAGCGTCACAAGCGAGCTTAGGAAGAGAGCAAAGGCTGTGAACTTCGGCATAATCTACGGCATAAGCGCGTTTTCGCTTGCCGAGGATATCGGCGTAAGCCGCAAGATGGCGCAGGACTATATCGACGCGTATTTCCGCAAATACCCGAAGATACGCGACTACATGGACGAGACCGTGAAAAAGGCGAAGGAGAACGGCTATGTCTCCACCCTGTTCGGTCGGCGCAGGTACGTGCCGGAGCTTAAGGCCAAGAACCGCAACCTTGCCTCCTTCGGCGAGCGCGTTGCAATGAACACGCCCATACAGGGCACTGCGGCGGACATAATAAAAAAGGCCATGGTCGACGTTCACGAGGCGCTTAAGGCCGCGGGCATGAGGTCGCGGCTGATACTTCAAATACACGACGAGCTTATCGTAGAGGCGCCGGAGGATGAGGCGGAGGAAGCCGCACGCATCCTGAAAGAGAAGATGGAAAACACCGTAAAGCTGCTTGTTCCGCTTGTTGCCGACGCGCACACGGGCAAAAGCTGGTACGACGCTAAATGACGAATAACCGAAAGGAAGGGAATACATGAAGGATCTAAAGGGAAGAAAAGCGCGTTATTTGCTTGTTTACCCCGATTATACCGACAGGGACATGCGCGGCAGAACCTCCGGCGGGAACTACAGCGAAGGGCTTGCATCGATATCCGCCGTGCTTAAGCAAAGCGGCCACAGCGTGGGGCTTCTTCACCTGCACTACCTGCACGACGAGGAGGAGTTCAAAAAGGCGCTTCGCGAAAAGGGAGAGTACGACATAATCGGCTTCTCCATACGCACAACGGCCTTTCCCGACTGCAAGAATTATATAAAGTGGACGCGGGAGCTTTACCCCGACGTATTTATCACCTGCGGCAGCTACCACTGCACCCTTGTGCCGGAGGAGGTCATCGCCGTGCCGGAGGTGGACTGCATCACCATTGGCGACGGCGAGTATGCCGAGCTTGAGCTTTGCGACAAGATGAGCGCCGGCGAGGACTATACGGACATAGAAAGCAAGTGGTTCAAGCTGCCGGACGGCACCGTAAAGCGCAACCCCGTCCGCCCGCTGTTTGCCGATCTCGACAGGCTGCCGATACCGGACTTTGACCTGTTCGACTACGCCAACCTTGAAAGCGTAAAGGTCGATACGGCCATCGTCGTTGTAAGCAGGGGCTGTTTTTACAACTGCACCTACTGCGGCAACGGCAACTTCCGCAAGGTCTACCCCAACAAAAAGATCTATGCGCGCTTCAGGAGCCCGGAAAACGCCATACTTTACCTTAAAACCCTGCTTTCAAAGTACCCCAACATAAAATACATCAATTTCCGCGACGCCATTTTCAACATGTTCCCGGATTGGTTTGACAAGTTTATAGAGCTTTACAAGAAGGAAATACACCTTCCCTGCACGGGCAACATCCGCTTTGACATCCTCACGGAGGACACCGTCCGCAAGATGAAGGAGGCGGGCTTTTACACCATCGACATGGGGCTTGAAAGCGGCGACCAGGAGATAAGGTTTAAATACCTTAAGCGCTTCCAGACGGACGAGATGATGATAAACTGCAGCAAGTGGTTCCACAAGTACGGGATAGCGCAGCTTACCTACAACATCATAGGCCTTCCTTACGAGACCATACACAGCGCGCTTAAGACCATAAAGCTCAACGCGCGCATGGAAAGCGACAGGGTCATACCGAACATCTTTTACCCCTACCCCGGAACAAAGCTTCACGACATAGCGAAGGAAGCGGGCTTTTTGCCGGACGTGATCTCGCCGGACTGCCGCGTTCCCCTGCAGCAGCCGGACTTTCCGGAGCACGAGGTGCTTTTTGTAGAGGCGTACTTTATGCACTACGTCAAAAAGTACAAAAAGGCGTTCAAAATCGGCGGCGAGCGCGGCGCAAGGATGGAAAAGCGGCTTGACAAGGCCATTACGGAGCGCAGCGTCGGCAGCTACAAGCGCCGCGTTTGGATACACGACAGGTACGCGGCCGTTCGCAACGTACTTAAGGACTTCCTTGTAAACCACATGCCGAAGTTCTACCTGTTCCTGAGGCGCGAGAAGCACAAGAAGAAGGCGCAGGTATAGTATGGCCGGCACGCTGTACATCGTCCCCACGCCGATAGGCAACCTCGGCGACGTAAGCCCACGCGCAAGGGAAGCGCTGGAGGACTGCGACTTTGTCGCCTGCGAGGACACGCGCGTCGGCGGCAAGCTGCTTTTTCTGCTTGGCATAAAGAAAGAGCTTGTCAGCCACCACGAGCACAACAAAAAGCAAAGCGCGGCGTACATTGCCGACAGGATTTCAAAGGGCGAACGCTGCGCGCTTATAAGCGACGCAGGCACGCCTGCGGTTTCCGACCCGGGCGAGGAGCTTGTTGCGGCCTGCCACAAGGCCGGCGTCACGGTTACGCCGCTTCCCGGCCCCTGTGCCGCCGTCTGCGCGCTGTCCGCGTCGGGGCTGCCTTCAAGGCGGTTCGTGTTTGAGGGCTTCCTTCCCGACAAGGGGAAGGAGAGGAAGGAGCGCCTGTCGGCTCTTGCGTCTGAAAGGCGCACGGCCGTTGTCTACTCCACCCCGCACGACATTGCGCGCGACCTTGCGGACCTTGCGGCCTCGCTTGGGAACAGGCGCATGCTTTTCGCGCGCGAGCTTACCAAGATGAACGAGCAGACGGTGCAGACAAGCCTTGCAGAGGCGCTGCGTATGGTCGAAAACGGCGAGATACCGAAGAAGGGCGAGATGGCACTTGTCATAGAGGGCGCCGACGAAGCCGCCGCTTCCGAAAACGCCTTCTGGGCGGACATGGACGTGCAGACACACGTCGCGCACTATGTGGCGCTTGGCTTTTCGAAGATGGACGCCGTCAAAAAGGCCGCCAAGGACCGCGGTGTTCCCAAATCGGCTATTTACGACGAGGTCAGGTAGCGCGTTTACACAAATTCGGCAGGAGGGGAAACAAGCGCAATGAAAAAGATAAACAAGGTTGTATGGGGAATCGTGCTGACTGCGGCAGGGGTTCTGTTCGCTTTGAATGCGCTTGACATAACGGACATCGACGTGTTTTTCGACGGTTGGTGGACGCTGTTCATCATTGTGCCCTGCACGGTCGGATTATTTACGGAACGCGAAAAGACCGGTAACATCATAGGCGTTTTGATTGGCGTATTTCTGCTGTTGTGCTGCCGTGATATATTGAGCTTTTCAATGCTTTGGAAATTGCTGTTTCCCACAATTATCGTGGTTATCGGGCTGAAAATGATATTTACGGGGCTGTTTCGCAACAAGGCAAACGAGATTATTGCAAAAATCAAGCAAAACGGCGGAGAAGCAAAGTCTGGCTGCGCAGTCTTTTCGGGCTGCACTCTCAACTATGACGGCGAAGCGTTTGAAGGGGCAGAGCTGACCGCTGTTTTCGGCGGGGTAAAGTGCGATTTGCGGAACGCAGTGATTGAAAAGGATTGCGCCATACAGGCAACGGCAGTCTTCGGCAGCATAGACATTCTCGTTCCGGAGCATGTCAACGTAAAGGTGACCTCCAACAGCATTTTCGGCGGTGTTTCAAATAAGACCGCCGTTCGGAAGGACGCTCCGACCGTTTACGTAAACGGGAATTGCATGTTTGGAGGCATTGAAATAAAATGACCGCTTTCCAAAAAGTCATTAAATATCTGGCAATGGCATTTGCCGTTTTTTTGTCCGTCAGCATCATAGGGGGAGCGATCGGTGCACTCGGTCTGTTCGCCGGCTTTTTCGGGGGCGATGCCGTCGACGGTGACGTCCGGACCTATGAGGTTTATTCGGATATTTGCAGGCTTGAGGCGGACATAAATGCCGCCGATTTTACAATCAGGCAGGGCGAGAAATTCCTTGTTGAAAGCAATTTAAAGCATCTTACCGTTGAAGAGGAAAACGGCGTGCTTTCCATCAGGGAAACAAAAAAGTTCGGAAGCGTCTATAACGGTGCACTGCTTACGCTTTATATTCCCGCAGACACGGTCTTCGAAAAAATAAGCATTAAGACCGGCGCAGGGAGATTGACGGCGGGCAGCTTGTCTTCCGAGGCCTTGGACTTAGAGCTCGGGGCAGGGGACGCCGCAATAGAATCGCTGGTCGTCACAGCGGAAGCTTCCATTGACGGCGGCGCCGGAAGAATCACCGTATCCGGCGGAGCACTTCACAACCTTGATTTGGATATGGGAATCGGTCAATTCAATTTGACGTCCGCACTTACAGGCGACTGCTCCTTTGATTTGGGCGTGGGAGAATCCAACATAACCGTGATCGGCGACAGGGAAAATTGCAAACTCGCCATTGATAAGGGCATTGGAAGCATTACTGTCGACGGCGAGAGGGTTTCCGACCTGAAAGAGCAGGGAAGCGCAGAAAACCGCATAGACATCAGCGGCGGCATAGGTGCCGTCAACCTAAAATTCAAGAATTCTCCCGCAAACTGACACTCCTTGCAAAACAATTTACTTCAAAAAGCGTTCGGTATCTCCGGGCGCTTTTCTTTCGCCCGATTTCGACAAATTGCGCGCGGATGCTTTGCTATAATGTAGGCGCTACTTTATAAAAAGGGTGTTTTACATGGCAGAAAAGCAAAAATATGCGCTTAAAGGGTTCGTGCACCGTCTTTGCGCCGCGGCGGCGGCCAATGCGGACAAGCTTAAATGTGCCGCCTTTGCCTTTGCCGCCGGGCTTACGTCCGTTGGCGGCCTTTGCCCCTTCGGCTTTGCGTTTTTTATCGCCTGCGACGTGTGCGACAGGCTGCTTTTGTGCGTGCTTTTCCTTTGCTCGTTATTAGGCGGGAACGCCCTTACGGGTATAGTTCTCGGTGCAGGGCTTTACGCGTTTAAAAGGCTGCTGCCGCATGACGGCAGACGTGCGCTTATGAAGGCGGCCGCTGCCTGCTTCGCCGCGCTGTTCCTTTGCATAACAAGGCTGGAGGGCGGGATATACGGCGCAGCTTCCGACGTGATATGCTCGTCTGCGCTGCCGCTTTTTACGCTGCTTTACGGGCTGCAGCGCACGCACGGGCGCGGTACGGCCGCGCACCTTGTCTCTGTCGCCGCCTATCTTTTCACACTTGTCCTCTTTTTGTTTAAGGCCCTCCCCGGCGCCTTTGCGGCGCGAACTGCGGTAATATTTGTCGCGCTTATTGCCGCGCGCGAGGGCGGCATGCTTCAAGGCGGGGCTTTGGGCTTCCTCTGCGGGCTTGCTTGCGACTCTGCCACCGCGGCCATGGCAGGCGTCTGCGGGCTTACGGGCGGGCTGCTTTTCACCGTAAGCGAATACGCCGCCCTTCCCGCCGGGTGCATAGCGGGGCTTTGCACCGGCCTTTACTTTTTCGGCAGCGAAAAGGTGCCCTCGCTTATAATGTGTTATTTCGCCGCGGTGTGCGCCTACTTTGCGCTTAAAAACAAGCTTCCGCCCTTGTTTTCCGAGGAAGAAGGCGACGACGCAAAGCCGCACAGCGCGTCCGTGCTGCCCCTTTCGGAGGCGTTCTTTGCCATATCGCAAAGCGCGCGCATTGCTGCCATGGGCGGCAGCGCGGCCGTGCGCGCGGCGGACGATTACGCAAGCTTTTCACAGCTTCTCACAAACGCGCGCGACAACGCCGACGAAGACGAAAAGGTGGACAGAGAGCTTTCCCGTGCGGTGGTGACGATGCTGCACGGCGCCGGAGTGCGGGCGGAGAACGTGCGCGTCTGCGGCGGGCGCAAGAAATGCCTGGACGCGGAGAACGTCGTGATAGACGCGCTTAAGCTTTCATCCGACGACCTGTCACGCCTTGTCTCAAAGCTTACGGGCACAAATATGCGCCAGCCGGTTTTCTACCTGAAGGACGGCAAGGCGGCGCTGCACATGGAAAGCGCGCCCACATATCGCATAGAGTGCTCGCGCACGGGGGTCTGCAAGCGCGGGGAAAGGGTGAGCGGCGACACCGTAAGCTTCTTTCGCGGACGCGACGGCATGTTCTTCGCCCTTATCAGCGACGGCATGGGCAGCGGCAAGGAGGCGGCCGTCTCCTCCCGCATTGCAAGCCTCTTCCTCGAAAAGCTGCTTGCGGCCGGCGCGGGCGCACAAAACGCAGTGTCGCTGCTGAACAGCTACCTATCCGCACGCGACAGCGAGGTCTTCGCCACCGTCGACCTGTTCGAGGCCGATTTGTACACGGGCAAGGGAGTGCTGTTCAAGGCGGGCGCTGCGCCGTCGTTTGTGCTGCGCGGCGGCAGCTGCAGGAAGCTTCAAAGCGCCACAGCCCCTGCGGGGATTCTGCGCGAGCTTTACGCCGAGCGCCTCAGCTTCCCGCTTAAAACGGGCGACATGCTTGTTATGTTCTCCGACGGCATAGCCGGAGACGGCAGCGGCAGCGAGGCGGAGCGTCTCCTTCGCGCCCTCCCGCCCGAGTGCAGCACCGCATATATAGCGAACGCCATACTGGAGGACGCCGTAAAGCGCACCGGCAAGCAGGACGACATGAGCGTCTGCGTCATCAAAGTCATCGCGGCATGAACCCGCAACCCCCACACTCCGCACTCCGCCTTCCACACCCAAAACTCCAAACTCCACTCCCCACTCCACACTCCACACTCCACACTCCACACTCCACACTCCACACTCCACACTCCACACTCCACATCTCACACCCCACACCCCACACCCAAAACTCCACCTCCACCTCCACTCTCCACTCCACGAACTAAAAAATGAAAAAGCGGAAGCTTTTTCTTCCGCACTTCTTCACTATTCACTCGTACCTTTTCACTAAAAAAAGCGCGGCGCGCCCAATCGGGCAGCGCCGCGCTGTATTACTTACTTAGTGGCTTATTCACCGAAGTTTTCGATGAGGCCTGCGTCGTACTTAAGGATCTGAACAGCGTCGAGGTTGTCAACAGCTTCGTCCTTATTTACGTTTGCATTCAGAAGCCCCTGTGCGGTAAGCTCTGCAATGTCTGCGTCGTGCTTGAGGACAGCCGCTGCGTCAACGTTGTCAACGTCGCCGTCGCAATCCGCGTCACCAAGGTCAACCTTAACCTCGGCATCCTTAACGGTTACGTTAACGGTGAGTACATTGTGCTCTGCCTCGAAGATCTTCGTGTCGGTTGCATGCTTAACCTTGAAGTAAAGGGTGTAGTCGCCGGGTTCCTTGCCGGTGAAGTCTGCAGAGTAGGTGTAGTTGATCTCCTTCTTGTAGCCTTCAATGGTGCTGTCGGAAACGAGAGAGGAAATGTCAACATCCTGCCAGGTCTCGCCGTCTTCGGAGTACTGGAGGCCGCTGAAGCCCATGCCGTCTGCAAGCTTAACAGCAACGTCAAACTTGGCAGCGTCGCCTGCTTCAAGCTCTACCTTTGCGGAAGCGTCAGCAGCGCCGAGAGCAACCTCGGAGCCGTTTACTGTAGCGGTACCGGTGCAGTCAACCTTGCCGCCGATCTGTTCGATAGTACCCCTTGCGATGGCAAGCGCCACATCGTTGAAGTAGTTGTCGAAGTTCTCGTTGTCGGTCGGGCTGCTTATGAAGGAAAGCTCTACGTATGCGAGAGGTATGTCGTACCTTGTGTTGGTGGTGAGAGAGAGATCTCCGCGTTCCTTAAGGCCCCTGTTGTTGAAGAGGGTCTTGCCGTCTGCGTCCTTGAGGGACATAAGCTCATCAAGTATCTTCTGAGAGAGAGCTATGTCAAGGTCGTCATTCGGATAGTGGAGTACCTCGATACCGCCGACTGCGGGGTTCCCGAAGGAGTTGCGGTGGATAACGAGGGAAGCCTTGAAGTCGCCCGCGTTAGCCTTTGCAGCCCTGCTCATAAGCGGATGGGTCATGTCGGTGATCTTGGTGAATGCTACGGTGTAGCCGAGGCTTTCGAGAATCTCGCCGACCTTAAGAGACATATTGAGAGCGTCGGTCTTCTCGTACCTGTCGCCGTTTGTCGCGCCGGAGTCAGTGCCGCCGTGACCGGGGTCGATGATGACGTCTGCCGAGGTAACGGGCTGACCACGGAGGTCAACGGGCTTCTCAACGAGGAAGAAGTTGTAGCTTTCGGAAAGCTCGGAATTCCTGTTGGCAACGCCGTCTGCAACAGCCTCTACCTGAAGCTTGGTGTAGTCGGTAGCCTTGTTGAAGTCTATGCCGGGGGTAAGCTCGGTAGTATAAGTGGTCTCGGTGAGGCCTTCCTTAACGAGAGCACCGTTTACATATACGTTGTAGGACAACGCGCCGGGAACAGCTTCCCAGGTAACGGTCGGATTCTCGTAGGTGGACATATTCTTGAGGTTGCCGGTAAGAACGGGGGAAGCGAGAGGCTCAAGCCCGGACTGAGTGTCAACATGGCCGTAACCCATTATCTCGACTTCGGAAAGTGCTACGATGCCTGCGGGAAGCTCGACCTCAATTATTACGTATGCACCGGTAAGCTCGCCGGAAGCGGTGTACTTCTTAACGGTGGTCGTGCTTTCTTCTGCGGTAAGCTCGCCGAGGAGTGTAGCGGTCTCAACGTTCTCTTCGTTGCCGACGTAAGCCTTCATTGCCGTCGGATAATCCCTGAGATTTGCGTCTCTGTTGTTGGCGTAAACGTTAATCTCGGTAACCTTGGTAGCTTCGTTCTCAAGCTTGAAGTAAATGTAAACGGTGCCTGCGCCGAAGCCGTCTTCGCTGGTCCATATCTCTATGTTCTCGGCCTTGTAGGCGGTCTGGTCATATGCGCCGCCGGCGGGGATAACCTTATCGTTAAGCTTGCCGCTGTGGTAGTCTGCCCAGCCGTCTTCACCGAAGGAGTAGTTGGTTCCGCCGGTGCCCTTGTATGCAGCGAAGGGCGCCTGGTTCATATACTCGGGTTCGGGCTCTTCGGGTTCTACGGGGCCTGCTTCGCCGTCAAAGCCGAGTATCTCTATCTCGGTAAGAGCAACAACCGCAACGCCGGAGGGGATGGTAACCTCGATTATAACGTATTGTCCCTGCTTGGGAGCGCCGGTAACCGTGTAGTTCCTTACATAGCCTTCGTCTGTGGTAAGTGCCTCGCCTATAAGGGTGTTCTCATTGTGGTCGTCTTCGTTCGCGCCAACGTAAACCTTTACGGGGTTGGGATAGCCGCGGTTGCCGCCGGTGGTGCGGCTGTTGGCGTAAACGTTTGCACCGTTGACAACTACCTCCTTGTCAAACTTGAAGTAAACGTACATGGTGCCTGCGCTGAAGCCGGAGTTGTAGTACATCTCAAGGCTCTTGCCGGTCTCTACGTTGGAAGCGTCCTTGGAGATATAACCGTCGTTAAGTCTGCCGTTGTGATAGGTAGTGTCGCCGGTTTCGCCGTAGTCGGGCTTAGCGTCGCTGCCGTTGGAGATGTAGGTGCCCTTGTACTGGCCGTCGGGAGCCAGGTTCTTTGCGCCGTCAAGGTCGTAAGACATAATCTCAACCTCGTGAAGCGCTATCATGATAAGGGTGAAGTCTATCTCCATTTCGAGGATTACATATGTACCCTCTGCAGCCGCACCGTCGACGGTCCAGGTCTGAACGTAAGGATCGGCATTGTCGGAAATACCGCTGCCGAGAAGCGTTGCAGAGCTTATATCCTCGCTGTCGCCAACGTATGCGTTGATGTAGTTGGGCTGACCGCGTTTAGAGGAATTTCTCCTGTCGTTGGTGTGGATCTTAACCTGCTTTATAATGTGTGACTCTTCAAACTTGAAGTAAACGTATACAACGCCGCCTGCGAATGCCGCATTGTAGTAAATCTCAACGTTGGGGTTCCTTTCAAGAGTGGGGGTGTCGTCGGGGTCGTTCTCGTCCGCGTCTGTGGGAAGGGTGGAGAGAATGCCGTCGTTAAGCTTGCCGCCGGTGTGATATTCCTGCCAATTGGCTTCGCCGCAGTACTTGCTGGTGGTACCGTTGGTAATGCCGGTGCCCTTGTACTCTGCCCGGTCGGCTATGTTCTTGAGAGGGATAAGGTCGCTGTCAAGAACAGGAGCCTTCTCCGGAACGTCTTCCGCAACGTTAACAGCCCAGCCGAACTCAACATTCTTCGGGTTGCCGTCGTCAACGAAAACGGTGTAGCAAGCGCCTTCGGGGTAGCCGCCGAGTGCCGCATAGGTCATAACCGCAGCGTCCGCCTTGCCGGCTGCAACAGCCTTGAAGCCAACGTGTATTACAAGCTTCTCGGCAACTGCCGTGCGTGCCTCATCGGTCTCCAGGGAAACAGCAACCTTGACTTCTTTCATATAGTCTTCGGTGGCCTTTT
Source organism: uncultured Clostridia bacterium (assembly GCA_947628695.1). Classification (GTDB taxonomy): domain Bacteria; phylum Bacillota; class Clostridia; order Oscillospirales; family CAG-382; genus SIG636. Next base: position 175,536 of record CANRAV010000001.1, read on the forward strand.
CCGCAGGGCCGGTGGAAGCGTCGCTTACATTGGCAGCGAGGTCTTCAATGCCGTCAATGCTCTTGACGCCGGTGAAAACCACGTACCTTGTGTCGATGTTGAAGTAAACGTCAACAGAGCCGGGGGCCTCATTAAGCGTAGAATACTTGATCTCGCCGAATGTGAGAACCATCTCAAACTCTTCGTCAACTTTTACCTCGGAGGGAGCGGTGACATTGAGCTTTGCAAGCTCGTCCCCCGCTTCTGCGTCGGGTGCAAAATCCTTGGTAAAGGAAGCTGCTTCTTCATCTGCGAAAGCCGCAAATGTCGGGAACGCCGTAAACAGGGTCATTACCATGAGTACAGCGAGCGCCATGGATAGATACCTTTGCTTTCTGCTCATATTTTTTCCTCCATTATAAATTTGTGCCTTGAATGATCTTTTTTGCCTTCCGGCAAAAGGGCGACAAACCCCATGTATCTATTCTGATGTAGATTTTATCACATTCCCTAAAAAAAGTCAAGTGGCATATCGGCAAATTTAGTAAAAATATTCACATTTATTGAAAAAGGCGAAGAAAAAATTTTCTTGCTGCGGAAAAATGCGCGGGAAAGAGCCTTTTTTGGCCGTTTTCGGCACAAAATGCGGGGAGGAATGCAAAAAATTACGTCCTTATGCGTAAAATGATTTGACAATAATTTAAGGGTGATTTATAATTTAAGGGTTAATATTTAAAAAATGGATTGGAACAGCATATCAGAGAGGGCGATGAAAAATGATACAGCTTAAAAATTTGTGCAAGACCTACAGGGTCGGGGACACTGCGGTCAGGGCTTTAAGGGACGTAAGCCTTAAATTCAAAAAGGGCGAGTTCGTCTCGATACTCGGCCCCTCCGGCTGCGGCAAGACCACGCTTCTTAACCTTATAGGCGGGCTTGACAGGTATGACAGCGGCGACATTATAATAAACGGAAAGAGTACAAAGGACTTTAAGGCGAAGGACTGGGACACGTACAGGAACCACTCTATAGGCTTTGTGTTTCAAAGCTACAACCTTATAGGGCACCAAAGCGTGCTTGCCAACGTGGAGCTTGCACTGACCGTTGCGGGCGTTTCGCGCTCCGAAAGAAGGCAGAGGGCGAAGGAAGCGCTGCGGCGCGTCGGCCTTGAAAACGAGCTTAGGAAAAAGCCAAATCAGCTTTCCGGCGGGCAGATGCAGCGCGTGGCGATAGCGCGCGCACTTATAAACGACCCGGAGATACTCCTTGCGGACGAGCCGACCGGTGCGCTTGACAGCGAGACGAGCGTTCAGGTCATGGAGCTTTTGAAGGAGATAGCGAAGGACCGCCTTGTCATAATGGTCACCCACAACGGCGAGCTGGCGGAGCAGTACTCTACGCGCATAATCCGCCTTTCCGACGGCGCCGTGACCGACGACAGCAGCCCCTGCACCGAGGATGACTCCACGGCAGGGCAGGACGCGAAGAAGCACAAGAAGCGCTCTATGTCGTTCCTTACGGCCTTTATGCTTTCGCTTACGAACCTGCTTACCAAAAAGGGCAGGACGGTACTTACGTCCTTTGCCGGCAGCATAGGCATTATAGGGATAGCGCTTATACTGTCGCTTTCCAGCGGCTTTCAGGCGTACATCGACCGTGCGCAGGAGGAGACGCTTTCCACCTATCCGCTTACGATAAACAAGACCACGATGGACGGCTCTTTGATGCTTACCGTGACCGGCGAGACGGACACAGAGCCGAAGGACAGCGACCACATATATGCAGACAGCAGGCTTTCCGAGATGTTCAACGCACTGCAAAGCGGCATGCACACGAACGACCTCAAGTCGCTTAAGGAGTTTATAGACTCCGACGACAGCAAGATAAAGGACAGCGCTACGGTTCAGTACAAGTACAACTTAAACCTTGACTTTTACCTTCCCGATACTTCGGACGGCGCAGTCAAGGCAAGCTCTGCGGAGATCATAGACAGGATGTACGAGGTGATGGTCGGCCAGACCTATACGGAGATGCTGGAGGGCGTTTCCGGCATGATGGGCGGACTCAGCGACAGCATGAGCACGGGCGTCAACATGTGGTCGGAGCTTATGGACAACCAGCAGCTTTTGGATCAGCAGTATTCGCTTGTGAAGGGGCACTGGCCGGAGAACTACAACGAGGTGGTTCTTGCCGTGGACACCGACTCAAACGGCAACGCCCGCATAAACGACATGTACCTTTACGCGCTTGGGCTTAAACCGCGTTCCGAATTTGAAGAGAACCTTCAAAAGATGAAAAACGGCGAGACGCTTCCCGTAGAGCACAGCAGCTACACGCTTGACGAGATACTTTCGCTTAAATTCAAGCTTGTTCTCAACTGCGACAAGTACCAAAAGGAAAACGGCGTTTGGGTTGACAAAAGCAGCGACCCGGAGGCGTTCAAGAAGATAGTGGACGACGCGATGGAAATAAAGGTGGTGGGCATAATAAAGCCCGCGGACGGATCCGTTGCGCAGTCGCTTCAGGGGCTTTTGGGCTACAGGTCGTCGCTTGTGAACGAGGTTGTCGAGCGGACGGAGAACAGCGCCATAGTTAAGGAACAGCGCACCTCGCAGAACACCGACGTGTTCACCGGCAACCCCTTCGCCGGCGAGGAGATGCGCGAAAATTGGGACAAGATGACCACGGACGAGAAGTGGAACTCCATACTTCCGTTCATGAGCCAGTTCATGGGCGGGGCGTTCGGCACGGGCACGAACCCCGGCACCGGCACAATTCCCGGCACCGATCCCGGCACAATCCCCGATATTGATTCCAGTATTGATCCCGGTACAGTTCCCGGCGCCGATCCCGGCGCAGATCCGGGAACAATTCCCGATATTGATTCAAGCATTGACCCGGGCACAATCCCCGGCGCCGACCCCGGTACAGATCCCGGCACAATCCCCGGCACGGTTCCGGGCGCTCCTACCGAGGAGGAGAAGGAGCAGTTCCTTAACCGGTACCAAGAGCAGATCAATATGATAATAGACAGCCTCGGCAGCTTTGACGGCAACATGGAAAAGCTTGGCGCGGTTGACCTTGAAAGCCCGCAGCAGATAAACATATACCCCGTTGACTTCGCCTCCAAGGACGTCATCAAATCGGAGATAGAGCGTTACAATAACGAGCACGCCGACGATGAGGACAAGGAGATCAAATACACCGACCTGCTTGACCTTATGCTTTCGACCATAAGCACTATAATAGACGCGATTTCCTACGTGCTTATAGCCTTCGTTTCCATATCGCTTGTCGTTTCCTCTATAATGATAGGCGTTATAACCTACATCTCCGTGCTTGAGCGCACAAAGGAGATAGGCATACTGCGCGCCGTCGGCGCCTCCAAGCACGACATATCGCGCGTGTTCAATGCCGAAACCTTTATTGTCGGGCTTGTAGCCGGCGTCATGGGCATACTGATAACGCTGCTGCTGAATATTCCCATAAACGCGGCAATAAACAAGTTTGCCGAAATCGGAAGCATCGCGGCGCTGCCGCCCGTCGGGGCACTTATCTTGGTCTGCATAAGCGTGCTGCTTACCGTCATTGCCGGACTTGTGCCCGCTAAGCTCGCCGCCAACCGCGACCCCGTTGTGGCACTCAGAACCGAGTAACGGACTTCGGGTAATTTGAATTTTTTAGGACGGGCTTTTCGCCCGTCCTTGGTTTTTTCGGAGGGACTCGGTCCCTCCGTGGCTCTCTGAATTAGGCTTTTCAAAAACAAAAGCTTTTTTAACCAAAGGGTTGGCACCCTTTGGAATCCCGAGCCGCCAACGCAGGCCGCGCCGGCGCCGTGTTTAGGTCGGCCGCACGTATGAAACGCAGGATAAACACAGAAATTGCCGCGCAATTTTCTTGCGCGGCGGATTTTCTATTGACAAATTTCGCTAAAAGCGTATAATATAAGAGAAGGACGTTGCCATATACGGTAGGCGGCTATCTCCCTGAGTCTCCGCAAGCTTTTGCTTGTCCGGAGAGGAAAGGGGGTGACTGTTTTTGCATAATGTTACATATACGGAGCTTTTTTGCTTCGCGAACATGATTATAGACTTAATACGTCTTGTCATATATATTGTAGAAAAGCATGACAGAAAATGACCGCCACTGCCCCAAACAGTGACGGTCGGCCTATGCAAATAGGCTAATGTCATTACTTGAGGAAGATAGCCGCTTATCGGCAACGCTCCTTCTATGTTTATTATATACGCGTCGCATCAATTTGTCAAGCATTTTTGATAAAAATAGCTCTTTTCCCGCCCGCGAGCTTCAGCGAGCTTGAAATAAAACCCTAAAAAATCCGGCGACATGCGCGCCGGATTTTTCCTTTGATTGGCCGGGAAATTACGCGAACAGATGAAACTTCAAAAAGTCAAGAAAATCGGTGCACTTAAAGCCGACGGTGTCGGGGCTCACAAGGTAGGCTCCGGGGTAGAAGGAGGCGCGGTAGGCCATCTGCGGGCGGCGAAGCTTCGTCTCCACCGTGAACTCCCCGGGCATCTCTATGCGGCAAAGCTCCTTCGGCGTGGAAAGTGCCCTGCACGCCGCCTCTTCGATAAGCTCGCACGCGAGCTGCGGGTGTATGGAAAGCGAGCAGTCGCCTCTCCCCTCCGAAACGGGCACTGTGGTTATGCCGGGGTTGAACTCCTTCGCGCTGTCGCAAAGCCCCTTGTCGCCCGTAAGCAGCACTGCGGGCACGCCGAAGTACTCCGCAATATACGAGTTCAGCATAAACTCGCTTGTCACCTTGCCGTTTACCGTCAGTGAGATAATGTCCGTGGACATGGTGTGCGAAAGCGGATTCGTTCCCGTGCCGGAGGCGCTGTGATACCCCGTGAAGAACACCGCGTCGAAGCTTCCGTCAAGCCCGGTCATCATGCTGTAGGGATCCCTGCTCCAGGAGCGTATTATCTTCACCTGCTTCGGCAGCCTGTCCGGGTAGATGTTGCGCGCGCTGTCGTGCGCGTCCTTAACGACGACCTCGTCGGCTCCCGCGGCGAGCGCGCCGCGGCAGGCGGCCGCGACCTCCGCCGTCATCTGCGCGCGGAAGTGGTCGCTGTAGGCGTTGCCGACCTCTGTCTCCTGCCAGTTGACTATCCCGCAGGTGCCCTCTATGTCCGCACTTATAAACACTTTTTTCATTTTTGTTCTCCTTTCATGCTGTTGTACTGCTTCTCGACCTCGCCAAGCAGGTAAAGCCACATGTCGCCCTCGTCCCTTGTGAAGGAACGCGTTGCGCTTGTGTATCTCATCTGCATCGGGCAGTTCTTCTTGTCGGGTGCGAAGTCGTAATGCTGCTTTATGCCGTCCATTCCGATGTCGTTTTCAATCATAAGCTTTGCAACAAGGTACGCCGCGTTCTTCGTCGCACGCATAAACTGCTGCAAAAACGCCTCGTACTCCTCGCCCTCGTAAACGCCGGGGAAGTTGTTCACGCATATCTCTATGCCTATGCCGTAAAAGTTCCCCTCGCCGTAAGAGCCGTCGCTTGCGTGCCAGGCGTTTTCGTCGTTCGGCAGGTGGTGATAGATCTCCCTGTCGTCAACCGTGTAGTGCCAGGAAGCCTGCCTGTCCGGCGTGTCTGTCTGCGAAAGAAGGTAGTCCGAATGCGCCTTGGCGGTTGCGGTAGAGCCGTAGTTGCCCGTGTTGTGTATAACTATGTACTTCTTCTTGTCTACCTTCGCGCCGGGGCGTATGCTGGAGTTCTCGGGCAGTATCGCCTCGATTATCTCGGGTTTGTAAAGGTTGGAATCCACAATAATTACCTCCTGTTTATTTATGTCTTTGTAGGGTATCTTTATCTGTTCGCCGTTTTCGGGCAGCAGCGCGATTATGCCCTCGCCGTCGTACCCGACCGCAAGGATAAAGCCGCTTTCCGTCTTGCAGATGACCTGCTGCGGCGCGGAAAGCGCGTTCACAAGCTCCGCTGCGGAGAACACGTCTACATAGGCGGTAAGCCCCTTTGACGCGGCGTAGTTCGCAAGCGCAGCCGGGCTTGTGGTGCAGGCGGTGCTTCCCTCGCCGTCACAGCAAAGTGCAGCCGCGCCCTCTATGTCCGGCTCCTCGCCTAAAGAGGCGGCAACCAGCGCGTTCACGGCGAGAACGCCGCTGTAGACCTTCGTCCCGTACTCCTCCGGCGCGAAGACCTCTATCGCTTCAAGCCGCCCGTCCTCCGGGTGCGGAAGCTCCGCCTCCGCCCCTTCGGCGTAGGGTGCGGCCGTTACGGAGTGCAGCACCGGCGCCTTCCCGTCCACACGGCCGAACACGACCTTAAGCCTTGCCTTTTCCGCTTTTCCCTCCGCCTCAAGCACGCCGTCGCCGCGCGTGCCTTCGCTTCCGGTTTCGAAAACAAGCCGCCAGGGCGCGTAAACGCCGTTTTCGCCTTCGTAGGAGGCGTAAACCGCAAGGCTGCCGCCTCCGGTTGCAGCCGGGCTTATGTAAAGCTTTTCAAATTCGTCAAGCTTCATAACCCCGGTAACAAGGCTTCCGCCTTCGACGCCGTCTTCAAGGGTAAGCGCCCCGTCCGCCAATGTGACGCCCTCCGCAGTGCCGCAAAGAGTGGAAGCGCCGAAGGTGCGCGCGCCGCTTGCAAGGTAGGCCTTAAAGCTTGCGGGGTTCACGCCCGCAGCTGCCTCGCCCTCGACGTAAAGCGTCATATCCTCCGCAGGCGGCATGTCCGCGTAAAGCTGCTCATAGCCGACCTTCCCGCCGAAGTAGCCGCTTTTTACTGCCTGCTCGCACTCGTTTACAGTCTTCAAAACGTTCGCTTCAAACCCGGAGTAGTCGTCAAAAAGCTGCTCCATTGTTTCCTTATTATATATAGTGGGTATCTTGTTGGGCTTCAGGTAATAGACGCTGTCGGTTATAAAGTATCCTCTGGCGTACTCGCCCTGCAGGGCAAAGAAGCGCTCTCCGTCGCCGACGCCGCAAATGACGTTCTCGCCGCTGACAAGCATTCTCCCGTCCTTAACGCCAAGGTATGCCGCAAGCGTGGGATATATGTCGTACACAGTTGCAAAGTCCGCACCCTCCGTAACGGCGCGTCCCTTCGCGCCGCGTATTATAAGCGGGGTCTTGTACGCTTCGTCATAGCTGAACCCGTTCGGGAAAAGCTCCTTGTCCGCTGCGTAAACAGGGAACTTCTCGTCAAGCCTCGGCGCAGTGCCGTAGATGACAACCGTCGTCTCCTCCGGCACACCTTCAAGGAAGTCCTTCATCACCGTGTCCGCATATGCCGCACAGGTGAGGTATCCCGTAAGCGGTCCGACGCTGTTTACAGCCGCCGCGCCTTCCCCCTCCGCAATATAGGGGTATGAAAGGGCGTCCACCGTCAGGAAGACAAAGTCCTTCTCTCCGTTGTCGGCAAGGGCAGAGGCCGCCGCAAGCGCCTCCTTCGTATCCACGCCGCAAAGCGGCTTTTCAAAGCCCAAAGCCGTAAGCAGCGCCGCGTCCTTCTCCGCGCAGTAAGCGCTTACCGCATAGCCGTTTTCTTTAAGCAGGTGCGCAAGCGTAAAGTATTCCGCCCCCGTGTCCGCACCGCCAAGCGGCGAGTAAAGCGACGAAAGCGCGGAATATATCCCCTCGTCGTCCCCCTGCTGCGCGTAAAACGAGCCGCAGCTGTACGCGCCCTCCGCAAAGGCGCAAAGCGAGGGCATAACGTCCTCCCTAAGCGCGTAAAGCGCAAGCGAGTTCACCTGCAGAAGAAGTACGTCTCCGTCCGGAACGCCGTGCTTCTTCCCGCACTCTCTGTACCCGCGGTGAAGCATGCCAAGCGCTTCCTCCGCATCTTCCTTCTCCCCGCCTTTGCCGCAGGCCGCCGAAGAGCAAAGCAAAGCGGCGCACAAAAGCGCGCAGGCCGCCTTCTTCAAAAAAGCCTTCATCGTCGCACATCCTTTCATTACATATTGTATTTTATATAAAAACACCTGTTTTGTCAATCATAAAAGCGAAAAAAGGTTGACAATTACCAAATACCGTAGTATACTGACAGCAGAACCCGATCGGTAAAAAAGGCGTCAAATTAAAGATCTGCATCTTTTTTTCTCGATCCGGGAAAAAATTAAGGAGGAACTACAGATGAAAAAACTATTTGTAATGCTTCTTGCACTAACGCTGGTGCTGTCCCTTGCGGCCTGCGGCAATTCCGGGGACGAGGGCAGCAAGGCGCCGGAATCATCGGCTGCGGAGCAGTCTGCACAGCATTCCTCGGAGCCGGCGATAGAACCGGAATCCGAACCCGAATCCGAGCCTGCGTCTGAACCCGCTTCAGAGCCTGCTTCCGAGCCTGCGTCTGAACCCGCGTCCGAACCCGCTTCAGAGCCCGCATCCGAACCTGCTTCCGAGCCGGAATCCGAAGCAGCATCCGAGGCAGCATCCGAGCCTGCGGAAGAATCCTCTGCAGACGAGAGCTCTGCGGCCGAGGGACCTTCTTTGGAGACACCCCCTGCACCCGACGGAGAATACAAGACCTCTCCTGCGGGTACGAACTATGCGGCAAACGCGACCTACACAGTTCAGCGCGACGGCGAGTATGACGAAACCGAAGACGCTCGCAAGGTGACCTACCTCCTCTACGATCAGGGTTCCACCGATTACGCGGACATCGAGCACACAAAGCTTAACGACGGTGTTGTGGGCAACGCGGCGGAGTACGATACAGACCGCGGCGGGGAAGTCGGCACCACCGTAAGCTACATCGGCACGGACGCTAACTTCTCGTTCACCTTTGACCTCGGCGACACCTATGGCGACATAAACTCCCTCGTTTTCCGCCACGTGCGTGACGGCGTTGAGTTCGGCAACAACCGCGGTTTCATTATGAAGATGATACAGGTTTCCGACGACGGCGAAACCTGGGAGAGAGTTTCTTCGAGCGACTACGAGGAAAGCCGTGTTCAGGTTGAGAACGCAGTGGAGATACTCGGCACCGACGGCGAGAACCACGTAGAGCATTTCGACATCACTTACAAGTTCAAACAGTCGCTTGCCGGCAGATATGTAAGATTTTACCTTTCCAACAACGGCGAATATGTGCTTCAGTTTGAAGAGGTAGAGATCCGCAATTAAAATGGTACACGGCTGCGCGTTTTTCCGCGTTATTTGGCGTTTTTTGCTTAGTTCGGCGCAAAATTTGCCGAATATAAAGGAAGCGCACGCGGCATAATAAGGCGTAGAAAAGCGCGCCTTTTGGCAAATTAAACACAAAAATTGGAAGCGCGCGCCGAAATAAGAGTAAATTTGTACCAAAAACAGAAAAAAACAGTTGACAAACTCACGGTGCGTGAGTATAATAAATAGTGAACTCATTATTAATCAAAGGAGAAAACACATGAAAAAGTTATTAGTAATGCTTCTCGCGCTTACCATGGTACTTTCCATGAGCTTTGCTTTCGCAGCCTGCGGCGACTCCAACGGCGATGAAAGCAAGGCTGATTCCAACGCAGCTTCCGAGGCTACGTCCGAGGCTGAGTCTGCAGCAGATTCTTCCGCAGCAGATTCTTCCGCTGCAGATTCCGTTGCCGATTCTTCCGCAGCAGAGTCTGAGGCTCCCGCTGAGTCTTCCGCTGCTGCTGAGGAGTCTTCCACCGCAGCTCCCGCAGAGTCTTCCGAGGCTCCCGAGGAGTCTTCCGCAGCCCCCGCTGAGTCTTCCGAGGCTCCCGCAGAGTCTTCCGAAGCTCCCGCAGAACCTTCCGAGGCTCCCACAGAGTCTTCCACCGAAGCTCCTGTAGAGTCCCAGGCTCCCGTTACTCCTCCCGCATCCGATGACGGCAACTATGCTATAGGTGCAACCTACACCTCCGCTCGTGACGGCACGTATGACGACACCGAGGACGGCAGAAAGCAGATGTACCTCAGCTACGAGGGTGGCTCCACCGCTTATTCCGACATAGACCACACCAGGCTTAACGACGGCGTTGTTACCCCCGGTGCAGAGCTTGACGCACAGGGCAACGGCACCGACGGCAAGAGCGTTTGCTTCGTCGGCACCGACGCTAACTTCAACGTTGACTTTGAGCTTGCAGAGGCTCATGACGACATCACCTCCATCGTATTCCGCTGCGTACGTGACGGCGTTGCTAACGGCAACAACCGCGGCTTCGTAGTAAAGATGGTTCAGGTTTCCGACGACGGCACGACTTGGAACAGGGTTAAGGGCGAAGAGTCCGGCCGCGTTCAGGTTGAGGGTGCACCCGCTATCAGCAACCAGGACAAGAGCGCAGAGAATGTTGAGCACTTCGACATCACCTATAAGCTTGAGGCTCCTGCTTCCGGTAAGTTTGTAAGGATTTACTTCTCCAACAACGGCGGCTACGTTGCCCAGTTCGACGAGATCGAAATCCGCAACTCCTAAGCGTTCCACACGTTTAAAGCTTAGCAATTAAATGAGTTTGGGGCACGTCCGAAAGGACGTGCCCCACTTTGTTTCCCCAAAAAGCCTTACGGCTTTTCGGGGACCTCGGTTTAGCTAATAGGTTGACTTTTAAGAAAACTACGTTTTCTCAAAAGTCCTCAGTCATTATAGATTCCCGTTCGCTCGCGCCTGCGTACACCCCATTGCTCACATACGTTCGCAACGGGGACCCCGTAGCGCCTTGCCCCCTCCTACGTCGGGGGTCAAGGCACTCGCGGGAATCCAAGGAGAATTTTCCGCGGTACATGCCCGCGGAAAATTCGTAATTGTTATATGCTCGCTTTGTTCGCGCTTTTTGCGGCTTCGCCGCTGCTCGCTTTGCTCGCGGCGGAAGAAGAGCCAATTTTATCAAAAATGCTTGACAAATTGATGTGAGGGGTATATAATAAACATAGAAGGAGCGTTGCCGATAAGCGGCTATCCCCCGCAACACGACGTTAGCCTATTTACATAGGCTGATCGTCACTGTTCGCGGCAGTGGCGGTCATTTTCTGTCATGCTTTTCGATGATGTATATGACAAGACGTATTAGGTCTATAATCATGTTCACAAAGCAAATAAGCTCCGTAAAAGTCAGGAAATGCATAAAACAGTCACCCCCTTTCCTCTCCGGGCAAGCAAAAGCTTGCGGAGACTCAGGGAGATAGCCGCCTACCGTATATGGCAACGCCCTTCACTTATATTATACATCTTTTGCGAAATTTGTCAATAGGAAGTCCGCCGCATAAGCAAAGCAGCTTGCGCGGCGGACTTTTTTGTTTTTGCTGCGCGCTCCAAACGTGCGACCGGCCTTTACATTGCTTTGACGTAACCTGCGTTGGCGGCTCGGGTTTCCAAAGGGCTGCGCCCTTTGGGTCTAAAAAACTGTGTTATTCTATAAACTTAACCCAAAACGGCCATGAAGGGACCGAGTCCCTTCATATAAAAAATCAGGCCGAGCGCGAGCTCGGCCATAATAATAAATAATAATAAATAGGGATAAACACACTACTCCGCTTTCTCAAGCAGTGCTTTAAGCGTGGTGTTGCGGTGCTGGCGCATGTCGTTTTCGACCATCTGCGCGACGCAGCGCGGCTTGCCGACGCCGATAAACATCCGCTTAGCGCGCGTGACGGCGGTGTAAAGCAGGCTGCGGCACATAAGTGCGGGCGGGAAGTCGTAGAACGGCATTATCACGATGGGGTACTCGCTCCCCTGGCTTTTGTGCACGGTGACGGCGTAGGCGTGGTCGACGTTTTCGAACATGGCGAAGTCGTACTCCGCCACGCGGTCGTCAAAGCGAATGACGGCGCTTTGGCGCTTGGGGTCAATCCGCTCTATAATGCCGACGTCGCCGTTGTAGATCCCCACGCCCTCGCGGCCGTCCTGCACCCAGGGCGTGTCGTAGTCGTTCTTGGTCTGCATGACCTTGTCGCCCGTGCGGTAGAGGGTGCCTCCTATTTTGCATTCCGCCTTGTTGACGGACAGCGGGTTCAGTGCGTCCTGCAGGTAGGCGTTAAGCGCGGTAGTTCCAAGCGGCCCTTTGCGCGTGGGCGAAATTATCTGTATGTCGCTTATCGGGCGTACGCCGTAGCGCGCGGGCAGGCGCTTTTCGCAAAGGCTTGCTATCAGTGCGGCAAGCTCGTCTGCGTCCTGCTCTTCTATGAAGAAGAAGTCGCTTTTGCGGTCGTTAAGCACGGGAAGGCTGCCGCTGTTGATGCTGTGCGCGTTCATGACGATAAGGCTTTCACGCGCTTGCCGGAATATCTCGTTAAGCCTGACGACGGGGAACCTTCCGCTGCCGATAAGGTCGGAAAGCACGTTGCCCGCCCCGACCGGGGGGAGCTGGTCGCTGTCCCCTATTAATATAAGGTAGGTTCCGTCGCGCAGTGCGCGCAGCAGGCTTTCCATAAGCAGCACGTCCACCATGCTGACCTCGTCTACGACAAGCGCGTTGTAGGGAAGTGGGTTGTGCTCATCGTGCGCAAACACAATCTCGCCCTTCGCGTTGAAGCGCGTCTCAAGCAGGCGGTGGATGGTGCGCGCCTCGCTGCCGGATGCCTCGCTCATGCGTTTCGCCGCGCGCCCCGTCGGCGCGCAAAGCATAAAGCTTATGCCGGAGGAGGAGAAGATGTTCAGTATCGCCTTTATAACGGTGGTCTTGCCTGTCCCGGGTCCGCCGGTCACTATCGTCACGCCGCCGTTGACCGCAAGCTTTATGGCCTTCCTCTGGTTCGGCGCGTACTCTATGCCGTACTTCTGCTGCAGGTTTTCTATGCTCTGCTCAAGCCCGCTCAGGCGGAACGGCAGCTCCGCCTTAGACATGGCCAGCATTTTGGAGGCGACGAAGTTTTCCGCAGCGTCAAACTCCTTAAGGGCGGCGTTCCCGTCCTTAAGCACCACATCGCCGACGTCCGCAAGAGCCTTTATCGCGTCCTTTGCGGCGGAGACGTCGACGCCAAGCTTTTCTGCAGCGTCGGCTGCAAGCCGCTCGGCCTTGACATAGCAGTGTCCTCCGCTGTATGCCCACTGCATAAGCAGGTGCTTTACAAAGCTTTTCACCCTTTCCGGCGAATCGGTCGGTATGCCAAGCTGCATCGCAGCGCGGTCAACGCGCACAAAGCCTATGCCCGGTATGTCGTCACACAGGGCATAGGGGTTTGCCTTGATTATGTCAATTGCAGCGCCGCCGTAGCGCTTGTATATCTTTGTGCAGAAGCTTATGCCGAAATAGCTGCTGCAGAACATGACCACGTCGCGCATGCCGAACTTAAGGCGGAAGTCTGCGCCGATTTCCAAAGCGCGCTTGCGGCTTATGCCGTTGAACTCCGCCAGCCATTCCGGGTGCTCGTTAAGCACGTCAAAGCTTTGCTCGCCGTACTTCTGCACTATGCGCATGGCGGTGACGGGTCCAAGCCCCTTTATGTAGCCGGACGCGAGGAACTTGTATATCCCGTCTGCCTCCTCCGGCAGGCTTTTTTCAAAGCTTTCCACCTTGAACTGCCTTCCGAAGCTGTCGTGCACCGTCCAATAGCCGGAGGCGATAAGCGTTTCACCCTCCGCCAGCGACGGCAGACTGCCCACGACGGTGACGGGAGTGCCCTTGCAGTCCAGCACGCAGACGGTGTAGCCGTTCTCGGGGTTCGAATATACTATGTGGTCGACCGTGCCTGTTACCTTTTCAAGCTCATTCATTAGCCAATCCTTTAAATTGCGCAGAGGCACGCGCTGCGTGCCTCTGCGGGTGTGTTATATGCGCGCTTTGATAGCGTCGACCATGTCGGTCTGCTCCCACTTGACGCCAAGCTCTTCTCTGCCGAAGTGGCCGTAGGCGGCGAGAGCGCCGTAAATGGGCTTCCTGAGGTCCAGCTTTTCTATTATGGCTGCGGGACGCAGGTCGAACACCTCGGTCACTATCTCCGCAAGGCGTTCGTCGCTTACGGCGGTGCAGGTGCCGCGCGTGTCTATGAACACGGAAAGCGGCTTTGCCACGCCTATCGCGTAGGCTATCTGAACCTCGCAGGCCTTTGCAATGCCGGAGGCGACGATGTTCTTGGCGACGTAGCGCGCCATGTATGCCGCGCTGCGGTCAACCTTGGTCGGGTCCTTGCCGGAGAAGGCGCCGCCCCCGTGGGAGGCGTAGCCGCCGTAGGTGTCGACGATTATCTTCCTGCCGGTAAGGCCGCTGTCGCCGTTCGGGCCGCCCGTAACGAAGCGCCCTGTCGGGTTCACATATATCTTCGTGTCCGCGTCTATGCAGCTCGCGGGGACAACGGGGGTTATGACGTTCGCTATAACGTCCTCCCTTATTTTGGAAAGCTCCACATCCGCCGCGTGCTGTGACGAAACGACAATGCTGTCTATCCTTGCGGGTACGCCGTCTATGTACTCAACGGTGACCTGCGTCTTGCCGTCCGGGCGCAGATAGGGAAGAGTCCCGTTTTTGCGCACCTCCGTAAGGCGCTTTGCCAGGGCGTGCGACATGGAGATGGGGAAGGGCATAAGCTCCTTAGTCTCGTCGCAGGCGAAGCCGAAGACCATGCCCTGGTCGCCCGCGCCGGTGTCGTACTTGTCGGTTATGACGCCCTCCTTCGCCTCCAGCGCCTTGTCAACGCCGAGGGCGATGTCCTTAGACTGCTCGTCAAGCGCCACTATAACGCCGCAGGTGGCAGCGTCAAAGCCCTTGTCGGATGCGTCGTAGCCTATCTCCGCAACGGTTTTGCGGACGATGCCCTGGATGTCCACATACGCGCTTGTCGTTATCTCACCCATAACAAGCACCAGCCCGGTGGTGCAGGCCGTCTCGCAGGCGACGCGTGCGTTGGGGTCCTCCGCAAGTATGGCGTCAAGAACGCTGTCGCTTATCTTGTCGCATATCTTGTCGGGATGTCCTTCTGTAACGGATTCGGACGTAAAAAACTTTTTCATAGCCTCTCCTTTCCATCAAAAGCTCAAAAGCAGAAAAAATACCCCTTCGATAAGAAGGGGCTTAATTTGCGCTTCTTCTTATCTTCCGGCCAAAGGCCGCTGATTTGACACCTTGCTTCAATGCAGGTTGTCGGGCTTCGCAGGGCAGTTCCCTCCACCACTCTTGATAAGAAACAAATTTTTTATTTCAATTTGATTTTAACACCTATAAAGGCCTTTGTCAATAGGTCACAAGCTGTTTTTTGCGGAAACGCCTATCTTTTCGCCGTATTTTACAATGGTTTCCACATTGTTGGCGCTGTTGCGTACAATGTCCGCGTCAAGACGCACCGTGTCCTTCCCGAAAAGAAGAACGATGGTTGAACCGCCAAACTCGAACATACCCTTTTCCTCGCCCCGCTTAAAGCGGCCTGCACCGTGGAAGTTCTTGATCTTGCCTACCATCATCGCGCCCACCTCCACCTGAACGGCGGTGCCGAAGTTCTCGGTCTCCATAACCGTGTACTCCCTGCAGTTGCGCTTGTAGATGTTGTACTCGCCCACAACTATCGGGTGCACCGTGTGCAGCACGCCCTTTAAAAAGGTGTTCCCGCCCTTGACGCCGTCGTCGAAGTAGCAGTACCTGTGATAGTCGTCCACAGCCAGGCGGAAGACAAGACACTTCCCGCCGATGTAGTTTTTGTAAACCTTGTCTCCCCCCAACAGATCCTTCACCGTGTAGGGCGTGCCCTTTATGTAAAACCGGCTTTCCTCGCCTATGTCGTAAACGGAAAGCTTGCTGTCGCAGGGGCTGACAAGGGAGGTCGGGCACATGTCCACAACACGCCCGCCTTCCTTAAGCTTCCGCGTGAAAAAGTCGTTGTAGGAGCGGAACTTCGTCTTCTCCAGCATCGAAGTTTCAATATTGCGCTTCTTCATAGCGCTTTTTGCCGCAAAGGAGGTTATGCGGCTGTTAAGCACCCTCCCCGTAAGCTTTGAAACCGTGGGACGTGTTAAAATCTTCAAAACCACCCTGCCGGAAACCGTTTTATATAAAAACCTTAAGGTTTTTTCCTGCTTGTTGCCAACTATAACGTAGTTGCCGCTGCGATCCTTCATCAGCAAAGCCATACTTAAAAAACCTGTCCTTTAAACTTCTTTTCTCTGCCTTTATTATATCACCTGCACAGATACTTGTCAACACGGATTTATCTTTCATTTTTGATGAAATGCACTGTGCAAACAGCTAAAAAGTGCTTGACATACGGAGCCTTCTTTGATATAATTAGCGTATCATATAGTAGGATTTTATTCCTGCGGAAAGGCAAGGTTTGCAAAAAATATGAAAAAACTGCTGGCACTTTTACTGACTTTGGCAATGTTTGTTCCCTGCCTCAGCGGTATTAGCCTGGTCGCTTCGGCAGAAGCTTCCGAACATGTGTATATGATAATGACGAACCCCGGTGAAGATATGAACACTTCCATGAACATCGGGTGGCATGCGGATTATACATATACCGGCTGCACCGTTGAGTACACCACCTCCGGCGACACCTCCTTTTCGAAGGCAGTAACCGTCGAGGGCACCTATGACGACGACGATTATCTTTGGTTTGAGGGCAGGTTTTTGAAGGGCTCCGGCCAGGGCAAGTTCCAGGGTCAGTTCCTCAACTACGGCGCTTCTCTTACCGGCCTTACTCCCGACACGGATTACATCTACAGGATCTGTGACGGGCAGGGCGGATATTCCGACACCTATGCGTTTAGGACCGGCGGTCAGGACGAGTTCTCTATTATGTGGCTCTCCGACATGCATTTAAGCGACAACGCATCCAAGGCTACGAAGTATCAGGCAACTCT
Source organism: uncultured Clostridia bacterium (assembly GCA_947628695.1). Classification (GTDB taxonomy): domain Bacteria; phylum Bacillota; class Clostridia; order Oscillospirales; family CAG-382; genus SIG636. Next base: position 192,211 of record CANRAV010000001.1, read on the forward strand.
TGACTATGTTCAGAATCTTGCAAAGTACGATATAGGCCTTTACTTCAACACCGGTGACGTTGTTTCCTGCGGCGACAGGTACGGTTATTGGCAGGAGTACATCGGCAACGACGTCATGAAGAAGTACACCTATGCTGCAACCTGCGGCAACCACGACCTGTACGACAGCATGATGAAGGACGACCCCAAGTACACCGACTTCTGGAAGTCTACGGAGTATTTCCGTATAGTTTCCAACTATCCGAAGAACGGCTATGACTACACCTCCGGCAGGATCACCACCTACCTTGAAAACAACGGCTACACCCAGTACACAAGCGAGCCTGCAGATAAGCTTTTCACCGTTGAAGGCGGCAAGCTTGACGGCAAGAAGATAACCGGCGCTGCCGACAGTACCAACGGCAGGGCGTATTGGTTCATATACAACAGGATACTGTTCATCGTCTTCGACTACTTCGCAATGACCTACAATTCCGAGGCTACCATAGCCTTCAAGTGGGCAAACGAGGTTGTTGAGCAGAACAAGGGCAAGTATGACTACCTCATCGCTACCGAGCACGAGAATCTTATCAACGGCGACTCCGGCACAAGCAGATATTACGACAAGTACAAGGACTTCCTTGACACCGCAAACGTTGACCTGTTCATCGCGGGCGACAACCACATATTCTTCCGCAGCTACTCTCTCGTAAACGGCGCGGAGAACACCGACCCCGAGAAGGGCACCTATGTTGTTCAGGCTCCCGCTATCACCAACACCTCTTCCTACCCGCACTATGAGGGCGCTGTAGGCTATGGCGTTTCCAGGTATGCGGATGCGGACTATCTCGGCGGCATCATGATAGACGTAGACAGCGAAGGTCTCCACTTCACCACCGCCATTGCAAGCGGCGACGGTTCCGACTACCATGTATACGAGACCTTCGATATACCCAAGAAGATCCGTTATGCAGACAAGGAGATCGGATACTACGTTTTGGAGAACGATACCGACATTTACGAGACGACCGACCTCTCCTCCACCAAGCTTGCCACCATCCCCAAGGGCAAGGCTATTGAGGTGTTCAACACTAACGGCATTTGGTGCCAGATTCGTTACGACGGCTTCTCCGGCTGGACGAGGCTCACCTCCGAGCAGTGCAAGTTCGTTCCCCTCGCTCCTTCGACCTACCCGTCCGTTGCGCTTCACTCTTACAACCAGGGCTTCAGCGAAAACGGCGTTTGGGCGTACGACAAGGGTTACACCAAGGGCAACGGCACCATCGCAAACGGCGGCTGGCTCTTCTCCGGCAACTACATCTACACCGCAATAGAGCAGGAGGACGGCTCTTACCTCATCACCGAGGTTAACAACGACGGCGAACCGAAGAAGGACACTCCCCTTATAGACAACGGCATACTCCTCATGTGCGAGGGCACGAACGCGGCGACAGAGGTTCTCAAGGTCGGCTACCGCTTCACCTTCGACTGGGCTAACCTTGCGCTTAACGAGGCTAATCCCGGCGAGGAGAACCCCGAGATCATCATACCCGAGGTTGCTGTGGGTGACGTAGACGCCGACGGTAAAGTTGACAACCATGACGCTACCCTGATACTTCAGTACGACGTTGGCTTTACAAACAGGATAACCAACGGCGACTATAACGGTGACGGCGAGACAGACAACCTCGACGCGGCGCTTATCCTCAGGGCAGATGCCGGTTTAGAAAGCTGATTTATTAGCAAAATAAAGTGCATTTCAGGCAGCACGGCGGCATTTGCCGTGCTGCCAAGCCATTGAAAAGGAAACGAAAAGGAGACAACATGAAAGCGACAAAACGCATACTTTCGGCACTGCTGGTGCTTGTTATCTGCATCGGCTGCGTGCCGCTCGCTGCAGCGGCTGAGGACACGTATTCCTCCGCTGTTTACATGATATTCACCAACCCCGGTGAAGACTGCAACTCGCAGATGCGCATAGGCTGGCATTCCGACTATGAGAACGCGGGCTGCTACGTTATGTACACCACCGCAGACGACGAAAACTTTGCAAACGCCGTTCGCGCGGACGGTGAGTACGACGATCAGGCGTACATGTGGTTCTACAACAGGCTTACCACTAACACCCTTTCCGACAGCCGCTTTACGACGAAGTTCCTTGACTGGAGCGTAGAGCTTGACAACCTCACTCCGAACACCGCCTACATCTATCGCGTGTACGACGGAGAGGGGCTTTACTCCGAGACGCACAAGTTCTGCACCTCCGGTGCGGACGAATACTCCATCATTTGGATGAGCGACGCACACGTAAACACCCAGTATGTCGGCCGTCTCAACGACTGGCGCAAGACCTTCGCCGCTGCGGAGAAGGTTGCAAAATACCCCATCGGCTTCCAGTTCTACACCGGTGACACCGTTACCAGCGGCGACAGGTATGCAGACTGGCTTTCCGTTGCAAACGAGTCGTTCTCAAAGAACTACATGATAGCGGACCTTGTCGGCAACCACGACGTTTACGACGGCATCATGGACGACGACACCCCGTATTACACCGACTTTTGGAAGAGCGGCGAGTATTTCGGCATAGCCTTCAACAACCCGAAGAACGGCTACACCTTCAACTCTCAGCGCATAGGCGGCTACCTTAACACCGCCGGTCTCAGCGAGTATGCCGACAAGCCCGCGGACGAGCTTCTTGAGATGCCGGACGGCAGCGGCAAGCTCTTCACCGGCGCTGTTGACAACACAGACGGCCGCTGCTATTGGTTCAACTACAACGGCATCCTGTTTATTATATTCGAGTACTACTCTATGATGTTCGCAGGCGATACCCAGGCCGCTCTTGACTGGGCAGGTCAGGTTATAGAGCAGAACGAGGGCAAGTACGACTATATAATCTGCGCAAACCACGTAAACCTTGTAAACGGCGGCAGCGGTGACTTCAGGGACTACGGCGCTACGGATTACGAGTTCTTCGGCAAGCTCTTTGACGAGTACAATGTTGACGCCTTCTTCGGCGGCGACAACCACGTTTACCTCCGCACCGCCAGCATCTTCGGCGGCGCCGTTAACACGGACCCGGAGAAGGGCACCTACATCGTGCAGGCTCCCTGCATTTCTAGGGCGCAGGCATTTGACGCGAAGGGCCCCGCAGGCTTCGCTGTTAACCAGTACTCGCTTAAGAACCAAACTGTCGGCGGCATCATCATAGACGTAGACGAGTTCGGACTTAACATCAGCTGCCTTGTCAAGGAGGCGGAGATGTTCTCCAGCAAGTACGAGGTTTACGACACCTTCACGATCCCGAGGAAGACCAGGGAGTCCAACAGGCTTGAGGTTAAGGAAGGCGCGAAGTTCACCGCAAACAGCAGGTACGTAAACGTTGAAGCGGGCACCACCGTTCAGGACATCATAGACGGCTTTGCCAACCCGACCGTTGAGGTTGTGGACGCCAAGGGCGCAGCTATGAAGCCCACAGACGTTCTCACCGGCGGTGAGAAGGTGACCGTTCGCAACGAGGGCTTCACCTACCCCGCGGGCGAGATGACCGTTAAGATTGCCTTCACTCCCGGCGACGCAAACAACGACGGCGCTGTCGACAACTTAGACGCCGTTCTTATACTTAAGGCGGACGCAGACACCGGCAATGCCGAGGTTCCCCACGGCGACATCAATGGCGACGGCAAGGCAGACAACCTCGACGCTACAATAATCCTCCAGCTTGACGCAGGCCTTGAGGTAGATTATTAAAGATTAAAAACCATTAAAGTGAGTGCCCGGGGGGATAAATTCCCCTCGGGCTTCAAATTTGCAGGTCGTTAATAAATAACGCTGTAAAAGTTAATATAATGTAATTAAACTGTAAAGGTTAAAGTTTGCAATTTTTCAAAGGAGAACCAATGTCAGAACCGCGAAATCCCGAAGCTTCCCTCGCCGGAGAGAACAAAATGGGTACCATGCCTGTGGGGAAGCTTCTTATAACAATGTCGGTACCTATGATCATTTCCATGCTTGTGCAGGCGCTGTACAACGTCGTTGACAGCATCTTTGTCGCCCGCGTAAGCAAGGACGCGCTTGACGCCGTCGGCGCGGCATTCCCCGTGCAGAACATACTTATAGGCGTCGGCACCGGTACCGCCGTGGGCGTCAATGCGCTGCTTTCCAAAAGCCTTGGCGAAAGGGAATACAAAAGGGCAAACAGAGTTGCGGAAAACGGCGTTTTCCTTGCCGTCTGCTCTGCTTTGGCGTTTATACTTTTCGGCTTCTTCGGCGTAGGGCCGTATATGAACAGCTGCAACGTCGGCGAAGGGGTCAGGAAGCTCGGCACGGAATATTTGCAGATAGTGTGCGTCTTTTCCTTCGGTGCCATGCTTCAAATAATGTTCGAGCGCCTTCTTCAATCCACCGGCCGCACCTTCTATACGATGATAACTCAGGGCATGGGCGCCGTTATCAACATAATACTTGACCCAATCTTCATCTTCGGCTACCTCGGCCTTCCCGCAATGGGCGTAAAGGGCGCAGCGTATGCGACGGTTATAGGGCAAATTGCCGCAGCCATCCTCGCCATTATTATAAATAAGGTAAAGAACACCGACATAGACCTTAAAATAAAAGGCTTCCGCCCGAACGGCAAGATGATAGGCAAGATATATTCCATAGGCGTGCCCTCCATCCTCATGGTCGGCATAGGCTCTGTCATGACCTACTGCATGCAGCACATACTTGCGGGCATAAAGGGCGTGGGCGACAACATGGCCTACACCGTTTACAACGTATACTTCAAGCTGCAAAGCTTCTTCTTTATGCCGCTTTTCGGCATGAACAACGGCGTTATACCGATAGTGGCCTTCAACTACGGCGCAGGAAACCGCGACCGGCTTGTCCGTGCGCTTAAGCTTGCCACCGTCATGGCGGTGTCCTTCACCACCGTAGGGCTTTTGGTTATGCAGATTTTCCCGCAGGCGCTGCTAAGCATCTTCAAGCCCGAGGGCTGCGATTTGAACGAGTTCTACCGCGTCGGCGACTATGCGCTTCGCGCAATAAGCATAAGCTTCCCGCTTGCGGGCGTGTGCATTGCCATAGGGTCCGTGTTCCAGGCAATGGGGAAGGGCGTCTTCTCCATGATAGTCTCCGCCGCAAGGCAGCTTCTGGTTCTTGTCCCCGTCGCGTACTTGCTGTCGCTTACCGGAAGCGCTTCCGCGGTGTGGTACAGCTTCCCGATTGCAGAGTGCATGTCTCTCGCCGTTACGCTGGCGCTTTTCGCGCGCCTATATAATAAGGTAATAAAAAGCATCCCAAGGGGCGCTGCGGTTAGGTGACGCGCATGCGGAGGAAGGTATGGACACGCTTGTTTTGACAACCGATAAAAAGCGCCGCATCCGCGGCGACGCAGTCTCCGTCGGCGTCATCTTCGCCGTTGTAAGCGCCGTCGCGGCGTTTACGCTGCTTCGCACAGCCGGCGCCGCAAGCTTCTTTGTCACGGAGGGGCTTGTCGCCATAGCCCTCGGCTGGACGGTGTACCGTTCCGCAAAGAACGGCGACGCAACGCTGCGCTTCAAGGGCGACACTTTGCTTATAGAGTACTCCGACGGGCGCAAGTACAACGTAAGCGACGTTGACCGCAGCTTTTTTAAGCTTACGCAGACAGAGAAGGAGAAGACGGCCGACATAGGCAGCCTGCTTATCGAAAGCACTAACTTCCGCCTGCGCTTTATAAAGGACTTTTCCCTTTTGAAGGAGTACATCTCCACGCATTTTGAAGCAAAAAGCAAAAGCATTTACTATTTTGACGACGAAGAAGAAGAATGATTCCCCGTCATAGCCAAAAAAATATCCCCTTTTGTAAAAAACTCACAGTAAATATTAAAAAAACTATTGACAAAATCGTTATAACGTTATAAAATAAGAATACCTATAAGGCCGCCTTTGTCGGCCCTGCGGTTTTGGCTGCGTTCGCTTCTGCTCTCTTGGGGTCGGGGCTCATGCGGCCGGGTCGCGCTAATTTGCTAAAATAATAATTAAAAGGAGAAAAACGATGAGAAAATCCACGAAAACTATCGCGCTGGTTCTCGTCCTGTCGATGGTCGTCGCTGCCTTCTGTGCATCACTGACCGTTTCGGCTGAGAACCCCAATCTTCTCAAAGGCATGACCTACGAAGTGGTAATGAATCAGTATCAGGCTCCTTGCTCTGACGACGCTCATACCCTTCTTACAGACGGTCATTATCGCGGTGACGGCGACCATGATTTCAGCGGCAACTCTGCAATTCAGGGCGTTACCGTTGAGTATGCAGGCACCTATCAGACAAACACCATTGCGTTTAAGTTTGATTCGCCTGTTTCCCTCAGCACCGTGGTTGTAAGGCGCGTTCGCGCTTTCTTCCTTGACAATTCCGTCAACAGGCATGCAAGGGTTTCTGCTGTAACCACTTCTGCAGGCGCTGCGGAGTTTTCCGCAAGCTACGTTGCGGTTGAGGGTGCACCCGAAAGCTCTACTCAAGATCAGTCTCAGTCCGGCCCGCAGTTCTTCGACATTTATGTTCAGCTTACCGGCGTAGAGAACGTAACAGAGCTTCAGGTGGGCATTGACACCACAAGGGAAGACGCTTCCAACGCTTACATAGTACAGCTTGACGAGATCGAGGCTTATGCTGATACCGTTGCTCCTTCCGAGCCCGAGGTTTCCGAGCCTGAAGTTTCCGAGCCCGAGGTTTCCGAGCCTGAGGTTTCCGAACCCGAGGTTTCCGAACCCGCAGAGCCCTCCGAGGATGTTTCCGTCGGCGAGCCTCCGGTAGATTATCCGAAGTATAAGATCACCCTTACCGACAACGGCAACGGCACCGCTACGATTTCTGCAGCTCTTCCTGCCGGCGTTGCTTCCGGTAAGCTCGTTATCAGCACCTCCGAGAAGCTCACCTTCATACCCGGCAGCCTTAAGTCTGCCGACAAGGGCGAGGTTAGCGTAAACGAGGTTTACGATCGCGATGGTAAGAAGGGACAGTGTGTTGCATTTGCAATCTCTTCTCCCTATGACGAAGGCACTGTTGTATTCAGCGCCGACTATACGATAACCGCAGGTGCAGAGGTTTCCGCAGCCGACGTTAATGTTGAGCTTTGGGACCTTACCGACGGTGAAAAGATTGTCGCCTCCGACGAGACCGGCGAGGTTGACAAGGAATTTGTTCCCGCTCCCGAGCAGCCTTCCGAGGAACCCTCCGAGGAACCTTCCGAAGAGCCTAAGCCCACAGGCGAGAACCTCCTTCTCGGCAAGACCTATGAAGTGGCAATGAACGCTTACCAGGGCACCTGCACCGACGACGCTCACACCCTTCTTACGGACGGCCATTATCGCGGTGACGGCGACCACAACTGGAATGACAGTGCTGCAATCCCCGGCGTTTCCGTCGAGTATGCAGGCACCTATCAGGTGAACTCCTTCACCTTCACGTTTGACGAGCCCGTCAACCTTGACACCGTTGTTATAAAGAACGTTCGCGCTTTCTTCCACGACAATTCCGTGAACAGGCACGGCCATGTAAAGTCCGTAGAAGTTGCAACCGCAGGCGGCCAGTTTGTTGAAGTTACCGCAAACGCAACCTATACTGTTGTTGAAGGCGCACCGGAGTGCGCAGGCGCAGACCAGCAGGCAGCTCCCCAGTACTACGACATCAATGTAGAGCTTACCGGCGCTGTTAACGTTAGCAGCCTCAGGGTAAACATAGACACCGACAGAGGGAACGGCACCAACGCTTACATCCTCCAGCTAGACGAGATCGAAGCTTACGGTGAGAAGTACACCGCTCCTGTTCCTGCCGACCCGACCTACAACGTTGTTGTAACCGACAACGGCGACGGCACCGTTACAATAACCGCCGCTGTTCCTGCAGGCATCGGCTCCGGCAAGATCGTTATAAGCACCTCTGCCGACCTCACCCTCATACCCGGCACCCTCAAGTCCACCGATATAGGCGAGTCTCAGACTAATGAGAGCTACAGCCGCGGCGGCGTTATGGGCGCATGCGCATCCTTCGCATATGAAGGCACCTATGATGCGGGCACGGTAGTATTCACCGCTGATTATAAGGTTGCCGACGGCGCAGAGATCACCGTTGACGACGTTATCGCAGCACTTTGGAACCTCTCCGACGGCACCAAGGATATAACCAGCCAGAAGGACGGCGACGTTGTTAAGACCTACGTTCCCGCTGAACAGCCTTCTGTAGAGCCTTCCGAAGAACCCTCTGAACAGCCTTCCGAGCAGCCCTCCGAAGAGCCTTCTGAACAGCCTTCTGAACAGCCCTCCGAAGAGCCTTCCGAGCAGCCTTCTGAACAGCCCTCTGAAGAGCCTTCTGAACAGCCTTCTGAACAGCCTTCTGAACAGCCCTCCGAAGAGCCTTCCGAGCAGCCTTCCGAGGAACCCTCTGAACAGCCTTCCGAAGAGCCTTCTGAGCAGCCTTCCGAAGAGCCTTCTGAGCAGCCTTCCGAGGAACCCTCTGAAGAGCCCAGCGAAGAACCTTCCGTTGACACAACCGAGGAGCCTTCCGTAGATACAACCGAAGAACCCTCTGAAGACACCACCGAGGAACCTTCCGTTGATACCACTGAAGAGCCCTCTGAGGACACCACTGAAGAACCTTCCGAGGAACCCAGCGAAGAGCCTTCCGAAGATACCACCGAAGAGCCTTCCGAGCAGCCCTCCGAAGCTCCTTCTGAGGCACCCTCTGAAGCACCTTCCGAAGCTCCTTCCGAAGACCAGCCTTCCGGCCCCAGCGGCCCTGCAACCGGCGACGCAGGCATGATAGCTTTCGCAGTTCTTGCTGTTCTCTCCGGCGCAGCTGTTGTGATTCTCAAGAAGAGAGCATAACGCGATAGTAGTTAAATAGCCACGAATGTGGTTTCGGCGGCCCGTGTTTTTACGGGCCGCCTTTGTGTTGCGCAGCCGGAACATTTGGGCATCACACAAGTGGCACAATGCACAAAGACCGCCACACACGGGGCGCTGGCGCAAAATGGACGCGGCTTATGGGCTTCGCATATGTAGATGAAAGCCTGAATTTGCACAGCACATCTTGCGAATTCGGCAATTTGTCGAAATTGCACACAAAATCGGCACAGACGAAATATCTATTGTAAAAATGGCCTATGCTTTTCTCTTCCCGAAATATTGACATTTGCTGCGCAAAAATATATAATATTGAGTAAGTGGAAGGCAGCTGTCTGCTTGTGCAGCGGCACTGCTGCACGCTGTCGGCGTGGATGCGCACGGCCGTTTCGGTCGGCGGCCGCCAAGGCGGCGCGTGCAGGGCACGGCACAGGCACCAACCGCCGATCACAAAGGTGTATTACAATTAAAAAGGAGAGAAAGACAATGAAAAAATTCTCTAAGACCCTGGCCGTTATAATCGCAATGGCCGTTGTTTTCTGCGCATTCTGCGCAACGTTCTCTGTATCCGCCGACGGCGACGATGCAGCAGTTGAGCCTTCCGACGAAGTTTCCGAGGCAAGCGAAGCTTCCGAAGCATCCGAAGCATCCGAAGCATCCGAGGCTTCCGAAGCAAGCGAAGCATCCGACGAGACCTCCGAGGCAAGTGAAGCTTCCGACGAGACCTCCGAAGCATCCGAAGCATCCGACGAGACCTCCGAAGCATCCGAAGCTTCCAACGAGACCTCCGAGGCAAGCGAAGCATCCGACGAGACCTCCGAAGCAAGCGAAGCTTCCGACGAGACCTCCGAGGCAAGCGAAGCATCCGACGAGACCTCCGAAGCATCCGAAGCTCCCGCAGAGTCTTCCGAGGCTCCCGCTGAAACCTCCGAAGCTCCCGTTGAGACTTCCGAGGCTCCCGCTTCTTCCGAAGCACCCACTCAGGGCGGCAGCACCAACACCGGCGACGCTGGCATAGCTGTTTTCGCAGTTCTTGCAGTTCTTTCCGGCGCAGCTGTAGTTGTACTTAAGAAGAGGGCGTAAGCTTTAACTGAATAAGGCTTCAAGGCGACCCGTGCAGATCCTGCGCGGGCCGCTTTTTCCGTACCGGCCGCCGATGCAAAGAAGAAGTACACAGCGCAAACAGCCGGCACGGTTGCGCATAAGGAAAACTCCGCACGCATTCTAAAAAAGCCTTCACCTGACGCCGCATTGGTAAAATATGTGTCAGCATAGGCGATGCAAATGGCAAATGCCGCAGTTGCGCAATAAAACGGAATGCCGTCTTCATATGTGGGAACGTCAAGCGCCGGAGCGAATGGAAGACTCCGCGGGCGTGGCAAAAGCCCTGCCGGATTGCTGCCTTTTGTACGCGGGAAGCAGCAGCGGCGCCAAGAGCAATAATCGCCCAAGCCATGTTAGAGGCGGCTATGCGTGAAAAAAGGCACCGCAGCCTTGGAGGCAGTGCGGCACATGCCGCTCTTTCCAAAAAAATACGGTCAAAAAACATAAAAATATTGAAAAAACGTATTGACAAACCCGTCAAATTGTTATACAATAAAGGCACATATGGAGGCTTATGTGGGTTACGTGGCTTAAGTTCGCCGTTTGTGCGGGCTTCGCTTCGGCCGCGCCGTGTGTCTTCTGCGCCTGCTGCGGGTGCGGGGGGCGTGTGCGGTGCGTGTCCTGCGGCGCTTTGCGCATCCGCCGTTCGTTTGCCGCCCCTGCATGGCACTGCAATGTAAATTTAAAAAAGGAGAAAAAAGATGAGAAAATCCACAAAAACTATCGCAATCGTTCTCACCTTAGCTATGGTTGTTGCTGCTTTCTGCGCTACATTCACCGCTTCTGCTGAGGACACAAACCTTCTCGCCGGCATGAGCTATACTGCAGAGTATAACGCATTCCAGGGCGGCTATGAAGATGCAGGCAATCAGCTTACCGACGGCAAATACCGTGGCGACGGTGAGACTGACTGGAACGACAACGGTGCTGTTTCCGGCATTTCCGTTGAGTATGCAGGCTCCAACGCACAGACCATCATAACCTTCGAGTTTGATGCAGCTGTTGACCTCAACTCCATCATTGTAAGGGGCGTTCGCGCTTTCTTCCTTGACAACTCCGTAAACAGGCACGGCAGGCTTGCCAACGTTGGCATCCGTCTTGAAGGCGAAGAGGACTACGGTCCCGCAGCTTTCGAGGCTTCTTATGAGGCTATCGAAGGCGCTCCCGAAAGCAAGACCGCTGACGAGTCCGCTACCGGCCCTCAGTTCTACAACATCAACGCAACTCTCACCGGTGTTGAGGGCATCACTGGCCTTAAGCTTGTGTTCGACACCTACAAGGGCGACGACATAGGCACCAACGCTTACATTTTCCAGGTTGACGAGATCGAAGCTTACGGCTCCGCTTCTCCCGAAGCTCCTTCTGAAGCTCCCGTAGTTTCCGAGGAACCTGCTGAGTCTTCCGAGGAACCCGTTGTTTCCGAAGAGCCCACCGAGTCTTCCGAGGAACCCGCTGTTTCCGAAGAGCCCACTGAGTCTTCCGAAGAGCCCGCAGAGTCTTCTGAGGCTCCCGTTGAGTCTTCCGAGGCTCCCGTAGAGTCTTCCGAGGAACCCGCTGTTTCCGAAGAGCCCACTGAGTCTTCCGAAGAGCCCGCAGAGTCTTCTGAGGCTCC
>CANRAV010000002.1 GCA_947628695.1 uncultured Clostridia bacterium
CGGCAGAGGGAAAATCGGAGCGGCAACGCTCGGAAAGGAGTGACGACTATGGCATACGATCCTACTACATGGCAGGATGGTGAAGTCATAACAGCCGAGAAGATGAACAAGCTCGAACAAGGCGTCAAGAACGAGCAAGTCGGACCAGCCGGAAAGGATGGCGCTGCCGGAAAAGACGGAGCAGCCGGTAAAAACGGCGCGTCCGTCAAGGCAATCAAGCTGACCGTCGACGAAAACGAAAAAGTGACGGGAGGCAAGGCCACCCTGACCGATGAGACCAGCATCGACATAACAGTCGAACAGGCGGACGCTTGACGCCACGGGAAAGGAGAACGGCATGATCAAAATCATCAAGGGTACCTATGGCCACTATGACGGCCGCAAGGTGATCCCAATCAAAGAGTCCGACGGACCGCAGAGCTTCGCCCTGGAAATCGAGGAGAGGCTCGTCAAGAAGGGCGTCGCAATCTATGTGGAAGCCGAAGCTATACCAGCTGAAAGCACGCAGAAAAGCGACGCGCGGCGACCCGAATACAGCGCAGAAATGAAGCTTGCCGAGCTGAAGGAGATCGCCGCGGCGTATGGTGTGAACGCCAGCAAGGCAAAGAGCAAAGCTGAAGTGATCGGCGCGATCGACGCGGCACGTACCGAGGCGGAGGATCTCGACGACGAGGAACCTCCCGCCGTGGACGCCGCCATGCCGGAATGATGCCGGGCACTCTGAAGGATCTGATCGCGTCAGACGTCGACCTTGTTTTTTTCGAACTCAACGACTTTGCCGAGCTGCATCGCATAGAAGGCAAAGAGATCCCGGTCGTGATCGACAACGATCAGCTGACAAAAATGAAGCAAGGGCAAATCCTCGGCGTCGCCGAGTCTGACACGCTGATCTTCGCCCGCGTCTCTGATATGCCGAAACGAAAGGCTCCCGGCTCTCTCCTCAACGTGGACGGTCGGGAGCTTATCGTCGACGACTGGACCGAGAACAAGGGCGTCGCGCAAGTCGCCCTACGCCAAAACAGGACGGTATAAGGAGGAGCGAGCATGACAAACGTGGAAATCATCGAAGGCGTCACGGCGTGGGCCCGAGAGGCTATCTGCGGCAAGCTCCGCCTGAAGCTGCCGGACGACGACGCGAACGACACAGCCTTCCCCGGAAGAACCGTAACGCCGGCCGCCTTCCCCATGTTCGTACCGGCGAAAGATCGGCTCGCGCCGAACATTGAGGCGCCGATCCCTTCGTTGTGCGTGCAGCTGAAGGAAGGCAAGGACGCCCTGACAGACGGAAAGCGCACCTTGAAGATGCGCATCAGTCTGTCTGCCTGGAACCCCGGCGTTCACGGCTCGGAGTATACGGTCCCGCATGAAAACAAAGAAGCGACCGGCGGGTGGGCGTACAGAAAGTACACAGAACCCGAAGCCGCCGCGATCTACACCCGAAACATGGACGGGTGGAGAGATGTTTGGAACTTCGCGGACAAAGTTCTGCAAGAGCTGGAGGGCACGGAGTACATCGCCGGTCTGCGCCTGGTTAAGGAGGGAGACGGCATAACCTACGGGCCGTTTACCGAGGAAGGCGCGATATGGGACTATTACCCGTACTGGTTTCTTTGGATTGACTTCACACTTGAGTGCGGAGCAGTGCACCGCGAACCGGACACTTACAAAAATTTACTGTAAAGGAGAAAAAACGAATGGCTTACAAGCACGGACCCTACGGCGAATTGACCGCCGGCAAGGTAAAGGGCTCGACCGGCACCGATACGGTGGTCGTGTACGTCGGAACGGCGCCGATCAACCTTATCAGAGGCTACGAGAGCGCAGACCTTGTCAACAGGCCGATCAAAATCGCCAATCTGGTCGACGCGCAGGGCAAAGTCGGGTATTCCGACGACTGGGGCAGCTTCACGCTGTGCGAGGCGTTTGCGGAACACTACGACAACACCGTCGAAAACGTCGGCCCTATTTACATCATCAACACACTTGACCCCACGGAGCACAGAAAAACGGAAGAGACGACTCTCTCCGTTGCCTTCAGCGCCGGCCGCGGGGAATTTTTCAGCGACAAAATAATCCTCGACACAATCGCAATCGCCGAAAAGACGGAGGACGTCGATTTCGAGGTAAGCTACGACTTCAACAGCGGCAAGGTAGTGATCACCTCCCTGAACGACGAGGACCGTTTAGAGGGCAGCCTCGCAGTTACGTATTATGAGGTGGACGCTACAAAGGTGACAAAGGAGGCTGTCATCGGCAGGATCGGAACGGACGGATCCTACAGCGGCCTCGCTGCGATTTCCCTTCTCTACCAAAAAGAAAACGTCGTGGCAAATGTCATCGCAGCGCCCGGCTGGAGTGACATGCCGGAGGTCTACACGGCTATGATCAGCACCGCAAGCAAGATCAACGGGCACTGGGATGCCATCGTCGTGGCGGACATTCCTCTGACCGACGGTGTGGAAGGCGCGGTAGACACTATCGAGAAGGCGCTGGAATGGAAGGAAAAGAACGGGTACACCTCCGAGTTTTCCAAAGTTTGCTGGCCAATGGTGACAGACGGATCCGGCAGAAAGTTCCACCTCTCGACTGTCGCAGCAGCCACAATGCAGCGAATCGACGCGGAGCATGGCGGCGTACCGTTTGAGAGCCCGTCAAACAAGGCCATAATGGCGACCGGCCAATACTTCGGCGAAGACTCCAAGAACAGAGGCTACGATCAAAACACCGCAAACGACCTCAACGAGAAGGGTGTCACCACCGCTGTCTACTGGGGCGGACAGTGGGTACTTTGGGGGCCGCACACGGCGGCGTACACCTACGGCGGGACTATGGACGCCCGATCGGTGTTCGACGTCAGCATCCGTATGCTGCTGCACATAACCAACGGCTTCCAGCTCCGTAACGGCACGAGGATCGACAAGCCCATGAGTATCAACGAGCGCGACACCATCGTCAACAGTGAGCAGGAGATACTCGACAGCTATGCCGGAATGGGCGCTCTCCTCGGTCAGCCGTCCGTTATGTTTGTTGAGTCGGAAAATCCGACCGGAAATCTCGTAAACGGCGACTTTGTGTGGAATATCAGCGCAACTCCGACCGCACCCTTCAAAAGCGGCACGGCTCGCGTGACCTACACGGACGACGGCTTCGAGGCTTATTTTGGAGGTGAGGAATAATGTGGCTTGACCTGAAAGGCGCGATAGTCGCCGACACTGTCTACTCCGAGAGCAGGCTCGTCGGCAAGGACGTCGGTTTCACGCTGCCGGCGGTAACTTTGCAAACCGGCGACGTACAGGCCATGGGCACCATGAGCGTGCCGCTGATCGGACTGCTTGACGACATGGAGCTCGCCATCACGAAGATCGGCATCGACCTCGGTCTGAGCAAGCTCAGCAGACTCGAAAAGCAGAATCTTGAGTTTCGCTGGGTACAGAATGTGGTCAAAAGCGACGGCTCCACCGGTGTCGAGGGCTGCAAAGCCTTCGTTCGGTGTATGCCGAAAGCCTTGCCGGGTATAGGCGTAGAACTCGGCAGCGCATCCGAGAACGAGCTGACCTACGGCGTCAGCCGTCTGCAAATCTACTGCGCCGGCATCGAGTACCTGCTTGTCGACAGGCTCAGCCAAATCCTCCGCGTAGACGGAAAGGACTATATGACAAGCATCTCGACACTGCTCTAAACAATCGAGCCCCGGAGGCAATCCTCCGGGGCCGTATATTTACAGGAGGTAAACCATGAAAGGCATCTTAAAGCTGAAGAACCCCATCGAAATCAACGGCAAAAAAGTGAAAGAGCTGAGCTATGACACCGACGCCATCACCGCTGTACTGTTTGCCGAAGCCGACGCCCGAAAAATGAGGGCAAGCGCAGCCAAAGGCGGCAACCTCTCAGGTGCTGTCGAGCTCGACTACTCCATGCACCTCTACCTCGGCTTTGCAGCTGTGACAGCCGTGAACCCTGAAATCGACATGAGCGACCTCGAAAGGTTGAAGGGCGCGGACGTCATGGAGGTCATGAAGATCGGCCGAAATTTTATAATCAAACCGGACGAGGACTCACAAGACGACAACTCCGGCGAGCCATCCGAGACTACGCCCGAACCTTCCACACCTCAGTAACGGAGATCGAACAAAAGCCGGTGACGGCTTTTCTCGTCGAATACGCTGAAGCTGCAGAAGATCTTGCCGAAGAGCACAAACGGCAGCAGAAAAAAATACCTCGCAGGGTGCCACGCTATAAAGGAGGGAGGCGACGGTAATGGCGAAAAGCAAAGCACTACAAGCGATCGTTGAAATTGCCGGTTCCATAAGCCCTACCCTCGGCAAATCCATCGAGGGAGCTACCGGAAAGCTTGAAGGCATAAACGTCAAGGCGCTTGCGGTCGGTGCCGCCGTTGGCGGCATCGCCGTAGCGACCGGCAAGGCAGTAGTAAAAGCCGGCAAATACCTCACCGATCTCGGTGAGCAATTCAAGGATGCTGAAAACACAATAAGAGCCGGTACCGGTGCAACAGGCGATGCCCTTGACTCGCTTATGGAGGACTTCGACAGCGTGTACTCAAGCGTCCCGACCACGATGGAGGACGCAAGCCAGGCAATATCAAACTACAATACGCGCCTTGGACTTACCGGCCCGGCACTGCAAGACATATCAAAGCAGGCAATACAAGTCGCGGATATGCTCGGCGACAACCTCAACGGCGTTATAGAGAGTTCAAGCCAAGCCTTCAAACAATGGGGCGTCGGCGCGGACGACATGGGCGGCGAGATGGACTACATCTTCAAGGTGTGCCAAAGCACAGGCATGGGCTTCTCGTCCCTTATGGAGCACATGCAAAGCTCCGGCGCCGTTTTGCAAACGCTTGGTTATAACTTTGACGAGGCCGCATCAATGATTGCAAACCTCGACAAGGCCGGCATAAACATGGAGCAGGTGCTCAAAGGTATGAAAAAGGGCCTTGGCAATATTGCAAAGGATGGCGGCGACGCCGTGGCGGCGATGCAGGATTATTGCAATCAAATCAACAGCGCCTCCAGCGAAACCGAAGCCATCACTATAGCGACCGAGATCTTTGGCTCTGCGACCGCCGTCACAATGGCGCAGGCAATACGCAGCGGTGCGATGGACGTCGAGACACTTACCGCCGCTCTTCAAGCGAACGGAGAGACAATCAGCGCTGCAGCAGAGGACACCTACACACTCAGCGAACGCTTCCAACTGTTCAAGCAAAAGGCGCAGGTGGCACTTGAACCACTCGCAAACACGCTGCTCGACTCGCTCACAAAAATCATGCCGATAGTCGGCGAACTCATGGAGAGCCTGATCCCTATAATTGAGGACATGGTCACGCAGATCCAGCCTATGATTGAGCAGCTGCTGCCGGCAATTATGCCGCTGTTGCAGGAACTCGTGCCTGTCATAACCGAGATAGCGAGTGGCCTGCTGACGGAGCTGATCCCGCCGATTGTCGAAATTGTGACGTCAATTGTGCCTGTGCTGATACAGCTCCTGCAAATGGTGGCTCCGATTCTGAAAACGCTGATCTCGTCGATATTGCCAATCATTGTCCAGCTGGTGCAGAAGCTCCTCCCGCCGATCCTTAAGGTCGTGGAGGCGGTGCTCCCCGTACTGGTGCAGCTGCTCAACACGGTGCTGCCTCTGCTTGACCAGCTTCTCGAAGCTGTTCTGCCGGTGATCATAGACCTGATCGACGCGCTTTTGCCGCTGGTCATGACTATCATCGACGCAGTGCTTCCCGTGATCATCGAGCTGCTGAACACAGTGGTGCCTATCCTGACCGAGATCCTGTCGGCAATTTTGCCGGTAATTATCGAGCTGATCAACATCCTCGTCCCGATAGTTCAAAACATCATCGATGCGGTGCTTCCGATCTTGATCGAAGTGCTGAACTTGCTGACGCCTATCCTTGACCTAATCATCGCGCTGCTCCAGCCAATCCTCGACCTGTTCATCATGCTGCTTGAGCCGATCCTTAACCTCATAATGAGCGCGATCCAGCCGCTTATCGACATCTTCAGCGTGCTGATTACGTCAATTCTTCAGCCGATACAGCCGATCCTTCAGTTCCTCGCCGGACTGTTCAGCGACGTGCTCGGCGGGGCGATCGCGGGGATCCGGCCTATCATCGACGCGCTGACGCAGGTTTTCGGCGGGCTTATCGACTTCATCACCGGGATTTTCTCAGGCAACTGGTCGAAAGCGTGGGATGGAGTTGTCAGCGTGTTTAAGGGCATCTTCAACCTCATACCGACTATTATCGAAAACATCATTAACGGCGCAATCAAAATCATCAACGGAATTTTGAAGGGGATCAACAAGGTCTCCAAGTACGTAGGCCTTGAGATAAGTCTAATTCCGGAGGTACACCTCCCCCGCTTCGCCGAGGGCGGCTTCACGGAAGGGCTGTCAATTGCCGGCGAGGAAGGCGTGGAGGCGGTCATATCGTTCGACCCCGCATACCGAGAGGCCAATATCGGGTACTGGCTGGAAGCCGGCGAGCGGCTTGGTATAGAGACGACCGAAGAAACCGCAACAAGCACCGCCGGCAAGCTCCTGACGCTGGACGACTTCTCGCTTGGCGAAATGGCAGGCGGGCAGACAATCATCTACTACGACTTCAGCGGCTTCACCTGGTCGCCGACAATAGGCAGCACCGGGGAGCAAGAGGAGGACGAGGATCTGATGGCTCAGCTCAAAGAGCACGAAGCCGAGTTCTTCGACTGGCTTGAAGAGTGGCTGAAGGTCAGAGAGGAGGGGCGTTTTTGTTACGCGTAACGGGCTATTTGGACTATAGGACGCGAGCGGGCGATACGTTTGACTCGCTCGCGCTCACAATGTACAACGAGGAAAAGCTGGCAAAGTACATCATAGGCTTCAACCCGCAATACTCGGACGTGATCGTGTTCGACGCAAACGTTCCCCTCCGGCTTCCAATCGTTGAGAGCGTCGAGACGCCGGAGACGCTCCCGCCGTGGAGGTCGGGCACGTCATGAAGCTGATCGTCAACGGTGTCGACATCTTCGACAAGGTGTCCGTCCGCTACTGCGTCCACGAAATGTATGCGGAAAAGCGGTCGGACACCCTGACCGTGAGATTTAACGACCCGACGGGAGTGTGGAGCAAATGGAACCCGGCGCAGGGCGCGGAGGTCTCGTTCGAAAACGGGGCAAGCCGCACCGGCAAAATGTTTCTGTACTCGACGAAGCCGGAGAACGGCTGCTTCACCGTCAGGGCCATGTCAATGCCGCAAAGCGGTCTCATAAGGAGGAGCAAATCGTGGGCCGGCGTCCACTTTCTCCAAATCGCAAACGAGATCGCGGGACGGAACTCTCTCGAATTTGAAAACTACGGATGTGCCGATCAACTATACAACTACCTCGCACAAAGCAACGAGTCGGACTTCTCGTTCTTCTACCGCCTCTGTATGCTTGAGGGTTGTCAGATGCTCGTCTTTGACGGCAAGCTTGTCGCATACAACGAGGCGTACATCGAAGGGCAGCCGCCGGCCGCCACCCTTGAAATCGGGGACGACGGCGTGTTCTCCTACGAAGACCGCACGCAGTTTGCATACGGAGCGGCGACCGTCGCAAGCGGGAGTTTCTCCGGCACTTATAAAGCACCGTCCGGCGGCAGCGACAGAGTGCTGAAGCCGGAAACGGGCATAAAGGTGACGAGCAACGCCGAGGCGCTGCGCTTTGCCCGCGGACTGCTGCGGAATGCGAACAAGGGGCTTGCCTGCGGCAGCTTCACGCGCGAGCTTATGCCCGGCTATGCAGCCGCAAGCGTAATCCGCCTGAAAACGGCGAAGGCGGAAGCGTGGAACGGCACGGTCTTTGTAACGGGCGTCCGGCACGACCACGTCAAGAACAAAACGACCGTATTTTTCAGAAAACTACCGGAGGGCTGCTAATGGCGGGATATATCGAAAAAGGCAAAATCGCAACCATAAACGGCAGCGCGGCCACCGTGGTGCCTTGCAATGAGGCGGGCCTCGTCTCTGCCGGCGTCGTCGTGCCGTGGTATTTGCGCGGGGCGTCCGGAAATCTGCAAAAGGGCACGGAGGTGATCTATGCGATTTTCGAGGACCAAACCGGCATCCTGCTTGGCAGGGCGGACGGCGGCGGAGGCGAATGCCTGCCGGCGCTTACGGTTTCCGGTGAAATCTCGTGCGGCGGCATAAAGGCAGGCGGCATAGGTTTTGCAAATCACACGCACCCCGTCGAAGAAGGAAACACGGAGACGGGTGCTCCGAAATAACAGGAGGCGAACATTGTGGCAATAATGGCAAAATGGCGTGACGAAACGTTCGAGGTCTCGACCAATAAGGTAAACCCCGTCGAAGACCTGAGCTTCAGCTATGAACAGGCTGCCGACAGCAGCAGCGACGCGGAGGGAACGCCGCAGACAAACGAAAGAGGAATGCAGCTGTTCCCCTTGTCCTGCTCCGTGACGCTGCACTCTGCCGCCGGTACGGACGTTAGAAAGGAAATAGAGCGCTGGGAGGCGCTTGTAACAAAAACCGGCTATTTTTACCTCGGAGGAAAGAAGCTGGGACCCGTAGTACAGCTCCAAAAGGTCGCGGTCAGCGGCCTGAAGCTGGACGACCTCGGCCGCATGAGGCTTGCGACCTTAAAGCTTACGTTTAAGGAATGCAGCAGAACCGCCGCGGCGAGCACCGACGGAACGGACACCTCTGCGCTGAACGTAGGGGCAAAAACAGAGAGCAAGTCGGAAAAGAAGCCGACAAACACAGAGGCGGCGTCTGCGCCGAAACAGACCATATCGGTCGGCTCGACGGTGAAGCCGACGGGAGAGAAATACTGCTCCGGGCAGAAGATACCGGACTGGGTAAAGCAGCGAAGCCACAAGGTTTCTCAAATCTCCGGCGAAAAGACGCTTTTGGGGTATCCGGACGGGATAAGCAGCTGGGTCTACACGTCGGAGCTGACGCTGGTATAGGGGGTGGAAAAAATGAAATCGGCGGGAAACGGAAACCCCGAACAGTGCGCTGTAAACCTGCTTTTGATTACTCGCGGAGAAGTGCCGTATTGCCGCACAAAGGGAAGAGACGCAGCGCTCGTAGATCGCCCCGCTTCCTCCGCAATGGGGCAGGCGGAAGCCGACGCCGAGTGGCTGCTTGAAACCTTTGAGCCGCGCATGGAGGTTGAAGACGTCGACATCGCTGCAACCCTCGCAAGCGCCGGAGAATTTGGCGTCAATGCTGTCATATCCGCCCGGAAGGAGGAGGAACAATGAGCGAACTTGATTTTATAACGACCGACAGCGCAGAGATACACGACACGATTATTACAGAGCTTGAGAACGGCGTGGCAGAGCCTCTGTACCCCGGAGACGAGCGCAGGATTTTCGACGAGGCGATGGTTCCGCTGTTTGTCTCCCTGTACAGCAGCTGCAACGACGCCTGCCGTCAGAAGATGCTGCGCTACGCACGGGGAGAAGTGCTCGACGCCATCGGCGAAAACAGGGGGCTTGCGCGAAGCGAGCCGGGGGCCGCAAAGACGACCCTGCGCTTCCGCCTGACCGAGGCGGTCGGTACAAACATCACAATCCCGGCCGGGACGCGGGCGACGGGCGACTTTGAGCGCTACTTTGCGACCGACAGAACGGTGGTGCTCGAAGCCGGTCAGACGCACGTCGACGTCACGGCGACGGCGGCGGAGGGCGGTGTCGATTACAACGACATACCCGCAGGGGCCGTCAACATCATCGTCGACCTGCTGAACTTTGTCGACGGTGTAGAAAACCTTACGACGACGGCCGGCGGCACAAACGCCGAAAGTGACGAAGCGTTCCGGGAAAGGATCAGGAACGCGACAAACAAAATCACAACCGCAGGCCCGACGGCCTCGTACAAATACTGGGCAATGCAGGCCGACCCTAACGTTGCGGACGCCGTTGTCGAATCACCGGAACCGTGCCAAATAGTTATCACTCCTATCCTGTACAACGGCGGGATCCCCGATCAGACGATCCTCGACAAGGTGCTCGCTTCGTGCAATGCAGACGACGTCAGGCCGCTCACGGACAAGGTGAGCGTAAAAGCGCCGCAGACGGAGGAGTACGACATCGACATTGTCTACTACACGACGCCGGAAAACGAGGCGGACTGCATCAAGGCTGTCGAAGGCGAAGGCGGTGCAATAGAGCAGTACAAGAGCTGGCAAGGCTCCGCGCTCGACCGCGACATCAACCCCGACTACCTCCGCAAGCTGGTGCTTTCCCCGCAGGGGGCCGCCGCCGGCCTGCCCGGGGCCGACCGCGTTACGATCAACAAGCCGGAATATACAGAACTCGGCCGGACCACCGTCGCAAAGTTCTCCGGCAACTTGACAGTTGAGCACTTCGTGAAGGAGGGATAAAGGATGGGAATGAAACTTTCAGACGCTGACATCCTCCAGCTGCTCCCCCACTTTATGCGCGATGACGAAGCCGTGAAGGCACTCGCCGCCGCCGTGAACAGGCTGATCCGAACACCGGGGAGCGAGATATACCGGCTGCGCGAATGGGATCAGATCGACAACCTCACCGAAGACGAGCTTGACGAAGTGGCGTGGGAAATGCTTATCGAGTGGTACGACCGCCGCATGGACATAGAGGGCAAGCGGGCGACCGTAAAGGCCGCCGCGCTGCTGAAGGAGAAAGCCGGCACGAAGTGGGCTGTTGTGGAGGCCGTCAAGGCCGCCTACGGCGTCGACCCCGTTATAACCGAGTGGTTTGACTATGCAGGACAGCCGGGACACTTTCGGGTAAAGCTTGACGCAAATCAAACCTTCGATTTTGCAAAAATTTTAAAGGCAATCAATTACACAAAGCGGGCAAGCGCACACCTTGACGGCATCGAACTGACGACCGACGAAGCGCTTGGTCTGTTTTTCGGCTTCGCCACCGTTGTAAGCAAAGAGTATTCAACGGAAATGAGCAGGGACGACTTTACCGCCTTCGACTGGCTCGTGGACGAGCTGGGCGTTTCTCTGACGGACGAGGGCGACAAGGTCCTGGCTGAATAGCGAGAAAGGAGCACGAAAGTATGTTTTTTCCGAAATTACAGTTGACGGACTCAGGCCGCGCACTCATCGTGAAGGCGCTGGCCGGTGAGACGCTGACCTTTACGCGACTGGCGATAGGAGCGGGGGACGCCCCAAGAGACGCCGGAAGCATGACAGAGCTCGCCGATGAAGTGATAGGCGTCGGCATAACAGGCATAGAGAAGGGGGACGGCGTCGCAACGCTTGAAGGCAGCTTTGACAACAGCCGAATAGGTGCCGGATTTTACGCAAAGGAGCTGGGCGTCTTTGCGGACGACCCGGACGACGGCGAAATCCTTTACGCATACTCAAACTCGAACGACTATCCTGCATATATCCCGACGGGCAGCTCGACATCGTTCGAACGTGTCACGCTCCGCGTGCTTGTGGCCGTCGGCGACGCCGAAACGGTCGAGGCAAAGATAGGCGAGTTCGGCGGCTACGCCACAACGGAAGAGCTTGAGGCACACGAAAACGACACCGGCAACCCCCACGAAACAACCGCCGAACAGGTAGGCCTCGGAAATGTGCCCAACGTCACGACGGACAATCAGACCCCCACTTTCCCGGCGCTGACGCCGGAACAGGCAAACGACCCGTCAACCATACCTCTGCAGAACATAACAAGCGGGGAGACGTTAAGCGTCATGTTCGGCAAAATCCGCAACTTTATCACCCGTATGCTGCATCACCTGACGCAGGACAACCCGCACGGCATAACAGCGGAGCTTCTCGGCGCAAGCAGGGTCTCCCGCGGAAGCTATACAGGCACCGGAAGGTCCGGAGTTGGCACGACCAACAGGATTGATTTTACTTTGAATATGCTGCCGAAGCTCCTGATTGTTCAGCCAAAAAACGCGGTAAGCGCAAAAAGCGACGGCTTCATGGCGATTCACGGCACCTCGTTGCTTACTATCCGTGACAAGTCGCAAGACGATCCGAACTTAGTAGGTACAGTCTCAATATCCTGGGGAGATAAGTACATTTCGTGGTACGCCCAGAACGCTGCGTGTCAGCAGAATGAAAGAGGTCAAACGTACTACTACATCCTCGTATTTTAAGGAGGTTATAAATTCATGGCTTTGCAGAAAATCACAGAGAAAACAACGGTCGCCGAGGTCAAGGACGACGCTCATGTGCTAATCACACAGCCGGAGCAGCAGGAAGGCGGAGGCGGCGAGGCCGAGTCTCTCCGCCGTGCACCGGTCGCAGAGATAGCAAAGAAGCTCGGCGAGGTGCTTAAGCTCGACACGACGTACCTGAAAAGCGGCGACTTTGACGGAATGAAGCCGAACATCGTTAAGAACGTCGAAGCGGCCGAGACGGGCATCCGCATCACCTTTTTGGACGACGAAGACGTAGAAATCCCCATCGAGAGCGGCGGGCTTGCCTTCGACTCCGTCACCTACGACCAAGAGAGCGGGTACCTGCATATCAAACAGGGCGACGAGGACGTGGTGGACCCGTGCTTCATCGGCACAGGCGGAGGCGGCTCTGCATCCGGAACGGTCGTAAAGTTGGAGAACACCACCGGCGCTTCCGCTCTCACCGTGGCATACGGCGAAGACCTGAACATCAGCTTCACCTACAACGATTACGACGGCAGCGGAGAGCTGACGAACAGCTCCGGCGCCCTCGAACTGAGCGTAAACGGCGCGTCCGTCGTGCGGCAAAACATCGAGCAAGGCTCTCACAGCTATAATATTGGCTCGTATCTGACGGAAGGCACGAACAAGGTAAAGATAAAGGTGACGGACGAAGACGACAACTACGCCACAAAAACGTGGACGGTGACGGCCGTTGCTCTGTCTATCAGCGCGTCCTTCGACGACACCGCCATATATGACGGCGACATCCTGTTCCGCTACACCCCCATCGGCAACAACATCGAGAAGAAAATCCACTTTGTTATTGACGAGAGCGAAGTCGCCGCAGCGACTGTCACCGCATCCAACCGTCAGCAGACGCAGACAATCCCGGCACAGAGCCACGGCTCGCACCGCTTGAAGGTCTACGCCGACGCCACCGTCGAGGGCGTAACCGTAAAAAGCAACACGCTGGAATACGACATAATCTGCGTCGAGGAGGGCAACCCCACGCCGATCATCGCGTGCAGCTTCACCGGCAAGGCAAAGCAGTACACGACTGTGTCGATACCCTACATCGTATACACGCCGCAAAGCCTTTACTCAAGCGTCACCCTGGCGGTAGACGGGGAAACGGTGTCTACCCTGACTGTCGGGCGCACGCGTCAGATATGGAGCTACAAGCCGGAGACCGACGGCGTCAAGACGCTGACTATCACCACCGGCGAGGTCGAAGAGGTCACCAAGACGATAATGCTCACAGTAGACCCCATCGGCATAGACATCGAACCCATAAAGACGGGACTTGTGTTTGACCTGAACCCCACCGGCCATACAAACAGCGACGTTGACAGAGACACATTCGGCTACACGGACGGCGAAGGCTTAAACCACCCGCTGAACTTTTCCGACAACTTCGACTGGATGAACGGCGGTTTCCGGACGGACGCCGACGGAAACACCTATTTCTGCATAAAGTGCGGTACCTACGTCGAGGCGGACTGCTCGCTGTTTGAAGACGACGCCAGGGTAAACGGCAAGGAGCTGAAGTTTATCTTCCGCGCCGCGAACTGCCGGAACTACGACGCGAAGATACTCTCGTGTATGGCCGACAACATCGGCGTATCTTTGCAGGCGCAGCGCGCGGCCGTGCGGTCACAGCTGACCGCGATGGAAGTACCGTACTGCGAAGAAAGCCTGATAGAGATGGACGTCAACATAGAGCCGGACAGCGAGGACAAGGCGATGATGATTTGGCTGGAGGGCGTTCCCTCGAAGGTCGCCATATACGCCGACAACGACAACTTCGCACAGGACAACCCCGCCATGCTGCGGATAGGCTCCGACGACTGCGACGTCCACATCTACCGCGTAAAGGCGTACAGCAACAGCCTCACGCGGATAGAAATCCACGAGAACTGGATGGCGGACGCGCCCTCGGCCGAGGAAATGCTTGCGCGCTACAACCGCAACAACATCTACGACGCAAGCGGGAACGTCGACATCAACAAGCTGATAGAGGCAAGCCCGGAGCTGCGTGTCATAGTGATAGACGCCGACAGAATGACGACCGCCAAATCCGACAAGGTGACGTGCAGCGTCACGCACACCTACAAGGCCGGCGGCGACGCGCACTGCTTCACGGCCAGCAACGTGACCATGAAGGCACAGGGCACGTCCTCCGCACAGTACGGAGAGGCCGCGCTGAACCTCGACCTCGAATTTGGAAGCGGCTTCGAGTTCGACGACGGAGAGCACCGCGACAAATACGCCATGACCGATAACAGCATCGGAGTCAACTACTTCAACGTCAAGCTGAATGTCGCGTCCTCCGAAAACGCCAACAACGTGATACTTGCCGACGAGTACAACCAATTTCAGCCCTACAAGAACCCGGCGCGGCAGGAGGATCCGAAAGTGAGGGACACGATCGAGGGGCATCCCTGCGTCGTATTCTACCACAACACAAGCGGCGACACCGTAAAAGTGGGCGCAATTTCCGTAAAGCCGGGCGAGACCGTTCTCTACGGCTGCGGCGACATGAACAACTAGAAGAAAAACCTCGAAGTGTTCGGCCAAAAGGACAACCCTAAGCAGTGCTGCATAGAGCTGCTGAACAACACCAGCAACATCACCTTGTGGAAGTCCGACAACTTGAAAGACGAAACCTGGGACGGAGAGGGTGCCTTGGAGTTCCGCTATCCGGACGAACCTACCGACGACATGAAGCAGGCGTTCCAGCGCGTGCTCTCGTGGGTAGTATCCACAGACCGCACAGCAGCCTCAAATCGGCCGCTGTCGGAAGCGAAAACCTACGGCGGGAAGAAGTACTCGACCGACAACGCGGAATACCGTGGGGCAAAATTTGTGGCCGAGCTGGGCGATTATTTTATCAAGGACTCCGTCCTGTTTCATTACCTTTTCACCGAACGGCACGCGATGGTCGACAACCGGGCGAAAAACGTCTTCGTCTCGACCGACGACGGCATCCACTGGGACTTTACGAAGGACTACGACAACGACACCGCCGACGGCAACGACAACGAGGGCGGCCTGACGCTTTCCTACGGCCTGGAGGACACCGACCGCATCGGCACGAAGGACGTGTTCAACGCCGCGTCAAGCGTGCTGTGGTGCAACGTCCGCGACCTTATGTACGACGACCTGCGCGCCATGTTCCTGACGCTGGAGTCGCAGGGAGCCTGGCAGGCGGAACGCATACTTGCGAAGTTCGAGGCACACCAAGCGCCGAGACCGGAGGCGCTGGTCATCGAAGACATGTGGAAGAAGTACATCCGCCCGTACACCGACAACAAAACGCAGGCGTACCTCGAAATGATGTACGGCACGAAAAAGGACCAGCGCCGACAGTTTGAGACCTACCAGGAGAAGTACATCGCCTCAAAGTACAGAGGCTCCGCGGCGACCTCGGACACGATAACGTTCCGCGCATACACCCCGGTCGACTGGGGCGGCGTTGAGCCGAGCGACGAGATAACAATCACGCCGTACGCCGATATGTACATCACGCTGCAGTCCGGCTCCGGCGTGGTCTCTGTCCGCAGCAAGAGGAACGAGCAGCACACGCTTAAATGCCCTATAGACACGCTGAACGACACCGAAATCTATATCTACACGGCGTCAATGATTTCAAGCGTGGGCGACCTCGCGCCGCTGTACATCGGCTACTTTAATATCGCCGCTGCCGTCAAGCTGCGCGAGCTTAAAATCGGCGACGGCACAGAGGGCTACGCCAACACCAACGCTGCCACCATCGGGCTTGGCAACAACACCCTGCTTGAAAAGCTCGACCTGCAAAACCTGCCGAGCCTGCGGCAGAACCTTGACCTTACCAATTGCGACGCACTGCTTGACCTTAAGGCAAAGGGCTCCGGGCTTACCGGCGTGACCTTCTCTCCGGGCGGCAAAATCAAAACGGCGGAGATCCCGGCCGTAAGTCTGCTTTCGGCTGTCTCGCTTAACGCTTTGGAGTCGCTGGAAATCGCGTCGTATGACGGCCTGCGCACGCTGCGAATGGAAAACTGCCCGACGCTTGACGCCAAGGACTGGCTTGAGAAGGCGGAAGGCCTCACCCGCGCCCGCATAGTCGGCGTTGACTGGACCTTTGCCGACACCTCCCTGCTTGACCGCGTACTCTCTATGGCCGGCCTTGACGAGAACGGCCGCAACACCGAGCAGTCCGTACTCGTCGGAAAAGCCTACGTGCCGTCGATAAAGCAGTCGAAGCTTGACTCGTACCGCAAGGCCTGGACGGACCTTGAAGTCAAGTACGACTCGCTTATCCTGCAGTATCTCGTATCCTTTGTGGACTGGGACGACACGCCCCTATACAGCGAATACGTCGACAGGAACGCAAGCGTCGACGACCCCGTCAAAACCGGCAAGATTGACAAACCGACGAGAGAAAGCTCAGAGTCGACGGTCTACACATACAGCGGCTGGGACAGCCCGCTTACCAACATCATCGAACCGAAGACAATCCGCGCGCAGTACACCGAGACGCCCCGCAAGTATCAGGTGAGATGGCTCCAGCAGCCCGGCGTCGTGCTTAAAACCATGGAGGCCGAATACGGCACCGAAGCGGTATACGGCGGCGAGGAGCCGAAGAGAACCGACGAGGAGGAGCAGGCAGTCTACTACCTTTTCAACGGCTGGGACAAGTCTACGGGCCGCATCGTCGGCGACGTCGACGTAAGCGCCGTTTGGTTGAGAGGCGAGCTGCCCGTTCCCGGTGCGGAGACTTCCGTCCTGTCCGCTGCACAAATCTACGCCATAAAGCAAAGCGCACACCCGGAGGAATACTTCGCCGTCAAAGACCGTGTGACGGTGCAGTTCGGCTACGACCCGCAATTTTCGAACGTCCCGCACGAGGACCTCGTGGAAGAGCCCACCTACTTCGACGGCAAAAAGACGGTCGAGACGGCGGTAAAGCCGTTTGAGAACGGGATAGCGGACGCCTGGACGCTTGTGACGGACCTTGAATTTGTAGACTCGGGACAGGCAAACCAAACCCTTGTCTCCTGTTTTCAAGAGGAAGGTACGATGGGCTTCAAAATCCTCTACAACGGCGGTCCTGCCGTGCTGTACGGAGCCGACGATACGAAGGCCGAACATCTGTTCAAGACCGGCTCGACTACCTACCGCGAGCTGACGGTGCTCCGGCACGAAGCCGGAAGCCGAAACCTGAAGGTCTACTCCTCCATGCACTACACCGACGCCCTCGGCTACGCGGAGCTTGAAAAAGTCGTAGACGCGCAGACGGACGCGCCTATCGTCCTCGGCGCTTTGAAGGGCGGCAACGGCGAGTTCAAGGACTACGCAACCGGCACTATCCACAGCTGCCGCTTTTGGAAGTCCGACCTTGGCGACGCGGAGTGCAGAAAGCTTGCCTGCTGGGTGCGCGAGGAGTACGTGTTCGAGACCGGCGGTTACGGCCAGTACAAGCTTGCCGTGGACGAGGACAAGGACACCTCCGTCGACTTTATCTGCGCCGGCCTGCTGGCAAAAGCTAAGCAGCAGAACACAACCAACACCAACGCCGGAGGTATGCCGGAGACAGCCCTGTTTAAGTGGATGCAGACAAGGCTCCTGAACGGCATGGCCGCGCCGTGGCGCAAGGTGCTTAGCAAGTGCAAAATCCCGCACAGCAACTACGTTGACGGCTCGCAGTACGACATAAAGACGACAGAGGCCTTGCTTTGGCTTCCGGGCGCGGGAGAGATGCAGAGCATGGCGACCCCGCCCTGGTCGTATGAAGGCAAGTGGGTGACCTTCTTTACAAACAACAACGACCGCGTGAAGTGGTTGGGCCTCGCACGGCCGGAGAACTCGTTTATGTTCACCACCTCCACCGACCCGGCGCTTGACGACGCAGGCACGCTGAAGGAAGGCGACGTTTGGATAGGCGGAGGCGGGCAGTTCTACCGGCACGAAGGCAAATGGATACAGTCGAGCTATTTTTGGCTGCGCGGTGCAGCGGTGTCGGGCTCCACGTACTTCTGCACTGTCTACGCCAACGGAGGAGTATACGCCAACGGCTACGGCGCGGCCTACAGCAGTGGCGTGTGCCCGCGCTTCTCTATCTAAAATAATGCCCTACATCTGCCCCGCGTAAGTCGGGGCAGAGCGGGCCGGAGAAAAGGCGCAGAACGCGAAAAACCGAAAAACTAAGAAAGAAACGGCCACAGCAGCTTTTTAGCGTTTTTCTAATCTTTTTTATCTGTTTTTGCCGCGTCTGCATCCTCTTTCTCTCGGCCCGGGGGCGAAAGGAGGAAATATGTCGGTAATCGCAAACAAGCGAAAGACGGCGTTCTCGGAGTTTGAGAGGCAGGCAATAAGCCTCTGCAAGTTCACGGAGGAAAGACTGCGCAAGGTGCCTTCACGGTACAAAAAATTTATCAATCCCGGATTGTACGACCCCGTAAACCGCGCTGCGATGGCACTTATCTATGCCAACGAGCAGAACGGCCGGACGCCCGAAGGGCAAGAACGCAGGACCGCTTACTTCAAGCAGGCGGTCCGGCTTTTGGTCGGGCAGCAAAAGGCGCTGTTCGCTGCTTGGAATGTTCTCGGCATAGACGAAGACGCCGCGCGCCGGTGGTCGGAGCGAGTCAATCGGGTCATAGCGCTCGTATGGGGCGTGAACGGATGGAAACAGGAGGAGAGGCCGATGATTATTCCGCTTCCCACGAAGAAAATGGGGCGGCTTGAATTTCTGCACAATATGGCGGAGCTGCACCGGTACACCTACCAAAAAATCGGTCACGCACCGCAGCATTGTAAGGACACGATAAGCGGGCAGATTGCCGGCTTCGTCGACACCGCTCTCGCAGAAATCGTGCTGGCGAACTATAAGGAACCGACTACGAAAAAGGAAGCGGAGGAGCGGGCAAAACATCTTGACAAGGCTATGCAAAGCCTGAACGGGATGCAGCGTCCTCTCCTCGCTCTTTGGCTCCTGATGGATTACAGCGAGGCCACGATGAACGAGTGGGCCGGCATAATCGACGCAGAACTGAAAATGCTTGCTGGACTGAAAAAGTCCGATGCGGAGCGCTTTAAAAGTCTGAAATGAAAGGAGACACAGGCGGCAGTCTATTAATTAGCTGCGTCGAGCAATTTTTGGCTGCGCGGTGCAGCGGTGTCGAACTCCACGAACTTCTGCAATGTCAACACCAACGGAGGAGTGAACACCAACGGCAACAACGCGGCCAACAGCAATGGCGTGTGCCCGCGATTCTCTTAATTCAAGTAACCGCGAAATGAGGGTGAAAACAGTTAAAATTATGAGAAGGAGACTGCAGCCTTCCGGGCAGCAAAGCCCCCGGTAAATTCATGGCCGCCCTGCTCAAAGGGAGGCACACCACGGCGGTGCCCTGCTATGGTCGGGAGGACGCTTTTTGCATGGCGGTGCGGCGAGTGCCCCGCTCCGTTTCATTCCCGGTACCATTTACCTGTCAGAACCGGCACACAACCGCCCCGGCCGGGGCGGCGACTATAACGGGCAGGACAGGCGCAGCCGAAACTATATCATGACAAACCAGGATAGGATCAAGGCGAGGATCGCACGCGACAAAGCGCGGAAAGCCGAAAAGCGGAAGCCGCTTGTCGAGCGATACGGCACGTTTGAAAACGTGGCAACGATGCAGAACCTCCTCCGCTCTTTGCAGCGAAGGAGGAAGAACACCGAATGGAAGGGCAGCGTGCAGTCGTTCGTCGCTCACGCGCCCGTGAAGCTTAAGCGGATGCACGACGACTTGCTGAAAGGCGAGATAAACGTAAACCAAACAATAAAGCATCTTGTCATACGCGAGCGCGGGAAGGTACGGGAGTGCCGCGCTATTATGATCGACAGCCGCGTCATACAGGGATTAATCTGCGACAGCTGCATCACTCCGCTGATGGAGCGCCGGCTGATATACGACAACCCCGCCAGCACCAAAGGCAAAGGCGTATCTCACGCGAGAGGGCGCATAGACAGACACCTGCAAAAGCTTGTGCGGGAGCACGGTAAAGATTTTTACATACTCAACTACGATTTGAAAAAATTTTTCGACAGCATCCGGCACGACCGCTGCAAGGAGGAAATGGAGAAGCTCGGCGCCGACGACCGGCTCGTAGACATCGCCATGTACTTTGTAAAGATGTATCAAATGCAGGACCTTGCGCTCATCGCCGACCCGGCGGAACGGGAACGGAAGCGCCGGCAGCTTGAAGCAAACGAGGGCGTCGGCGCAACGCTTGGCAGTCAGATCTCGCAGGCCCTTGCGCTGCTGATACCGAACGGCACAGACCACGCAGTCAAGGACCGCGGCCGGGTGAAGGCGTACATCCGCTACATGGACGACGGCTTCGCCGGGCACGGCAGCAAGGAACGCCTTCGGGAACTGATGAAAACGCTGACGCAGGCGTTCGCCGACGTCGGCCACACGGTCAACGTCAAAAAGACGCACATCGTCAAGGCGTCGAAGGGCTTCCAGTTCCTCAAAGTGACCTACACGGTCACGGAGACGGGAAAAATCGTCAAGAAAATTGCAAGGTCAAGCATCATACGTATGCGCCGGAAGCTTAACAAATTCAAGCGTCTCGTAAAAGCCGGGAAAATGCGGCTTGACGACGTGTTTTGCAGCTTTATGTCCTGGTGGGGCACGGCGAAGAATATCGCGCGAACGTACAGGCAGCGCAAGAGAATGCTTGCGCTTTACAATAAAAATTTTCACAGGTACAAAACGGGAGGTATCAAAGCGTGAAATACTACAAAATAATCGTCGAAGGGAACATCATAGACGTGAACTATGTGTTCCTGAAATGGCAGACGAAGCACCGCATCCTTCTCGGCTGCGACCCCTCGGAGGCTATGTTCATCCAGTCGAGCGACGGGGAACAGGTGTGGCGCACAAGCTGGCTGCTTCCGCCCCCGGAGGAGGCCGGGGAGTATCCCTTCATCGACGCCGCGGAGATCTCGGCGGAGGAGTACGCGGAGCTGCGCGAGAAGCTTGACGAGGGCACGGAGGTTCCCGACCCCGTCGACCCGGAGCCGGAGCCCGGCCCCGAAGAACCCGAAGAACCCGAACCGCCGACCGAGCAGGTCTTAAGCGTCGCCGAAATGCGGCAGCGCATCATAAGGCTTGAAGACGAGCTGTCGGCCGCGAAGATACTGCTGGGGGTGGAGTGATATGACACTGACGGAAAAGGCAAAGATACTGCGCCAATACATAGAGAAGGCGGCGCAAAGCCTGGCCGACGACGACGCGCTTCAAAGCGTCGAGCTTTTCGCCGCCTGGAGCGGTGACGGTGTGCAGTACGCCAAAGACGACCGCGTCCGCTACGAGGGGAAGCTTTACAAGGTGCTGCTTGAGCACGTCTCGCAGCCCGCGTGGACGCCGACGGACTCGCCGTCGCTTTTTGCGAAGGTGCTTATCCCGGTCGCCGGCGAGATACCCGAATGGGAGCAGCCGGACTCCACCAACGCCTACAAGAAGGGCGACCGCGTCCGCTACAACGGCAAGGTCTACGAGAGCCTTATAGACAACAACGTTTGGTCCCCCGACGGCTACCCGGCGGGCTGGCAGCTTATAGAGGAATAAGGAGGCAGGGCGATGGAAAGAACAACGGCGTCCGACGGGTGGAAAACCGCCTGCGGCGAGCACCTTGAGGCACTGTGCTCCGTAATTATACGGCAGGCGGAAATCATACGAGAGCAGGCCGTTTTTATCGACGAGCAGCTTACGGTAGACGAAGCGCTTAGAGAACACTTTGCAGCCAAGCGGGAAGAAGTCGACAAAAAGACTGCACAGCTTGACAGCGTCCTTCACCCCCTCGCGTGCGGCTCGGAGGAGAGGAGGACAACATGACACTGACAGTTTGGCAGATTATCACGATTATGAGCGTACCGAGCGCAATAACCGGCTTCTGTTTTTGGGCGCTTGAAAAAAAGCTTGAACGCCGCGGCAAGGAGCAGGACAAGCGCGAAGAGGCACGCAAGAAAAACGAGCTGCTCCTGATTAAGAGCACGACCGCAGCGATCGCGCTCGGAGAAGCGACCGCACGAGCGGTGCAGCGTATACCCGACACGCACTGCAACGGCGAAATGCACCGTGCGCTTGACTACGCAACGGCCGTGAAGCACGAGCAGAAGGAGTTCCTCACTCAACAAGGGGTGGAGAACCTATACGACGATTAAACTAAAAAAGGAGGCACAAAAAATGACACTGAAAAAGTGTATTTTAACCGCAAACGACTGCTGCAAAACAGGCACAAAAATGACCGGAGGCAAACCCACGGGCATTGTTGTGCATTCCACCGGCGCGAACAACAAAAACATAAAGCGCTACGTGCAGCCGCTTGAAAGCTCGTCCGACTACAATGAAATAATCGCGGACCTCGGCAAGAACAAGTACGCGAACGACTGGAACCGCTCGGCAAAGGAAATAGGGCGCAGCGTGTGCGTCCACGCGTTCATCGGCGCAAACGCCGCCGGGCAGGTGGAAACCTACCAAACGCTCCCCTTTGATATTTGCTGCTGGGGTGTCGGCTCCGGAAGCAAAGGCAGCTACAACTACAACCCCACCGCCCGTGTGCAGTTTGAGATGTGCGAGGACGACCTGACGGATGAGGCGTATTTCAACGCCGTGATGAAGGAGGCGCAGGAGTTCTGCGCTTACCTCTGCAGGATGTACGGCCTCACCGTCGACCAAATAAGCAGCCACAAGGAGAGCCACGCCGCCGGCTACGGCAACAATCACGGCGACCCTGAAAACTGGCTGACGCCCTTCGGCAAGACGATGGACTGGTTCCGCGCCGAGGTGCAGAAGCAGCTTGACGCGGGAAGCTCCTCAACGCAGCCCTCGCAGCCGGAAGAGACCGGCGCCGCATACTTTGTGCAGATAGGCCCGTACAAGGAAAAAAGCAGCGCCGAAGCACAGCTTGCAAAGGTCAAGGCGGCAGGCTTTGACGCATACGTCACGACAAATGTAGAGGGAGCGGCCGCGCCGGCGCCCGAAACACCTGCCGCCGGCTTTTCCGTGGGCGACAAGGTGAAGTGCAATGCAGGCGTAAGCAAGTACAGCGACGGGTCCGCAATGGCGTCATGGGTTCCCTCTGCGACACTTTACGTCCGGCAGGTGGAAAGCGGCGGCAAAATCCTGCTGGTCAGCGCGGAACCCGTTAAAAAGGTATACACCGGGCGCGTCAACGCCTCGGATGTTCACAAAATCTGAAAAGGAGGACAAAGACATGAAAACAAATTTCAAAAAGTGGTTCAAGGCGGCAGGGATCAGGGCGCTGAAAACCGTCGCACAGACGGCCATCGCCACAATCGGCACGTCCGCCGTGCTCGGTGCCGTCGACTGGGTCATGGTGGCCAGTGCCTCGGTGCTCGCCGGCATCCTCTCCCTGCTCACCTCGGTTGCAGGCCTGCCGGAGGTCGACGAAGCAACCGGCAGCGGCAGCGACGAAAGCGCGGAAGAATAAAGCCACACGGAAAACGCCCGGGAGCAAAAACCCCGGGCGCTTTTCTTTTTTCTGCCGTTCTTCACCCTACGACAGACAAGGGCAGGAGCAAGACGAAGGCAGTGCTGCATACAAACAGCCGTGCGTGTTCGTTTACTCCTCCAATGGTGGAGGCGAGGGGAATCGAACCCCTGTCCGAAAACCTCTTACTGCAATTATCTCCGTGCGCAGCCTTCCTACATTTATTCCCTCGCCAAGGCGCCGAAAGGCGGGCTACAAGGCTCGGTAGCTTCATAAATCATGGCGCGCGTCAAAGCTTTCACGCACTCACGTTCACTGCAAAAGTCACGCCGCAGCGCGGGTCGCAGTCCCCCCGCGTGCGACGGCCGCCTCAGTTAGGCAGCGTATGCTAAATTGTTGTTAGCGTTTATTTTTAAAAATTGCACATTTTATAGAAGTTATGCGCTTCTGCACGCTTATCACAGCTTAAAATCCCCGTCGAAACCTTTACGCCCCCATATCACTCAGGTTGAAGAAAAAATGCAGACGAGACAAACCGAGCCGGTAGCTGAAC
Organism: uncultured Clostridia bacterium; assembly: GCA_947628695.1. GTDB lineage: Bacteria > Bacillota > Clostridia > Oscillospirales > CAG-382 > SIG636. The sequence goes on from CANRAV010000002.1 coordinate 24,198, forward strand.
AAAGGTACCGCAAGGCTTTTGCCCGTTCCGAACAAAAAAAACCAAAAGCAAATTGAGTGTACGAATTATTAATAAGCTTTTTCTTTTTGCTTTATATGTTTTTCGCGTTCTGCAACTTTTTCTGCAGTCCGATCACTGTTTTTCTGCCCTCTCCGCATCTCTGCGGGCGGTCTTTTTTGCCTCTGCTTCCCTCTTATCGTAAAGCTTTTTGCCCTTGCATAGCCCGACCTCGGCCTTTACCCACTTGCCGGAAAAGTAAAGCTTAAGCGGAATGACAGAGTATCCCTGCTGCCCTACCTTGCCGAAAAGCCGCAAGATCTCGCGCTTGTGCATAAGCAGCCTGCGCGGACGAAGAGGGTCCTTGTTGAATATATTACCCTTTTCATACGGGCTTATATGCATGCCGTAAACGCGTATCTCGCCGCCCTTTATCTGGCAGTACGCGTCCTTCAGGTTGACCCTGCCGGCGCGAAGCGACTTCACCTCCGTGCCGCAAAGCTCTATACCCGCTTCCAAGGTGTCCTCTACAAAATAATCGTGGAACGCCTTTTTGTTCTGTGCTATAAGTCTTTCCTTTGCGCTATTCTGCATCAGGGCACCTCCTTTGTAAAGAGATTATACAGCAAGGCTTTTAAAAAATCAACACTTATTTGTCGTCTACCGCTATTCTTGCGGCAAAGACCGGCGTTTTTTCCTTAAAAGCCGTCATAAAGCCCTCGCCGTCGGCAACGGCCGAAAGTATGTCGACCGATTCGCCGGCCTTAAGCTCGCTTTCAAAATGGATCTCGAATTCTCTGACATGGCTGCGCTCGAAATCTATGCCGCAGTTGTCAATAAGCAGGTCTCCGTACCGCGTGTTGTTCACGTGATAATTTGTGTCCATGTCGGTCAAAGTGGCGCGGTATGTGCTTTTATGTATCTCTGCACCTTCCGGAAGCTTTATCCGCCGGGAAGGCTCAAAATCAATCGTTTCCTCCGAATTGGTGCTTACATTGTGCCCCAGTACGTCCGGCCGAAGAAGCCGCCTCCCGGAATAGCTGACAAGCACCCAGCGGGAGGTCGACCGGCACACAACCTCGCTCCCGACGGTGCAGCAGTAGTTGCGGATAAAGCTTACACCCGTTGTGCCGGAGTTCCAGGTCCTGACCTGCATTTCCTCGTCCACGCGCGGAAGACGGCCGAAGCGGGCAATTATCTTAGTGATAACGAATATCATGTCCTTGGAGCGGAGCACGTCGTAGCCGGAACCGCGGTTCTCCGCGTCCTTTATCGCCGCGTCTTCCATCATTTTAAGTATCGCCGAGGGCTTTATCTCGCCGTTCGGCAGCACGTCATACGCTGTGATTAAATGATTTATTGTTTCCAAAGTCAAAAACCCCCTCCGTTTTAATTCTCCTGTACTCGTCCATTATCAGCTTTTCTATGTCGCGCACGTCCATTCTTTTGAACTTTGCGCCGCTGCGCTTTATTTGCCTGCCGCTTCGATGGCCGTGCCCTTCATTAAGCGGGTTGTTTTCAAGCGCTATGCGCATATTTTCACGCTCTACATGGGTATATATCTGCGTGGTGCTTAACTGCGAGTGACCGAGTATTTCCTTAAGCATCATAATGTCTACACCGCCCTCGTTATACATAAGAGTTGCTGCGGTATGACGAAGCTTATGTACCGAATATCCGCGATTGCCGAGCCCGCACAGCTCAAACTGACGCTTAACCATCCACTGAACGGTCTTTGGAGATATGCGCTTGCCGTTTGTCGAGAGGAAAAGCGCGTCGCTGTCCTTTATCGCATGCCCGTGCAGTGTCCCTATCTGCTGCCTGACAAGCAGGTATTCCAAAAGAGCCTCGCGGCATGCGCTGTTGAAATAAAGCGCCCTGTCCTTGCCGCCTTTGCCGTGAACGGTAAAACGCTCTAAATTTGAGTCTATATCGGAAATGTTAAGACCGACAAGCTCCGAAAGACGGATGCCGCAGTTGAGAAAAATAAGCACAATTACGTAATTTCGGCGATAGCAGAGGTCACTTTTGTCAAAGGACGAAAGGAGGGCCCTTGCCTCCTCAAACGTCATGACAATCGGAAGCTTCTGCTGCTTTTTCGGAGGGTCAACGTCTATTGCCGGGTTGTTCTTCAGCATATGCGACTTCGCCGTGTGAAACTTATAGAACGCCCTTATCGTGGAGAGCTTGCGGCTTCTTGTGGTCGGCTTCTTTTGCGTTGCGGCCGCGAGGTACAGCAGGTATTTATACACCTCGTCCACGGTGACGGAATCCGCAAACTCCGGCGTGACCTTCATAATATCGGCGCTTTTCTCCGGTATCTTTTCCCTTTCGGAAATAACATGCCTGAAAAAACAGCGCAGGTCTATAAGGTACTCCTTCACCGTAAGCGGCGAGCACCCCTGTATATTCAACTTGTAAGACAAAAAGCTGACGAACAAATCGGGCAAGCCGTTAAGGTCCATAAACCCTCCACCTTCCAAAATGTCAGATTATATAGCCGTTGATTTTTTTGCTGCTTTCCATGAGGTCTTTTATCTCGTTTTCCTTAAGCGGACGGCTGACAACAAGCGCCATAAGGTAGAAGTGCTTTGCAAGCACTGCCGCCTTTTCGGCTTCTGTATCCGCAAGCTTCTTCACAGCCGGGTTGTTTGTGTTTATCACAACCTGCTCGTCTGCGGCGTTGAAGCCGGCTTCGCCGTTTACGGCGGCATACATGCGCATCATGTCCGCAAAGCGCCGCTCCTCTTCGTTGAAGCGTATCAAAACCGGCGCGTCATCCTCCGTGAGGGCGACAAAGCTTATCTTTTCCTTGTCCTTGCCCGTCGCTTCCGCAAAAAGCTTTAAAAGCTTTTTGTCTTCCTCCGACTTCTCGCCCACCTCGTCAAGAGACGCGTCGACGCGAAGGAATTTTATCTTTTCGTTCTTGCTCTCGACAAAAGCGGCAAACTGCGTGTCAAGCGCAATGTCCATCACGTAAACGTCTATTCCCTTGGCTGCAAAAAGGTTTACATAATACGACTGCTGCTGCGGATCGGTCGTGTAGTAAAGCTTCTTTTCCTCCTCCGCGTTTTGGAGAACTTCCGAAAGCGGAGTGCAGGCACCGTCTGTCTTCTTAAGAAGCACTGCGTCCTTAACGCGGTCGTAAAACTTCGCGTCCTTCATACAGCCGTATTCAATATACGGCCTGACGGAGTCCCAAAGCTTTGCATACTTTTCCGCGTCATCCTTGCAAAGCTTAATAAGCTTGTCCGCGATTTTCTTTACAATGTGTGCGGATATTTTGCGGATGTACGAATCGTCCTGCAGGTAGCTGCGTGAAACGTTAAGAGGCAGCTCCGGGCAGTCCAAAACGCCGCAGAGATTGTACAGATAGTCCGGAACAATCTCCTTTATGTTGTCCGCAACAAACACAGAATTGTAAAACAGCTTGATGCAGCCCTCGTTGTTTTCAAAGTTGCTGCGAGCAGCGGGAAAGTACAAAACGCCCTTGAAATTGAGCGGAAAGTCGGCGTTTATGTGGACGTAAAACAGCGGGTCGCGGTAATCGGCGAACAGCTTTTTGTAAAACTCGTTGTATTCCGCGTCGTCCGCCTCGCCGGGCTGCTTCTGCCAGATGGGCTGAACCTCGTTTACAAGCTCCTCCTTGTCGCCCTCTCTTATATAGACGGGATAAGGCATGAACGCGCAGTACTTGTGAAGCACGCTTTTTACACGTTCAAAGTCGAGATACTCTACTTCATCGTCGGAAACGTGCAGCGTTATAACCGTGCCGCGATTTTCTCTGTCCGCAGTGTCAAGGCTGTATTCGCCGTTTTCGCCGCAGTCCCACAGTACGGCAGGACTGCCTGTATAGGACTTTGTCTCTATTTCAACGCTTGACGCCACCATAAAAGCAGAGTAAAAGCCCAGCCCGAAGTGGCCTATAATACCGCCGCCCTTGCTTTCCTCGCCCTCGTACTTTGCAATGAAGTCAAGAGCGCCGGAAAGCGCTATCTGATTGATGTACTTGTCAACCTCTTCCTCGGTCATGCCTATGCCGTTGTCCTCAAACTTCAAAGTTTTAAGCTCTTTGTCAACGGTGACGAAAACCTTGTATTCCTCTGCGCTTTCCTCCGCCTCGGAAAGGGAGACAAGCCTTTTGTGCTTGGTTATGGCGTCGCAGGAGTTGGAAACAAGCTCCCTTATGAATATGTCCTTATCGGAGTAAAGCCACTTTTTTATCACCGGGAAAATATTCTCGGTCTGTACGGATATACCGCCCTTTTTCATTTATATCATCCTTTCGGTTTTAATTTACTATGATATTTGTCATGGACACCATAACCTGCGGAATATACGATATACGCATACGGATCCACAGTAATATTTGTCGTGTCTGTGATAATAATGCCGTCCTTGCCTAAGTTTCAGCTAATGCAGAAACAATTTCCCAGAGTTTGTCTTCTTACTCTACGGAGTCCTCTTCTTCATCGTATTCTTCATCGTCTTCATCGTCTTCATCGAAGCCATCGTCACCATCAACCTCGTACACAATCACACCATCTTCCGTGTAAATCCTGTATTCCTCTACCGAATAATGATAATCAATCATTCCTTCGCCTTGGATAATTACATCCGGGAATTTGTTTTTGATAGCATTTGCAAGCGCCATTAAATCATAAATGCCGTCACTGCATGTATCTTCTGTGTGCAGATCATCATTCAGCACTACGCCATCATCGTTGATCTCCAGATTAGTGTCCGTCCATTCTTCAAGGAAGGATATAGCGAATTTACGACGCTTATCGACTTCATTCTTGCATTCACTATAATCAAATTCCGTTCCTTCGTAATCGCCATAAATGGGACCAACTGCATTCATTGTGCATTTAATCAATTCTTCCCATATAGCATTCTTCAATTCTTCTTTGTTTGCGGTTTTGCTTGTAAATGTAATCATATTAGCTCCTCATTTCTCTATTTATTTTTCTTGTTCTTCCTTTGCAATTGGGATAATTGCTACAGCCAAGGAATTTACCGCATTTTCCTTAACGGATATATATCGTACTTGCGCATGTGGCTTGAATTCCATAATCAATAATTTTGGGGAAGAGGGCACTTTTACATACAAAGCACGTCCTCTTCCCCGAAAACTTGAATTTTAACTTTAAGTATTCGTCCCCCGTGCTTTATCTATATACGCTGCAGCTTATCTCAAAGCTTTCGTCCTTTTCGCAGAAAAGCTCGCCGCCGTCTAAAAGCGAACCGGAGCTTTTGCGCTTTTTAAGAAAAACAATTAAAGATACCGCAGCCTGCAAAAGCAGAAAAATACCCGTAAACAGTTTAAGCTTTTTCATACCGACATTCCCCTTTTATAATTTGGTCATGTTAGTATTTTAGCCGCATTTTTCAGCTTTGACACTTCATTTTTAAATATTCGCTTATAAATTCGTCAATTTCGCCGTCCATGACCGCAGTAATATTGCCGGTTTCGCAGCCCGTGCGGTTGTCCTTTACCAGGGTATACGGCATAAACACGTAAGAGCGTATCTGACTTCCCCACTCTATGTTCATTTTTACGCCCTTGATGTCTTCAACCTTGTCGAGGTGCTCCCTCTCCTTTATCTCCAAAAGCTTGCTTTTAAGCATCTTCATGGCGGTTTCGCGGTTCTGCACCTGGCTGCGCTCCGTCTGGCAGTTTACGACTATGCCGGTGGGAAGATGCGTTATCCTCACGGCAGAGTCCGTCTTGTTTATGTGCTGCCCGCCGGCACCGCTTGACCTGTGGTGGTCAACCTTTATGTCCTCTTCCTTTATCTCTATGGAAATGTCGTCGTTAAACTCCGGCATGACCTCGACAGAAGCGAAGGAAGTGTGCCTCCTGCCGGAAGCGTCAAACGGCGAAACGCGAACGAGCCTGTGCACCCCGTTCTCGCCCTTTAAGTACCCGTATGCGTTCTCGCCCTCTATAAGCATCGTAACGCTTTTTATGCCTGCCTCGTCACCGTCTAAATAGTCAAGCACCTTAAGCTTATATTTCTTGCGCTCGGCATATCTTGTATACATGCGGTAAAGCATCTGCGCCCAATCCTGCGCCTCGGTACCGCCCGCGCCGGGGTGAATCGACAGAATACAGTTGCTGCCGTCGTATTCACCGGAAAGAAGTATTCGTATTTTCTCTTCTTCGTACTGCTTTTTTATATCCGAAAGCTCCGACAAAAGGTCGTCTACAAGCGCCTCGTCGTCTTCTTCAATCGCCATGTAATACAGCTCCGAAAAAGCGGAAAACGCGCTTTCCAGCCCGATAAAAGAGTCAAGCACGCTCTTTTTGCCCTTGAGTATGCGCAGTGTGTGCTGCGCCGCCTCGGTATCCGTCCAAAAGCCCACCTCGTTGGTCTTCGACTCCAAAGACGCGACCTCCTCCTGCAAGTCGTCCGCACCGACGGAAACCCTAAGCTGGGCTATGCCCTGCTCCAAATCCTTAACCTCTTGCCTGCACTGTTCAAGCCTTATAAGCATAAATGCACCTGTCTCCCAATCATTGTCAAAGCGTATTATACAACGTCTGCAGCCCTCGGTCAATACAAATTGCCGAAAAATAAAACAAAAGTTTGCAACCGCACCTGTAAGCCGGGTTCTGTCTTGAACAGTCATCTATCTTGAGCATACGTTGCCGCATGCTTCTTTGCCACCTTTAGGGGCTGCCGGGCAAGCATTAACGCCCCTGTATGCGGTGTTGCTTCGGATAGGGTTTACATGGCTGCGCCGTCTCCGACGCACCGGTGAGCTCTTACCTCGCCTTTCCATCCTTACCGTGCCGTGCACGGCGGTTTATTTCTGTTGCACTGGCCCTGAAGTCGCCTTCGGCGGACGTTATCCGTTATCCTGCCCTGTGAAGCCCGGACTTTCCTCACCGCGGAAAACAAAAGCCTTCCGCAAGCGCGACTGTTCGGTGCGGTTGCATTTTTTATTATACTACAAAGATTTATTTTTGTCAAACGGTTGATTATTTTTAAATTTAGTATATAATGAATTTGATTGGAGAGATTTTCTATGTTTGATTCTTACCTAAAATCCTTTGCCGGGAAAAGAGTGGGCTTTGTAGGACTTGGCGTAAGCAACCTGCCGATACTTAAGCTTTTGGCGGAAAACGGCGCTTCAGTTACCGTAAGGGATTTAAAGGATCCGCTTGCCGGCGAATACGCCGATACCGTGAAGGACCTTGGTGCGAAAGTCATAAGCGGAGAGGGGTACCTTGACGCAATAGACGAAGAAGTGCTGTTCCTCTCCCCAGCCGTTAAGCAGTTTGCTATGCAGCTTGAAAAGGCAAAGGAAGACGGCGTTTACATAACAACCGAGATGCAGGAATTTTTAAAGCTGTGTCCGTGCAGGACAATAGGCGTTACGGGAAGCGACGGGAAAACCACCACCACAACGCTTATTGCTAAGCTTTTGGAGTCTTCGGGGAAAACGGTGCACCTCGGCGGCAACATCGGAAGCAACCTGTTTTGCCGCCTTGGGGAGATTCGGGAAGGCGACTTTGCGGTTATGGAGCTTTCAAGCTTCCAGCTTATGAAGATGAGCGTCTCCCCCGACACGGCCGTTATAACCAACGTTTCTCCCAACCACCTGGACTGGCACAGGAGCATGGAGGAGTATGTAGACGCAAAGAAGAACATCTTTCTATACCAGGGCAAAAACGGGAAGACGGTGCTTAACGCTTCCAACAAAATAACCGCTGCAATGGCACCGCTTTGCAGTGGTGAGGTTGTAACCTTCGGCGTCGGAGAGGGCGACTTTGCGGTTATGCCCGACGGGATATACAAAGGCGGAACGCTTATACTTGAGGACAGCTCTATACTGCTGCCCGGTGCGCACAACCGCCAGAACTACGCCGCAGCCATCGCCGCGACGGAGGGGCTTGTATGCGGAGAAAACATAAAGGCGCTTGCGGAAAGCTTCGGCGGGGTTGAACACAGGATAGAGCTTGTGCGGGAAAAAGACGGCGTAAAGTATTACAACTCTTCCATCGATTCCAGCCCCACAAGGACCGCGGCGGCATTAAACTCGTTTTCGCAGAAGCTTATTGTGATATGCGGGGGCTATGACAAAAACATCCCGCTTGACCCCTTGGGCGAGCTTTTTGTAAACAAGGTAAAAACGGCGATAGTGATGGGGAACACCGCCCCGAAGATAAAGGCGGTGCTTAAAGAGCACAGGTTTGAAGGCAAGGTGATAGACGCCGACGGCATGGAAGAGGCCGTGAAGGCTGCGGCGGAAACGGCAGAGCCCGGGGACGTTGTGATACTCTCCCCTGCTGCGGCAAGCTTTGACAAATACAAAAATTTTATGTGCAGAGGGCAAGATTTTAAAAACAAGGTTAATTCACTATAGAAGGAGGATTTTATGAAGCTTTTTGAAACGGTAAAGGAAGTTACCGAGCTTTGCGCTGTCTCCGGCAGGGAGCATGTGGCTTTTGACTTCCTTAAGGAGAAATTCGGCGGCCTTTTTGACGAGATAAAGACAACGCCGACGGGCAGCTTTGCCGGTATAAGGCGCTGCGGCAAAAAGGATGCGCCGCTTCTGCTTTACGACGCACATCTCGACGAGATAGGCTTTATGGTCAAAAAAATCTGCGATGGCGGATTTTTAAAGGTCACAAGCATCGGAGGGATAGACACAAAGGTGCTTTCCGCCGCAGAGGTGTGGATCCACGGCAAGGAGCGCATTTCCGGCGTGTTCGCGTCGACGCCGCCGCATCTCAGGGACGGGAGCGAAAAGAAAAAGATAGAGCTTTCGGACATGGTTATCGACACCGGCAGAAGCGTCGAATATCTCGAAGAGAACTGCCCCATAGGGACGGTGGTAAGCTACAAAACCACGACGGAAAGGCTTTGCGGGAACGGCATTGTGGGCAAAAGCTTTGACGACAAAATCTGCATGTGTACGATTTTGGAAGCTTTTGACATGCTGAAAGGCGAAAGCCTTAACGTGGACCTCTGTGCGCTTTTCAGCGGTGGAGAGGAGATAGGCTATATCGGCTCGGCTACCGGAGGATATATGATCGACCCCGATTACGCGGTTGCCATTGACGTTACAAACTCTTACGTGCCGGAGTCGCCTAAGCGCAAGGAAGACAACAGGCTTGGCGGCGGAGGTGTTGTATCCTTCTCGGGCACCACTTCAAGGCCGCTTACGAAAAAGCTTATAGAGGTTCTTGAAAAAGAGGGCATCCCGCACCAGATAGTGGGCGAACCGGGCAGAACCGGCACAAATGCCCACGCTTTGCAGATCGTACGCGCTGGCGTACCCACCGCGCTTATTTCCCTGCCGCTTAAAAACATGCACACTGCGGCGGAAATTGCGACGCTTGACGACGTAGACGCCGTTGCAAAGGCACTTGCGGCGTTTGCAAGGTCGTTTTAGAGGGGAGGTAAATACAAATGCTTAAACTTACGGAAAAGCTTTGCGGGCTTTACGGTCCCTCCGGCCTTGAGGACGAGGTGAGGGATGCGATTATCGGGGAAATAAAGCCGTACTGCGAAGAGCTTTACACAGACAAGGTAGGCAACCTTTTTGCCTTTAAAAAGGGAAAAAAGCACGCGGACAAGCCGGTTCTTTTCGCCGCACACATGGACGAGGTCGGCTTTATGCTTCAATACATATCGGACGACGGGTACCTTTACTTTGACACCATCGGCGGCATAGACAGCAGCGTTATAGGCGGAAGGCGCATGGTCATCGGCGAAAACAGGCTCCTTGGCGTTGTCGCCTCCAAGGCGGTTCACCTGCAGAAGGCATCCGAAAGGGGCGTTTGCCTGCCGGTTGACGAGATGTATATCGACATCGGCTGCATCACCAAGGAGGAGGCGAAGAAGTACGTCTCCGTCGGTGACTGCGGCGTGTTTGTGCCGAATTTTGAAAAGTTCGGCGACGGTTTTATAAAGTCTAAGGCGATAGACGACAGGTTCGGCTGTGCCGTGCTTTGCACCATGATAAAGGAAGAGCGCGAATACGACACGGTGTTTGCCTTTACCGTCTGCGAGGAGGTCGGCTGCCGCGGTGCGGTTTCCGCAAGCTTTGCACTGCGCCCCTCTGTTGCCGTTGTGATAGAGGGCACCACGGCCGGCGACCTGCCGGGCGTTTCGGAGGCAAGGCGTGCCTGCGCCGTTGGGGAAGGCGCTGTCCTTTCGGTTATGGACGGAGGCACCGTTTACGACAGGGAGCTGTTTGACAAGGCCGTTTCCCTCGCAAAGGCGAACGGCGTAAAATACCAGGTGAAGAACACGGTTACGGGCGGGAATGACTCGCGCTCGTTCCAAACCGGCGCAGAGGGCGCAAGAGTTATGGCGATTTCCGCACCGGTAAGATATATACATTCCGCTTCAAACGTCGCAAAGGAAAGCGACCTTACAGAAGTTTTGAATCTGGCACGTTTGGTTGCCGACAACGGAAAGGAGTTATAAAAAATGTACGAGCTTATAAAGAAATACACGGGCGCTTTCTCCGTAACGGGGAGGGAAAAATACCTTGCGGACGTCATAGAGGCGGATTTAAAGCCCTATGCCGACGAGATAAGGCGCGACGCAATGGGGAACCTTTTGGTGTTTAAAAAGGGAAAGTCAAGCGCAAAGAAGCTTATGATTGCCGCACACATGGACGAGATAGGCTTTATTGTAACAGCTGTTGACGAGAAGGGCTTTATACGCGTTTCAAACGTAGGCGGCATAAACCCGCTTTGCACGTCTTACCACACGGTGGCCTTTGAAAACGGCGTGAAGGGCGTTATAGTTGTCGACGAGGGTGCAAAGGACGGCGTAAAGGTCAAGGACATGGTTGTTGACATCGGCGCAAAGGACAAGAAGGACGCACTGCGCAAGGTGGCGGTGGGCGACCTCTGCGCGCCTGTTCCGTCGCTTACAAGGCTTATGAACAGGCGAATAGCGGCAAAGGCGCTTGACGACAGGCTTGGCTGTGCGATTGCGGCAAAGTCCGCCATGAATGCGGAAAAGCCGGCGTACGACACATACTACGTTTTCAGCGTGCAGGAAGAGGTCGGCTGCCGCGGTGCGGTGCCCGCAAGCTTTGCGGTGCAGCCGGACTACGCCATTGCCGTTGACGTGACCGGTACGGGTGACACCGTCGGCGCGAGGGCCATGGAGGTTTCCCTCGGCAAAGGGGCCGCAATAAAGCTTAAGGATTCATCCGTGATATGTTCGGAGCTTATGGTAAACGCCATGGTGGACTGTGCAAAGAAGGGCAAAATACCCTATCAGCTTGAGGTGCTTGAAAGCGGAGGTACCGACACTCATTCCATGCAGCTTGCCGCCGGCGGCTGCCACGCGGGCTGCATCTCCATACCCACAAGGTACATACATTCACCCGTTGAAACGGTTGACCTGAAGGACGTGGAGGCCTGCGAAAAGCTTCTTACTGCACTTGTGACCGAGGGGATTGAATAATGCGGGAAATTTCCGACGAGATAAGAAGGCTTTCTTCACAGTGCGAAGACGCGCTTAAGGAGCGGTTTTTGCACTTTGAGGAGGTTTCGGCATACAACACGGAAAAGGTGCTTTCCGTTTTTGCAAAGCTGGGGCTTGCCGAAAGGCATTTTGCGCCTACAAACGGCTACGGCTACAACGACGACGGGAGAGAGCTTTGCGACAGGGCCTTCTCCATGGCGCTCGGGTGCGAACACGGCTTTGTAAGGCACAGCATTGTGTCGGGCACGCACGCGCTTGGGATAGGGCTTTTTGCCCTTCTCAGGCCGGGAGACACGCTGCTTTCCGTCGCAGGCAAGCCGTATGACACGCTTGACGGCGTTATCGGCATAAACAGCGCACACGAGGATGGCTGCCTTGCAGACTTCGGCGTTAAATACGCGCAGATAGACTTAAAGGACAAAAAAACTCTCGACCTGCCCGCGATAAGAAAGGCACTTAGTGAGGACAAGAGCATTAAAGTCGTGTTCGTCCAGCGTTCCAAGGGCTACCTTGACCGTGCAAGTCTCTCCGCAGCGGAGATAACGGAGCTTTACGAAACGGTAAAAGCCGTCTCCGATGCCTTTGTGGTTGTCGACAACTGCTACGGCGAATTTTGCGAAAAGGACGAACCGAGGGGGGATTTGCTTATCGGTTCCCTCATAAAAAACCCCGGCGGCGGGATAGCCGAAACCGGCGCTTATATCGTCGGTACCGAAAAGGCGGTAGAGCTTGCCGCAGCAAGGCTTACCGTGCCCGGAATAGGGCTTGAATGCGGGGCTTCGCTTGGGCAGACAAGGCCTATGCTTAAGGGTCTGTTCTTCGCGCCGCATGCGGTGTGCCAGGCGCTTAAGACGGCGGCATTTGCTTCCGCGTTGTTTGAAAAGCTGGGGTATGCGGTAAATCCGCTTCCGGTCGACGAAAGGCGCGACATAATTCAAACGGTTTCACTGGGCAGCGCAGAAAAGCTGCGCGCATTTTGCAAGGGACTGCAAAGCGGTTCCCCGGTGGACTCCTTCGTTACGCCGGAGCCTTGGGACATGCCCGGCTACGGCGACCCCGTTATAATGGCGGCCGGCGCATTTACGCAGGGGTCGTCCTTGGAGCTTTCGGCCGACGCTCCCCTGCGCGAGCCGTACACGGTGTTTATGCAGGGCGGGCTAACCTACGAAAGCGGCAGATACGGCGTTATGCTTGCGGCGGAAGAGTGCCTGGCGTCGGAACGCGAGGCTTAAACACGCGGTGAAGGGCGGACGGCTTTATGAAAGAATTGGAAACTCTTTTGCATGCTTTGGGGCTTAGCCGAAAGTATGTAGGCTACGACAGCATTTTGATGGCCGTCGATATAGTTATGCACAACAGACGCGCTCTTAACAACGTAAAGGCGGACATCTATACGGTCATTGCCGACGCGCGCGGCTGCACCTGGTCGGCCGTGGAGCGCAGCATACGCACGGCGATAAAACACATGTGGAAGACGCACAGGGATCAGGTAAAAGAGCTGCTTCTGTATTATCAGGAAATTCAGCCTACCGCCACAGAGCTTATAGATCTGCTCGTCCTTTACCTTGAATATGCCGAACCGATAGCAAAAAAAGCTGAAACAAAATGTGATTTTTGCTATTGAATTATTGCGCTTTTTGTAGTATAATCAGATGTTTGAAGAGAACATAGAAAAGGAGGATGGTGTGCAAAGCATGCGCACCGACAAAGTATGGCAGAAAAAATTATTGCCGAAACTTCCGCAAGGCACGTTCATCTTACCGACGAACACATAGAGGTTCTTTTCGGCAAGGGTCACAAGCTTACGCACAAAAAGGATCTGTCGCAGCCAGGTCAGTTCGCCTGCGAAGAGCGCGTTACCGTGGAGGGACCGAAATCTTCACTTAAAAACGTAAGCATTCTCGGGCCCGCACGTGCTGCCGACCAGGTTGAGATTTCTCTTACCGACGCACGCAGCATCGGCGTTACCGTTCCCGTCAGGGAAAGCGGCGACATTGCCGGCAGCGCTTCCGTTAAGCTTATCGGCCCGGAAGGGGAGATTGTTTTGAACGAGGGCGCAATAGCCGCAAAAAGACACGTTCACCTCACCCCTGAAGCGGCAAAAGAGCTTGGCGTTTCCGACAAGGAAATCGTCATGGTAAAGCTTGACACGGCGCGTCCGCTTATATTTGACGACGTCGTGTGCAGGGTAAGCGAGAAGTTTTCTCCCGCTTTCCATATGGACACGGACGAGTCGAACGCCGCAGGCGCTTCCGGCACGGTTTACTGCGAAATAATAAAAAAATAACAAGTAAGGAAGGAATCACAAATGCTTAACTATTCCAATGAAGTTCAGTCCATGTGCGTTGTTGCCAAAGGTCCTAAGCACGGTCCCGCCCCCATACCCGAGGAGGGAAAATGGGTCAAGGCATACGAGATAAAGGACATCTCCGGTCTTTCGCACGGCATTGGCTGGTGCGCACCCCAGCAGGGCTGCTGCAAGCTTACGCTTAACGTTAAAGACGGCGTTATAGAGGAGGCTTTGGTTGAAACACTGGGCTGCTCCGGCATGACGCATTCTGCGGCAATGGCGGCGGAAATACTGCAGGGCAAGACGATACTTGAGGCTCTTAACACCGACCTTGTATGTGACGCTATCAACGTTGCTATGAGAGAGATATTCAAGCAGCTTGTTTACGGCAGAACGCAGACGGCGTTTTCCGAAAACGGCCTGCCCATAGGCGCAAGCCTTGAGGATCTCGGCAAGGGGATTCGTTCCCAAGTGGGCACCTTCTTTGCGACCAATGCAAAGGGCGTAAGGTACCTTGAAATGGCCGAAGGGTATATTCTCTCCGTTGGTCTGGATGCCGATAACGAGGCTATAGGCTATAAGTTTGTTCATCTCGGCAAGATGATGGACATGATAAAGAAGGGCGTAGAGCCCAAGGAAGCTTACGAAAAGAACATCGGAACCTACGGCAGGTACGCCGAAGCGGTTAAATACATAGACCCGCGTAAGGAATAATTGAAGGAGGATACGTAAAAATGGCACTTTTTGAAGGTTATGAAAGGCGAATTGATAAGATTAACGCTTGCCTCGCCGAATACGGTATAGCCTCCCTCGAGGAAGCTAAGGAAATCTGCCTTGCCAAGGGCATAGACTGCGAAGCTATTGTCAAAGGGGTTCAGCCCATTGCGTTTGAGAACGCGGTTTGGGCATACACCGTAGGCTGCGCAATAGCGATAAAGAAAAACGCTTCCAACGCTGCGGACGCCGCAGAGGCCATCGGTATCGGCCTTCAGTCGTTCTGCATACCCGGTTCCGTTGCCGAAAACCGCAAGGTCGGCCTCGGCCACGGCAACCTCGGCGCAATGCTGCTTCGCGAAAGCACCAAATGCTTCTGCTTCCTCGCCGGGCACGAGTCGTTCGCTGCCGCAGAGGGCGCTATAGGCATTGCACGCACCGCGAACAAGGTGCGCAAAGAGCCGCTGCAGGTTATACTTAACGGCCTGGGCAAGGATGCTGCCTACATCATATCGAGGATCAACGGCTTCACCTACGTTGAGACGGATTACGATTTCTTCGCCGACGAGCTTAAGATAGTCCGCACGAAGGCTTATTCCGACGGAGAGCGCGCAAAGGTTCGCTGCTACGGCGCGAATGACGTGCTTGAGGGCGTAAAGATCATGGAGCACGAGGGCGTTGACGTTTCCATCACCGGCAACTCCACCAACCCCACCCGCTTCCAGCACCTGGTTGCAGGCACTTATAAGAAGCGCTGCATTGAAACCGGTAAGAAGTACTTCTCCGTCGCTTCCGGCGGCGGAACGGGCAGGACGCTGCATCCCGACAATATAGCTGCAGGCCCCGCTTCCTACGGTCTTACGGACTCTATGGGGCGTATGCACGGCGACGCACAGTTTGCCGGCTCTTCCTCCGTACCGGCCCACGTTGAAATGATGGGCCTTATCGGCATGGGCAACAACCCCATGGTCGGCGCTACCGTTGCATGCGCCGTTGCCGTTGAAGAAGCGCTTTGCAAATAAACTAAAGCACACATCAAAAACCCGGCGCCTTCCATACACGAAGGCGCCGGGATTTTTTACTTTTATTATAGAACCTTTAAAATTAAAAAACGCGCAGCCGAAGCTGCGCGCCGAAAAACACATAGCTCCGATTGCTGCGAAACAACTATTGACATGGCACAAGGGAACGTCAAAATGGAGAATGCGTTTTTGCCGAGACAAAAACCATCCCCTTATGCCATAATTTAGTTGTTTCGCACTTTCTTTATACCATAGTTTAACTGCAAAGTCAAGCACTTTTTGCACATACGGAATGAATAACATCGCGCAAGGCTGTGCATATTAGTGACAGCAAGGTGGTGAATACGCATGATTAAGCATGACAAGGCGAGAAAAGACGGCAAAAAGCGTCAAGGTGCGCCTATTGTGCGCGGGCTTGTGCGTCCTATGCCGGGTGGCAGAACAGCCCCGGGGCTTATGGGTATCGGGATTGACAACGACAGCCTCGGCAGAGAGGTTCTTCTAAGCGATACCGACCCCGACGGAAGCTACACGGGCATTACCCGCGAGGGCGACAACCGCCCTGTTCAAGACGTTGACGACCTTTAAAATATAGATTAAGGGCAGCGCTTTTCGGCACTGCCCTTTTTTAATATTCAGCTGTTTAAAGCTTTTCAAGCCAATCTGCGCACATGTCCACCCAAAGGGCGACGCTTGGGTTGCTCTCCAGCACCGCCTTCCAGCGCTCGTCGCGGTAGACAAGCGGGCTTGAAACCGACATGCCGTGCTCGCCGCCCGAATACAGGTGCAGCTCTACAGGTATTTTCAAAGCGCAAAGCCTTTCGGTTATCATAAGGCAGTTTACAACCGGTGCGTAGGCGTCGTTTTGGTTGTGCCAGACGAACATTGGGCAAACGTGGGGGCCGACGTAATTGATCAGGTCAAGCTGCGGGGGGCAGCTCCTCATAAAATCGGCTGCTTCCGGTATGTCGAACTCCGGGTTGTTCCACACGGTGCCGGAGTTGTCCCAAAAGCCGTAGGCTATAACTGCCGAATCCGGCCGGATGTATTCCGGCTTTACCCCGAGGGAGGCGGAAATCTGCGGGTCGTTCCACTGCGTAGCAGACATTCCGGCAAGGCAGGCTCCGGCAGAAAAGCCCATAACCGCAACCCTTTGCGGGTTTACGCCCCACTTCTCCGCGTTGTCGCGTATTGTCTTTATCGCCTTTGAGACCTCTATGAGTATGTCCGGGTAGCGGCAGTTGTCGCCGACGGTGTACTCCAGCACAAAGCAGTTAAATCCCTTTTGCAGGAAGGTAAGAGCCACAGGCTCGCCCTCAAAGGGGCATATGCTTGAAAACGCACCGCCGGGAAGCACCAGTATTGCAGGCCTGCCGTCCTCCTCTGCAAGGGCGCCGATTTTGTCCTGCACATAGGTCGTGAGGAAGACTTCTTTTTCCTCGAAAAGCTTTATTTTTTCGTGTACCATTTGTACTCCTCCATTTACTTAAAAGAAATAAGCGGCTTGCCAATGGCAGAACCGCTTATTAAAATTATTTAGCTTTATGCAGCCACACCAGGGTTCCCGATGACGGGAGCGGACGAACCGAACATCTCGGCAAGCGAGGGATTGATAATGTCGGCAAGACCTTCCGCGTCCTCTTCGTTCTCTATGATGTAGGCGCCGTCCTTAGAGGGAGCTGCAGGCTTCTTGTCGGTGCTTTCGTCGGACATAAGCTTTAAGCTTGCCTCAAATTCCAAAAGGTCCTCGGAGGTAATCTCAAGCTTCACGTCCTGCTCCACCTTGCCGTCGTTCTTGGCAACGGAATGCTCTATATTTATGTTCACATTCCCTGCAGGCTGTCCGTCAACCTTTACGGACATGTCGGCGTTTAAGCTGTACTTGCCGTCTTCTCTCTTGGTCTGCGCCTTTATTTCACAGCCGTTATCGCCGTTTGCCTCCGCAAAAGTTAAATTAAGGTCGCCGCTTCCGGCGTTGCCGGCATAGTCCGCCGAAATCTTAAAGTCCGTGAAGTCCGCATCCGCCTTTGCGGTGACGTTACCGTCCTTTTCGGTCATATTAAAAGTCGCATTCAAGCCTGCATCGGAAACTTTTGCGCTGCCGTTTGCGCTGAAGCCGTTTTCGTCCCTGCGCGCAGTAAGGTTAAACAGACACGCTTCCTTGGGGATCGCCACCGCGCTGTCCTGAGTGACAGAAACCGACGTTTCCGTAAGCTTAAGTGTCACATCCATGTCGGCAGTCTTTTCATTTGCACCGCCGCGAACGCTTAAAAGTTCATCACCTTCAAGAGAAAGCTTTGCGCCGTATTCCCTTGCGTTGGCGTCGGAATAAACATCCCAGTAAGTGAGGCTCAACACATCGCTGTCGTCCTTGACTACCACGTCAAGCTTTGCGGGCATGCCGGAAACGAAGTAGCGGTTTATAACGACCTGGCCGGAATTATTGTTGTTATAGAAAGCGCTTACATCGCTTTTTGAAACACCCTTGTTAATATGTTCTGCCAGCTTTGCTGCTTCTTCGGGGTTTTCGGTAAAGTCGGGATTTTCTATGAAGGCACCGTTGCTGCCGTCTATCGCTTGGTTCACCGTTGGAGAGGCTAAAAGTTTGTCGCCGACGTAGATGCTTAAGGTCTTATCGGAAGAAGCTGCAACGTCCTTTGTAACATCGTAGAAAATCTTCTTGCCGTAGTCGGTAAACACGAGGGAAACAACGACATTGTTATTCATCGCGTTTATGGACACATACGCTTGTTCGATAGCGGAGGAGGTAATTCTAATGTTGCCCTGAGAATCCCTGAATGTAAGCTCGCCGCTATAACCGGTATCGTCATCAACCGATGACTCGGGAAGCTCCTCTTTAAGCTCTTCTGCAAATTCATTGTATATCTCTTCCGCAGTCATCCCGAAGGCGGAAGAAAGAAGCTCGTCACCGAAGCAGTTGAGGAAGGAAACGACAACGTCCTTAAATACCTCGTCCGTAACGACGTTTGTATTTATGCCCTGGGTCATCTTTTCGTAAACCGCCTTGTCAACGGTAAGCGTCACGCACTCCGCAGCAATGTCGGAGGTTATGTAATTGCCCTTGAATTCCGCAGCCTTAACCTCGGAAACGGTTACGGCATCCTCCGGTATTACACCCTTAAAGAGGTCTTCAAGGTGCTTGATGTTTGCGTCCGTAAGCTTCTCGCTTTCCCAGCTTTCAAGTGCGGAGACGATGCCCTCCAAATCAACAGAGGGGACAGAGGAAACGGCAGACTCTATGCCCGCACCGTTAAGAGCCTCTTCAACAATGCTGCCGGACAGATAAACGGGCTGACTGAACAGGAAGGGAGCGGTAAGCAAAGCGCCTTCCTTGTCGGCAGCGAGGTCAATATCGATATTGGAACCGTTTACAGCCGCCGCTAAGTCAAAGTTCACGCCGCTGTCGGAAGCAAGCACAGAGCCGTTTACATTAAGCGCACCGCCGAGAGACTGCAGCAAATCCTCGCCGCTTGCAGTGAACTTGTCAACGGTGATCTCCGCAGCAGCTTCAAAAGCGTCAAGCTTAATATCGGGCTTCTTTATCTCTTCCTTGTCAACTATGGAAACGACCTTGTCGGCAGCCGGAGAGCTTGCCGCGGGAATGTAGAACAGCTTTGCCGTTTTGTCAAGCTGCTCGTATTCCGACTTGGCCTCTTCGGGGGTCATTTCGGACTTTTCGCCGGAGCTGTCCTTACTTTCGCCCTTGTCTCCGCACGCCGCAAAGCAGCCGACTGCCATCAAAAGCGAAAGAAGAAGGCAGATAAGCTTTGAATATTTCTTCACAAATACCACGCTCCTTTTTTATTTAACGAGCTCGGCTATCTTCTCGCAAAGTCCGAGCGCGTCATTTTTAAGCTTGCTGTAACCGAAGTAAACGCTGCCTGTGCAGTTTCTTGTCTTCCTGCAGTATTCGATCTGGTTGGGTATTTCGTCCGGCTGCCAGCCCTCTGCCTCGCACCTGTAAAGGCCGTGGCCTACGTAAAGCTTTGCCTTCTTGCCGTCCATAAACTTATCGTACCAGTCAAGAATTACGCCGAAGCGCGCAACTGCGGTTTCAAAGGTCCAATAGATCTGCGGGCATATGTAATCGATGTACTCGCCCTCAACCCAGGCAACGCAGTCCGCATAAAGGGCGGAATAGCACTCCAGCCCCTTGGTATCCATACCCTCCGGGCAGGAGTCTGACTTGTTCCTCCATATAGCGAAGGGGGAGATGCCGAACGAGCAGTTGTCCCTGATGGCGTGAATGGCTTCATAGCACTGCTTTACAAGCTTGTTTACGTTTTCCCTTCTCCAGTCGTCACGGCTGAGTGTTGTGTGGCTTTCGTCATACTCCTTCTTGTCGTCGTACTCTATGACGGTGGAAACGCCGTTTACCTCCGTGCGCTGCGGATAGGGGTAGAAATAGTCGTCAAAGTGTATGCCGTCGACAGCGTAATTTTCGACTATTTCCTTTATGCCGTCGGTTATAAGGTTCCTTACCTCTGCAATGGCAGGGTTGAAGTAAAGCTTGCCGTCCGGATAAGCTACAACCCACTCCGGGTGTACCCTTGCGGGGTGCCCCTCACAAAGGGCGGACAAATCCTGGTTGGGCTTGTCAGCGCTGCCGAGGGTTATGCGGTAGGGGTTAAGCCAGGCGTGCAGCTCTATCCCCTCCTCATGGCACCTTTTAACCATGTAGTCGAGGGGATCGAAGCCCTCCGGCAGCTCCCAGCACTGCCTGCCGGTGAGATAAACGGAAACGGGGAAAAGCTTAGACGCGTAAAGCGCATCCGCCGCAGGCCTTACCTGAAACAATACCGCATTGATATTTGCCTTTTTGGAAGAGGCGATGATGTCCTCAAGCTCCGCCTTAAGCTTTTCTGCCGAAAGGCCGCGTGCAGACGGGAAATCGAGGTTGTCAACGCTTGCAACCCAAACGCCGTTGAAGTATTTGTTCATATCAAAAAATCCTTTCTGTGTGCCGGCAGCTGCAGCCACCGCCCTTTTTTTCTGTATTTTATCACATATATTTATCCTTTTCAAGTATTGAATAAGTTTTTTTTATGTGTTATAATACAGAAAATTCCGAATTTCGGAGGGTTAATATGGGCAAAGACATTTTAATAAAGGATGTAGACCTTATCGACGAAGGCTTTGGCGTAAAACGCGGAATGTATCTCGGTATTGGCGGCGGGAAAATCGACTACATAGGCAAGGAAATGCCTGCCGGCGAGTATGCGGCAACCGTGGACGGCAGAAGGAAGCTTGCCTGCCCCGCTTTTTACAATACTCACACGCACCTTCCCATGGTGCTTCTTCGCGGATATGCGGAGAATCTGGCGCTGTCGGACTGGCTTAACAAGCGCGTCTTTCCGTTTGAAGCGCAGCTTACGGGTGAGGATATTTACAACGCTGCGCTGCTTGCGGCTGCGGAGATGCTTCGCTTCGGCTGCGTTTCGGCAACGGAGATGTATTTTTCGCTTCCGCATCTCTTTAAAGCCGCAAGGGAAAGCGGCGTTAAAATGAACGCCTCCAACGCGATAATTTGCTTTGACAACGAAAACTTTGAAGGTCTCAAGGAATATGCCGAGTACAAAGAATGCCTTTCCGACACAGAGCTTATGTCGGACAAGCGTTTTAAGCTTGACATGGCCATTCACGCGGAATACACAAGCAACCCGGTTGTTGTGAAAAAGGCCTCCGACATGGCGCGTGAATATGGGCTTAACATGCAGCTTCACCTTTCGGAAACAAAGGCAGAGCACGAGGAATGCAAGGCGAGGCACGGTGGGCTGACTCCCGCGGCATATTTTGAAAAGCACGGCGCCTTCGACGTGCCCTGCACTGCGGCGCACTGCGTGCACCTTGAGGGTGAGGACTTTGAGATACTTGCGCGCAAGGGCGTTACAGCCGCAAACAACCCGATAAGCAACCTTAAGCTTGCAAGCGGCTTTGCAGACGTCAAAAGGATGCTTGCAGCGGGGATAAACGTAGCCCTCGGCACGGACGGCGCGGCAAGCAACAACAACTTGAATTTGTTTGAGGAGCTTAAGCTTTTCGCGACTCTTAACAAGGCCTTAAGCGGCGATCCTACGCTTATAACGCCGGCGCAGGCGCTTTACGCCGCAACGCGTGCAGGCGCCCTCTCCCAGGGGAGGAAGGACTGCGGCCTGATAAAGGAGGGATTCTCCGCGGATTTGTTCCTTCTCGACACGGACAAGCCCTATATGTGTCCGGAGCACGACCTGCTTTCGAACCTCGTTTACTCTGCCCAGGGGAGTGATGTGGTTATGACGGTGTGTGACGGGCAGATACTTTACAGGGACGGCGAGTTTACGACCATAGACATAGAAAAAGCACGCTATGAAACGCAGACGCGCGCTTTTATGATTGCAGAAAAAATCGGAGGTTGACATAATGGACTACAATGCGGCTTGCGAAGCAATACGCGCAGTGATAAATGACTTTGTGCCGGAGGCAGTTGTCGTCCTCGGCAGCGGGCTTGCGGGCTTTGCGGAAAAGGTAGACGCGGTGGCGGTAATACCCTACGGCGAGATACCGGGCTTTGCCGTTTCCACTGCCCCTTACCACGCGGGTAGGCTTATATTCGGCATCGTGGAGGGCAAGCGCATCGCCTGTATGGACGGCAGGCTTCATTTCTATGAAGGCTACGGAATGAACGAGATAGTCTTCCCCCTGCGCGTACTTAGGAAGCTCGGAGCGGAGAATATTATATTCACCAACGCCTCCGGCGGGATAAACACAAGCTTTTCCGTAGGTGACATAATGCTTGTGGAGGATCACATCAACTTCCAGGGCAGAAACGTGCTTATCGGTAAGAACGACGAGGAAACGGGCCCTCGCTTCCCCGACATGACCTATGCCTACGACAAGGGACTTAGAGAGACTGCGGCGGAGTGCGCAAAGCGGCTTGGTATAAACCTGAAGCGCGGCGTATATATCGCCTGCACCGGGCCTTCCTATGAGACGCCGGCGGAGATACGCGCCTTCCGCATTTTGGGCGCCGACGCTGTTGGTATGTCCACCGTGCCGGAGGTCATTGCAGCCGTGCACTGCGGCTACAGGGTTCTTGCATTTTCGCTTATAACAAACATGGCTGCCGGCATAACTGGCAACAAGCTTACCATGGAAGAGGTTGCAGAGACCGGTAAAAGGCAAAGCGCCGTCCTCGGCACGCTTGTAAGCGAAGTAATAAAGAGCTGTTAGTACTATGAAGCTTCCGCAGACTGTGGCCTTGGACGACAAGGCAAAGACACTTGACATAATAGACCAAACGCGCCTTCCCGGCGAGCTTGTTATTTTGAAGCTTTCGACGCTTTCCGAAATGTGCGAAGCGATAAAATTGCTGAAAGTGCGCGGTGCGCCGGCAATAGGCGTTGCCGCTGCACTGGGGCTGTACTGCCTTTCCGAACGGTATGCCGAAAGCGACACAGGCACGTTTTTGACGCGTCTTGCGGCGGACGGCGAGGCGCTTAACGCCACAAGGCCGACGGCGAAAAACCTTTCCTGGGCAATAGGCAGAGTGACGGCTGCAGCTGCTGCGGCAGCATCGGGCGGCGTCGGTGCCGTGAAGGATGCCGTGCGGTGCGAAGCGCTTAAAATCCGTGACGAAGACATTGCGGTGTGCAAGGCCATCGGCGTAAACGGAGAAGGGCTTATAAGGAGCGGCGACGCGGTTATGACCGTCTGCAACGCCGGCTCGCTTGCGGCCGTGGAGCGCGGAACGGCGCTTGCGCCGATTTATGAAGCAGCTGAGAGAGGAAAGGCTGTTTCGGTATTCGCGCTTGAAACAAGGCCGCTTCTACAGGGAGCGAGGCTTACGGCCTTTGAGCTTACCGAAGCCGGCATAGACACAACGGTTATATGCGACAATACGGCTGCGTCGGTTATGGCCTCCGGCAGGGTAAGCGCGGTCTTTACAGGCTGTGACCGGGTTGCCGCAAACGGTGACGCCGCAAACAAGGTGGGAACTCTTATGCTTGCAGTGCTGGCAAAGCATTTCCGCATACCTTTTTATATATGCGCGCCGTATTCCACAATAGATTTTGATACAAAAAGCGGGAAAGATATAGTTATTGAAGAGAGAGACGGTGAGGAGGTACGCTCTGCCATGTACAAAAGCCCCGCCGCCGCGCCGAAGGCAAAGATTTACAACCCGGCCTTTGACGTCACTCCGGCAGAGCTTATCACGGCATTCGTTACCGAAAAGGGCGTAAAAAGCCCGAAAAATCTTTAAAAAAGCAGGTGAAAAGCGTGAGCAATACAGTAAAGGCGGCAAGGCCGCTTCTGTTAGTGGTAAACCCGCACTCCGGGACGGAGACGGCAAAGCTTAAGCTTTGCGACGTCATTTCCCTTCTCTCCTACAAGGGGTTCTGCGTCGCCGTATACCCGACAAGGAAGACGGGAACGGCGCAGTACATTGCGGAAAACATAGAAAAATACGACCGCGTTGTGGTCTGCGGCGGCGACGGCACATTAAGCGACGTGCTTGCAGGTGCGGCGTTCAGGGGTTCAAAGGTGCCCGTTGCGCTTATACCAATGGGCAGCACGAACGACTTTGCAAGGAATTTGCGGATACCGAAAAATTCCGTGCTGGCGACGCTTATTGCGGCCGGAAACAGTTTTTCGGACTACGACATCGGCTCGCTTAACGGAAAGCCCTTTTCGTATATCGCCGCAGTCGGAGCATTTACGGAGGTTTCGTACTCTGCACCGCAGACGCTTAAAAACACCCTCGGCCACTTTGCCTATGTTTTAGAGGGCGCAAAGTCCATAGCAAACATCAAGCCCATAAGGATGGACGTAAAATGCGACGGCAGGCACATATGCGGCGATTTTTTGTATGCGTCGGTAAGCAACACCTATTCCGTCGGCGGCATAGTTATGCTTGACAAAAAATCCGTCAAGCTTGACGACGGCGTTTTCGAGCTGCTTCTTGTAAAGCAGCCGAAGAACAACGTGGAGGCTGCCGAGCTTGTCGTGGACATAGCCTCCAACCGCATGAAAAGCGAAAATATTTTTATAACCGGCGCAAAAAAAGTCGACATAAGCTTTGCTGCTCCCGCTGTTTTCTCGCTTGACGGCGAAAAAAGCAAGGAATACACGGATGTTTCGATAAGAAACTGCCGGCGCAAGGTAAGGCTTGCGGTGCCCAATCGGTTTTACGAGCTTACAAACTATGGCACAAAATTTCAAACTTAAGCTTGACTTTTAACCTTTATGCGGTTATAATAGGCAATGTTGGAATTTTGACGGTATACGAGGCGGTATACACAGAAGAAGAAAACATTTTGTTATCACAATTTACTCATTTCGGAGGTACGTTATGAAAATGTCTCGTGCAGTATATGTAGCGCGTACCGCTTTGCTTGTGCTTGTGATAGTGCTTTTGGTATTTATGGCACTGTTCGGCTATACGGTGAAGATCGGTTGGCTCGGCATTGATGTGGATCAACCAGGCTTTTTGGAGGAAGACGCTGTTTCCCTCGGCCTTGATCTTGCGGGCGGTACGTCGGTTGTATTCGAGGTTCTTCCCAAGGATGGCCAAGAGGTTACGGCAGACGGGCTTGAGGACACGATAAACATCCTCAAGAGGCGTGTAAACAACCCGGAGGCCTCGGTTTACAAGATAAGCGATACGGAAATTCAGCTTGACATCCCCGGATACGACGACCCGCAGTATGTTGTCGACACCTTCGGCAGGAGCGGCGAGCTTACCTTCAGGGATTCCGAGGGCAACATAAGGATAACCTCCTCCGCTATTGAGGAAGCGTATGTATCCATAAACAGGGAGAATAACGACACGGTCGTTTCCCTTGTGTTTACCGACTCCGGCAAGAAGCTTTTCTACGACGTTACAAAGGACATCGCGGCGTCTTCCAGCAAGACCTTAAGCATCTACGTCGGCGACGAGCTTATCTCCTCCCCGACGGTAAACCAGGCGATTGACGGCAGCAACGGCGCAATCATAGAAAGCCCCAGCTTTACCGAAAACCCCGAAGAGGCGTCGAACCTTGCAAGCTACATCAACGCCGGCGTTATGGAGTACGAGCTTAAGTGCGACGAAGAGTACGGCTCTAAGAGCGTTGTAAGCGCAACCCTCGGCGAAGAGGCGCTTTCAACAAGCGTTACAGCGGCAGTTATAGGTTTGGCGCTGATAATGCTTTTCATGATTATTATTTACCGCGTGCCCGGTGTTTTTGCCGCTGTAAGCCTTTCCGCTTACACCGCGATAGTTATACTTTGCATCATTCTTTTCGGCGTAACGCTTACCCTGCTCGGTATCGCCGGTATCATCCTTTCGATAGGTATGGCAGTGGACGCAAACGTCGTTATATTCGAGCGCGTTAAAGAGGAAATACGCAACGGCAAGGGCGTTAAGGCAGCCTGCGACGCGGGATTTAAGAAGGCGCTTTCCGCGGTTATAGACTCCAACGTCACCACCGCAATTGCCGCTCTCGTCCTCATCTTCGTGGGTGACGGCATGGTTAAGGGCTTCGGTCAGACGCTTCTTATAGGCGTTGTTATCTCAGTTCTTACGGCGTTCTTCCTCACGAAAGAGCTGCTTAAGCTTTCCGTAGGCATGGGGATTGTCAAGCCCACGCTTTACTGCCCTAAAAAGAAAGGAGATGCGGAATAATGAAAAACTACAATTTCCTTTCCAACAAAAAGTTTGCGTTTATAATCGCTGCGGTTATAATCGTTGCGGGCATAATTTCCTTTATCGCTCTCGGCTTCAACATGGGCGTTGACTTTACTGGCGGTTCAAAGATAACCCTGCAGCTTGAGGACAGGGCCGACAATGCGGCTGTTGACGAAATAGAGCAGATTGTGAAGGACGAGGTGGGAGAAGCAAACTTTGTTTCCACCATACGCTCCACGGCAAAAAACAAAACCGTTATAGTTACGATTAAGTCCGTCAAGTCCTTTGACAACAAGGTCAGGGACATCGTTTCGGAGCTTTACAAGGTCGACACAAACGACCTTGAAAAGGTCACAACGGCCGACAGCACCGGCAAGGAGTACGCGTACTTCACCTTTGACAGCGCCGAAAAGCCCGACGAAAAGACTTTAAGCGACCGTCTTAACGCCCTCGGTTACGGTGAAGAGGTTTTCAGAAGCGTTTCCACAAACAAAGACACCGTTACGCTTAACTTCTACTCCACCTCAGTTGAAGAGCAGCTTGTCTCCAAGATAAACGAGAAGTACCCCGTTCACAACGAGGATATAAGCACCATAAGCAGGAACCGCGCAGCAGCGCAGACAAAGACGGCGCTTATAGCGGCAGCCGTTGCCATAGTTTTGATGTTCGTTTACATCGCCTTCAGGTTTAAGCAATTCGCTTCCGGTTTTTCCAGCGTTATCTGTCTGTTCTTCAACCTGTTCGTGATGTTCACGTTCTACGCAATTTTCAGGTGGGAGCTTACGCTGGACATCATACCTGCGTGTCTTACCATCCTCGGTTACTCTATCAATGCGACGATAGTTATATTCGACCGCATACGCGAGAACTACAAGGCAGATAAGACAAGCTTTGATACAGCTGCAGACAGCGGTGTTCACTCTACGATGCTTCGTTCGATAAACACCACTATAACAACGCTTATAACCATAACCCTCGTTTACATCCTGGGTGTTGAGTCTATCAAGGCGTTTGCTTTGCCTCTTATTATAGGCATTATAGCGGGTCTGTTCTCTTCCGTGTTCCTTTCCGCTCCGCTTTGGTCCGTGCTTCGTTCCAAGAAGAAGGACGCCGAAGTCACCGGCAAGGCAGTTAAACAGGCAGACTGATAAGGTTTATACCAAAAAGCCGTAACGGTTAATCCCTTACGGCTTTTTTGATAGTAATATGCAAAAACGGAGGAATAAAGAATGATACTTGTTACCGGTATGGCGGGCTACATCGGCTCGCACACGGCGGTTGCGCTTCTTGAAGACGGAAGGCAAATCGTCGGTATGGACAACTTTTACAACAGCAGCCCCTCTGCCCTCGACGCGGTTAAAAAGATAACAGGCAAGGATTTTGCCTTCTACAACGCGGATCTCCGCGACAAGGAGGGCATGAGGCGGATTTTTGAAGAAAACAGCATAGACGCCGTAATTCACTTTGCGGGGCTTAAGGCCGTTGGCGAATCGGTCGAAAAGCCGCTTCTGTACTACGAAAACAACATAAGCGGGACGGTTAACCTGCTGGAGCTGATGCAGGAATACGGCGTAAAGCGCTTTGTCTTTTCGTCCAGCGCAACCGTTTACGGCGAGCCGGACCATGTGCCGATAGAGGAGGACGCACCCAACAGCGCCACGAACCCCTACGGCAGGACGAAGCTTTACATTGAGGGTATTCTTAAGGACATGTGCGTTGCGGATAAGAAATTTTCCGTTGCCCTGCTTCGCTACTTCAACCCGATAGGTGCGCACGAAAGCGGGCTTATCGGCGAAAACCCCAACGGCATTCCGAACAATCTTATGCCGAGAATCTGCCAGGCTGCAAAGGGGATAATGCCCTTCCTTACAGTTTACGGCGACGACTACCCCACAAAAGACGGCACGGGTGTGCGCGACTATATACACGTTTGCGACCTTGCCGAAGGGCACCTTGCGGCGCTTAAAAAGCTTGAGAAAAGCACCGGCGCGCTTATCTATAACCTTGGCACCGGCATAGGGTACAGCGTTTACGAGATGATACACACCTTTATGAAGGTAAACAGCGTCAACGTGCCGTATAAGGTGTGCCCGCGCAGGGCCGGCGACGTTCCGACCGTCTACGCGAACCCCGACAAGGCCTTAAACGAGCTTGGCTGGCGCGCAGAGCGCACGCTGGAAGACATGTGCAAAAGCAGCTGGGAGTTTGTGAAGAATAAATAGCTTTTTGGTGAAGACATGGATATTTCTAAGATTCGCAATTTTTCCATTATAGCGCATATTGACCACGGCAAGTCTACCCTTGCTGACAGGCTGCTTGAGTACACGGAGGCAGTGTCGAAGCGCGAGATGACAGACCGCATGCTTGACAACATGGAGCTTGAGCGCGAACGCGGCATAACCATCAAGGCGCGTGCCGTTAACTTCAAGTACAAGGCGGACGACGGCGAGGTTTACGACATGAACCTTATCGACACACCCGGCCACGTGGACTTCAACTACGAGGTCTCGCGCTCGCTGCAGGCCTGCGAGGGGGCGCTGCTTGTTGTCGACGCGACGCAGGGCATTCAGGCGCAGACGCTTGCAAACGCGTATCTCGCCGTTGACAACGACCTCGAAATCCTGCCGGTTATCAACAAAATAGATCTGCCAAGTGCAGACGTGAAGAGCACAAAGGACGAGATAGAGGAAATTGTCGGCATACCCGCAGACGACGCTCCGGAAATATCGGCAAAGCTCGGCACCAACATAAAGGCGGTGCTGGAGCAGATTGTAAAGGCGGTACCTGCGCCGAAGGGCGACGAGAACGCTCCGCTTAAGGCGCTTATCTTTGACTCGTGCTACGACGCGTACAAGGGCGTTATCGTCTATATACGCGTTATCGACGGTACGGTTAAGGTCGGCGACGCCGTGCGGATGATGCACACGGGCGCGGAGTTTGAGCTCGTGGAAGTCGGTACGCTTTCTACCTTCGGTCTGAACCCGAAAGGCGTGCTTAGTGCCGGGGAGGTTGGCTACCTTGCCGCCAGCATAAAAAACATAACGGACACGGAGGTAGGCGACACGGTTACGCTTTCTTCGCGCCCGGCAAATGAGCCGCTTCCCGGCTTTAAAAAGGTGCTTCCGATGGTGTACAGCGGCATTTATCCCGCTGACGGTGCGAAGTACGACGACCTCAAGGACGCACTGCTTAAGCTGCGCCTTAACGACAGCGCCTTCGTCTTCGAGCCGGAGACGTCTGCGGCACTCGGCTTCGGCTTCCGCTGCGGTTTCCTTGGCCTCCTGCACATGGAGATTATACAGGAAAGGCTTGAAAGGGAGTTCAACCTTGACCTGATAACAACCGCGCCGAGCGTTATTTACAGGATAACCTACAAAAACGGTGAGGAAAAGTACATTGACAACCCAACAAATTATCCCTCTCCCGACGAGATAGAGGAGGCGGCGGAGCCGGTTGTAAACGCAACCGTCATAACGCCTACGGCGTACGTCGGCAGCATTATGGAGCTTTGCCAGGACAGGCGCGGGACGTTTATAGACATGAAATACGTCGCAGGCGACAGGGCCGAGCTTCACTATATTCTGCCGCTTAACGAGATAATTTACGACTTCTTCGACGCATTGAAGTCGAAGACCAAGGGCTATGCCTCGCTTGACTATGAGCCTGCGGGATATGCACCTTCGAAGCTTATAAAGCTTGACTTTTTGTTAAACGGCGAGCCGGTGGACGCGCTTTCGTTTATCGTACACGCCGACAAGTCCTATGCGCGTGCAAGGCGCATTGTGGAGAAGCTGCGCGACAATATCCCGAGGCAGCTTTTCGAGGTGCCCGTTCAGGCAGCAGTCGGCGGCAAGATAATTGCAAGGGAGACCGTGAAGGCGCTCCGCAAGGACGTGCTTGCAAAATGCTACGGCGGCGATATCACGCGGAAGAAGAAGCTGCTTGAAAAGCAAAAAGAGGGCAAAAAGAAGATGCGCTCGCTCGGCAGCGTGGAGCTTTCCAAGGAGGCATTTATGGCCGTGCTTAAGCTTGACGAGTGATGAAAAAGCTTATGCTTTACTACCACTTCCCTTTCTGCCTTTCAAAGTGCGCGTACTGCGCCTTCTTTTCAAAGGCGGGAATAGGGGACGAGGTGGTGGAAGAGTACACAAGGGCCCTTATAAGGCAGACGGAAAGCTTCCCTACCGACGGGTTCGAGGTCACTTCCGTTTACTTCGGCGGCGGGACGCCGACGGTTGCCGGCGAAAAGCGGCTTTGCGCCGTACTTGAAGCCGTAAAGAAAAGATTTTCGCTTTCCGAAAACGCCGAGATAACGGTTGAGTCAAACCCGAAGACGGTGTCGGCAAACGGACTTCGCGCTTTGAGGGAAGCGGGATTCAACAGGCTTTCCATAGGCGCGCAAAGCTTTAACGACGGGACTTTAAGGCTGCTCGAAAGACCGCACAATGCGGAAGATTTTGTGCGCTGTTTTAAAGACGCAAGGGAAGCGGGCTTTGACAACATAAGCGCCGACCTTATATTTGCGCTTCCCGGCGAAAGCACGGATATGCTTATGCACAGCGTGCGCTCTCTTATAGAGCTTAGGCCGGAACACATTTCGGTCTACGGGCTTTCGGTTGAAGAAGGAACGCCGCTTTGGAAGAAAAAGGAAAGCCTTTCCTCCCCCGACGAGGAGGAAGAGGAAAGGCAGTATTTTCTGCTTTGCGAAGAGCTGGCTAAAGCGGGCTATTCGCACTATGAAATTTCCAATTTCGCAAGACCGGGGCACGAATCCCGCCACAACACCGGGTATTGGAAGAGAACGCCTTATTTCGGCTTCGGCGCCGGTGCGCATTCGTTTTACGAAAACCGCCGTTTTTCGTCGCCCTGCGACATAGACGCCTACATAAAAGAAAGTAAGAGCGGCTGCTTCGCCCCGACGGGGTTTTCCTCCGCTGCGGAGATAAGCGAGGCGGAAGCGGAGGAAGAGCGCATTATGTTAGGGCTTCGCCTTTCGGAGGGAGTGCGGATTGACGGCGACATCCCGCCCGTGCTTACCGAGAACGGGCTTGCCGCGCTTAAAGACGGGCGCGTGTGCCTTACCGAAAAGGGCTTTCGCGTTTCAAATGCAATAATAGCTCTGTTTATCTAAGCGCTTTCAGTGCCGCGTCGATGCTGCCGCCCGCAGCTTTAAGCGCGGCTTCGCTTTCTTCATAGCTCTTACCGGTCTGCAGCATGACTATGCGAACGGCACGGTCGGCAAGCTTTTTGTTAGTGGGCTTCATGTATATCATCTGGTTGCCCTTTACCCTGCCCAGCTTTACCATAACGCCGGTTGAGAGCGCGTTTAATATAAGCTTTGTGGCGGTTCCCGCTTTCATCCTTGTGCTGCCGCTTATCACTTCCGGCCCCACTACGGCGACAATGGCGACGTCGGAAAGCGGAATGGCCGTGCTGTTCTCATTGCACTGCACGGATATGGCGGCTGCCCCAAGCGAGCGGGCGTACTTCAAAGCGCCGTGCATGCAGGGCGCGCTGCCGCTTGCGGATATGCCCACGCACACGTCTTTACCGCAGAAGCCGCGCTCCTTCAGCTGTTCGATCATGGCCTCTTCGCTGTCCTCGGCGCCCTCGGCAGCGCGAAACGCAGCGTCGTTGCCGCCGGCTATAACGCCCTGAACAAGCTCGTAAGGCGTGCCGTAGGTAGGCGGGCATTCGGACGCGTCCAAAATCCCAAGCCTGCCGGAGGTACCCGCGCCGACATAGAAAAGCCTGCCGCCGTTTTTAAGCCTTTCCGCCGTAAGATCAACAGCCTTTGCAATATCCTCGCACGCCTTTTCCACGGCAAAAGCGACCTTTTTGTCCTCGTCGTTTATAAGCCTTACCATGTCTATTGTGGACATCTCGTCGATGTGCAGACTTCTTTCGTTTATCTGCTCTGTCTTCAGTCCCTTATAATCCATAAACCCACCTCTGTCTGTTATTTACAGCAGATTTTAACACTTTTAAACGGCGTTTGTCAACCGATTTCAAAAATAAGCTTGACAAATGGCAGCTTATATGGTAAAATTCATTAAAGACAGATGTTTTCGCGACGCTTAATTGTGCGTTTTTTTCGACCCCGGCGCAAGGAGCTTTTCTATGAAATCGATTTTACAAAGGATGGCATGTTCTCTTCTGCTTGCTTCGCTTGTTATAGGCGTTTTGGTAGGTCTTGCTGCCAAAGCCTTTGAGGGCGACGGTGCGGCAGACAACGGACTGCCTTCTTTTTCAACAGTTGCAGCGGTTAAGCCCGACGGCGGCACTGTCGGCGCAGACCTTCCATATGATCTTTCCAACCCCGAGACGGATTACGGTTTTGATACGGATTTTGACGGCGAATCCGAAGGATACAAGGCTTTGTTCTCCGCTTCTCAAATCGGCGGCTCTGTCCCGAAGCCGAGCGAGGATCGCGTTATAATGACAGCGCAGCCCGATGACGACGAAAGCAAGGAGCCGGAGCCTTCACAGGGCAGCACTTCCACCTCCCCCGACGACAGCAACGGCAACAGCAGCAGCGGTAGCGCACATATCGAAACAGGCACACTCACGACGACAGAGTTTGTCAGCAACTCCGGCCTTGCAAACGCGATAAAGAGCCATACATATTCTACGGGGCTTGACATTTTCCAGTCGGCACGCGGGGACATTCCCACGGATACGACGGCACTTATGAACGCGATACACAGCGGCAGCAACAGCTGCTCGTTCATTGCGGTGCGCATTTCGGACGGTGCGACTATCGCCTACAACGCAAACGCGCTTTACAAGTGCGCCTCCTCTTACAAGGCGGTTGCAACGCTTTACGCTTACAAACAGGCGGAGGCAGGAGTGTTTAACCTCAACACGCCGATCACCTACACAAGTGCAGACTATTATCCCGGGTCCGGCATTATCAAAAGCAGCAGGGTCGGCTCGGTTTACACCATGAAGAACGTGGCGGACTATTCGATAGTTTACAGTGACAACACCGCTTACACCATGCTTCAGCGCTGCATAAACAAAAACGACATCATCGCCTTCGGCAGGAGCCTTGGCTGTCCCAACTACGCCAACTTCGAAAGCAATTGGCCGAACATTTCGGCAATTGACGAGGCGATGTGGTGGGCTGAGATATACAATTACGCAAGCTCCGGCTCTGCATACGCGAACCAGCTTTACAACGTGTTCCTTTCCGCCACCAACCCGGTTATAAAAAAGGCTCTCGGTGACGTTCATCAGGTCGCTCATAAGAGCGGCAGCATAAGCTTCTATTTCCACGATGCGGGAATTGTCCATTCGGAGGATCCGTACCTTTTGGTTTTGCTTACGCACAACCCGTACAACTACTCCAGCAGGAACGAATCTTACTTTTACCCCGTAGTGCGTGAGATCGACAAGCTTATAAATCCTTAATGACTTCCGCTTTTCGTTTTGCGGCAGCATAAAGCTGCCGCAAAAAATTTGAAAGGGTGTTGATTTTTGGGACTCTTTACAAATTTTCGCAAGGAAAAACCGCCTAAAAACCCAAACAGCTATAAATTTAAGCTGTGGATGGCTGATAAATTGAACGGCAAACACATAAAATACCTGATAGAGCGTGAGAACAACGAGGAGCGCGTTATTGGCCGCAATGGGTTTATAAGCATTGTCGGGAACGACCTTGTCGTTTCGGCCGAGGACGGCGAAAAGTTCCGCACTCCCATAGAAAACATGTCCGCTTGGGAATTTATGAGCCTTCAGGGTGTCACCATTACCGGCTTTGACGTGCTTACCGGGAAGGAACGCACCGTTTTGGCGTACTACGTTTACTATAGATAAGCTTTGCATATTCGGAGGAATATTGACATATGAAAAAGTTCATTTGCGCTTTGGTATTTTTGCTGTCGATTTTTGTCGTGTCCTGCGCAGCGGTAGAGAGTGGGGTTCCAGGAACCGACTCCTCGGACACCGCCGGCGATAGCACGGCTGCAAATGAAAGTGACGGCAATGTCCTGTTTTCCTACCCTACGGGCAGCTCCTCCGCAGCAGAGCCCTCAAGCGAGAGCTTTACGTCGGAACAGCCGTCTGCGGACTCCGCCTCTGTGGCGGAAAGCGCAGCATCCGAAGATTCCGGCAGCGTCGGCGAGATGAGCGTGGATTCAAGCACTGCGCCCGAACCGGTTTCAAGCGCTGCACCGGAGCCTGAATCAAGCGCAGCGACGGAGCCTGTATCAAGCGCGGAGCCTGTGCCGGAGTCAAGCGCTGCGACCGAAAGCACCGCGCCCGAATCAAGCGCGGCAGCGGAAAGCACTACACCGAGCACTGTGCCAGAGGATATGAGCTCACCGGATATTTCGGCAACCGTAAGCCCTTACGGTGAGGTTTGGGTCAACGATCTGCGCGACCAGCAGGACAGGGACTATCACGGCTTCTCTGCCGAGGAGCTTGACCATTACTTTGACGACGCGCTGCTTGTTGGTGACTCTGTCTGCAACGGGCTTAAGCTTTATATGTCGAATTACGAAAAGATATTTAACGGCATGACCTTCAGCACCGGTGCCTGCTACGGTTTCCACAACGCGCTGTCTGCGGTTAGTGACAAGTCTATGCACCCGCTTTATCAAGGCGTAAAGCGCACGATTTGGGACATGGTGGCGCTTACAAACCCGAACAAGCTGTTTATAGGCTTCGGGCTTAACGACTTCGGCTGCACAACGGCGGAAAGCAACAAGAACTGCCTTGAAAAGATAATTGCAAATGTGCGTGCGGTAAAGCCGGACATACAGATCATTATACTAAGCGCAGAGTATTTCACCAAGGACGGCGAAAGCTACCATCCGGAGCTTAACGACTATCGCACCAACGCACGACACAGGGACTATAACCAGTACCTTTTGGATTACTGCAATGCAATGGGGCTTGACTATATCGACGTAAGCAACTGCATTGCCGACGATTACGGCTATCTTCCGAAGGACGCGTCGCTTGACAACTACTGCCATATGAAGATCGAATATTACTCGCTTTGGCGAGATATTTTCTACAGCTACGCGGCAAACAAAAAGCTGGGAACTTATAAGAATCCCGCAAGAATGAAATAACGTGGCTCACCGTGCCCGCTGCTTTTAAAAAGCTGCGGGTACTTTTTTTGCAAAAACTATTGAATATTAAAGGCAAGTGTGCTAAAATATACTCTTAAATGAAGAGGATTTTTAACGCCGAAGGGAGGTCAGTCCATGGGCGAAAAATCAAGAGTTTTGGTTAAAATATTCGGCGTTTTGGATATTACGGGCGAGGTTGTGGCAATGCTTCTCATTGTGCTTGCTGCAGCCGTGCTTGCGCTTATTGTAAGGCTTAAGCTTAAGGAACGGCCGGGCAAGGCGCAAAACGTGCTTGAAACCGGGGTTGAGTATCTGGACGGTTTCTTCACGGACTTGCTTGGCAAAGAAAAGGGCAGGAAGTTTTTCCCGTTTTTGGCTTCGCTTTTTGTATTCATACTCCTGTCAAACTATTCCGGGCTTATTCCCGGGGTTGGGCTTACGGATTATGTGAAAGCGCCGACGTCTTCCCTTTCGGTGACGGCGGGACTTGGGATAATAACATTTCTGTTTCTGCAGATTTCCGGGCTTAGACACAGCGTGAAGCATTATTTTAAGCGTTTTGTAATGCCGATGTTCTTTATGCTTCCTCTTTTGCTTTTGGACGAGATAATAAAGCCCGTGTCACTGGCGCTTCGTCTTTACGGCAACATTTTCGGCGAGGAAATGGTAACAGAGGAGCTTTACAGCATCTTCCCCGTAGGCCCGCCTATAGTTATGATGGGGCTTTCCCTTGTGTTCTGCGCGCTTCAGGCGATGGTGTTCACCATGCTGACTTCTATATATCTCGACGAGGTGACGGAGGAAATAGAAGACGCGCCTAAGCTTAAAAAGAAAAACAAAAAACTTAAAGGAGACATACACTGATGAGTTCAACGATTATTGCAATAGCTGCCGCTTTGGCGATAGCGGTTAGCACCATAGGCCCTGCCATAGCACAGGGAATAACGGCAAAAAGCGCGATGGAAAGCATCGCAAGGCAGCCGGACGCTGCAAAGGACATACGCTCTACGCTTATCATTGCGCTTGCGCTTATGGAGGCGCTTACCATTTACGGCCTGCTTATAGCTTTCATGCTTGTTTCAAAGATCGGCTGAGAGGCGGAAAATGAACATTCAGCCTTCTGTAATCATATGGACGGTTATCTGCTTTGTGCTTTTGATGCTTATTCTGCGGAACGGCGTTTTTAAGCCCGTGCTTAAAGTCCTTGACCAAAGGCGAGAAAAGCTTGACGCGGCGCGTGCAAAAAAGGCGGAGTACCACAGGCGCCTGAAAGAGCTTGCGGCAAACGCGGAAACAGCCAAAGCAAGGGACGCCGAGGAGTTACGCGAAAAGTTCAATGCCGCAGTTGAGGAAATGCAGGCCGAAGAAAAGGCAAAGGCAAAGGCTGCGCAGATGAAGTGCCTTGACGACCTTGGCAGGTACCGCGAAGAGCTTGGCAGTGATTACGAAAAAATTCTTAAAGAAGCCGGACCGCAAATGAAAGAGGTTGCGGGTATTTTGGCGCAAAAAATAGCCGGCGAGGCAAAAAATTGACATGAGAATTGAATTTGTTATTATCAATTTTCTACTGCTTGCCGTACTGCTTGTTCTGTTTGCAAGGAAGATGATAAAAAAGATCTTCGGCAGCAGATACGACAGGATAAAAAGCGAGTACGAGGAAATTGAAGAAGCAGACAATTTAAAAGAGCCGGAGGCACCGCTTCCCTGCGAAGACGAAAGCGAAAATAAAGCGGACTTTGCAGAGGAGCTTGAAAAGGCGCGTGCTTCGCTTGGCGACAGGCTTTCCCAGATAAAAGAGTACGAAAACCGGGAGAGAAGCTTCCTTCGCGCAAAGATGATGGACAACGTCCGGAAAGAGCTTTTTGCGATATTGCGTGACGAGGTGAAGGACATCTTCTCCAAAGAGCCGTACCTTGGGAAGGTACGCGCTGCGGAAAGCAAGATAGTTGACAGCATCCTTTCGCAAATTCGGCTTACGCCGGGCGACAGGTCGTATCTTCTGCACCACGACGTGCTTTACGTGACCCTTACGTCTGCGCTGCCCCTTCCGAAGGAGCTTGTAGACAGGGTGGACAACGCGACAAAGGCGCTTTTGGGCGACGAGGGGAAGACCTCCTTCTGGGTGCTTGTGGACGAAAAGCTTATAGGCGGGCTTAAGCTTAGGATAGGCGACACTGTTTACGACGGGACCGTGGAGGAAGAGCTTTACGGCTTTGAAAAAAGCCTTTCCCGCGAAGCACTTGTGAACGGCGTGTCCGCAGGTGAGCTTACGGAAAAGTTCTTTGAACAGGCAAAGCTGTTTGCCCCAAACATAAGCGTTTATCAGCGCGGACGCGTTATGACGGTTTCGGACGGCATATGCTGGATGGACGGCCTTGCGGACATTATGTACGGCGAGGTTGTGGAGTTTGAATGCGGCGAACGCGGCATGGTGCTTGACATTCAGCAGGACCGCATAGGCTGCGTTGTTTTCGGCAGCTTTGAGAACCTTGAAAGCGGAAGCAGAGTTCGCCGCGTGGGCAGGATCGCTTCCGTGCCCGTAGGGGACGCGCTTTTAGGCAGGGTGGTTGACGCCCTCGGTGTGCCCGTCGACGGCGGAGGAAATATAGTCAGCAGCGAGAAAAGGCCTATTGAGTTTAAAGCGCCCGGCATTCTTGACCGTGCGCCCGTTGACCGCCCGCTTCACACGGGCATAAAGGTCATTGACTCGCTTATCCCGATAGGCAAGGGTCAGCGCGAGCTTATAATCGGCGACAGGCAGACCGGCAAGTCCGCCATCGCCATTGACGCGATAATCAATCAAAAGGGCAAGGACACTATATGCATTTACGTAGCCATCGGACAGAAGGAAACCTTTGTTGCCGAGACCCGCGAAAGGCTTAAGGCACACGGTGCGCTTGACTACACGGTTATAGTTTCCGCGCCCGCTTCCGGGTCTGCTGCCTTGCAATATATTGCGCCGTTTTCCGGCACGGCTATCGGCGAATACTTCATGTACAAGGGCCGCGACGTGCTTATTGTTTACGACGACCTGTCAAAGCACGCGGTTGCATACAGGGAGCTTTCTCTGCTTCTGCACCGCCCCTCCGGGAGAGAGGCTTATCCCGGCGACATCTTCTACCTGCATTCAAGGCTTCTTGAACGTGCCGCGCATCTTTCGCCTGCGCTCGGAGGCGGCTCTATAACGGCGCTGCCCGTTATAGAAACGCTTGGCGGCGACATATCCGCTTATATACCGACAAACGTCATTTCCATAACCGACGGTCAGATTTTCCTTGAGACAGAGCTTTACAACGAAGGCCAGCGGCCTGCGGTGAACGTGGGGCTTTCCGTCTCCCGCGTGGGCGGTGCTGCGCAGACTAAGCTTTTAAAGCAGGTCTCCGGGAATTTGCGTTCGCGCCTTGCACAGTACCGCGAGCTTGCGGAGTTTATGCAGTTCGGCGCGGATATTGACGAACAGACAAAGAAGGCGCTTAAGGCCGGCAGGCTGCTTACGGAGGCCTTGAAGCAAAACCGTTACAACCCGATACCCGACCATTTGCAGGCGGTTCTGCTTTATGCGGTCACGCACGGGTACGCAGACGACGTCGACCCGGAGGATATGCAGTCCTTTGAAAATTCGCTTTACGAATACTTCGAAGGCTGCAAGGTCACCGAAAAGCTTAGAAGCGGCGCAAAGATGGACGCGCAGACGGAAGCGGAGCTTGTAAACGCGCTTAAAGAATTTGTGAACAGAGGTTAAGCATGCCTACCATTCAGGTGCTTAAGAAAAAGCTTAAGGGTATACGTTCGACACAGAAAATCGCGAAGGCGATGAAAACCGCTTCCACTGTAAAGTTCTCGCGTCTTAACGGGATATACGGGAAGTACGGCGCTTTTGCGGATGCACACCGCGAGATTTACGGGCAGTACCGCGACGAATATGCGGGGTGCTTTGCACCCTCCGACCCGTCCGCCCCGGGCTGCTTTGTGGTTATTTCCGGGAACAAGGGCATGTGCGGAAGCTTTAATTCGGAGCTTCTCGCCTGCGCCGAGGAACGCCTTGGCGCGGAAAGCGGCAGCAAGGCGATAATATGCGGAAAGAAGGCAGAGCTTTTCTTTAAGGAAAAGCACTTGCGGTACGAGAAAAGCTTCTTTTTTGACGACGTGCCGAAGTACGGAGACGCCGTGAGGCTTTTTGAATGCGTCCTTTCCCTGCTTAAGGGCGGCGAGATTTCATCGGCAACGCTGATATATCAACATTATGTAAACATGATGCGTCAGACACCTGTGTGCCTTAATTTGTTTTCTCCCGGCGTGGATGCGAAGGACAGCGGCGCGAAGGACGGCGGCACAGAGCCGCTTTTCTTCCCGGACAAGGAAAGCGTCATTCAAAGCACGGCTAACGGCATAATGTGCGCCTCTCTTTACGGCGTGCTTTTGGAAAGCGCCATTGGGGCGCAGGCTGCGACGCTTATGACCATGCGCTCGGCTTACGACACAGCGTCGGAATACAGCCTTCAGCTTGAAAGCGAGATAAACAGAAAGAGGCAAAGCCGGGTTACGGCGGACGTAATAGAGACTTCTTCGGAGCGTCCGCAGGAGGAGCTGTAAACAATGTCAAAAGATGCAAAAGGAATGGTACAGAGAATAACGGGGCCCGTTGTTGACCTGCTTTTTGACAAAAACGAGGTTCCGGACATATTCAACGCCGTTACCGTAGACGTAAACGGCGAGTTTATCACGCTGGAGGTGTCGCAGCACCTCGGCGGCGGCGAGGTGCGCTGCATATCCATGGGGCCTACGGACGGTATGTCACGGGGGATGGAAGGCATTGACACAGGCGGACCTATCAACATATGTGTTGGCGAAGAGACGCTTGGCAGGATGATAAACGTCGTGGGCAAGCCCATTGACGGCGGAGAAAAAATAAAAGCTGAGGAAAGCTGGCCTATACACCACCCGGCACCGAAGTTTTCGGAAATTGTCTCCTCCGATGAAATACTGGAAACCGGGATCAAGGTTATAGACCTGATGACGCCTTACGTCAAAGGCGGGAAGATCGGCTTGTTCGGCGGTGCGGGAGTCGGCAAGACGGTGCTTATAATGGAGCTTATACGCAACGTCGCCTTCGAGCACGACGGCTACTCCGTATTTGCCGGGGTCGGTGAGCGCTCACGCGAGGGGAACGACCTTTGGAACGAGATGCAGCAATCAGGCGTAATAAACAAGACGGCGCTTGTCTTCGGCCAGATGAACGAAACAGCCGGTGCAAGGCTTAGGGTTCCGCTTGTGGGGCTTACCATGGCGGAGTATTTCAGAGAGTCGGCACACAAGGACGTTTTGCTTTTTATCGACAATATCTTCCGTTTCACTCAAGCGGGAAGCGAGGTTTCGGCCCTGCTTGGGCGCATGCCTTCTGCGGTGGGTTATCAGCCGACGCTTGCCTCGGAAATGGGCAAGCTGCAGGAGAGAATAGTTTCAACCGGCAACGGCTCTATCACCTCGGTTCAGGCAGTGTACGTCCCTGCAGACGACCTTACGGATCCTGCGCCTGCTACGACGTTTTCGCACCTGGACGCGACAACGGTTCTTTCACGCAAGATTGTGGAGCTTGGCATTTACCCCGCCGTTGACCCGCTGGACTCGTCTTCACGCATACTATCCCCGGATTTTGTCGGTGACAGACACTACAAGGCGGCTAAGGAGACGCAAAGGGTGCTTCAAAAGTATCACGAGCTGCAGGACATAATAGCCATACTCGGCATGGAAGAGCTTTCCGAAGAGGATAAGCTGCTTGTAAACCGCGCAAGAAAGGCGCAGAGATTTATGAGCCAGCCTTTCCACGTGGCGGAAAACTTCACAGGCTGCAAGGGCGTTTACGTCCCGGCCGAGAAGACTATCGACGGTATGGAAAAGATCCTCGGCGGCGAGTGCGACGGCATAAACGAGCAGTATTTTTTGATGTCCGGCACCATAGACGACGTTTACAAAAAGTACAGGGAGGAAAACCGATGAGCAAAAGCGGCAATTTGAAGTTCGTTTTGATAAACCCGGAGGACAGCGAAGGCCCTGTAAACTGCAGCTATGTAAAGTTCGTAATTTCCGACGGAGCAAAGGGCAGCGAGGGCGGCAGCTATGAAGTAAAAAGCGGCCACACGGACGCTGTTTTTGCCCTGGACGAGGGCGAGGTTGCAGCCGGCATCGGTGGCGGAGAAGAGCTAAGACGGCGCATATCGGGCGGTTTTGCGTCCGTGAGAGACAACATTGTAAAAGTAGCGGCCGTATCAGTTCTTTAAAAAACGTTAATTTAAAGCAATTTGCCCCCGGCGCAAAAGCGACGAGGGCAAATTTTTATGTACGAAGTCTTTGTTATAAGTTATAAAAGCTCTTCAAGGCTGCAGCCGAAACGGGAAAGGTCAACGCGGCCTTCGCGGTCAAAAGTGACGCCCTCTTCCTCAAGCAGGCTGCGCTGCACACCTTCGCCGCC
Source organism: uncultured Clostridia bacterium (assembly GCA_947628695.1). GTDB lineage: Bacteria > Bacillota > Clostridia > Oscillospirales > CAG-382 > SIG636. The sequence goes on from CANRAV010000002.1 coordinate 65,901, forward strand.
GAAGGCGAAGGACTGGGCTGGAAAACCGAACCTGTTTACAACCCGATGGCAAGGCACGACGCCCGGAAAGGGGTTGACATGCAGCGCGTACCCGACAACGCGCGAAAGGCGCGGATTGCCGAGAGCTGCCGCTATTTGCCCGTAGGTGGCAACCTTCCCGTGCGGGATGCGCTTAACCGCCTCGTATACCTGCTCAAATGTGCCCATCCCGTCATCTCCTGCCGGCTATGTCACGGCTTGCGTCGACAAGAGCAAAGACCTCGTCTTCGCCGTGCGCGCCGTCCAGGCGCACCGTGAACCAGTGCTTTTTGTTCATGTGCCAGCCCGGGAGGTATTTGCCGCTTTTAACATAGCTCTCCGTATCTTCCGGTTCTCCCCGCAGGTCGACGATCTCAACCGGTGCCTCTTCTTTAAGCCCCAAACGGCTTCCCTTTACATTCATCAAAACGGCGTACCACTTTTTGTTGTCCGGCCTCCGAAAAACGCAGTAATCGGGGTACGCTTCCCACAAAAACTCCGGCTTGTCGCCGTAGACTTTTTCTATGTAAGACAAGAGCTTTTCCGTAAGCTCGTTTTTATAAACCGAGGGGTAAAAGCAGTGTTCAGCAACATCGCGCAGAACCGCCGCAACTGCCTTCCTGACCTCACCTACAAATTTGCCCTCTGCATCCGTTTTGTAAAGCACATAAGCGTCCCCGGTGGCCTTATCTGTGAGGCTTGTGTCCACATTTGCGCCGTTTATGCGGACGGAAAGCATAAAGGTTCCCTGCATTATGTCAACTTCATAAACGTATCCGTCACCGCCTGCCGAAAAGCCGTATGCAGAAAGCCTTGGCGGATCGGGTCTTTTACCTGCGAAGATCCCTGTGAAAAAATCCTCCATAGCAGCCGATTAATCGCCGACGGCGTTGCAAAGGAAGGTGGCAGCGCCCATATCGTAGGCAAGTATGCTTTTGCCGAAAAAGCTTTGAGACGTTCCGGATGCACGGCCGCTTAATATATCCTCCGCCGCAACGATAAGCTTTTGTATTATAGGCGGCTTCAGGGGACAGCTGCCATGCGAGGGGTATATCACATCAAACTCCCCAGCGCAGCTGTTTAGACGCTTAAGGCTGTGGATATACGCGTGCATTTCCCTTCCCTCTCCGAACATGAAGATGCGACCGTCCTGAACCGGGTCGCCGGAGAAAAGGCGCCTTGCGCCGACGTCAAGCAAAGCAATGCTTCCGGGAGTGTGGCCGGGCATAGCTATAACCCTAAGCTGCCTACCGCCGAGGTCTAAGCACTGCCCGTCCCAAACGGGCAGGAACGAGCCCGTCCTCTTCTGCTTACCGTAATAATTGACGCATTCCGAAGGGTGCATGTAAAAAACGTCAAACTCGCCGTTGCAGGCTATGTGGTCAGGGTCCGCGTGGGTGTTTATCAGCGAAATCGGAAGGCTTGTTATCTCCTTTGCGAGCTCCTTTGCGTTGTCGGTATGCATGCCGCTATCTATAAGCATGGCGCGCTTTTCACCTATAAGCAGAAAGAAGCGCACGCCTTCCTCCTCAAACATCCAGGTCTTTTCGTCAATTCTCTTTGTCTCTGTCATACTATTTCACACCTGCCTTTACAAACTCCCAAAGGCTGTAATAGCCGTCCCCGTCCGTAGAGCCGGCATACACATTTCCGGCAGAAAAGCGCGTGTCGCCTACGTCTCCGTTGTAATTCCCGCACACGGTAAGCGAAGAACCGCCAACTTTTAAGGATATTTTGTTGAAGCCCTTTTCCTTTGTTATTAGGAACCGACCTGCATCAGCAGCCACGTCCTGCTTGATGACAACGTTGCAGCCGTCCGTATCCTCGCCGTCGGAGCTTTCGACGCAAAGTACCCTGCCGGACGCCCTGCATACAAGAGACGCGCTTCCGTCCGCGAAAAATTCAAGGCTGAACTGCTGGCATTCCTCGCCGGTATACGTGCCCTGAACGGCGTTTACGCCGTTAAACGTCTCGCCGTCCGGTGAGGTCAAAAACTTCCCAGTTGCGGCATTTCTTATGTAGTAATATGCTCCTTCAACGACCTTTGCGGAATCTGCGCGGTAATCTGCGCGCTTTACAATGGCAAGCGCCTGACTGCCAAGCTCTTTAAACTTCTCTTCCACAATGCTTTTTTCATATGCTGTAAGTCCGTTATTTTCATACGGGTCGTTAAACCAAAACAGCCCCTCCTCGTCGTCGTAACCGACAAGCACAAGGCAGTGCATATAAGCGGGAAAGGTGTAGTCACGCCCGGTGCGCGAAATGCGCCACGTCGTCCCCTCGAACGAATCCCGCATCTCTATGGTCGCCCAAATGATTATAGGGGTTTTCATTTCATTAAGGTACTTGTCCGCAAGTGACTGAACCGTGTCGCCCTGCTCTACAACGGCGATATAGTCCTCAGGCAGAAGCTTTTCCACAGCGGTTTTTATCACCGGCGCAAAGCACCCCTTGCCGTGCTTCGACGTGGGGTCGCCTACGTAATATCTGTCAAGATCCTCGCCGTAATATGTGTTAGTTCTCCAGTCAAACGTAAACGGATAAGCGTCAAGCGCGTTATCAAAGAAATAGTCAGTGTCCACGTCAAAGCCGAGATAATTCATAAGCATAACGGCGCTTACGCCCTCACAGCCGGCGGGATAATCCGGGTGCTGACTTATATACGGAACGTCAAGCACAACGCGCTTTTTGCCGTTCTGCACCGGTGCGGGCGTCCCGCTGGTCTCCGGCGCGAAGGCAGAGCCGAAAGTGCTTTCTCCGCTTGCGTTCTCCACGGTCTCGCAGCTGCCCATATTAAAAACCGCCAAAAGCAGTATCAAAATGTAAACGACAAAGTATTTCCCGGTTTTCACGTCTCTTCTCCTTCACCAGCTGCTTCCGTGCAGGCAGCCTAAGACTGTTACATTTAATGATACCATGCCGCGCACGCAAAGTCAACGGGTTTGGTATAATCGACGAAATTTAGGGATAATTGACAGACGGCAAGCGCAAAGAACGCCCCGAAAGAAAAATCCTCCGGGGTTTTGGTCTTTTTATTAAGGTTCTTTTATAACGCCGAGAGCAAGAAAAATGGAGTAAATATAGCTTGCACCGAAGGCGGAAAGCATCTTCGGCCCCTTCAAATCATTTCCAAGTGCCAAGGCAACCCCATAAGCATGGTTGACGGTGGAACGCGTTATCGACCTGTCCCTGCGATCCACAAAAAGCTCGTTCCCGCGGACGGTGTAGGTAAAGGCAAGCCCCTTCTTTGTGAAGAACTGTTCGCGCTGGTGCGCCTTTATAAGCGCCCAAAGCTTTACCTCGGCGTCGGTGTATTCAGACTCGTTAGCGTAGTTAGGCATAGCTTTTCACAGCGCCGGCTTTGCGTCGGAGAGCAGACGCAGCCCCAATTCATACATCTCTTCCAGCCTGTCGCCGTATCCTGCCGCAAGCAGCTCCTCGGCAGCTGCGCCAAGCGTAGGCCTCCTGTCCGTAAGGTTGTGACAGTCCGACCCCAGTAAATGTATCTTCCCCTTCTTCAGCATCGAAAGCGCCTGCTTTTTGCTTTTCTTTTCCAGAAAATGGGAAGCGTTTGACTGTATCAAAACACCGTTTTCAATAAGAAAAGGCAGGGTCGACCCCTTTTGATAGCTTTCATACCGCTCTATATGCGCAAGGATGGGGACAATGCCCAGCTCCTCTTCCATATTTACAACCTCTTCTATAACGTCCTTCTGCCAACGGGAAAAGGGCATTTCGATAAGCATATACCGCGTTCCCTCCACACAAAGGCTGCGTATCCTGTCGGAATGCGAAATGCCGTGGAAATAGGCCACCTCGGCGCCAAGATACAGCTTAGGATGGCTTGCAGGGTCGTAAACGGTGCCAAGCAGCTCCAAGGACTGCCGACGCTTTTCAAGGAAGGCGCCAAGGTCAAAGCGATCGGGGTAAAAATGCGGCGTTGCAACAGCACTGCTGACACCCTGCGACGCCATTTCGTCAAGCATCGCGCGCGACATCTCCGCATCCCTGCTGCCGTCATCTAAGCAGGGGAGAATATGACAGTGAAAATCAACAGCCATGCATGTCTCCTTCACTGCCATACCCTCCCCTGTACATTCTGCCAAAAACCGCAAAGGCAGCGCCGCCGTCACCGTCAGCGCTGCCGGCGTATGCCGCCAAGAGCGGAAAAATCACGTATTTATGCGGGAAAGCGCGTTAAGCCGTCGCCGGTCTTGCCGCGGGACTTTCCACCTTCTTATCCTTCTTGTCCTTGCCGCCGGTAAGTGCCGCAACAACTATAACGACAATGTCAATGACAACGGCAATTGCAAAGCTTATAGCACCGCTTATAGCAACGTCCTTGTACCTGTGAGCAAAGTCAACGGGAACATCCTTAGCAAACCAGTAGCGAACGAAGAGAACAGCGCTGAGAACGAGGAGATAAACAACCTCGGTCACGATAAACTTTGTAGAGGAAACACCGGCCTTCTTGAAAGCCATGACAGCGTCAGCCATCGCTATAACGAAGGTTATAGCGGCCATTACCGCAACAACGATGTCGGGATTTTTAACCGCAAGGCTCAACAGAACGCCTATAGCGGCAACTGCGCCGTATGCAAAGCCGGTCCAAGTCCTCTTGGTAAGCACGCTTAAAGAATTTGAAAGGAAAACGCAGAAACCGATGAATGCAAGCCCGTCCTTCGCAATGGACGGAGTCTTAAACATCATGTCCTTTACAGCGGCGTGAGTGTCGTTCGTAAAGAGAACGGCAACCATGCCGTGAACCATAGCAGCATACACGAGGAAAACAATAAAGCCCACAACAGCCCTTGCGGTCATTATCTTCATGACCCTCTTTTCGGGCTTCTCAACCTTGGAAGCTGTGTAGAATGCAAATACAGCGTCCAAAATCCAGGTAGCACCGAACAAAATAATGCTGTAGCTTATCATCCTATAAACGGGTTTAATCTCACCAAGGGACGGAACCGCCAAATGCCAGCCGAGAATAAGCAGGGCGGTAACCGCAATGCTTGCAACAAGATTCAACGCTTTTTTGCCGTTTGTTGATGTTATCATTTCCTAATCCTCCCCTGTTTAAGGTAAGTAAATTTGTGAAGAACCCGTCGTACAGTTTTTCGTGAAAGTAAGACGGATATTTGCTTCGATACTATTTTACTTCTTTTTTTCTATTTTTGCAATAGCTTTTTTTAAATTTATAACAAAATATGCCGAATTTAACAGTGCGTATACATAAAATTAGGCAATTTAAGGCAAATGAGCAAGGAAAATCTTCCCCAAAGCCTTTTACTTTGGCTTGGCTGCCAAAAGATGTCTATCGTTTTAGCCAATCCCACTGCCGGTCTTTGTCGCTTAACAGCAAAGGCGTGCCGTCTTTGAGGGTGTAGCCCTCGGAGGATGCGCTGCCGGGATAGGTGCCGACTACCTCCGGCCAGTCGATGCCGATAGTCGGATCGTCCTAGGCAATGCCGCTGTTATTTTTAAAGTCGATTCCACTTCTGATCCTTGTCGCTTAACAGCAACGGCGTGCCGTCTTTGAGGGCGTAGCCCTCGGAGGATGCGCTGCCCGGATAGGTGCCAACAAGCTCCGGCCACTCGATGCCGATGGTTGGGTCGTTCCAGGCTATTCCGCCTTCGTCTCCGGGGTGATAAAAGTCGGTGCATTTGTAGCAAAACTCCGCCTTGTCGGAAAGCACGAGAAAACCGTGTGCAAAGCCTTCGCTTATGTAGAATTGCAGGTGGTTCTCAGCCGACAGCTCTACTCCGTGCCACTTGCCGTAGGTTTTGCTTCCAGGTCTGATGTCCACCGCTACGTCGAATACCCTGCCGCTTATCACGCGAACAAGCTTTCCCTGCGGGTACTGCTTTTGGAAGTGCAGCCCGCGCAGTACGCCCTTGACGGACATTGACTGGTTGTCCTGTACGAAGTTCATGCTAAGCCCGGCCTCTTCCATATCGCGGCGGTTGTACGTCTCCACGAAATAGCCCCTGCTGTCCCCGTGTACCGCCGGCTCTATCACGTACAACCCTTCTATTGAGCAAGGCGTTACTTTAATTTGTGACATGTTATTCTCCTCCGAACAAATAGAAATGTACTGGAAATAAGCTTCTCTAAAAAGCTCAAAACAATTGCTGTCAACAGCGAAACAACGACAAGCTGTATAAAGATTAAAGTCGATATATGTGTAAAAGTGCTGAACTCTCTGAAATAATAGTAGCAGTAAAATGTGTGTGTCAACCACATGTATGTACTGTATTTTCCCAGTCTTGCCAGGCACCCTGTGACCTTTCCCTGCTTTCGCGTTAGCAGGCATAATGAAAATACAACAATTGGTGCAATAAATATATCCGACCTACAGTATGCAGCATCGGTTGCAAGAAGTGAGCGAAGCGCAAAAGCCGCGGCAAACACGACAAGCCCCACTGTTCCCGAAGGCGCTCCGGGACGAATACGCTTTTGCAACTTTAAAAATATGTCAAATCGCGCACATAGATAACCTATAATAAAAATAAGCGAATAGATGACTGCTTTCAGTGAAAGACGGAAAAGCACAAAAAACAGAAGTATATAAAATGTGCCAAGTCCCGTCAAAAGGAAGAATACGCGGACTGTTCTGCGCTCTTTTCTAAACAAATAATCGAAAAACAGGTCGATAAGCGGAAAAAGAAGAACCATAAATACGTACTGCTTTACGTACCACCATTCGTCGTTGTAATCATATCGGTAGGCAAAAATGTTCTCTATAAGCGAAAGTGGAATTTCAATTTTCAATTTGCCAAGCGCCACGCCTAAGGGTATGAATATAGCAAACACAAGCCAGTATTTGCTCATAAACGCGAAAATGCGTTTCATCATTGATGCGTAAATAGACTTAAGCTCTTGTCCTAAGGAGCCGCTTTTATTTTTAAAGGGCAGAATGGAATGAAACAGCCCGTAGCCGCTGATAAATGCGTAAATACCGACGCAAACTTTGCAGAACCAAGCAAGCGTCCTTTCTATGCTAATATACCCCCCCCCGACGATATCGGCGACCGAAATGTACTCGGTCTGAAGCCGCGCCGGGATGCAAAACAGGTGGTGATACAACATGAACAATATGGCAACTCCGTACAATGCCGACGATTGTTTTTTTGTCATTTTACCTCCTGTATTCGTCTCGTTTTGCGGTTCATCCGTCCGTCACAAGGAAAACACAGCAAATGAAGCGAAATAGTTTTTGACTTCATTTTCCACACCATTATCATCAAACTATGCTGTTTTTATCAAAACCGCTCTTAATTTATCCGCAAGTCTTTTCTCAATCAATTCGTAACTAATCCGTGCAAGGAGTGCAGTGACGGCAAAGCAAACAACAGGCAGAACTATATAGCAAAATACGTTTTCGTCAAGCATAGATTTCATTAAAAAACGCGTAAACAACTTGACTAAAAAGTAATGTATCAAATAAAATGAATAGCTAATGTTGCCAAGAGCCACGATTATTTTTGGAAAATCAATATGGCAAAACGCAATGATTACAGCCAAAATGACCAATCCGAGAATAAGGACGTGTAATATTGTCCCGTCATACACTGTAGAAAATCCTATAAAAGCAGCGAATAGGAATAACAAGATAATAATCGACGCTTTTTGCAAGACTGCGCATTTATTATTTAGTTTTTCAAACGCCTTTTTGAATGATTTCATTAAAATTGCACCAACTATTCCTACAATAAAAAAGATCATATAATCGTCGCCGTAAGAAAACAAAAACAGATTTTTCGGTGCAATGTGATTTAAAATTACAAATATAAGTAAGACACAGGCAACGATTATTCCGGTACAAGTCGTTACGTTATTTGCTTTCGACAAGGAAGACCTTTTTTGTTTCCCATAGATAAATTGCACGCAGTGGGCGACAACGTAATACAATAGATACACAAACATTTCAACAATAAGAGTCCATCCTATGGGAAGCAAAGGAAAAATGCCGTGTGCGGAATAATAAGGTATGAAAAACAGAGACTTCAATAAATTCGGTATAGTCGAAACCGATGTGCGCAGTAAAGAGGGTGCAAACAAACCCAAGCCAAAAACTATAAATGTGACCAGCCAATACAACGGGCAAATGCGAATTAAACGTTTTGCAATATATCCTTTGTAGTCCCCTTTATCGGTATAAACCAGGAGAAAACCGGATATTACAAAAAAGATTCCCACGCCGACTGCGCCGACGAAATAGAAGCCGCTTAATGTATACCCTTCGGAAAAATAATGGGAAAGAAATACTATGACTGTTGCTATAGCTCTTAAAACCTGTAGAATTTGAATTTTTTGTCTATTGTTTTGTTTTGCCTTGACAATACTCATACAATATTTCCTAACCTTTTAGAACCAAACGCAAAAAACTTTTTTCTGCCAATTATGCACGGTGCCGCCTTTCGTTGAGCCAGCGCGCATGGCTGCGTGGAATCATCTATCGTACATATTCCCGCGTTCCTTGGATTTTGCGAATAATCCATGTAAACAATGTACACAACTGCTTTTCCAAAAAGAGCAGAACCGCCGACGTAAGCAGTGCAACTACAGCAAGCTGCAGATATATCAATATTGGTACACGCGTAAATGTGATAAATTCCTTAAAATAATACATGCAGTAAAAGCCATGTGTAAGCCACATATATACACTGTATTTTCCAAGCCATCCGAATGCGTGTGAGATTTTCCCGTCACTGCGGGTGATAAGGCACACAGCAAAACAGAATATCGGGGCAAGCACAATATCGGAAGCGCGATGTCCTGCGTTTTTAGCAACAATTGTTCTGACTGTAAAAATCGCCACAAGCAATATCCAGCCAAGCAAATATGACTTTGCCCCGATAGAAATACGTTTTTGTATTTTAGAAAACAAGTCAAATCGGGAGCAAAGATAACCAAATGTAAAAATTATAATGCAGTAGATGGAATTTTTGTACATAGGTGCGTACACCAGAAACAGGCCTGCGAACATAGCCGCCGAAGCCGCAAGCACGGCAAAGGCCTGAAGTGTTCGCCACTGTTTTACAAAAACAAAGTCAAAAAACAGATCCAAGACCGGAAGCAAAAGAAGCATATAAACGTATTGCTTTACGTACCACCAATTGCCGTTGTAATCGAAGTTTACGGTCAAAAAGTTTTTAAGCAAATACAAAAAGCCTTTATCCTCAATTGATCCTATTGCAAAGCCAATGGGAACAAAAATGCAGAATACAAGCCAATATTTGCGCATAAATTTCAATATGCGTTTTATGATAGATATGTACACCGTTGCAAGCCGCCGAAAAATTGATTGGTTGCCGTCCCTATTCTTCGGCAAGCTGCGGAACATCCCGTAGCCGCTGATAAAGGCATAAATGCCTATGCAGATACCGCCAAACCATGAGAGAGCACGTTCTATAGTACCCCCCCCCCGCAAAATCAAACGCCGGAACATAGTCTACGTTGCTAGCCGGGAGATGATGAAGCATCATCAACAAAATAGCGATTCCGTAAAGTACCGAGGACTGTTTTTTAGTCATACTAACTCCTTTAATTTGGCGGTAAGCTTTCTTTGCTTCTGACGTGAAAAACTTTTGTGCCCAATTTGCACAGCTGCTTTTCCAAGAAGAGCAGAACCGCCGACGTAAGCAGAGATGTTGCAACCAGTTGAAAATACATTAGAGTTGAAATGCGGGTTATTGTGCTGAACTCCGGGAAGAAATACAGCCAGAAGAAATTATGTGTAAGCCACATATATACGCTGTACTTGCCAAGCCATGCAAAGGCACCCGTTATCTTCCCGCTTTTTCGTGTTAGAAGACAAACCGCAAAGCAAAAAGCCGGAGCAAGCACAACATCCGAGCCTATATGCCCCGGATTCTTTGCCAAAAGCGTGCGGGTCAAAAACGCCGCTGCTATCAGAGCCCATCCGATTATATAAGACGGTGCACCGCCGGGAATTTTTTCTATTAATTTAGAAAACAAATCAAAACGTGAGCACAAATATCCTATTACGAAAATTGCCGTATAATACGCCGCATTTTTATATAATGGAAAAACAAGAAGGAAAAAAGCAGCGTAAAATGCGAACTGCACTGCGAGTACGGCAAAGGTTTTGATTGTGCGGCACTTTTTCGCAAAGAGAAAGTCAAAAAACAAATCCACTGCCGGCACAAGGAGTATCATAAATATGTACTGCATTACATACCACCACGCGCCGTTATAGTCGTAGCGCAGTGAAACTATGTTTTCGATAAGAGGCAAAATGCCATCCGTTTTATATACTCCAAGCGCGAACCCAATGGGAACGAAGATGCAGAACACAAGCCAATACTTTCTCATAAACACAAGAATGCGTTTTACGATCGAAGAGTATATGTTCTTCAGCCGCTTCCAAAATGTGCCTTCATGTGCCTTTACTTTAACAAGAGAGCGGTACATCCCGTAGCCGCTGATAAAGGCATAAATACCGACGCAAATTCTTCCGAACCAAGAAAGCGCACGTTCTAAATTTATACCCCCCCCCGCAAAATTCAGCACAGATACATATTCCGTGTCCGGAAGCCCGGGGGCACCGAAAAGATGAAAATACAGCATCAGAAGAATTGCCGTACCGTAGAGAACCGACGATTGCTTTTTAGTCATAACCAAACCTTCCGAAAAACAAAATGTGCACTTCGAAATACACTTAAAGTGTCTTGCCGATGTCGTCCAGCAGACGGTCGATGTACGCGTCCCAGGTGTAGTGTTCCACCGTTTTTTCGGCGCTTTGCGACATTGTTTTGTATTCTTCAAGGCTTAATGACTCGATTTTCTCTATAGAGCTTAAAATTTCATCCTCCGAGTTTTCGCGGCAATACAGGCCGAAAGCTGCATCTTTTCCGAGAAGCCTGTCCATATCGGGCGTTTCCGTAACAATAACGGGAACACCGTAGTGCATAACTTCTATAATAGATGAGGCTCCGCCAAGTAAAGTCTGTGTGTTTACGAGACATTTTGCTTCGGTAAGCAGGTGAGAATACAGCTTGTTTTGTTCTGCATTGTCCTTGTTTAGATAGCCGTAGCACTTCACAAAATTCTCACGCGGAAGCTGCCCCTCTGTCATGCCTATGACATTAACCGAAAGGGGCTTGCTGTTTTTATGAGCGTCGTTATATCTCTTGACCGCGCCGATTAAGCAGGCTGCAGAGTCGTGATACTTCATGCTCCCGATAAACAAAATGCTGTTACCGTTGTACCTTCCCTCTGCAAGCTCGCCTGCAGGAGGAAGCTCTGCCATTGCGTTTATGACATAACCGTCGTAAAACCTGATTTTGTTCTTCGTCCGGCTTTGCATAAAGTCCTTGGCGTTCGGGAAAATGCTGACAACATAGTCGGCATTGTCTATGACGCTGTTTTGGTCGGCGATAAGCTTTTGTTCCCACTTCGTAGGCTCTCTTTTTCTGATATAGCGAACCAGATACTCTATTGACCAATCGCAGAAAAGCAAGGTCTTAACGTCTGTCATATCCGCAATAGAGTTGCTGAAATCGAAGGACACAAGCAAATCTGCATCCGGGTGTTTATCAAGCGCCTTCTTCATCTTTTTTCTGACAAGCTTGCGGCAAACAGGCCACCTGCCGACGGTAAACAAGCCGTTTTTAAAGATTTTGCGGTATATCTTGTTATAGCTTTTGATAAATAGCCAAGCGAGACGGTTTGAGTCTTCAAGGGCTATGTTCACGCGGATGACCTCGTGCCCTTTATCCTCCAAGGTCTTCAGAAAAAAGTAGGGAAAATTGGACCAGGTTGAAGTTTTTCTGGAATCCCCGCCCGTATATGCTATGATTTTAAGTTTTTCTTTCATAACCGCTGACCTCGCTAAACCTTGAGAGAAGGCTTTTCGGAAGCGATAATTCTTTCGATTTTTGAATTATCTCCCCAAATCGCCTTGGAGTCATACGGCCTGTCCGGAAATGCGCCATAGCGCAGTTTTATCGGGTAGCGATTTTCTTTAATAAAGCGTTCAACGCGGTCTGCAAGCTTTTCCGGTCTGCCGGAGCATATGTTTATTATCCCATTGACTCCGCGCTGTGACACCGCTGAAGCAGTCTGAGAGCAAAACTCGTCATAATCGATAAAATCATACTGGTTTTGGCCGAGAGTGAAAGGAAAATCTTCCTTCCCTTCCTCCGCAGCCGCCGAGATTTTGGAGAATATAGATGAACCGTATTTTGAATTTCCGACTATGTAATATCCGCGCAGCCATTGAAATACAGCTTTTTTCTGACCGCAAACCATCTTTGTAAGCTCTCTGAGAGCGTTTTTGCCTATACCGTAAGGTGTGGTCGGACGGCACGGAGTATTTTCGTTGATGCTTCCTTCAAAAAAGCCGATTTCGTGCATGCTGCCCATGACGGCTATCTGCCCTATTCCGCCTTCGGCCATTGCTTTTATAAAAGAATAGTGACCGGGCAAATCAGCAATGTGAGCGTCAGAGTAATGCACAAATCCGTCTCTCCACGCAAGGTGAAGCAATGCATCCGGCTTTCCGAAATACTTAAAAGGATCTTGTATTTCGAAAATGTTGCAGGGCTTCAAATCAGCCCGGCTGTCTACGCGACCTACGTTTAAGTCCGTTGCAATAACTTCGCTGCCCCTGTCAAGCAGAGCTTTAACTATGCCTTGACCGAGATACCCGTTTGCACCCGTCACAAGAATTTTCATTGTTGCTTTTCCTTTCAACGTACACACTTTAATTGTTAAATGTATTCTCAGCGCTTTTTGTACGGAAGCACTGTAATTTTTCGGGTCATAACTAAAGTATTCCCTTCAAAATTACAAAGCTGAAATTTAACAAATTAAAATGGTGAAAGGTAAAAGCTTGTAATAATTACAGCGTCAAAAAGCCTCTTGTTTCATCGCAGCTTTTTTAAAAAGCGTTTGAATGAAACTACGACCCTCGCCAAAAAGTAATTCTTTGTTATCAACACAGCTATAATGCGGTGCTGCTTTGAAGGGATTATTTTTATATACTCTCTTTTTGATATTATGTTGGTCTTTATTTGTTCATATATTTTTCTGTCGGGTTTATCCTGCAGCAAAAGCTGTTCAAACGATGTAACATTCCAAACTACATACTGCCAGCACAAATTGGCGTAGCAGGTCTCCGAGATAATGTCCTTATCCTTCATCATTATCTCGTAGCCAAACACGCCCTTAAGGTAGTTGTCAACCTTAGAGCTTCTTACAATTCCCGACTGCAAAATGACATAGTGATACATCGGCAGACTGCAATAGCAAACCTGCTTTGCGTCCTTTAAAACTTCCCAGGTGAAAACGGCGTCATCGTTGATTGCAACATCGTTGCGGTAGAGGTGTTCTCCCACGATAGTTCGCTTCCAAACCTTGTTCCAAACCATTCCCTCTATGGAATTGTCCTTGCGGGTGATGCTGTCGTATATTTCTTTTTCGGTCAAGACTATCGTCTCGGGAAGTTCATTCCCATGGGATTCTTTGATATTAGGCTGTGCAGACTCCTTTTCATGCAGATACCCGCACACAGAAACATCGGAACCGGTGCGGTCCAAATTATCAATTAAAATTTCGTACATGTCGGGATCCAAATAGTCGTCTGCATCTACAAACGCAATCAGATCGCCCTGCGCCAGCGAAATGCCCATATTACGCGCAGAGGAGCAGCCGCCGTTTTCCTTATGCGTGACTTTGCACCTTGCGTCCTTCTTCGCATACTCGTCGCAAATTGCAGGCGACGAATCCTTGCTTCCGTCGTCAATCAGAAGCAATTCGAAATTTTTATATGTTTGGGACAGTATGCTGTCCACGCACATACCGAGATACTTTTCGGCATTGTATATCGGTATAACAATGCTCAGATAATGCGTACCCCCCCCCCCGACTTGGGTCACGGATTCTTTGTTCACGTCAGTTTTCCATATGTATTCCATAGTTAAAATTTTCCTTTCACTAACTATATGATTTGTTTCAAGTATCTCTCAAGTGCGTCCTTCCAGTCGGGCAGCGGTGTGAAGCCGTTTGCGGCAAGCTTCGACTTGTCAAGTCGGCTGTTGAAGGGGCGCTTTGCTTTTGAGAGGCCGTATTCGGCGGTAGTGACCGGGGTGACCTTTGTGGTGAGTCCGGCTTGGCGGTAGATCTCTTTGGTGAAGTCGTACCAGCTGATGTAACCACCCTCATTGGTAGCGTGGTAGTAACCGTACTTGTCAGTTTGTATCATGTCTACAAGAAGACGTGCAAGGTCGGGGGTGTAGGTAGGCGTGCCGATTTGATCGTTTACAACTCGAACCTCGTCGTGCGTGCTGCCGACTTTAAGCATTGTTTTTACGAAGTTGTTTCCGTGCGCGCCAAACACCCAGGCTGTACGGACGATGAAGTATTTGTCAAGAGTGTTCGCAACCGCAAGCTCGCCGTCCAGCTTGCTTTGACCGTAGATGTTGAGGGGAGCGTAATCTCTGCAGTCCGGCTGCCAAGGCTCGTTTCCCTGCCCGTCAAAGACGTAATCGGTGCTGATGTATATCATCTTTGCACAGACCTTTTTGCAGGACTCGGCTATGTTTTTTGTTCCGTCCACGTTGACTGCGCGAACCTTTGCCTCGTTGTCCTCGGCTGCGTCCACCGCCGTCCATGCGGCACAGTGGATGACGGCGTCGGTACGAAGATCGGTTATCGCCTTTTCTACCGCTTCTTTGTCGACTATGTCAAGAGATATGTAGTCTGCAAACTCAGCGTTTTCGGGCGCAATGTCGCTGCCAATACAGGGAATGCCCCTTTTGTCCAGTTCCTTTATGACGTCATAGCCCAACTGACCCCCGACGCCGGTTACAAGAATTTTCATGTGTTTTCCTCAAAGTTAGAAGTTTTTAATGTGTCAAAAGATATATTGACGAAGCGTTATATGTATGAAACAGCTCGCAATTATCATATCCCAACTCTTTTGCAAAAGCGGTCATGCCCTCTATATTATCGTACAGCTCCATTTTCTTGGACACGTACAACACAAGCTCTTCGTTGTTTTCGCCCCTCTGTTCAAGATAGCCGGGAATGCTGTTTTCGTCGTCCACAACATATATCTCGGAAAAAGCTAAAAGATGTGGAATATCAACCGTAATTGCGTCATGATTTCGGTTGTCCTCTATCAAATACACACAAGCTGCATTAGCATGCTGCTTTGTAAACCGAATGCTTCCGGCGCTGTCCTTATCTATCCACTCCGGCTCTACTGCCAATTGAGCCACGGAAGCACCAGCCACAAGCAGCGCCGCACAAATCAAAGCGGTTTTCTTGGGAAATCTGCCGTTTGCGGACAATGAATAGCTCTTTCCGCAAAGCAAAAGCATATATCCCGCAATCAAAGCAAGTGCCGGACACACAAAGTAAAGGTATCTGATACCATAAGTATCGCTTGAAATTACCGGTATAATAACTGCACTTAAAACCGCAGGCACTATGATGACAAATGCGGAGCTGTTAAACCAGCCTTCTATCTTTCCTTTTTTTGTAAGCAAATTTATTATTATGTACAAAAGAGACAACGCCGAGACGGCGGCAACAGCCAGGTTCCTCTTTACAAGCGAAAGGAGATGACGGGCAAGTGCTGAAACCGAAAGCATATTATGAACTATTCCGCTTCCAGTAACTTTTCCGGAGTTAAAGAGGTGATCAATGCATGCCGGAAAAGCCAGATACACAAACAGTATTCCGAGAACCGCGCAGGATGAAAACGCAAAAAAGTCACGGAAACGCCGTTTTGCAAGGAAAAGAATATCCGCTGCTGCACAAACAAAGAATGCGTACACCGCAAAGTAATACTGCGTCATGGTGCCAAGCCAAATAGTCACCATAATAAGCGGATACAAATACCACTTCGGCGTTTGGATAATGCAAACAATCAGATACGCAAGCAAAACGGTGAACATCGTCATCATCATATACATACGTATCATCAGCATTGCCGACAGCCCTACCGGGCTGAGGCCGTACAGCAAAACCGTTGCCAAAGCGCACTTTGCACTGCCGAAGAGCCTTTTTGCAGTCAAATACAAAAGCAATAGCGTAAGCGCATACATGCATAGGTTCGGAACAAGTCCTATCCATTTGGAAAAGGAGTTCGGAAATATTGAAGAAACCGTGTGCAGCATCCAATAGAAAAGCGGAGGGTGGTTGTCATTGGTTTGGTTGTAATACACCGAGCCGTAATTAAAAGAGTCGTCGCTGTTTACCGTTACGTAATTCCACAAATCATCGCGAGTGAGAACATCCCCTATAATGTTGCCGTCGCCGTTTACGTCGTTCATCCAGGGAGCATATTCGCTGTTGGCAAGTCCGTAAGACCAAACCTCATCTACATAAAGTATCGGCCCTTTTTTGAAGCAGAAAAACAGGCTTACTACAAGGACGGCCAATATTGTTAGTAGAAGTACCCCCCCCCGGAGGATTTTGGCATTCTTCGCCGGATTGCTTTCGTTATTCATTTCCTTCTCCTCTTATTGCAGGACTTTATCTGTTTCCATACATCTTCTCGTAGTAGTTCTGATATTCTCCGCTGATGATTTCTTCCCACCAGGACTTGTTGTCAAGATACCAGCGGATGGTTTTCTTGATGCCGTCGGCGAACTTGGTTTCCGGCAGCCAGCCGAGTTCGTTGTGTATCTTCGTCGGGTCGATGGCGTAGCGCATATCGTGACCTTTTCGGTCGGTGACAAAGGTAATAAGACTTTCCGGTTTATTCAGCTCCTTGCAGATAAGCTTAACAATGTCAATATTCCGCATCTCGTTGTGTCCGCCGATGTTGTAGACCTCGCCGACTTTGCCTTTGCGAAGAATTAAGTCTATTGCCTTGCAGTGGTCTTCCACGTACAGCCAGTCGCGAACGTTTTCGCCCTTGCCATATACGGGTAGAGGTTTGTCGTTGAGTGCATTCGCTATCATAAGGGGAATCAGCTTCTCCGGGAAATGATAAGGCCCGTAGTTGTTAGAGCAGCGGCTTATGGTGACAGGCAAACCGTATGTGCGGTGATAGGCCATAACAAGCAGATCTGCCGCAGCCTTGGACGACGAATAGGGGCTGCTTGTGTGGATTGGGGTTTCTTCGGTGAAGAACAAGTCCGGACGGTCAAGTGGCAAGTCTCCATAGACTTCGTCGGTGGAAACTTGGTGGTAACGAGTTATCCCGTACTTGCGGCAGGCGTCCATAAGGGTTGCAGTGCCAATAATATTGGTTTGCAGAAAGATACCGGGGTCTTCAATAGAGCGGTCTACGTGGCTCTCGGCTGCGAAGTTTACCACTACATCGGGATGTTCTTCCTCGAACAGCTTGTACACCGCTTCCCTGTCGCAGATGTCGGCTTTGACAAAACGGAAATTCGGCTTGTCCATCACTGAAGCCAAAGTGGACAGGTTGCCCGCATATGTAAGCTTGTCAAGACAAACTATCCGATCCTCCGGATGCTCCTTTAACATGTAAAATATAAAGTTGGAGCCGATAAATCCCGCTCCGCCGGTTACTATTATTGTCATAACGTAAAGTCCTTTCGCTTCGATAGGAAGAGATTATGTTGTGAAATGGATATTTCCATATTGCTACTTATTAGAAAGTATGCAAAAGATGTCCGTCATCAAAAACTTCCAGTTGTTGATCGGATTGTAATGAAAAGTTTGGAAGATGCAGCGAAACAGTTTTCGCTCCTTTAGATACCCAACGCGTTTTTCTATAAATTTCAAAAATTCATCAGCAGTTTTTTTGTCTTTTTTTGAGATTTTGTCCGAAAAGCAATTTACATACGATTTAACTCTTCTCATCTTTGCTTCTCTGGAAGCAATCTGCCGATCTATATCTCTAATACGGGAGTGAAAAGTCCACGGTTTAGTTGAATTGTTGTGTTTATGTATTCTATGTCTTACCAACGGTGTGTGAAGGACATAATATTGCCCCCGAACAGCTGCAGCTGCAACTACTCCGCCGTCAAAGAGCATACCCTCTGTTTTTATTATGATGGGAACAAACTCATCACGGAAGCCTCTGCGCATAGCAAGCGTATGGCCGTCGCCGTTCTTATTTTTCAGTATTTTTATAAAATCAAACTGCTCTAATGTACCCCCCCCCCGCTTTGTTCAGGACGCGAAACGCATCCGCACCGTCTTCATTGAACAGCGTAACATCATGACTGCATACCATCATCTTTTCGTTTTTTCCGAAACATTCGGATATAAGCTTGACTTTTTCATTTTCCCAAATATCATCCTGGTCGCAGTAAAAAATCACGTCTCCGGTAGCCTGCATAACGCCTTCCAAAAAATTCAATCTGTACCCCTTGTTAGTTCCATTCACAGTAAGCTTCCAGTTTGAGAGATTGTTAGAAGATATGTATTCACGAACAACATCAGCCGTGTTGTCCTTAGATTGATCATCAAAAATCAGGACTTCGTCGATCCATTGAGTTTGAAGTCTAAGACTTTCCATCTGTTCAACTACGTATTCTGCACCATTATATGTGGTCATTACAACCGAAGTTTTCATTTAACACCGCTCCTTTTTTGCTGCCTATTTTAGGTAAGATGCAGTATATCTACATACTTGCCATCCAATATGTCTTTCAAATACAGACCGTATTGATTCTTTTTTAGTTGTTCGTATGTACTAAGTATCTGCTCTCTTGTTATCCAGCCGTTAAGGTAGGCGATTTCCTCAAGGCAGGCGATCTTGCGGTGCTGGTGCTGCTCCATGGTCTTGACGAAGTTCGACGCATCTGCAAGGCTTTCGTGAGTACCTGTGTCAAGCCAGGTAAAGCCCTGACCGAGAAGCTCGACGTTAAGCTCTCCCTGTTCAAGGTAGATACGGTTCAAGTCTGTTATCTCAAGCTCACCTCGTGCGGAGGGCTTCAGGCTTTTGGCATACTCTACTACTCTGTTATCGTAGAAATAAAGTCCTGTCACGCAGTAGTTGCTTTTGGGATTTTTAGGCTTTTCCTCTATGGAGATTGCTTTGCCGGCCTCGTCAAATTTTACGATCCCGAAACGTTCCGGGTCATCCACGTAATAACCAAATACGGTGGCTCCTTTGCCGCTTTCCGCGTTTTTCACCGCTGTTTTGAGGCGTTCGTTAAGCCCGTGACCTGCGAAAATGTTATCGCCGAGAACCATGGCAACGGTGTCATCTCCTATGAAGTCTGCGCCTATGATAAAAGCCTGAGCAAGCCCGTCTGGGGAGTTCTGTACTGCGTATGTAAAGGTCAAACCAAACTGCTTCCCGTCGCCGAGGAGTTCTTTAAATCGCGGAGTGTCCTGCGGGGTGGAAATGATAAGTATGTCTCTAATGCCCGCGTTCATAAGCACAGACAGCGGGTAGTATATCATCGGCTTGTCGTAGACGGGCAGAAGCTGTTTTGACGTCACCTTTGTCAGCGGATATAGCCGCGTGCCGGACCCCCCGGCAAGTATTATGCCTTTCATATGTCGCTCCTTGCTTTTTTAATTTTCGGAACTCATGATATGTGCAAAATTCCGTACACTTTGTTTAAAACTTTGTTTAAAGCTGCACTAATTTTTTCATAGTGCCTGTCATAAAACCAAAAGAACGGTTTTTCCAAAAGCAATATGCGGATTTGATCGATGACTGTGCAGATTATGTAAACGGCAAGCACACTTCCAATTGCGTGAAGAACCAAATAGGGAGAAAAGTTATAAACATCAACAATTTTCAGCACGTCATACCACAGCCACTGAGCTATAGTTCCGCCTCCGCACCCGTCGTGCAGTAAAAGCACGCCGAATGTCGATGCCGCTACCGCATTTATAAATCTGCTTTGCCTAACTTTCAAATTTTTAAAAAACAAGAATGCAGAAACCGACACGGCTAATGCCAAAATTTTATTGGAATCATAAATAAACCAATAAGGATAATACCTGATATTTGCATTGTTCAATTTATTGAACTTATAGGCGAGCAGCGTCATGCAAATAACACTTGCAAAAGCCAAAAGAAAAATAATCGCCGTGGCGATGCCCCAAAATTTTGTGTTGTCGAATATCTTTTTTGGATGCAACCGTATATATGAAGCGATAAAATACAATATCGGAAACCACAAAATATATTCGTGCGGCATTTCAAATGTAGGTACGCTCGCCCAAATTGAAAAAACGGCTATACTCATAACAACCAGCCGAAAATGAGTCTTTTCCGAAATGTTCTGAACCAGGGCATTCAAAAAAGGAATAGATAAATAAAATATGGGGTAGCAAGTCACAAACACACTGCCGCGTGTGCGGGCAAATGGGATAACGGCCAAAAACATGCTTTTAAGAGAAAAATTCGTGTACCCAACTAAAGCAAAAACTAAGTATATTGCCGTGGAGTAAAAACAGATTTCCAAAACCAATTTGAGAAACTTTTTTAACGTAATCTGTGATTTACACATGAAGTAGCCGGTAATCAGCACAAAACAGTTGATACCGGTTTTGCCCCATGCGCCAAACAGCAGCATGAACATAAAACGCCAGGATAATGTCCCATCGTAAGACGCCCCGTAAACCACGTAATGCGATGCCACAATCAACAGCATCGTTATAATGCGGAACAGTTCTAAATTAGAGTCTCTTTGCTTGACAGGAGGATATACCCCCCCCCGCAAGATTTTAGAGTTCTTCGTCATTTTAATTTATCTCCTACATAATTCATCATACGGCGGCTCTCAGCCCTTAACCCAATATGATTCTTGTACTAATAAACTACTTCCCTAAGAATTGCAACCGTTTTTTCAATTCCCTGTCCAATTGCGTAAATCGGCTGCCACCCTAAGCTCTCTAACTTTCGCCCGTCGAGCCGAGCCTTTGTCGCCTTGCTGTAACCTGCGGCCTCACTTTCGTCAGGAATGTCGAAAACGACCTTCGTTCCCGCGGTTTCGGAACAAAGCCTTGCAAAATCCTTAAGGCGGATGTCAGACTTACCGTCGGCTATATTGTACGCCTCGCCGCTTTCGCCTTTGAGAAGCACTGTAAACAGTCCGGAAACTGCATCGACCACATGAGTATACGAATAATACTGTTCTCCTGCACTTTTCAAGACAATATCCTCTCCAGCAACAGCCTTCAAAATGAACTGCGACGAGGCTTTTGTATCGCTCATTAACATAGTTGGCCCGTACACCCTTGCAAAGCGCGGAATGACCACGTCAAGGCCAAACTGCTTTTTATATGCCTGACAAAGAGCTTCTCCGCAGCGCTTACTCTCCGGGTAGCCTGCGCGTAAGGTGTTGCAGTCGATGTAGCCAAAATAGCTTTCGTCGAATTTTTCGGCATCTCCGCAGTTTTCCCCGTAAATCTCGACGGAAGAAGCAAAAACAAACCGCTCTGTTTTATGTTTAACAGCGTATTTAAGCAGATTGTTTGTGCCGATGATGTTTGTCGTGATAGTACCGATCGGGTCGCCAGAATACGCGACCGGGTGGGTGTTGCTTGCAAGGTGCAGTATATAGTTGACACTTCCGAGTTCAAACTCTATAGGCTTATTTATATCATGCTGTAAAAACTCAAAATTTCCGCTATGCGCGCAATATGCAAACCTTTTCTTAGCTTTCTCCGCACTTCTGCCGAGGGCATAAACCTTACAGTTAAGGCTTTCCCTGTTTTTTTTCATAATCACGTCGATAAAGCAGCTGCCTATCATACCGGCAGCACCGGTGATGAGGAGGGATTTGCCCGACAATTTGTTCCACGGTAAGTCAATGGAGCAAATTGCATTTACATCACTCTGATACAGTTTGCTGTCCGTCAAGTTCATTACTTAATCCCTGCTTATAATTTTTTCTACCGTAATTCGCACCGATTCATCTAACTCCGGTCTGATTTGTTGGCTTTCAAACTCTATTTTCGGGGTAAGATAACTTTCTTCCGGCAAAGAAATGTCAATCACACACGACTCGCTGTCCTCGATCCATGTCTTATAATTGTCCAGTTCATCAAACGATGCCAGCTTTGCCGCGCGGATTCCGTAGGCCTCGGATATGGCGCAAAAGTTAGGCACACTGTATCCTCCTGCAGCCGTCGTATTGGCAAAACGGTCGTCGAGATCGAAATGCTGCGTTTCGCTGATTTTACCGAGAACTTGGTTATTCAGAATAAATATCTTTATGGGCAGATTTTCCCGCTTCACGGTTTCCAATTCCTGGATATTCATCTGGAAACCGCCGTCCCCGGCTACACAGTACACCGGTTTCTTCCCTAAGGCGATACAGGAACCGATTGCAAAGGGCAGCCCGCAGCCCATAGTCCCGTATCCGCCGCTCATATGTATTCGTCCATCATAACCCTTTAATACCAAAGACTGCGCGCACCAGCATTGGTTCATTCCAACATCGACAGCCACAACCGGATTGGCGGGAAGTAAAGATGCAATCTTTCCAACCGCTTTGTTCCCCGGCTGCAAATCATATTCCGACAAGATTTCCTTTGCTTTCAGGCATTGATCTTTCCAGACAGAATAATCCCCGACATTCTCGTCCAAAAGAATCCGCAAAAAATCACGAGCGTCGGCATGATATTTTTTCTCATTTGGCTTGATGTCACGGCTTAATTCATATTCGTCAATATCGCAGCGCACCAGATCCGCTTTTGGGGCAAATCTCTTTGCCGTCCTGCCTACCTGTCGTATGCCTAGCCGCGCGCCAACCGAAACGATAAGATCGCATTCGTTCAGAATCATATTAGCGACACGATTCCCGTGAGTCCCGATAAAACCGATATGTAAGTCGTCCTGCGCCAAATCAACGCCATTCATTGTGGTGAGAATCGGGATTTTCGTCTTCTTGGCGAACCGATGAAGCAAATGTACCGCGTCTTCTCCCGCGCTTCTTACACCGTTACCCGCGAGCAAGATCGGCTTGCTGTATGTCGAGCGGAAAATCAATGATCACACCCCCTTTTCTGCCGAGAAGCGCCATGTTGTACGCTCTGCTGATGATTTCAGCAAATCCTTCCGCGCTGTTTGCTGTGACGGAATACTTAGTGATGTTTCTGGTCATGGATACGATATCCATCCCCTGAAACCCGTTTTGGCGAATGCCGGACACACCCTTCATTTCATTAGTCGGAACATTTCCGCAAATGCCCATAAGCGGGAATCCGTCAAACCATGCATCCGCCAAACCGCCTAACCCGTTGACCGCACCGGGGCCGGAGGTCGTAAAATACACACCTATTTTTCCACTTGTCCTTGCAAAACCGTCCGCAGCCAATGCGCAGCCTTGTTCGTTATAGCAGACATGGGTGTTTATATCACCTCGCCGTATATAAAGGGCATCCATAAACGGAACGATATACCCACCCGCGTAGCCGAATACATCGGTCACGCCGTGCCTGATCAGGAAGTCAACAAGATACTCTGAGCAATTCATTGCCGTGATTCCTTTCATGATTGTTTTTAGTCGTACAGTAATTCTTCGGGTATCTGAAGCAACGCCTCAAACAAAGCAATATCCGCTTTTGTTGTTATTTTGATGTTGCAGGTCGTTCCCTTTGCAAAATACACCCTTTCGCCGCAATGGATGAGCAGCGAACTGGTAAAAGTGAAATCATGCCGATTTTCCCGCTCTGCCTGTTCGTAGCATTTAAGTGCCAGAGAATAACGAAACGCCTGTGGGGATGCGGTGAGCATAACATGTTCCCGGTCAATGTCGGTTATACCAGATTTGAAATCATCAGTGTATACGATCGGCGGATGGCAGGCAATACACGAAGATGCATTGCCCTTTTCGTGCGCGATGTTTAAGACTGCATCTATTGCCTTTTGAGGTAGAATGGGTCTGACTGCGTCGTGCACGATAATAAAGTCACCGGGATTGACCTTGTCTTTCAGAAAAAACACTCCGTTTCGTATCGAATCATGCCCCGTTTCGCCTCCGAAAACAATCCACTTGAGCTTTGTAATGCCAAACTGCCGAGCATATTCCCGCAGCACGTCATGCCAGCCGTCGATGCACACGACCTCGATTGCATCAATTAAAGGATGACGCTGAAAATTTTCAAGTGTGTAGGCGATAACAGGCTTGCCATGGATATCGATAAACTGTTTGGGTATTGACTGCCCCATGCGGCGTCCGGAGCCACCGGCAAGTACTACAGCAATAGTCATATTTGAGACCGTTCCTTTCTACCGAACTGCAAAACACCAATGGGATTAGCATAGGCGCTGCTGATACAGATTCTATAATTTGGTCAGAATCTGTTTGAAGATACAAGTACGCTGCAAAGGCTATACTCCTAATCACTTTGTATATTCAGCTTTTTGCAAATACTGTTTGCAATAGCAGAAACGCGCGACTTCCAGGAATCGTAGTGTTTGTCGTAAAATCTGAAAAACGGTTTTTCGAGAAGCAATATGCGGAAATAGTCGATAACTGTGCAGATTATGTAAACGGCAAGCACGCTGCCTATGGCGTGAAGCACCATGTATTTAGACGAATACATTCCGACATTGTTTAGGGTATCCCTCCAAAGCCATTTTTTCATAGCGCTGCAATTACCGTGTATCAATAAAACTCCAAATGTGGATGCCGCAACGGTATTTATAAATTTGCTTTGCTTTATTTTTACATTTTTAAAAAAGAGGAATGATGTCACAGCAAGAGTAAATGCAAAAATCTTATTTGAATCGGCTACAAGCCAGTATGCATAATCAAATCCGTTTCTTCCAAAATAGGCGCCTAAGAAATCAACACCTATGATGCTTCCAATTGAAAATGCAAGCGATACGACCGAGGCAACACCCCAAAGCTTTGTTTTTTGCCAAATTTTACGCGGGTACATGCGAAAATACGATGATACCATGTATAGGACCGCAAACCACGACACGTAATTCATTGTAACGCCAAGCCGAGGTGTGGAGCCTATAATCGTATACATAAAGAGCAGCAACGAGGTTAAAATAACGTGCTGTTTTTCATTTAAGTTCTGTATCAAAATATTGAGAAAAGGAATAAGCAGGAAAAACATAAGGTAGCAACTGGGAAAGCCGGCGCTTAATCTGCCGATTGGGAGTAAAACGGTTATAAATGACGTCAAAGTAAAGGTTTGCAAGCCGGCAACAAGAAAAACTATAAAGAATATTATCTTGTAAAGCTGCACTTCAAGGACAAGCTTTAAAAACTTTTTTAGCGTTATCTGTGACTTGCACATAAAGTAGCCTGTGATAAGCACAAAACAGTTTATACCCGTTTTGCCCCAGGCGCCGAAAATCAACAGAAATACTGTGCGCCAGGATGTAGGTGCCGCAGACATAACGTCCGTCAACCCCGAGTTTACCACATAATGATGTGCAACTATTAGCATCATCGTTATGATGCGAAAAAGCTCTAAATTACTGTTTCTTTGCTTGGAAGAAGTACCCCCCCCCCAGGCAAAATTCCGTTGTTATCCATGTTTGTTCTCCTTAACCTATGTTTAACTTATTACAAATTCGACCGAATGCTGAATTGATCTTTTGAGATATCTTTTCATAATGCCTGTCGTAAAAACGGAAAAACGGTTTTTCGAGAAGCAATATGCGGAAATAGTCGATAACTATGCAGACTATGAAAACTGCCAGCACGCTGCCAACCGCATGAAGGACCATGTACTGCGAATGGTACATTCCGGCGTTGTTAAGCGTGTCCTTCCACAGCCACTGTCGCATAGCATCACAATTATCGTGAATTAATAAAACACCGAAAATTGAAGTGGCAACGGTATTTATAAAACTGTTTTGCTTTATTTTTACATTCTTAAAGAAAAGAAAAGCGGAAACCGATAGTACCAATGCGAGAATTTTATTTGAATCAGCAACGAGCCACCATGAGTAATAAAAGTCGTTTTTTCCAAAGCGAACACCAAAATAACCAATTCCTATCATGCTTGCTATCGAAGCAGCAAGAGAAACAGCAGTCGCAACACCCCAAAGCGTTGTTTTTTGCCAAATTTTATGCGGATACATGCGAAAATACGATGACACAAAATACATTACAATAAACCATGAAACATAATTCATTATAACGGTAAGATTCGGTGCTGTGCCGATAAATGTATAAGTAAAGAGCAACAGCAGTATTATTAGAATATGCTGCCTTTCTGAAATCCGGTTAATTAATGCATTTAAAAACGGTATAAAAAGGTAAAACAGCAGATAGCAGCTTGAAAAATCATAACCCACACTGTTTACGGGAAGCAATGCCTTTGCGAATGATAGAAGTGAAAAGCTTTGCACGCCGGTTGCTACGAAAATTAAATAAATGACTGTCTTGTAAAACTCGATTTCAAGGACAAGCTTCAAAAACTTCTTTAGAGTTATGTGAGACTTGCACATAAAGTATCCCGTTATCAATATAAAGCAGTTAATCCCGGTCTTGCCCCACGCCCCAAATATAATTAAAAAGAACGACTTCCCGGATGTAGGGTAGGAGTAAATATCTGCCCCTCCATGAAGAACATAGTGATGTGCGACAATAAGCAGCATCGTTATGATGCGGAAAAGTTCTAAATTACTGTTTCTTTGCTTGGAAGAAGTACCCCCCCCCCCGCAAAATTCGGGTGTTATCCATGTTTGTTCTCCTTAACCTATGTTTAACTTATTACAAATTCGACCTAATGCTGAATTGATCTTTTGAGATATCTTTTCATAATGCCTGTCGTAAAACCGGAAAAACGGTTTTTCGAGAAGCAATATGCGGAAATAGTCGATAACTATGCAGACTATGAAAACTGCCAGCACGCTGCCAACTGCATGAAGGACCATGTACTGCGAATGGTACATTCCGGCGTTGTTGAGAGTGTCTTTCCATAACCACTGCTGCATGATACTGCTTCTGTCGTGAATCAAAAGAACGCCAAAGGTAGAGGCAGCAACTGTGTTGATAAATTTACTTTGCTTTATTTTTAAATTCTTGAAAAATAGGAACGCAGAAATTGCCAAAGCAACGGCAAAGACTTTATTTGAATCGTTAACAAACCAATATGGATAATACATGGAACCAAGTTTGCCGAATTTTCCTGCAGCAAATGTCATAAAAAGTATGCTTAGCGATGCGCAAACAAACAATACAATTGTTGCAATTCCCCACAGTTTTGTGTTTTCAAGTATTTTTGAAGGGTAAAACCTTATATACGAAGCAATAAAATATAATATTGAAAACCAAAGAATGTAGTCATTGGGCATCTCAAATGTTGGAATGCTTGCCCAAACGGAAAATACCGACAAGCTTGCTACTATGAGTAAAAAATGAGTTCTTTTTGAGATGCTTTGAACAAGATGATTCAAAAAAGGAATAAACAAATAGAAAACCGGATAGCAAGTTACAAAATATGTATCCTGCGTGCGCGCGAACGGACAGATTGATAATAAAAGGCTTTTAAGCGAAAAGCTTGTATACCCGGTAAGTACAAAAATCAAGTATATAGCGATGGAATAAAAGCATATTTCAAGCACCAATTTCAGAAACTTTCTTGCCGTGATATGAGACTTACACATGAAATAACCCGTAATCAATACAAAGCAGTTTATCCCAGTCTTTCCCCATGCTCCAAACAAAAGCATAAACGCGGAACGCAAGCTTAACGGCTCTGCAAACATCTCTTTGTATAATCCATGCACAGCGTAATGATTTGCCACGATAAACAGCATCGTTATGATACGGAAAAGCTCTAAGTTAGAGCTTCTTTGCTTGGAAGAAGTACCCCCCCCCCACGCAGGATCTTGGTATTATCCATGACTATCTCCTTAAATTTTGCATATTTCAACCGGCATTCTCTTATCTGCCGGTGTTTCAGCTAAAATCAGATTCCTGTAACTCTCCATCTGCGCGTCACTTACGCCGTGATACTGCGGGATGACGACATCGGAACCGCCGTCCTTTAAAGCCTGATACTTAGTCAAGCCAAGATTATGTTCTTTGATCAGCTCGACCTTTAGGACATTGCCCTTGTGCAAGGATTCGGAAATCATTTGCGCGACCAATTTTTGATTGCTTTCGTCAAGCGTTCCGTTTTTATGCTCTGCATCTTCGGAAATAACGGGAATGCGAAAAACTATGGGGCAGCCGCTGCTTAACAAAGCCGAAAGGTTTGCTTTGTATGTTTCAAGGTCGCCTTTAATTGTGGTGAGGCAACGGTTTGCTTCAAGCAATTTTATATCGACGTAAAATAAGTCAATATACTTAATCGCAGCGTTTAACGATTCTTTACTTGAAAACAAGCTTGTTTCAATCGCAAGATGTATATTCTCCCCGCGAAGCCTTTCAAGCAGCGACTCCATTTTTTTAATCTGCAAAAGAGGCTCCCCACCTGAAAAGGTTACACCACCGGGAAGACTTTTCAGTTGGCGGAAAGAAGTGATTCTGTATGTGTTTAAAGCTGTGTTTTCCTCGCTTTCTCTGAAAAAGGGAACGTCCTTTATCAGTTCTGCATACAGTTCATCACAGCTGTACCATTTGCCGTATTCCCCGTATTTTCCGTCTTTGTAATACTTTTCTATATTGTGAGAAATATTTTCCGGGTTTGCACACCACGGGCAGCGCAGAGAGCAGCCTTTTAAGAACACAGTCGTCCTTATACCGGGGCCGTCGTGCAAAGAAAATCTTTGTATGTTTGTAACAAGGAGACGTTTTGGAGACGTATCTGGCATAACCTGTTTAAGACTTCTCCCCTTTTTGCTTTTTAAACTTCCGCCTAATATTATTTAAAGTGCTCTGCACATTGGACATAAAGAAATCATCCTTCATAACCAAGAGCGCAAGGAAATACACAACAGCACCGGAAACAATCATAATTGCCGTGTTGATTATCGAGGGCTTTAAAACAATCTTCAAGGGAAGAAGAGCTGCAACCATCAAAGCGCCGGCAATGAAATAATGTGTGCCGCTTTTTATAACTTTCCACGGGGACAGTTCCTTCCTTACTATCACAAGCTGTACAACAGCTATTGTCGTTTCGGCCAAAACCGAAGCTATTGCAGCACCTGTTGATTGGAAGAAATAAATTAAAAACATATTGCAAACAAAGTTTACAACCGCTCCGGCAACAACAGTTGCTGTAAACGTATTTTGCCTTTGTGTCGGAATCAGATACTGTACACCGGTAACGTTATTAATACCTATCGCCAAAATCAAAAGTGAAAGTATGGCCGATAAGTTCACTACCTCGTCGTACCCGTCACCCAAAAACCAGGGGATAAAATTGCCGGCTGTCATGATAATGCCCAAACACAAAGGTATCCCCAAAAACCAGACAAAACGGTAGCTTCTGTACATGTACTTTTTAACTTGTTCTGTATCTTTTTTGTAAAAAAGCTGTCCTATGCGGGGAACCATGACAGCGCCAAGCGCCGTGATTATGCCCAGCGTCATTTTTGAGATGCGCAGCGCCTGTTCATAGTAGCCGTTCTCAAACGAATTGTGTGTTATCATGCCAATCATCGTCTTGTCAAGAACGGTATATATCTGAATCGCTATAGTCGGGATGAACAGCGATATGATGACCTTCATATGGCGGAAGGGGCGAAGCTCGCGAAAGTGCGGCCTTCCTACCATTTTAGGAAGTCTCGGCCACAAAGCCATAGAGCTGATAAGCGAAAACGCAGACTCAAGCATGTACCACACCAGGTCGTCCCTGCCCTTTACAAACAGGAAGATATACGCTATATGTATGACTTTGAAAATTGTGTTTCTAAATACCAGCGAGCCGAATTCCTCCATGCCGCTGTACAGCCAGGAGACGTCGAAAATGATATTTATAATACCAATGGCGCTTATTAAATAGAGTATACGGTTCTCCTGAAAAAGCGCAAAGCACACATAAGCAGCAAGACATATTAACGCCGTGGTTGCCTGAAGAATATTTACCTCCCAAAATATCTTGGTGCGCGCTTTCCTGTCATCCTGCAAATAGGAAACTTCTCGTCTTGCGAACGTTGCTATACCCAAAGAAGCAAACAGCACAAAATAGGACGTGATTGAGCCTATGTAACTTGCTTTGCCGATATTGTCCGGACCTAAAACGCGTGCAATATACGGAGAGGTAATTAGAGGCGTCAACAACGTCAGGATCTGATAAAAGACATTGTAGACATAGTTCTTTTTTATGCTCTTCTTC
Source organism: uncultured Clostridia bacterium (assembly GCA_947628695.1). Lineage (GTDB taxonomy): Bacteria > Bacillota > Clostridia > Oscillospirales > CAG-382 > SIG636. The sequence goes on from CANRAV010000002.1 coordinate 96,040, forward strand.
ATTAGGCTTCTCTTTCACAAATTCAAGCGGATTTTTCGCTTTCAATTGCACGCCGGATCAGCAAATCTTTATATTCCTCCGGCAAATCGTTGAAATACGCACTAAAGCCCCAAACGCGAACAACAAGATTGGGAAAAAGCTTGGGGTTCTTTTTTGCTTCAATCAGCGTTTTGCTTTCCACCACGTTTATCTGTGCCTGATAAATACCCTGCTTTAATGCAGACTGCAGAAGCAGACGATATTTTTCCGCATCGCTTCGCAAAGAATTAGGCGACACGAAAAAATCGGCGACATTACCGTTTATACAGCTGCCCGAATATCCAATTTTGGAAGCAAAAGAAAGCAATTCGGTAGGAGTGCCGGCATTCTGTGCAGATATGTGGACAGAAAAAGGCTCGCCTGATTTCCTGCCGTCGAATGTTGCTCCGGTTTTTACGGCATCAGAAATATACCCGGGGGAACTAAGTCCAAACCTGAATTTTCCGCCGCTCAATGTACTGCAGCAAGAAAGGACTTTGTCAGTCTCAGAAACAATAGCTTTTGTCAAAGCGACCGCCTCGTCACTATCGGTGCCAAACCCGTATCTAAGCTCCTTAAACTCGTTTATTACTTCATCATGCCCGTCAAAGTTCTCCTTGCGCCAAGTATTTAACTGTGAAAGCGTATATTTTTCAGACGAAAATACAAGCCTTTGAAGATTGAGTATGGAATTCACGACAGTTCCAAGGCCAACGGATGTGAAGCCGATATTAGCATACCTGCTTCCGCCGCGCGTTATATCCTTACCGCTGGTTATGCAAGAGTCAGACAAAAGAGAAACCAATGGGTCTTCTTCGTATCTAAATCCGGATACTTTGTCAGCCATTTCTTTCAAGTACGAATCAAGATAAACGAAGTACTTTTTTGTCAGTTCGTCAGCGGAAGAAATATTTTCTATGTCTTCTTCATTAAACATCTTGACAAACGGATAAGAAAAATTTAAGGAAGCTATGTTTGCACTGTCAAGGCTTGATTTAACTGCTGCAGGTTCCCAGCAAGCAGCCGTAACATAATCAAATGCATCCGATTCCTCATATCCAAAGGAAATTAAGGCGGGTATTATAACATCATCGTTTGAAAGTAAAGGAGCACCGATCCCGGTTGCAATGCATGAGAGCGCCTCCTGCATAACTTCCTTGGGCATAGCACCGGAACAACGCAGCAAAACCTTCGGGTCCGGAAGCTTTAGTTCTCGCGCAGCAACGATGAAAAGATGCGTTAGCTCATTGTAAAGGTAGGTTCCGTCACTCTGTAAGCCGCCAAGTATTATAATTTGCCCAGTGTCGCCAAGCAAGACGTTGCTCTTATACCAATAGATTTCATGCAAGGTATTCATAAAATCCTTTATCATGTCAAGAGCAATTTCCTCTGTCAAAGAACCTTCTTTTATATCTTTTCTGTACAAATCAATCAAAATTTTGTCGAGACAGCCAAGTCCGTTCAAAGTATGACCTGTCTGCCACAAGAATTGATTGAAAAACAAAATTCTCTGCAGCGCTTCATAAAAAGAACACGCATCTCTTTCAAATACTGATTCAATTGCCGATATTGAACGCGAATATTTTTTAGAAACGATTTTGTCCTTTTTACACCTATCCACCCATCTCTGCATAGCATCGAGGATCATAAGCATCCCTTCAAAGAACTCGTTTTTTTCACTTTCAAGCTTTTTTCGAATCTCTAAAAAGTTGCCGTTTATAAGCCTGCTGTAATCTACCGTTGTGTTGCCAAAAACAGTAAATTGGTTTTGTAGCTTTTTATAATAATCGACAGAGTAAAGGAAAAGCTCGCTTTTGACGGGCACAATGTCCAACTTATCTAAGAATTTAGAAACCTGCTTTGCCTTTGACTTGCACGTGTTTTGAACATGCAGCTTGGGGAAATTTTTAAGTGTAAAGGCAAGCTGTTCCTTCCTGCTTACAGGCTTTCTGTTTATTCTTCTTGTCAGCCCAAAGCCAAGCGACACTTTCTTCATCACGCGGCTGTCTTTTAGAAGAGGTGCCATGTTTTTCATTTTTGTTTTTACGCTTTTCATAAGCCCGCTCCTAAACCATCTATTAACCAAAACGCCTTATAATTAAAACACACGATTCTATATTTCATTTTCGAGATTATATACTATTCACTTAAATGCTTACTATCTTTCTCCTGCCTAATCTTCTTCATCGCAGTGATTTGTGAACCTTTTTTTGAACTTTTTTCTGTCATAGCTGCCGGTATAAAATCCCCATTCACCCTTTACCACCTGCATTGCTTTGCGCAGACGATAATGCTTATTCTTGAAAAGAAAGCGAAAAAACCACTTTAAAAAAATCCAGTGCGTTTTTAGCACGGTTTTATAGGTACCGTATTCTTTCGAAACGACAAGACTGTTTCTTATACCATAGTGCAGCCTCTTAATCCTATTGATATTTGTCATTTCCGAATGTCGCTCTGGACTGATTTTATGAACGACCTTGCTTTTGCTAACCAAATACCCTGGACCATAGTATTTCGTCAAGCGTTCTGAATATTCCATATCATCGTGCCATATAAAAAACTCTTTATATGGCAGTCCACACTTTTCTACGGCTTTCCGATTAACGAAAAATGAAACAAAAGTTGCCGAATTCACGGATACCATACCGTATTCCGTGTATTGATACCAAAAGCTTGAGCTTTCAACACTTGGGGGGTTGTTCATTCCTCCCTCCGGGGAATATACGGCGCTGCACAAAAAGCTTGCCTCTGTGATTTCAGTGGCCTTGACAAGCTCCTCCAATGCCGTTTTTGTAGGTATGCAGTCGTCATCCATCATCCAAATCCAGTCTGCATCGCCCTTATACGCCTGCTTAGAGCCGTAATAAAAGCCCCCGGAACCGCCTGTATTTACGTCCTTTCGCACGTAGACAACCTCCGGCAAGCCGATGATATCTTTCTCTTTAAGAAAACTTTCGGTGCCATCTGTGCTTGCGTTATCCAGTATCACAATCTCGTCAACCGGACGGCTTTGCGCGCGGATGGCCTGCACACATTCCAGTAATAAATTTTTGCGATTGTAGGTTACTACAACTGCGCTGATTTTCATAAACCGCTCCTTTGTATTGTGCTGATTATCTGTAAGCGGTGTATAAAAATGTTAGCGCTGCGTTTGCCCGTTGTTAATTAAATTCTCGGATTTCAAAAAGTTTTTTGTTCTTCTCAAAAAACTCCTTCATCGCTGCATTCTGAGGCCCAAAAGACAGATGCCCGACACAGGTATCTGCCGCAATAAGCATCGGTGTGGAGTATATAACAGCATATTTGTTGAGCTGCATCTCATCTGCGCCCATGCCGTTTCTCTTCCAGCCGGTGAAAAAGCCAATCCTTTCCCACATCTGCCGTTCCATCAAAATAGCACCAATTGAAAAGTGAATGGGGCAAGCAAGCGGTTCGCTTTTTACAGCACCGCAGCGAGCATCAAGCTCGTCTATGCTCGGGACAGAGTACCCCCCCCCCCATATGAACTTTGCAAATTCGATGTCCGACTCGACGGGCGTAGCCCCGCCTATGTGCGGTGCGCCGAACTTTGCGCGATATGCGTCTTCCAATCCGAGTCTCCTAAGCAAATGCGCATAGCCGAATGCATTTATTGGAATAAGAGGCGCGACAAAAATCGGATCGCGGTAAAACGAATCCTCTTTTTTGCAGTTCAAATATGTATCCATGGTGTTTTTAAAGAAATTTTTAGTAACAAAAATATCCTCGTCAATTTTATAAATCCACGAGGCACCCGGGAAACGCGATATTCCTATATTCATCGCAATGCAAACGTTGTTCTTTTTTGTTGATAAATACGACCAGTTAAATTCTTTTGCTATACGCGAAAGCTCTTCGGAATACAAACCGGATGAGATGAGGCACACATCCGCATCCTTCGGTGCAAAAGCTTTTATTCTTTCAAAAACTATATCCCAAAGAAACCCTTTATACCCTGCCAAAATTAAAATGGCAGTGTCGGAATTTTTACTGCGATTTTCAAAAACCGTTTTCCCGCCTAACAGCACTTTCATTTTAATCCGATTGTATAGTCTTGTCTTTTTTAAAAAGCGTTTAAACATTTACGTCACCTTTTTATATTTTTGCTTTTGAACATATGCAAATTTTAGCGAGAAAAAGATCATAAATTGCCAGGTTGTTCTATATCTAAATGATTTGTGAATCTGTTTTTTAATGCTTTTCTATCGTAAGTGCCAATGCGGTATTCCCAAAAGCCGCGAAAAATCTGCCCGATTTTCCGAAAGCGCTTTTTTCTTTTGCCAAAAAGCAAGCTTACGGTCAGGTGCGCATATTTGAAACGCACTTTCAAACGGCCCTTTACAGGCATGTATTCCTTTGCGTTAACCAGTTCGTTTCTTACAGAATAATGCAATCTACCTATAACCGGCAGATTTGTCGCCCCCCACTTGCCGTATTTTTTTATGGGAGTCTTATGTACTACACGGCTGCTTCCTACCATAAATCCGGGAAGGTAGTATTTTGTGATTCTCGCACAATATTCAGTGTCGTCACCCCAAATAAAAAACTGCTTGTATGGGAGTCCGCATTTAGTCACTGCGTCTCTGCTTACCATAAAAGAAACAAACGTTGCGCGAGATACGGTAACAATGCCCTTATCTAAATGTGTATACCAATCCTTTTCGCTGTATACAGAAGGCTTGCTTCCACATTCTCCGTCTTTTCCAAAGACAGCGCTGCACAAATAGCCGGCTTCTACATATTGAGCTGCATTGACAAGATTCTCCAAGGCCGTCTCGGTAGGGATGCAGTCATCATCCATCATCCAAATCCAGTCTGCGCCGTCATCATACGCCTGCTTTGAACCGTAATAAAATCCGCCCGCTCCCCCCATGTTGGATGCTAGGCAAACATATTTTACAATAGGGTTTTCTGTTATTTTTTCCGAAACCAAACATTCCCTTGTGCCGTCTGTGCTCGCGTTATCAAGTATAATAATCTCATCCGGCAAACGCGTTTGAGACAGAAGCGAATGCAGGCATTCCAAAAGCAATTCTTTGCGATTGTATGTGACAACAACTGCCGAGATTTTCAAAACAAGCCTCCTTGTCTTACAACTGCTGCTCTGCGCATTTTTTTATCGCTATCGCATGTGTAAGCATAGAATCGTCGAATACTTCATTGCGATCGTAAAGATTGAAGTCGTTTTCGGGGCGAAGATTTTTTGAGAAAGCTCTACCCCTCAACCGCTTTGCAACAAATTCTTCCTTTGACTTAGTCATATAATGGTTGATCCGGGCAACCGTGTAGTCCGGTGCCGCGGAAATGGCACCGTTTACTTTTTCCATGCTGAAATTGACCGCGTAATATCCTGATTTATATACAGGAAAATGCGCGTGTTCATAGAAAGCAACACGACGCGGATTAACTATGCTTTTTATTCTTGTGTTCTTTTCAAAATCGTCATTAGCCCTATGCAAATAATTTTCAATTACCAGTCCGTCCGGTTTTTCGATGTGTCCGCTTGAACCAAAGCACGCCCAGTTTACGGCTATTCCCCCTACATTGGGTGTACTCAGAGCTGTTTCAAGCTTTTCTTTTATGTCTACTGAAGACAGAGGGAGTATGAACTCATCCGCATCGATTGTGGCGATATACCTGATTTTCCTTTTATAACGCCTAACAACATCGTTATATGCATCTGTTTGCCTTCGTTTACCTTTTATAAGGTACAAGTCCACAAGCCCGTCTTTGATATAAGGTGAAAGCACTTCTGTCAGTCCGTCTGTGCTTTCGTTATCGTATATCACAATCTTATCAAAGCCAAGCATACGATGGTACTCTATCCATTCGGCAATATAGGGAGCCTCGTTTTTTATGATCGCAGCCATACCCAAAGAATACTCGAAATTGTCCCTGCGATTTAATGTGAGCATTTCCCACAGTATTTTTATAAAGGCAAAGGGCAGCAAGGGTAAGGCAAGAGCTATATCCACACGTTTATCTTTTATCCATCGGTGTATGTAATAATAGATGCGCAGACGATAACTCAATTTAAGCAAACTAACAATTTTATGCCTCATAATGTAGCCCTTCTATGCTGCCTCAATAATGACTCTTATAACCGTACTTGTATTTTCCGTAATAGCCGTTGCTGTCGTTTTTGCCGCGGTAGTCATTGAGGACGAAGCCGAGGAAGTCGACGCCGGAAAACTCTATATCGGAGACGGTCTGCCTTATCACAGGGGTCTTTGAAACCATCTGCCTGGTAACGAGGATTATGCCGTCTGTGCTCTTTGCCACCTCAAGTGCGTCGGAAACAAGTCCAAGCGGTGGGGTGTCTATAAGAACATAATCGTATTCCTTTTCAAGGGCAGTTATAAGGCTCTGAAAACGCTCGTTCTTTATGAGGAGAAGAGGATTAGGCGCGGGCTTTCTGCCGCATATAACGTCAAGGTTGGGTGATACCTGCTTTGCAACTATCTTCTCCATATTAGCCTCGCCGCTGAGATAGTCCACAAGAGTGCTTGTCCCCTCACAGTTGAAGAAACGGTGTATGGAAGGCTTCCTCAAGTCGCAGTCAACGAGGGCTACTCGCTCTCCGGCTCCGGAACAGGATATTGCTAAATTGACGGAAACAGTCGTCTTGCCTTCGCCCGGGATTGCGGAGCTTATGCAGATGACTCTTCCCCTTCCGTCGCCCTTCTTAGGTACGGAAAAGCCTATGTTTGTTGAAAGGTTGCGGAAGGACTCCACCAGTGCAAACGGCGGGTTGTCCTGAAGCTTTAAGTGCTTTTTGTTTTGGTTTTCAGCCTTATTTGTTCGAGCCATACTTGTAATATCCTCCCTTGTAGAACTCCGGTGCGTAGAAATTGGGGATGACGCCGAGAACCGGCACGTTGAAGTGGTTCTTTAAGTCTTCTTCCTTCTTGATCCTGGTATCGAGAAGCGCCTTAAATACTATTACCGCTATGCAGATAAACGCAAATGCCACAATACCTATCGCAGTGAACATGATCCTCGTGGTACTCTTTACCGGCTCTTCGGGCTTTTCAGGGGTGTTTATAAGCGAGAACACCATCGAGCTTATGCCGGCGAGCTTGTACTGATCTTTGATATAATCGGGAAGATGCTCAATTATAGAGTTGATAATGCTGTACGAAAGGTCAGCGTTCGGCGTATCAACCGTCACATAGATAAGGGTGCCGTGCGTGTCATAGCTGTATGTGATAAGCTCGCTTATAACATCGCCAGAGATGTAATCGTCGGAATCCTCCGGGGTGCTACCGTTTACTTCCTCAGCTATGATGTCGGCAAAGGTGTTTTGAGAGAGCACCTCCGTGCAGTTGAACAGAATCCTCGAAAGGAAGCTGTACTCCGAAGACATTTGATTGACGCTGTCGCCGCCGCTGTAGCTTAGTACATAGTTTGCTTTACACTCGTAAACCGGTTTGTCTGCTCTTATACCTAGGCCAAGACCGCAGCCCCCGCCGATTATCATGCACAGCAGGATTATCCACCATTTCTTTACCACCGAAGTGTAAATGTGCTTCCAATCGATTACTACTTCGTTTCGTATCAATCCTTCGTTCATATTGTCTCCTCTTTCTTTGTGTTGAATGTTTCGTTTTTATAGCATACATAAATCAACGCGAACAGCATCCACATGTACATGTATGTGCCCATTGACGCTACATACCAAATATTGATGAAGTAGCATATGGCGGAAATGGCGGCAGCAGCAAATATCGCCTTTTTTTGACGCCAAGCGCCGCGGATGCAGTAACCAAGCATAATAAGACCGTGGCCAATTAGCGAAAACATACCAGGATAAGCAAGGGTGATATAGGCCATAACATATGAATTATCGCAAGAACGCAGCCAATATCCGTCAATTACAACAGAAAATCTATAGGAAGCCCCCCTGCCAATAAACTTGTTGAAGTAGTCAAGGTCAAATACTTTTGCCAGGGCTTCCCTGTATTCAGTGCTATTTATAGCTGTCCCGCCCCAATTATCAGCATATCTTGTGTCAAACAAAACGTCCCACATATTTGTAAGCATCAGCATGATTTGTCGACCCGTCCCAGTCCTATACACAATCATTGTAAACAAGGCGAAAACCGATACAGAAAAAAACAGTATTATAAGCGACTTAATTCGCTCGTCCTTATTGCTAAACAGGCAAATCAAGAATACGCACATTATGTAAATCCCAAGCGGAGCACGAGATCCCGTTAAGAAGACGCAAACAGATGTCAAAATAAACAACAATGGACTTCTAAAAAGATATAACTTATTTTCTTCTGTATTCACACATGACAAGAAAAACAAAATTGACAAATAAAAACCAAATGTAATAGCACTGTGACAGTTTCCCATTATACGGCTTAATATCCCGCCGCGAGTAACATATACTCCCCATCCTGCCTCTCCGGCCCAGTTCAAAAAGCCAAAAAGATTGATACCGGTACTTGCCTCCCAAATGCCCTCGACGCAAAGTATTGCTAAAGCCACCCGAATAAAGCGTATAAGCTTCTCGGGAGATATCTCGTGCTTCAATATGTAAACGAACAGATAGAAGACCAGAACCAAGTCCAGCACTTCTCCTGTAATTGAATCGCTCATTCGATATATAGAGGTATACAGCCTTATAAACAAATACACTGCTATGAAAATGTTAGGTATGATGCACTTTTTTACGTCATGCCAAAATTTTGTTAGCCGCTCTCTGTTTGCAAATATCATTGCATAACACACGAGAAACATGATACGCTTAGCCGACCACAGAATGCCAAGCCTGAAACCGCATCCTTCCGGGAGAAGAAAAAAAGCAACCAGGTACAGCCAGCAGCAGACGTGAAAAATCTGAGTGCTGCTTGCCGCACCTGTTGAAAGAGCATTTTTTCTTATTCTCGCATTTGATTTTGCGTAAGTCATGTCTTCCCTTTCAGCGCCATTTTAAGCTCAACAAAATACGACCTCGGCGCGTAGTAATATCGCAAACACGGTATAAGCCGAAAAGCGCTTATTGCCTTTCCCTGATTTATCATATCAAGCCGCAGTTTATGCGTTTTTACATTTTTTCTGAACAGCTTTTGAGTACTTTCTGGAAGCCCTTCTTTTTCGGACAAGCTAAGCAAATGTTCGCTGCTTCGCTTGACTCCCTGCAAATAATCTATCCGCTTTTCTTTGGCATGTCCGAGGTGCCCCGACACCTGCTTTTCGTGCAGTCTGCGATAAAGGGAGATATAATCCCATTCATAACATGTGTTGTACAGCATCGCCATACTCCACAAGAATTCGTCGTGTGCCCAACCGCAGTACCAGTGCTGTTTTACACTGTCATAAAAGCTTTTTCTGAAAACCATCTCGCAGCCGAGCGAGCGTAAAAAGCGGGTGTACGGTGTTAGCTTTATCTGTTTCGGCTCACCAATGTCGTTAGCCGAAGAGGTGTCTTTCCATGGCTCACAGCCGTTTCTAAATGTTTGCTGCTTAGTGTTAAGAAGACCGATTTCCGGATGCTTCTCCATCTCCGACGCCATTCGTTCCACACGGTCTTTTACCCAATGATCGTCCTGATCCGATAAAAAAATAAGTTTATCAGTCTCGTCTTTGCTGTTAATAAGATCAATGGCTTTTCTGAAATTTTTAATGTACCCTAAATTCTGTTCATTTACGACATACGTCCAATTCGTCAAGTTATTGACATCAATGAACTTTCTTACAATCTGCACGGTGTTGTCTTGCGAGCGATCATCACAGATTACGACCTCGTCGACCGGGCGAGTTTGATCCAAAATAGATTGCAGCTGTTCTTCTATGTACTTTTCGCCGTTGTAGGTCGCCATTGCTACTGATACCTTCAAAGATTCACTTCCTTGTCTTATCTGTGCAGTGCGTGTATTACAAAAAAATCCTGAAAAGCCGGCTAAACATCTTTACGGTTGCAGGAGACGCGTGCCTTACATAAAAACCGCGCCAGCCGGTTTCATGGCAGTTTTTGCGGAAGCTTGGAAAGTGTTCTTCAAGCTCTGCCAATGTCCGCTTCTCCATTTCTCGGCGTAGCGACTTGTCTTTTATCTTAGAGATGCGGCGCATAGAGCTGAATAGCAAAATGCGTGTATAGAAGCGCTCAAGCTCGGCTTTGTACTCGTCGTACAGGCTCTTTGATTTGTAGAAATCAAGGACTCCGTCTATAACGGGGAATATCTGCGCCGTGCGCTCGCCCTGTGCGGCGGTCATTGTCGAGTTTTCCTGCACCACGTGGTATAGCAGCGGTTCATGGACGTAGGCCATGGTCTTTACAAAAGGGATAAGCTCCGCAAACCAGGCGGTGTCCTCATAGATGTATCCTTCCGGGAAGATTACCCCAGAGTCGGTTAAGACCTCTCTGCGGAAAAGCTTGTTCCAAGGGGAGACGAGAACCGCTTTAAACATTTCCCTCGGCTCTTTGTATTCGGGAAATGGAACGTAATTGTTTTTCCTGTTTACAACCCGATAGTGGTCACAAACCGTAAGGTCGGCGCTGCTTTCTTTCGCTTGTCTGTACAGCCTTTCAAACATTGCGACGTCTGCATAGTCGTCTGCGTCGACGTAACCGATGTATTCGCCTTCGGCATATTGCAGCGCAAGGTTCCTCGCCGACGCCTGCCCGCCGTTTTCCTTGCTGTAAACCTTTATCTTTTTGGGGTACTTCTGCTCATATTCCTCTAATATCGCAAGCGAGTTGTCCGTAGACCCGTCATTGACTGCAATGATTTCAATATCCTCAAGCGTCTGATTAACCAGCGAATTGAAGCATTTATATAAATACTTCTCCGCGTTGTAGACAGGAACAATAATGCTGACTTTCGGCATAGTCATCTCTTTTCAATTATTATGTAAACGTGAAAAATCAGTTTTCTATTATCTCAACGAAATGACTTCCCTGCCGTTTTTCTTCCGGCGGAAGTGCCATGTAATCACCGTATATGTTGGTTAAGCATTCATGGTATCGACTTGGCAGCGTAGCTTCCAAATCTTCGAATTGCCCTTTGACACCCTCACCAAAATATGAGGACGGGAGAATTTCCTTTTTCCCGTAGCAGCCGGGGTAGTCCATTGCGTAGTTACAATCTTCTAAGGAATACTTCCGAACACTATTCTCCAGCTTTTTTATTTGCTTCTCATAAGAAAATATTTTTCCGAAGTTGATTTTTAAAGCCAAGGAAATTATCTTTTTTCGAATACCCTTGGTGTTCAACCAATGACCGGTTCCTATGATTTCCGGTTTTGTGATGCGAGTCATGGCCTTGCGGAACACCAGGTTCCAATAGTGAAACTGCCGTAAAAAGGGGTTGTTTGGCATCGCGACAATGGCAAGGACGTCTATGTAAGCGTCTAATTTTAAATTAGACTGATCAATCATGCTGTATTTGCTGTTATAGATTCTTGTCGCGTCAGGCAGGATCTGAAATTTTCGCTTTTCGTTTTCGGCAAACGCAACATCTACATACAAATGCTGTGGGAACTCTTTTTCCGCGCACCTGGCGAAATCTTCCATTCGGTCTATTGGGATAGCAATATCAATATCGTCATCCCATGGAATAAAACCCTTGTGCCGAACTGCTCCGATCAGCGTTCCACCCACCAGATAGTATGGAATGTTGTTCCGGTCACAAACGCTAATCGTTTCTCTTAAAATATCAAGTCCGATCTTCTGCGCTTGTTTCGTTAGGCTGTCAACCATTGATCTTCCTCTTTCGAAGTTCTCAAAATGTTTGGTGTTTTACAATTCTCCGACTTTTTTTAAAGCTTCGGCGATGACGTCGTCCATGTCATAATACCTGTACTGTCCGAGTCTGCCTCCGAAGATGACGTTTGTCTCGTTCTCTGCAAGCGCTTTGTATTTTTCATAAAGCGCAGTGTTCTTTTCGTCGTTGATGGAGTAGTAAGGCTCGTCGCCAGGCTTCCATGCTGCCGAATATTCCTTTGAGATTACCGTCTTCGGCGAGGTTGTGTCAAACTCGAAATGCTTGTGTTCTATTATGCGGGTATACGGTGTTTCGCTGTCTGTGTAGTTGACCACCGCATTGCCTTGGTAGTTGTCGGTAGTGAGGACTTCTGTCTCAAACCTCACGCTGCGGTATTCCAATGGACCGAATTTGTAATCGAAATAGCGGTCGATAGGGCCGGTGTAAATTATTGTCTTTGCCGATTCGCGAAGGCTTGAGTCTTCAAAGAAGTCGCAGTTAAGGCGGACTTCCGAACCTTCAAGCATCTTTTCGATTATCGCTGTATATCCGCCTATTGGTATTCCCTGATAGCGGTCGTTGAAGTAGTTGTTGTCGTATGTGAAGCGCACGGGCAATCGGCGGATTATGAAGGCCGGAAGCTCGCTGCAGGGTTTCCCCCACTGCTTGGCGGTATAGCCTTTGACAAGCTTTTCGTAGATGGTAGTACCTACGAGGTTTATAGCCTGCTCTTCCAAATTCTTCGGTTCGTCTATATTGCAGGCTGCCTTCTCCGCCTCTATTCTTGCCCTTGCCTCTGCCGGGGTCTTTATGCCCCAAAGCTTAGAGAAGGTGTTCATATTAAAGGGGAGGTTGTACAGCTCGTCGTGATATATTGCAACCGGGGAGTTTATGTAGTTATTGAAGTCGGCGAATTGGTTGACATAATCCCACATCGCCCTGTCGTGCGTGTGGAATATGTGCGCACCGTATTTGTGGACGTTTATGCCCTCTGTGTTTTCGGTGTATATGTTGCCGGCGATGTGCGGCCTTTTGTCGATACACAGGCAGTTTCTGCCTCTCTTTGTCAACTCGTGGACGCACACGGCTCCATATAAGCCGGCGCCTACTATCAGATAGTCGTACATACGACTTGTTCTCCTTTTAAAGCAAGCTTCTAATCAGATTGCAGAAATTCTCTCTGTTTGAAACAAACGGCTTTGGCGTGAAGGATTCGATTTGCTTTATCGCCTGCTCCAGTTCCTCCTCGTTCATGGCGCAGAGGACGTAGCCTTCTTCAGCAAACTCGCGGGCAAGGTCAAGCTGGTGGTCACTTTCGTGCTCTCCGTACTCCTTGAGCCGTGGAAACACTATGACCTTTTTGCCTTTCTTCAAGGCTCCGGTGACCGTCCCTGTTCCCGCATGGCATATAATGAGATCGGCCTTGCTTTGAAGCTCTTCCATTTTGTCGGAAGAAGCATAATCAAAATGTCTGCAATGCTGAACGGAATAATCTATTCTGCCAGTCTGTGCCGTAACGTCGTCGGGGTTAAGCACGCCGCGTTCGCACAGTGCGTCTGTTATTTTAAAAAGTCTGCCAAAATGAAACCCAGAGCTACCCGCAGTAACAAGCGTTTTCAATAAATCATCCCTCCGTAAATGGCGTTGGGATAAACGGAAAGCAGCTCTTTGCGCTGCACGACAAAGCTGTCGGCAAATTTATAGACCATTTTACCGGTTTTGCTTCCGTCTGTTTTGCGGGCAAAAGATTCGATAAAGATAACTTTTTTATGCCGAAGCTTCTTTTGAAGCCAACAGAAAGGATATGTAGCTGCTGCTCCGGTGCAGATTACAACGTCCGGCTTCTCCTTAAGAATCATAAAAAAGCTGCTGACGCAAACGCGAAAAAAATCGAACAATCTCCTTACATGGTAACTGTTTCGAAACTCCGGTAAAAACAAAGCGCCGTCAAATGATCTATTGACTTTGCTCTTTACAACCAGATACTTTACCGTGTGTTCGTCCTTCAGAGAGTCAAGCTGCTTTATTTGTTCGAGGTGCCCGCCGCCGGACGCCGCCAAAATAATCTTCATAGTGTGTAAGTCAATAGCTTTTTTCAAGCTTTTTTCCTAAAAATTTTGCCGAGATGTAGGCCTTTATCTTTCCAAACCATTTTGTCTTCGACAGGTTTACATAACCTGCGGTGACAGTTTGAAGTTGATTTTTATTTAACCAAACGTTAAACAATAGCTCCGACACCCTGCCGAAGAGGCGGGCGTCAAAGGAGTTCATATTTGACGTGTCAATCTTTGCTTCCAGTTCGCCCAAAATGTCAAACAGCCAGGTGCAGTATTCCGAGGTCAGTTCCCTGCTCATTATGAACATGTTGAACATGTACGCCTTGTGCTGTTTCATAGTCAGGTCGAAGGATTTGAGGTAATCCGGGCAGCGTGCCTCCACAACCTGCCTTGCAATGTCCAAATGAGAAGCTTCGTGTGTGTTTGCATAGTGCGAATACAGCGTATCCCAAAGGTAGTTGCGCTTTTGGGGGACTATGACGGCGGAGGGAGTGCTTTCAAAAATCCTCTTAATGGCTTCTCCCGATAAGATCCTGTCCCTCTTATTGCCGAACCGCTTCCCCGCAAAGTAGCGGCGGTAATGACAAAGCCCCATATAATCCGAAGCCTTATCGTTTTTCCACATCCAATAAAGCGCCGTCAGCTCGCAGTACGTTTTGTTCTTCACGGATATATTGTTGCCGGTGTTGTCTGCAACAGGGGTGAAACTTTCGGAAGAATAGCTTTTACCAACGTGTATCGGCATATAAACGCGGTCGGTTGGAAAATTGTATGGCTTATTTGAAGCGATGTAAACCGTTATCTTCATATTCGGTTAGTCTCTCTCAAACAAGTCGCGGGTGAAGATTTTGGCGCTTGCGCTTTGAAGCGACGGTGTAATCCGGTTTGCAAGGATGACATCACTTTTGCGGATGAATTCGGATACGTTGTTCTCAACATGGCAGTCCATGAAAGAGGCGTCCTTCAATGTAGGCTCGCAGATGAGGAGTTGAACTCCGCGCTGTTTTAGGCGGCGGATGATGCCAAGGATTGCGGAGGAGCGGAAGTTGTCGCTACCGGACTTCATGGTCAGGCGGTAGATGCCGACGACGCAGTCACAAAGCGGCTTGCCGCTTTCCTCAAGGCGCTTTACCACCTCGTCGGCAATGAAGTCCTTGCGGGTGTGGTTGGATGAAACTATCGCTTTGATAAGGTCGTTCGGAACGCCGTCGAAATTGGCCTTTAGCTGTTTTGTGTCCTTCGGCAGGCAGTAGCCTCCGTAGCCGAAGGAGGGGTTGTTGTAATGGTCGCCTATGCGAGGGTCAAGGCAGACGCCCGAAATTATCTGCTTTGTATTAAGCCCCTTGACTGCGGCGTATGTATCAAGCTCGTTGAAATAAGCCACCCGCATTGCGAGGTAGGTGTTAGAGAAGAGCTTCACTGCCTCCGCCTCAGTGCTGCCCATTAGCAGCGTCGGTACATCCTTCGCAATGGCGCATTCCGCGAGGAGAGACGCAAAGGTCTTTGCCGCCTCTTTCAGCTCTTCGTTTTCAAGATCTGTTCCTACGATGATACGAGAGGGATACAGATTGTCGTACAGTGCGTGCCCTTCCCTTAAAAATTCCGGGCTGAATATGACGCGGTCGCAGCCAGTCCTTTCGCGGATCTGTTGTGTATAGCCTACCGGGACGGTAGACTTGATAACAAGCACCGCGTCAGAACAGCCTGCGACTTCCTTTATTACAGCCTCTACGGCTGTGGTATCAAAGTAATTCTTCTCCGGATCGTAATTTGTGGGTACTGCCGCTATCACATAGTCGGCGCCCGAATACGCCTCTTTTGCATCGAGAGTGGCGGAAAGGAGAAGACCTTTTTCTTTTAAGTATTTTTCTATAAGCTCATCGCGGATAGGTGAGGTCCGCGCATTTACCAGCTTTACCTTTTCGGGCACTATATCCACAAGCGTAACGCTGTGTTTTTGAGAAAGCAAAACGGCAAGGGAAAGCCCGACATATCCTGTGCCGGCAACGGCGATATTCATTTTAACTCTCCCCTTCCGGGCTTTTTAGCAGTTCTTGCCGCAAAAAACAGCCCTTATTGTTTTTAAAATAATTTTTGCGTCGGTTATTATCGAACGCTCCGATATGTACTTGTAATCAAGCTGAACCTGCTCTTCGTCCGTAAGCTCGTGCTTGTCCGCAAGCTGCCAGTAGCACGAAAGGCCCGGCTTGACAATCAGACGCTCAAACGGTAACTGCTCCTGCTCCGACGGGACGAAGGGACGCGGACCGACAAAGGACATGTCGTTGAACAGCACGTTCAAAAGCTGCGGCATCTCGTCTATCGAATAGCGGCGAAGAACCTGCCCGCTTTTGAGAATCCTTACATCCTTCCTGCACTTATAGTGCACACCGTCGTACTCGTTCTGCCCCATAAGCTGCTTTTTGCGCTCTTCGGCGTCTTTATACATGGTCCTGAATTTGATAACGCGAAACGGCTTCCCGCCCTTGCCTATCCTCGTCTGCAAAAAGAACGGATTCCCCGGATCGTCTATCATAATAATAAGCGCTATAATCAGAAAAAACGGAAGACCTACAATAAGCCCGACAAGTGAAGCCACTATATCAAAGACCCGCTTTATAAAAGAATAAACAAGCTTTCTCTTAACGACAATATCGGGGACTGCCCTTGTTTCAGAGGTGATGGCCGCCTGCTGCATCAGCAGTTCCCGTTCTTGAACGATATCATTCATCAAACTCTCCTCCACGCCAAAACATTTTAAAGACTTTGCCTGCCCTTTCCGATTGACTTATTATTAGAATTGCTGCGGAAACCGCACACGACACATGCAGAAATTATATTCAAGCGCCGGCAAAGATAGAAGCCGGACACGGTGAAAAACCTGCCTTGGGGAAAAACTGCCTCCAACAGCCCACATACACAAAGAGACCCATGAAAACCGACAAGCTTCATGGGAAAATAATGTCCTCACAGCGAAATCTTATCGCAACATCTATATATATGCGAAATTTATGTACTGTGTAAGTGTATCATATCGACGTGTAAAAGTCAATAGAATGTTATTAAATTTACAATCTCGTCGTTTTTTGTTGATATATGGGGCTATTATTTTTCAAATTTTGGAAAATCGCTTGTTTAAATGCAGCAAAAACGCCTGTGTATGGGCAAAAAATGCGAGGTTTTTAGCCAAAAATGCACAATATATAGATAAAATTCAAAAAATACGGGAATTTTGCTGTGCGAGCTTTGGCAAGTATTTCCGCAATTGTTTTAAATAATGTGCAAGCGCGCCGGATATTTTCTAAAGATTGGAAAAAGTTATAATCATCAACTTTTTGTCAATAACATTTTGTGCGAATTTTCCCTTTATTTTTGCAGCATTCCGTGTCGGCTTTGAGAAAAAAGCACCGCATTGCAGGATATGACGCCGCATTTTTGCTCGCTGTGGCATTTGCCGGCGAAAAGGCACGCGTGGATTATAACACATGAATTTGTCGAGGTCAAGATAAAAGCGCAAAAAAACGAACCGGCCGGACAAACGCCCGGTCGGTTCCCTGTGCAAAGATGTATTATAATTAAAAAGAGAAAAATTTGACTTGAGAAAAACCACCGTCTCCGCCTGCTGCTATGCTTCGACAGGTTGTTCTGCTTCAACCAATCAACGGTCTCACCTTTCCTTTGCCGAGAACAAATCCTGATTTCCTATCGCTGTCTGTATTATAGTACAGCAAAAGTGCAAAGTCAACACTTTGGGATAATTGACCGTTTTCAGGGATAATTAACGCAAAATGCAGTGTTTTCGGCCTAAAAAACGGCACGTTTTTGCATTTTTCGGGCAAAAACGCGCCGCGCTGTTTTACGGAATGGATATTTGTACGCCGAACATACCGTCCTCTTCGAAGTAGTCTATAAGGCCGTTGTACTTCTTTACAGTCTCCTCCACTATCTTGTGACCCAGACCGTGGGAAGAAGCGTCTTTCTTTGTGGTGAGTAGACCCTTATTTGTCTCCAGCACGGAAGAGGCAACGGTATTTTTGCAGACTATTATGCGGTTTTGGTTGACTTTGGCAAAGTGAAGCTCTATCTGCCTGTCGCCCTCCTGCCGCTTAACCGCTTCCACGGCGTTGTCGAGGATGTTTCCAAGCATGCAGACCATGTCCGAATCCTTGATGTCTTCAAAGCTCTCTATGTAGCCGGATATCAGGACCTTTACGTCTTCGAGGTTAGAAAGCTTTGTGTTTATCAGATAGTCAAGCACGGAGTTGCCGGAGGCAAGAAGCTTGCCCATGCTTGAAACGGTGTTGCTTATCTCGCTTAAATACTCCTTGCAGGCCTCCACGTCGCCGTCGTCAAGATACGCGGAAAGAACGGTGAAGTGGTTGTTAAGGTCGTGCCTGACCTTGCGTATGTTGTTCCAAATGATGTTTGCTTCCTCTGCGCGCTTCTCCTCGTAGACGATTCTTTCCTTCATAAGGCTAAGCTCGTAGTCGCTTTTTCTGAGCTTTTGTATCTGCCTTATAAAGAAGTAAAGCAGGTTTACAAGCACAAGCGAAATGCAAAGAATCAGGATGGTGGTGTCTGTCCTGGTGACCTCGTCGGAGGTGGCGATGCTTACCAGCGCCGAAAGAGCAAAGACGGTCTCTATCGTCATGAGAACGGCAAAAATACCGCCTACGGGGTCGCTTTTCTTTTCCCGGTTGAACAGCTTGACAAGGAGGCAGCAAAGCCCCAGCTGAACGATTTTGACGCACACAAGGTAAATCAGGCGTGCCTCGGTGTGCGAGCCGTGCATAAGCTCTGCCGTGTTGTTGGTAAACAGCGAAAACACGGACAGAAGTGAGCTGCTTGTAAGCACCGTTACGGATATAAAGCAAACAGCGCCGAAGATGTCCCAAACTATGCGCTTTCTGTTTAAAACAACGGCATAGGCAGCAGCGAATACAAAGGAAACGGCAATTGGCAGGATGTTGAAGCCCGGTTTCAGCCTATAATTAAAGTAAAGCTGTGCGCCAAGCTGAAGCGCGGGAAATGCAAATGCCCACCACCTGCGGCCTATCTTCTCGCCCGTGAAGCGCGGAATAAACCAGGCGAGGATGAGCGACTCTGCCACAGTGGACAGTATTTCCGCAACTATATGGATGTAAATCATATTCCCATCTTTCTCCTTGTGTATTCGAAGAACGCAGCCTTAAACTGCTTCTGGCGCTTTTGCGCGACGGGAAGCGTTATTTTACCTATCAGAAGTGAGCCGTCGTTTGTGACCTTGTCGACGTATTCGAGATTTACGAGAAATGCGGAATGGACCCTGAAAAAGTCAAGGTCGGCGACGTGCTCTTCAAGCTCTGTAAGAGTGCCGCGGCAGACGTACTGCCTGCCGTTTGCCATGTGGGCAAGGTAGTAATTCTTCTGGCTTTCAAAGTAAAGTATGTCCTTTACGTCAAGCTTCTGCTCGACATTTTCGATAATAAGCGTGACATAGCGGGAGGACTGAAGCAGCCTGTCCCTTACGCGCTGAAGCGTCTTCGGCAGGTCGTCTTCTATGCGCTGCTTGCGCATGTAGGCGAAGGGCATGTAGTCGAAGGACTCGTAAACGTAATTGTCATAAGCCGACATGAAGACGATAAGCGTGTCCTTGTAGTCACGGCAAAGGCGCTTTGCAAGCTCAAAGCCGTTGAAGTCCGGCATATCTATATCCAAAAACAGCACGTCTATGCGCTGCGTTTCGATATATTCAAGCACTTCCCTGCCGCCGCTGAACGGCTTTATAAGTTTAAAGCCCTCGTCCTTCGGCATAGTGCCTTCCAGCCCCCTTTTCAAAAGCGGGCAGAACAAATCCAAAAATCCGGGGTTGTCGTCGCACACGGCAAAATTATACATTACACTCACCCTTATTATCGGTTTTTAATATTGTAGCACATTTTTTTAAGCATGTCAAAGGGAAAGAGGACTATGCGCCGTCTGATAAGAGAGGTTTCGAAGAATTTTTTAAAAAACTGTTTTATTTTTCGGCAAGCTGTGTTATAATACGTATGCTACACATTAAAACACGCTTGATTATAGGGAATACTGAAGGTAAAAATGTATTCTCTCCCCTTTAATCAGGCATAATGTGTAGCGACATTGAGGGAATCATTTTTCGGTGCGTTCCCTAAGGGAGCGCACTTTTTTGATAGGAGGGACAAATTATGCTTCTTGAGATGAAAAACGTTGTGAAGTCGTTTGGAGAAAAGCAGGTGCTTAAGGGCGTTTCGTTTGCAGCGGAAAGCGGAAAAGCCTTCGGCCTGCTTGGACGGAACGGCGCGGGCAAGACCACGTCGATACGCATTTTGATGGACGTTTTTCCATGCGACAGCGGCGAGATTCTTGTGGACGGGAAGCCCATAGATTACAGCAAGGTCGCCTTCGGCTATCTGCCGGAGGAGAGGGGGCTGTACCCGAAAAAGCGCATCTCGGAACAGCTTGTGTACTTTGCGGAGCTGAAGGGACTTTGCCGCAAGGACGCCGTACAGGCCGTGAAATATTGGCTTGGAAGGCTTGAAATGAGCGAATACGCAGACAAGAGGCTTGACACGCTTTCAAAGGGAAACCAGCAAAAGATACAGCTTGTGACGGCGCTTGCGCACGACCCGCAAATCGTTATACTTGACGAGCCGTTTTCCGGGCTTGACCCCGTGAACGCCATGCTTCTTAAAGACGTTGTAAAAGAGCAGATTGCAAGGGAGAAAACGGTGCTGTTTTCAAGCCACCAGATGAGCTACATAGAAGAGTTTTGCGACAGTATTGCGATAATAAACGCAGGCAAGGTGGTGCTGAGCGGCGACCTTCGCGAGATAAAGAGGAACTACGTGCGCGACCGCCTTGTTGTAGTCACAGAAAACGCAGAAAAGATAAAGCGCGACTTTGGCGACAGCTGTACGGAGGCAAAGCCGGGCGAGCTTATAATACGCCTTGCAAGCCCCGACGACAAGCAGTCTGTAATGAAGCGCCTTGTGGAAAGCTATGACGTCGACGAGCTGCGGGTGTACGAGCCTTCGCTTAACGACATCTTTGTGGAATACGCGGGCGAGCAGATTTAAGGAGGAGGCAGAAAGATGAGGCAGTTTTTTAAAATACTTAAGTTTGAGCTTACTGGGCATCTTAAAAACAAGGTCTTTATCGGCATGACCGTTGTCGGTGTGGTTTTGATAGCCATGGCAATATTCTTCCCGAACATCAAAGGCCTTTTCAAGTCCGACGGCGCGGCCGAAGACACGGGAGACCTGCCGGTTATGCTTATCCGCACGGAAGACAGCGCTGCGGGCGAATTGACAAAGCAATACTTTGCTAAAGCCTTCCCCGACTACAACGTCACCGTTGCGGACGGGAGCGCGGAAGACGTGCAAAAGCGGGTAACCTCCGGTGAGGCGGAGTGTGCCTTTGACATAGCAGGCAATTCCTACACCTACTACGTAAACAATCTTTCAATGTACGACGTAAACCCGGATACGGCGGAAGGTGTCCTTCGCGATGTTTACCGCATAAACGTGATGATTCAGGGCGGCCTGTCCGAGGACGAGGCAGGCGAGATTATGTCCGTGCAGATCGAAGGGAACGTCGTTTCCCTCGGCAAGGATCAAATGCAGAACTTCTTTTACACGTACATAATGATTTTTGCTTTGTACATGGTGATTTTGCTTTACGGGCAGATGGTTGCGACAGACGTTGCGTCGGAGAAAAGCTCCCGCGCTATGGAGGTTTTGATTACAAGCGCAAAGCCGACAAGCATGATGTTCGGGAAAGTGCTTGCTTCCTGCGCTGCCGGACTTATACAGCTTGCGGCGATTTTCGGTTCCGCACTTACGTTCTATCACGTAAACAAAGCGGCCTGGGGCGGAAATGAGATTATAAATTCGATATTCAATATTCCCGTCGGGCTTTTCGTCTACCTGCTTGTTTTCTTCTTCCTCGGGTTTTTGATTTACGCGTTTTTGTACGGAGCCATCGGTTCTACGGTGTCGAAGCTTGAGGACGTGAACACCTCCGTTATGCCCGTCACCTTCCTGTTTATTATAGCTTTTATTGTGGTCGTCTTCTCGATGACAAGCGGGAACGTGGACAGCACGGTGCTTAAGGTATGCTCGTTTGTACCGTTCACCTCGCCGATGGCGATGTTTACGCGCATTTGTATGAGCAGCGTACCCTGGAACGAGATCGCCGTTTCAATAGCGCTTTTGGTCGGGACGACGGTCGGGACGGGCTTTATTTCCGCAAAGATATACCGCGTAGGCGTACTGCTTTACGGGACAAGGCCGAACATTAAAGAGGTCTTCAAAGCTGCACGGAAGGCGTAAAACATACAGGCTGATGGAAAAAGGATGCAGACGGGGCGAACAAACAGAAAAGCTGTACTTGTACTGCAAGGCTTTGTTCGTCACGAGCGAAAAAATTTAATTAAATAAGTAGTTAGCGGAGGCGTATGCCGACGTTAACTTCCTTAGAATTCCAATTATCTTTTTCGCGTCTCACGCGCCTATTTCACCAGCATGACGGGGGCGGTCATTTCCGCCCCCGTCAGTTTTTTTCAAGCCAAGCCGTGGCCTGTTCTCTTGTTTTAAATATGTGCGTCTCTTTGTTTGGATACAGCTGAAGCGTGCTGTAAATGCCCGGAAGCTGCTTTTCCGGGAACTCTTCTATCCACTGCCTGAACTCCTCGTCAAGCTCGTCCTCTACCCAGGGCAGATCCTCCCGTACTTTCCCTATGCGCGCAGCTGCGCCCGCAAGGCAGAGCTCCTTCGGGTAGTCAAGCAGGAAAACCGCGTCGCATCTCTCCATCCGCGGCTGAAGCGTGCGCCCGTAGTTGCCGTCTATAATCCACCGGTCTCTTGCGAGGATTTCTTTAAGACTTTTATCAAACTCATCGCGTGAAACAGTCGTTTTGTCCGGCTTGTGCCAAAGCATGTCGAGATAATAAAGCGGGAGACCTGTTTTTGCGCGCAGCGCCCTTGCAAACACGCTCTTGCCCGCACCCGGCGAGCCTATGACAATGGCCCTTTTGAAGTTCACGTTTCTTCTCCTTTCGCGTCAACCGAAAACCTCTGCGGCCGCAACGGTTTTAAGAAGGCCTAAGTCGACTGCGTCGCGTCCGTAGGCGTCCAAAAAGCGGCCGGTGTATCTGTCTGTCTTTAAATTGTACCAAAGCGACCAAAGACCCCAAAACAGGTCGATGTGCCTGTCCGGTTCTATAAATAGGTTATATAATAAAATTGGGGTCGGGTAAAGAAAGCCCGACCTCAACTTGCAAATTCAGAATTAAACATAGCAGCCTGAAAGTAAACACCTAAAGTTTTTCATCTGCTTTTTTGTAATCGCGGAATAATAACAAAACGCAAGATTTTAACCGTATCGTCTTTTTGACAAAATTAACTCGGGGTTACAGGGGAACGTTTTATGCCTAATCCTATTATTGGAATCCGTTACCGCTATATCGCACGAAAAACAGTGTAGGTGTTGTATGTTTCACCCCACGCCATGCCAAGGTTTCTCTTTACCATTTCATCGCGAACTTTAAAGTGGGTAATTTTGCCCTCGTTTTACGGGAGATGTGTCATCTCTGTAAGCTTGGTTTTATATGCCGCAAAAAGCAGCACAAGGACAAAAAAGCACCGTTGTTTAAAAAATACATTCTGCTTCCTCACTAATTAGCGCTGTGTAACTTTTGTAAGTTTTCATTCACTATTCTGGAAATGCCCTCGTGAAAAGTGATTTCTGGGGCAAATCCGGTATCATTCCTCAACTTTGAAATGTCAAATGCTTCTCTTGGTAAAAAAACCGCTTTCGATGTCAGCGCGCCATAGTTTGGCTTTCCGACATTCTTGACTACGCTTTTTTTGATTATAGCGTAAGCTTCTTCAAGATACTCTCTGAGAGGCTTAGAGCTTCCGGAACCGATGATATAATCTCTCCCATCAACGCCCTTTTCTGCGATGAGATACAAAGCTTTTGCTACATCGCTCACATGTACAAAATCGTAAAGCTGTGTTCCATCCGAAAGGTCCATCGTTTCTCCGTTCATCATCTTTCTGATAAAAGAGTTGATAAGTCTAAAGGAGCACTCTCCTTCGCCGTATGCATTGATTATAAGTGGGCAGAAAAACTTTATTCCATAACTTCCAGCTAATGCTTTCCCCATCCAATGAGAAGCAAGCTTTGAAGTTTTATACATATTTACCAAATTTGAAGTGCGTTCTTTACCGATCATTTCAACCATCACTTCATATTCATGTATGCTGCCTGCAATTAAAAATTTACCGATATTCATCTTGTGTGCAGCTTCTACAAGGTCTAATGTATAATTCACATTGCCAAGTTGAACATTGTAGTCCTTTGCGTCACCGTCGGATACACCTTGCCACGCGAGGTGGAAAACGCACTCGATATCACGATCTGGGACTAAATCGGGCAAATGCGACAAGTTTTCCAAGTCAAATTCGTACATTGAAAATATATTGCATGACAACCCAGACCAATTTGCAGACTTTCGTCCTACTGCAATAACATCTATGCCGTTTTTCACCAATAAGCGAACAAGGTTGCGTCCTATAAAACCTGTAGCGCCTGTTACCAACGCCTTTTTCACTGCTTTATCGCCTCAATAACCGTCTTTGCCATATAATCAATTATTTCATCCGTCATATCCGGATAAACGCCTATCCAAAACGAGTTATTCATGATAAAATCCGTCATGTCGAGCCCCCCTACGACGCGGTAAGCGCTTGTTCCTCGTATCTGGTCAAAGCATGGATGCTTGATAAGATTTCCACTGAACAACAACCGCGTTTGGATGTTATGCCCCTCTATATACTCCGTTATCTTGTTCCTTTCAACATTTGTTTCGGGTATAACAGAAATCATGAATCCAAACCACGAAGGTCGTCCGTTCTCAATGGGCTCTGGTAGAATCACCTTATCCTGAACTGGTTCTAAAGCCATTTTAAGCCTGTCCCAGTTGTAGCGACGACGCTTTATAAAATCGGGGAGTTTTTTTAGCTGTTCAACGCCGACTGCAGCTTGCAAGTCCGTAACCTTCAGGTTGTATCCGAAGTGACTATAGACATATTTGTGATCATATCCCTTAGGTAACTCGCCAAACTGGCCGTCAAAACGATGCCCGCAGAAATTGTCCCAGCCGGATGGGCAGATGCAGTCGCGCCCCCAGTCCCTGTATGATAAGATAAGCCTGTGAAGCATCGAACTGTTTGTATAAACGCAGCCGCCTTCGCCCATAGTCATGTGGTGGGGCGGATAGAAGCTACTTGTACCGATGTCACCCCATGTACCGGTGTATTTTGTCTCTCCGTTGATAGTGTACTGTGATCCGAGAGAATCGCAATTATCCTCAACAAGCCAGAGGTTGTGCCGTTCACAAAAGGCCTTGACGGATTTTAAATCAAAAGGATTCCCAAGAGTGTGAGCGATCATAACAGCTTTTGTTTTCTCTGACAATGCCTCTTCCAATTTTGTAACATCGATATTGTACTGAGGGACAGTCACATCAACGAAAACTGGGACGGCGCCATACTGCAAAATGGGAGTGACTGTTGTCGGGAATCCGCAAGCGACGGTGATTACTTCATCACCGCGCTTGATCTGCCGTTCGCCAAGTTCAGGGGCGGTCAACACGGAAAATGCTATCAGATTAGCAGAAGAGCCGCTGTTTACCAAATGCGCGTACTTTACACCTATCCAATTAGCGAAAGCTTTCTCAAATTCATCCGAGAATCTGCCTGTAGTCAGCCAAAAGTCGAGCATTGCATCGGTCAGACTAAGCATTTCCTTTTCATCGAAAACACGGGAAGCGTAATTGACTCTGTCGCCCGGTCGAAACACTTCTTTTTTCTTCTTAAAATCGTGATAATATTCAGCAACAAGCGCCTTTATTTGTTTTCTTGCATCTGCCTCAGATTTCCAATTTGCCACGTTAATCCTCCAAAAACTTCTCTATTTCACTGTCCATCTCTGCGGAAATATCATCACCCGCAAGCCATGACTTGTAAAACCTTACCGTGTATTTCATACACTCGTCAATGCGCCATCTCGGTCTCCAGCCAAAAACGCTCTTTAACTTTGAACAGTCAAGCTTCAGAAGACCCGCCTCGTGCGGCGCTTTTTCGTCTGCATGATTGATCCAACTTGCGCCGTTGCCCCAGTGCTTGCAAAATAGCGTCACAAGACTTCCGGTCGTCGCAAAATCGCACTCGTCGGGTCCGACGTTGTAAAACCCGGCATATTGTTTGTCCCGATACTGCTTTGCGGCAATCATCAAATAAACCGACAACGGCTCTAAAACATGCTGATACGGTCTTACTGAGTGGGGATTTCTGACCCATATTTTCTCTTCTGCTTTCATGGCACGAACACAGTCAGGGATGATTCTGTCACTTGCAAAATCCCCTCCGCCTATCACGTTTCCAGCGCGTGCAGTAGAAACCGTAGGTGTTCCATTGGTAAAGAAGCTGTTTATGTAACTGTGTGTCACAAGCTCGGAACACGACTTTGAATTTGAATAAGGGTCGAATCCGTCCAAAGGCTCATCTTCGCGATATCCCCAGCACCATTCATTGTTCTTGTAAACTTTGTCGGTGGTTACGTTAAGAACGCTCTTTACGCAATGGTTTAAGCGCACGCACTCCATAAGATTAACCGTACCCATGACGTTTGTTTCATAGGTATATCTTGGGGCTCTGTAACCTTCAAGGACGATGGGCTGCGCCGCAAGGTGAAATACAATCTCCGGCTGGAATTTTCTGAAAGCCGCGTTCAACCTATCAAAATCTCGGATATCTGCAATATTGCTTTCAATTTTTCTCCCAACCCCGGAAAGTCCAAAAAGGTTTGGTTCTGTCGGCGGATCTAAGCTGTAACCGGCAACAATCGCACCTGCATTTAAAAGCATTTTGCAAAGCCATGTGCCTTTAAATCCGGTATGCCCAGTGACAAGAACACGCCGGGCTTTATAAAACGATAAATCCATTTAATCCTCCCATATTTTCCACGGTGCATGACCCGACACCCAAAGATCTTCCAGCTTATCCTTCTCACGCTTTGTATCCATGCACTGCCAAAAGCCTTTATGAACATACCCGGCAAGCTGAGCGTCTGCAACGAGGTTATTAAGCGGCTCTCTTTCAAAAATAGAACTGTCGCTGTCAATATAAGAAAATATCTCGGGCTCAAACACCATAAATCCGATGTTAATAAGGTTTCCGTCAAAGTCGGATTTTTCTCTAAAAGCCGTTATGATACCATCTTTCCCAATGTCAACAACACCTTTGCTTTGTCCGAAGTTGTACATTGACATGGTACCGATCTTCCCATGATGACAGTGAAATTCAAGAAGTTTTTCAATGTTGATGTCACCAACCGCGTCGCCGTATGTAAGCATAAAACGCTCGTTCCCGATATACTCCTTAACTCTCTTGATGCGGCCGCCCGTCATCGTATTCAGACCTGTGTCTACAACAGTAACTTTCCACGGCTCGGATTTTTTATTATGAATAATTACTTCGTTTCCGTTTGAGAAGTCAAATGTTATGTCCGAAGTATGTATGAAATAATTGGCAAACCATTCCTTGATAACATGTTGTTTATACCCGGCGCATACAATAAAATCATTGAAGCCGTAAACAGAATAGACCTTCATGATGTGCCAAAGTATGGGCATTTCGCCAATTTCTATCATGGGCTTAGGTTTTATGGCGGATTCTTCGGATATGCGTGTTCCGAAACCGCCTGCCAAAAGTATTACTTTCATTTTTCTCTCCGTATCGTGATAATTTTTTAGGAACGTCATACTGCTGTAGGTGCATTATCAGCAACTTTTTCTTCGCTCGCAGTTCGCCTGCCAAGAAAGGCACAAACATTTCTCACAGGTATTAAGAGAACATGTTTAAAGTAAACAAAAGTCAAAAGGAATTTCGTATATGTGCTTACAGAGTAGTGTCTAATTGCGTTAATAAGTTTTATCGGGTGAAGATATGTCCTTTTGTTACAGTATCGGTAAGCGTTTCTTTTAAGCATTTTCTTGAGTTGCTTCCGCCTGTCCTTTTTGTTCTGATAAGGAAGACAGTCAATTACGCACATGATCTCTCCCATAAGGTTGTCAAAGCTGTAGTCCCAGTTTTTAGTCTGTAAGCCGGTGCACGCATATGGAAATTTGGTGATATGTACCATCTCACCTCTGGCCAAATTATGTCCGAGAAAATAGATAAACGGGTACACATTTGGGCGAACTTTTTTCAAGTACGCGTCCCTGACGCCTTCCCTAAGAAAAATCAAGCAGGAAAGCTGGTGCCCGCGATCACATATCCACAAGGAGTCCCTGTCATAAACCTTATCCGGCGCAATTTTGTCCCGAGGCGAGGAAATCTTGTTTCCTTCAGCGTCTACCGAAATGAAGTTCGGAATAATGCCGGAATATTTGTGTGACCTCAAATATTCCATTGCCGCAAGCAAAAAACCTTCCTGAAAATAGTCGTCGTCGCCTAACGTCATAACATATTCTGCCGAGGACTGATCCAATAGAAATAGACAGTTTTTTTCAATGCCAATGTTTTCTTTCTGACGAAACAGTTTCACGTCAAGGCTAAATTGCTTTTCAACAAACGATTCCAGCTTTTTGAAAGATGCGGCTTCCGAGCCGTTATCGGAGATGATAACTCCGATTTCTTTTTCCAATTTGTTCTTTGCCACAATAGCTTGAATGTTTTCAAGGTTTTTTATCAGCGAGTCCGCTCGATTCAATGTAGGAATAAGGATATCCAGCAACTTTTTTTGCATGTTCTTTTACTCCTTGATATTGCAAAGGATGTTAAATATTTGTACTTCTTGTAATGCTATGATGCATAGCAGATATTAAAAGTGACGGGCTGCAAGAGTTTTGAGTATACAAAGAACTAACTCTGCTGTATGAAAAAGATAAGGCAAGAATGGCACACTTCCCACAGCTTACTTTTATGGCAAACAAATGCTGATAAACATCAACGTAAAAATATTAGCGACAAAGGCATACAAAAAGTCGGTTAGGAAAGAGCATTTATTCAATAAGCGAATCGGTTAAAATCTTTAGTAGCAGTTGCGCGTAGTTTAAGGGCGATCAAATGTGGTATAGTGCTGAAACTATGTAATTATGACTTTTAACACGTTATATAATCATCTTAAATTAATACATAAACGGTATTATGTTGCGTGTGTATCAAATAAAAGCTATGATACGCACATTTTTGTCATGCATTATAACACACATTGCAACATTTGTCAACAGTATATAGTAAAAGCGTAATGTCCAAGGATTAACAAAAATCGAGCATCGCAGATGTGTTGTACAATGATTGCTGCTGTTGCCTCTTACTATAAAACCTTGGACAATGTCTAAAAACATTTCTTTTTGGCAGCATTTACAACATAATACCGTTTATGTTGCAAACACAGATTTTATCAATTTTACAGTATCAAACGCATGGATTCCATTCTGCGACGATGTTCGTTACCTGTGGATATTATGTAAACGCGTGTAGTGTCAATACTGCTGTGCCCAAGGATGTCCGCAAGCTTGACAATATCTTTCTCAATATCGTAAAACACACGTGCAAACAAGTGACGAAGATTGTGCGGAAACACCTTTTGCGGATCTACGCCTGCATCGATGCACAAACTTTTCATCTCCCGCCAGATATTTGTGCGATTTATAGGCTTGCCAGTTCTGGTAATAAAAACCGATCCGGATACAATTCCCTGCTCTGCAATATAGCGGAGCAGTTTCTTTTGCAGTGCTTTTATCAAGAAAATCGTGCGGGTCTTTCCCTTAAGCGAAACGATCGCCTCCCCGCATCTTACAGCTTCTACGGTAATAAACGCTAACTCACTCACACGAATACCCGTGCCACAGATAGTCTGCAAAATCAGATTAAGGCGATCGTTCTGTTTGCGCTGTGCCGTTCGGCAAAGACTTTCGTACTCTGCCTTTGTCAATACTTTTTCCTCCGGGTAGAAGGCCTGACGTTGGAGTTTTAAGGCTTTTACCCTGCAGTCATTCCAGCCTAAAAAAGAAAATAAACAACCGAGACTTGCCAAAATAGAATTCACACTGCGGACTGCATAGCCGCATTCAACAAGACTCTGTTTGAAAGCGATTACAACGTCTTTTGTCACCTCGATGCTGCCGGCAAACTTCACAAATGCCTGCACATCTCGCAGGTATTTTTCTACAGTATTTTTGCTCTTTTCTTCACTTTTTAGGTGCGTCAAAAAATTTTCAATGTCTCTTTCCGCAATAATCTTTCCCATTGTATTTACCTCCTAATGGTATATGTTATTTTTATTTTAAACCATGATTTTAAAATTGTCATTCAAATTTCGAGTTAAATGAAAAAAACTCATTATGGGACAATAAAACAATTACAAATGCTTCTTCATTGTGGTTCTATAATAAAAGTTGGGGTCGGGTGAAGAAAACCCGGCCTCAACTTGCAAATTTAGGGTTGAGCATAGAGGAAAAAACCTTTATAATGAAAGTACCACCAAACATAAAAGGAGACGTCCCCATGCTCAATAAAGATTATACAGCAAAAGTTCTTGATTTGGAAGATGTAATTATCACAAATGTGGAAAATAATTGTGAGGAACTTCGCGCATATATCGAGCTTCCGCGGAAAGAACATACCTGCCCTGTCTGCGGTGCCGTCACGGATCACGTGCACGACTACCGGATGCAGGCTATAAAAGATGTTCCATTTGCTTTTTCGGTAATCATGGGATAATCAACAAAACGCAAAAATTCTAACCATATCGCCTTTTTTGATGAATTATACTCGGAGTTAAAAGCAAAACTTATATATCGAGTAGGGCGGAATAGCTCCGCCCTCTCACATCACCGTACGTGCCGTTCGGCATACGGCGGTTCAATTCAAATAATAATCCAAACAACAAAGGAGTCCTCGTTTTGCGA
>CANRAV010000003.1 GCA_947628695.1 uncultured Clostridia bacterium
GGCGGCTTCGAGTACGAGTACAAAATAGACGCGGCAAGCGGTGCCGTGCTTAAGGCCGAGAAGGAGCAGGATAAGACCCAAAGTCAGGGGACTGCTTCCGGCACCGTAAGCGCAGAGGACGCGAAGAAGGCGGCTTTTGAGCATGCCGGTGTAAATGAGGCCGACTGCACGCTTGTTAAGTGCGAGCGCGACGGCAAGAAGTACGAGGTTTCGTTCCACTGCGGCGGCTTCGAGTACGAGTACAAAATAGACGCGGCAAGCGGTGCCGTGCTTAAGGCCGAGAAGGAGCAGGATAAGACACAAAGTCAGGGGACTGCTTCCGGCACCGTAAGCGCGGAGGACGCGAAGAAGACGGCTTTCGAGCATGCCGGCTTGAACGAAGCGGACTGCCGGGACGTCAAGTGCAAGCTTGACGACGGAAAGTACGAGGTCTCCTTCAAGCAGGGCAGGACGGAATACGAGTACGAAATAGACGCGCGAACCGGAAAGATTCTCGACTTTGAGAAGGACATAGACGACTAAACGGCCGTAACCGTTTTTGGCGGCAGCGCAGGCCTTGTTCCTGCGCTGCCTATCTTTTTCGCACGTATGAA
Organism: uncultured Clostridia bacterium; assembly: GCA_947628695.1. GTDB lineage: Bacteria > Bacillota > Clostridia > Oscillospirales > CAG-382 > SIG636. Next base: position 594 of record CANRAV010000003.1, read on the forward strand.
GCGCCGGGCGGCGAGACTTCCTCACTATTACTTATTACCTATTACTTCAAGCGCAGCTTAAGACGTCACAATATACAAAGTTAAAGACTTAAATATGTGCATAACGCCAAAAGTGCTGCTTTTGGCGTTCGTTTTTGTTTACAAAATGCGCGTTTTGTGCTATTATTGATTTGTACGAGTTTGTACAATTTACATATCCCGGAGGACGTCATGAAAAAATTGATCTCTTTACTTACGGCGCTGGTGATGGCCGTTTCGATCTTCGCCTTCACCGCCGGAACGCCCGCCTACGCGGCGGAATACAGGACGGCTGCGAACGCCGCCTCCGCTTCCTATAAAAGCGGCAAATACTACGCGAACTATCAGAAGGTTCCCCTGACCGGCGACAACAGGACGGACGTTATCGCGCTGGCTCTGTCGCAGGCGGGCTACCTTGAAAGCAACAGCGACGGCAGCTTTGCCGGCACCAGCGACGGCAGCTTTGCCGGCACCACCGCCGGCAGCGGCAACTACACGGAGTACAACTACAACATGGGCAACTGGGGCAGCGGCTATGCCTACGAATGGTGCGCGACCTTTGTTTCCTGGGCCTTGTACCAGTCACACAGCACCGACCAGGGCAAGATAAGCGACTGGTGCCGCACCCACACAAACGACAAGAACTACGTTTGGCGCGAGGTCGGCTGCTCAAGATGGGCCGATCAGCTTAGGAAGTACGGCTATTTCCAGTACTCCGCACACAACGGCGGCAGCTATAAGCCGCAGTCCGGCGACCTTATATTTTACGACTGGGCCGGCGGCAAGAACGGCGAGGACCACATAGGTCTTGTCGTATTCTCCGACAACTCCTATGTCTATACCGTTGAAGGCAACACAAGCGACGCGCAGGGGCTTGTCTCCGCAGGCGGCGGCGTGTTCTTTAAAAAGTACGCGCTTACCTACGACAAGATAACCGGCTACGGCGTGCTTCCCTACACGGGCGTCAACCTTCAGCGCCGCATAGACTTCAGCGGTGCAACCCGCACGACGGGGCTTTACATAAACCCGCAGGACTCGAAGACCCTTTACAAGGCGGAGACGGGAACCGACTCTGACCGCGAGATGCCTCGTTTCACCCTCTTTGAGGTTACGGAGATAGCTTCAAACGGCAGGCTTAAGGTGAAGTACACCCAAGGCAGCACGGAATACACCGGCTATGTGGTGGAGAACAGCTCCAACATGATACTGCAGATTACAAGCAACGAAAGTACCGAATGCAAAGAGCACAAGTTTGTTTGGGAAAACGGCACAAACGGCCACCATCAGCACTGCACGGTCTGCGGCTTCAACACGGAGGACGTCGCGCACGTGTATGACAACGCATTCGACGCAAGCTGCAACCTCTGCGGTGCGACGAGAGAAGCGGCGCTTCTCGGCGACGTAGACGGCGACGGCACCGTCGACAACCTTGACGCCATAAAGATACTGATACACGACGCAGGCAAAACGGCGCTTGAGGGCACGGCGCTTGCAGCGGCAGACGTAAACGGCGACGGTGAGGCAGACAGCATGGACTCTTCCCAGATCCTGATGCTTGATGCGGGCATTATAAACGGCTTTGCCGCAGGCACGGGGAACTACGCCCTTTCCGCCACCTACAAGGTAGCACGCGACGACGTGCATGACGACACCGAGGACGGCAGAGCACAGATGTACCTCGGCTACGAAAACGGCAGCAACGCTTACGCCGACGCAAGCCACACCAGGCTTAACGACGGCGTTGTCACCCCCGGGGAGGAGCTTGACGCGCAGGGCAACGGCACCGCAAACGTCAGCGTTTGCTACACCGGCACCGACAGGATCTTCAACGTTGACTTTGCTTTTCCCGAGACCTACGACGACATAAACACCGTTGTCTTCCGCAACGCGCGTGACGGCGTTGCCAACGGCAACAACCGCGGCTTTATTCTGAGGGGATAAAGGTTTCCGACGACGGCGAAGCCTGGAACACGGTCAAGTTCACGGAGACCGCACGCAAAGCGGTAGAAGGTGCGCCGGAGATGCGCAGCCAGGACGGCAGCTCCTACAACGTAGAGCATTTTGACATCACCTACACGCTTGAGGCTCCCTCCTCCGGCAAGTACATGAAGATCTACTTCTCCAACAACGGCGCCTATATCGCCCAGCTTGACGAGATAGAGATATACGGCAAATAAGGCGGGTATTTTGGAAAACACATCAACTATGGAAATAAAAGTGGGGATTATGGGCTACGGCAACCTCGGCAGGGGCGTTGAATGCGCGCTTAAAAACGCGCCGGACATGCGCCTTGCGGCCGTCTTCACAAGGAGAAGCCCGGAAAATATGAAGATACTGACCCCCGGGGTCGGTGTCTACCGCGCCGAGGAGGCGGAGGGCATGACGGACGCGCTTGACGTCCTCATCCTCTGCGGCGGCAGTGCCACCGACCTGCCCGTACAGACCCCGAAATACGCAAGACTTTTTAACGCGGTGGACAGCTTTGACACCCACGCGAGGATACCGGCGCACTTTGCGGCCGTGGACGCGGCGGCAAGGGAAGGCGGCAAAACCGCGCTTATATCCTGCGGCTGGGACCCGGGCATGTTCTCTGTCAACCGCCTGTATGCGGGCTCCGTACTGCCGGACGGGAAGGACTATACCTTCTGGGGCAAGGGCGTAAGCCAGGGGCATTCGGACGCAATACGCAGGATAGACGGCGTTCTCAACGCAAGACAGTACACCGTCCCGATAGAAAGCGCGCTTGAGGCGGCCAGAAGCGGCAAAAACCCCTCCCTCACCGTGCGGGAGAAGCACAAGAGGGAGTGCTTTGTCGTCGCCGAAGAGGGCGCAGACAGGGCGCGGATAGAGCGCGAGATAAAAACCATGCCGAACTACTTTGACGAGTACGACACCATCGTTCACTTCATAACCGAGGAGGAGCTGAAGCGCGACCACGGCGGCATACCCCACGGCGGCTTTGTTATACGCACGGGCAAAACCGGTAAAAATGGCGAAAACAGCCACGTTATCGAATACAGCTTAAAGCTTGATTCCAATCCGGAGTTTACCTCAAGCGTGCTTGTCGCCTGCGCAAGGGCGGTACACCGCCTGAATGCGGAGGGGAACGTGGGCTGCAAAACGCTTTTCGACGTGCCGCCGGCGTATCTTTCGCCCCTCTCTGCGGAGGTGCTTAGGAGAACCCTTCTGTAAATTTCCGAAAGAAGGACGTTTACCATGAACATAAAAAACATTAGTAAAGCACTGTGCGTGCTGCTTATATTTGCGCTTGCTGTCTCCCTTGTGCCCTTCTCCGCGCACGCGGAGGAGCGAAAGCTTGCGGTAAACCCCGGCCCGGTCTACAAGCGCTGCGCCTACTACGACAGGCTTATGGAGGTGCAGCGGACCGGCGACCAGAGGTACGACGTTTTGTCGGTTGCCGTGTCGCAAATCGGCTACCACGAGGGCGACAGCGACCGCGACATGGACGGCATGAACCTTGACGGCAGCAAAAACTTTGTGGAGTACACCCGCGTTTACGGGCAGGTCGACAACCACGAGGGCAACGGCGTAAGCTACGGCTACGAATGGTGCGCGGCCTTTGTCTCCTGGTGCCTGCGGCAGGCTGACGTTCCCGTCGGCACGGCCATCACCGAGATAAGCTGCGGGCGCATGACCGACTGGTACAAAAAGCAGGAGAAGTTTTTCGAGTCCGCTTCACACACCCCCGCCGGCGGTGACATCATAATGTTCCAGCAGGACGGGAAGCCAAGCCACGTGGGGCTTGTACTCGGCGTGCGCGACGAAAAGGTCTACACCGTCGAGGGCAACAACGGCGGCAGGGTGGCTATGCACAGCTACGCGCTGACCGACGACTACGTCCTCGGGTACTGCGTGCCGGAGTATGCGGCTGTCGAAGGCGTGGACACGGAAGAGATACTTGAGGCCAACCTCAACCTGACCGGCAGATACATAGTAACGGGCAACACCGTGAACATCCGCAAGGGACCGAGCAACGACGACGTGGTCATCGGCGAGCTTACAAAGGGCGACACCTTCGAGGCGGAGGAAATATCGGACGGCTGGGCTAAAATACACCACAACGGCGAGGAAGCCTGGGTCAGCACCGGACTTGCCACCTATGAAAAGTACATGGTCTACTCGGTAAAATTCGACGCAAACGGCGGCAAAGGAGGGCTTGAATATCAGCGCAAGCTTTTGGGCAGCTCCTTCACGGTAAGCACGCTTACGCCCACAAGGGGCGGCTACGAATTTGCCGGCTGGTCGACGGAAAAGGGCGGTTCGGAGGCCGCCTACAATGCCGGCGACAAGTACGAAGCGGACGAGGACGCGACGCTTTACGCCATTTGGACGCCGGTCGTGTACACCGTGACCTTCTTAAGTGACGACGGAAGCGTCATTTCAAGCACAGAGTGCCGTTATCAGGATCTGGTGGTCGCACCTCCCGACCCGGAAAAGCCTTCCGACAGCGAGTTCAGCTATGCCTTCGCGGGATGGGACAAGGAGCTTGCCGACGTGGTGGTGAAAGACCTTACCTACACGGCTACGTTTACGGCAACGCCGCTGCCCCCGGCGGAGAAGGACAGCTCCGGCGCAAGGCGCATTGCGATAATAATATCCGCAACGGCGCTTGGACTTGCCGCTGTCGCCGCCGCTGTGACGCTGGTCGTACTCAAGAAGCAAAAGGTTAAACAGAAGGCGTAAGGGTTATTTATTCATTTATTATTTGGACGGGCTTTTCGCCCGTCCTTGTTTTTTTATATGAAGGGACTCGGTCCCTTCATGGCTGTTTTGGGTTAAGTTTATAGAATAACACAGCTTTTTAGGCCCAAAGGGCACAGCCCTTTGGAAACCCAATTTGGCAACGCAGGTTACGTCTACGCCGTGTAAAGGCTGTTCGCACGTATGGAACGCCTAAGCTTTACATTTAAACGCAAAACAACCCTGCGGCAGGAAAACCGCAGGGCTGTTTTTGTTTATGCTTCCTTTTTTCGTTTGTAAAGCAAGGCGCAGGCGGCGAAGGTGAGAAGCATGATGCTTATCCACTGTGAGGTCGACAGGCCGAAAAGGAACCCGCGTATCGCGTCGCCGCGCAAGAACTCCAAACCGAACCTTACAGGCGGATAGATAAGCATGTAGAGGTACACAAGCTTCCCGCGCTGCTTGCCCGACCGGTAGACCGCAAGGAGAGTCAGAAATATAACCAAGTTGAAGGACGACTCCAAAAGCTGCACCGGAAAGCGCCTTACGCCGTTAAGCGCAGGGGAGAGCGGGTTGTCGTAGGTGATGAAGCCGAAGCGGCTTTCTATGCCGAAGCAGCAGCCGCCGAGGAAGCAGCCCACGCGCCCGAAGGCGTGGAAAAGCGGGACGGTAAGCGTGTACAGGTCAAGCAGCTTACCAAGCGGCTCGCCCTTTGCTATGCGCGGGCCGAAAAGCCTAAGCGCCAGCACGGAGCCTATAAAGCCGCCGTAAAACACCATGCCGCCGAAGCAGGCGACAATGCCCTTCACAGTGTCCGCAAACGGGCGGTCGCCGGCGGTTTTCAAAATCTCTACTATGTCGCCAGTGTGAGTTATCCCGTAAAGCAGCGATCCGCCGAAAAGCATCCCACCCGCCGCAACAAGCAGAAGCAGAATTGTATCCTCAAATGAAATGCCGTGCCGCTTTCTCAAAAGCCATACGCACAAAACCGACGCGGCAAGCCCAAGCACGGCGCAAATCCCGTAGGTGCCGAAGTCCCTGCCCGCTATGTGTATAAACGGGTACATTGCAAAACCTGCCTTTCATAGGAAAGCGAAAACCGACGTTTGCTCCGTCGGTTTTCGCCACGCTGTTGTGCCTGGTCGTAAGCAAAGCTTACCACAGTGAAGAGCCTGCAATAGCATCCGCAGTGCCGGCTGCGCACAGAACGCAAAGAGTGCAGCTGAAGAAGCCGATGGCTGCAAGCACCGTGCCTATTATGGAAAGCACTAAGCCTGCCGTGCCAATGCCGGTGGGGGCTCCGGCGGCAACGGCCTGCTTTTTACCCTTGACCGCGCAGATTATGCCGACAACGCCGCATACAAGCGCTGCTATGTTTATCATGTAGAACCATGCAAGCACCGTTGCAGCAATACCGAGCACAAGACCCGCAACAGACAAGCCTTTTCCGTTGTTTTGCATTACCTTTTCCTCCTTTTTATATTCCTAACAGCGCAAAGCGCGTGAAGGCTTAAGTTCTTTTCCTGCCGCGCAGGCGACCGACCAAAATGCATGCCGTAAGCGCCGCAAAAGTGCCGAAAACGGCGCCGGCTATACACAAAATTCTCCTCATTATCTTCTCCTCCACATTTCGAAATTTAGAAAACGCGAACGACGAATCAAATCAGCTATGTGCGTTTTATCACACATGTCGAAGCTTGTCAAGTGTATTTATCATTTTGATAACAAAAAATCTGTATGATTATATAGTTTTACAGGATTTTTTTACAACGCTCCTTGTTGTATCTTTATTTTTATGTGGAAATCTTGGAATTAACGAAATATCAATCAGAACTGCACGGGTTTTAAGCCGCCTTTTGTCAATTTGCAGTATCACAATAATAATGTAATATCTTTTGGATTATTCTATAATTAGAAAAAAAGGCGGTGATAGGATGATTGCAGACAGGATTAAGCTTCTGCGGGAGCAGCAGGATTACACGCAGACAGAGCTTGCAAAGCAGCTTGGCATTACGCGGTCGGGCGTGAACGCCTGGGAGATGGGCATTTCCGTGCCGTCAACGCAGTATATCGTCGAGCTTGCCAAGCGTTTTAAGGTTTCCTGTGACTACCTTCTCGGCGTGGACTCCACGTCGACGGTGAACGTTTCGGGTCTTTCGGAAAGCGACGTTGCAATTGTAAACGAGCTTATAGGCCACCTTCGCAGCAAGAATACATACGGCGGCAGAAATTCACACGGCGGATATTAAGGCGTAAAAGAAAAAGCTATGGCGCGTTTTTTTGCACCATAGCTTTTTTTGTCTTGAGTTTACGCCTTTTCAAAGGCGGACTTGTCAAGCCCGCAGACGGGGCAGGTAAAGTCGTCCGGAAGGTCCTCCCACTTCGTGCCGGGAGCTATGCCGTTCTCGGGGTCGCCCTTTTCCTCGTCATACTCGTACCCGCAGGGACATATGTACTTCATAAAGCCTCTCCTTATTTCCCGAAATATCTCTTCAGCAGGCCTTCAAACGCCTTGCCGTGGCGAGCCTCGTCGCGTGCCATTTCATGCACGGTGTCGTGTATCGCGTCAAGGCCAAGCTCCTTCGCCTTCTTTGCAAGCTCGAACTTGCCGGCGGTGGCGCCGTTCTCCGCAGCGACGCGCATAGTGAGGTTCTTCTCCGTAGAGTCGGTAAGCTCTTCGCCCAAAAGCTCTGCAAACTTTGCGGCGTGCTCTGCCTCCTCAAAGGCGGCCTTCTCCCAATAAAGCGCTATCTCCGGATAGCCCTCTCTCGCGGCAACCCTGCCCATGGCAAGATACATGCCGACCTCCGAGCACTCGCCGTTAAAGTTGGCGCGAAGCCCCTCTTTTATCTCTTCCGGGGCGTCCTTAGCAACGCCCAATACATGCTCTGCAGCCCAGGAAAGAGCGTCTTCCCTTACTTCCTCAAACTTGTCGTCGCCCGTGACCTTGCAGCGCGGGCACTGCGCCGGAACACTGTCCGAATAAATAATTTCGCCGCAAACCTTGCATCTGTACTTTTTCATTTTCTTTCCTCCTGTTGCATTTTATTTATAATGTAGTCTATCGGTATGCTTGTATCGGCCATTTCGGCAACGGAAATGCTTTCAAGGCTTTGTACGATTTGCTCGTTAAGCGCCATGAAAACCCTGTGGTAACGGCAAGCGTCCTTGTCCGGGCTGCGGGTGCAGACGTGGTCGCTGCCAAGGCACTTCTGCACCTCTATGGGGCCGTCTATCGCCTCTATAACGCGCCTTATGCTAATCTCTTTGGGGGACGCAAGCAGGCTGTACCCGCCGGAAGCGCCGCGTGTCGCCTTCAGGATGCCGTCAAGCGTAAGCTTGCGCAGTATCTTCATGGCAAAGCGGTGCGGTATGTGCACCTCCGCCGCTATTTGCGGGGCGCCTACCGGGGAAGCCCCCTCCGCCAGCAGGTTTGTAATCCTAAGGGCGTAATCCGCCTCCTGCGTTATTCTCATGCGCGCCTCCAAATAATATACCTAAATGGTGTGTTTTTATTATATCCCTTTTATGCCGTCTTGTCAAGGGCTTTTTGCGAAAATTTTATCCTTATTATTATATTGACAAGGCGCGCTGCGGCTGGTATAATTTTAAACAGAATATTATATGAGGAGTGAGTGCATGTTTATCACAAAGGACATAGTTTACGTGGGCGTAAACGACCGCAAGGTGGATCTTTTTGAAGGCCAATACGTCGTTCCGAACGGGATGGCGTACAATTCCTACGTCATATTCGGGGACAAGGTTGCTGTTATGGACACGGTGGACGCGGGCTTTACCCACGAGTGGCTGGACAATTTGCAAAGTGCGCTTTCCGGCAGGGAGCCGGATTACCTTGTAGTTCAGCACATGGAGCCGGACCATTCCGCAAACATAGAAAACTTTTTAAAGGCGTACCCGAAGGCGACGGTGGTCTCCTCGGCGAAGGCCTTTACCATGATGAAAAACTTTTTCGGCACGGACTTTTCGGACAGGCGCATAGTTGTCGGTGACGGCGACACGCTTGACTTAGGCGGGCACACGCTTAACTTCGTTGCTGCTCCTATGGTGCACTGGCCGGAGGTTTTGGTGACCTACGACAGTGCGGACAAGGTGCTTTTCTCCGCAGACGGCTTCGGCAAGTTCGGCGCCCTTGACGCAGAGGAAGACTGGGCCTGCGAAGCGAGGCGCTATTACATAGGCATAGTGGGCAAGTACGGCGCACAGGTGCAGAACCTGCTTAAAAAGGCCTCCGCCCTTGACATACGCATCATCTGCCCTCTCCACGGGCCGGTGCTTACGGAAAACCTCGGCTACTACATAAACCTTTACAACATCTGGTCAAGCTACCAGCCGGAGGAGGAAGGCGTACTTATCGCCTACACCTCCGTTTACGGCCACACGAAGCAGGCTGTGGGCATTTTGGCGGAGCAGCTTAAGGCAAACGGCTGCCCGAAGGTTGTAGTCACCGACCTTGCGCGCTCCGACATGGCGGAGGCTGTGGAGGACGCGTTCCGCTACAGCAAGCTTGTGCTTGCCACGACGACCTACAACGCCGACATCTTCCCCTTCATGAAGGAGTTTATACACCACCTGACGGAGCGCAATTATTCCAACCGCACCGTTGCCTTTATTGAAAACGGAAGCTGGGCACCGCTTGCGGCGAAGACCATGAAGGAGATGCTTTCCTCCTGCAAGGGGCTTACCTTTGCGGAGAACACGGTAAGGCTGCTTTCCGCCCTCGGCGAAGAAAGCCGCGCGCAGCTTGACGCGCTTTCCGAGGAGCTTAGCCGCGACTATATCGCGCAGAAGGGCGACAAGGCGAACAAAAGCGACATGACGGCGCTTTTCAACATCGGCTACGGGCTTTACGTGGTGACCTGCAGCGACGGGAAGAAGGACAACGGGCTTATCGTAAACACCGTGTCGCAGGTGACGAACACGCCAAACCGCATTGCCGTTGCGATAAACAAGCAGAACTACTCGCACCACATCATAAAGCAGACCGGCGAGATGAACGTCAACTGCCTTACGGTGGATGCTCCCTTCTCCGTTTTTGAAAGGTTCGGCTTTGTAAGCGGAAGGAATACCGACAAGTTTGAAGGGCTTGAACCCCTGCGCTCCGACAACGGGCTTGCCTTCCTGCCGAGGTACATAAACTCGTTTATGTCCTTGAAGGTAGAGCAGTACATCGACCTTGACACGCACGGGATGTTTATCTGCTCCGTTACGGAGGCGCGCGTCATCTCCGACAGAGAGACCATGACCTACACCTACTACCAGAACAACGTAAAGCCGAAGCCCAAAACCGAGGGCAAGAAGGGCTTTGTGTGCAAGATCTGCGGCTACGTCTACGAGGGCGACACATTACCCGAGGACTTCGTCTGCCCCCTCTGCAAACACGGCGCTGCGGACTTTGAGGAGATCAAATAGGCTTATTGTTATTTTTTGGACGGGCTTTTCGCCCGTCCTTGTTTTTTGAAGGGACTCGGTCCCTTCAGGGGGCTTTTAGTCCAAAGGGCACGGCCCTTTGGAAACCCAATATGGCAACGCAGGCTATGTCTTAGCCTGCAAAGGCTGTTCGCACGTATGAAATGTTTGTGCACCGAAACTCCACACTGCCTATGTGACTGCAAAATTCCATATATAAAGCGTTGTTTTTATAATTTTTTTCGTCGCTTTTGCAGCTTGTGAGAAGAGCTTAAACGTGCTACAATGCAAAAGCAGAGAGTTTTTTCGGAGGTCTTTTTCCCAATGGCTAAATTAAAAAGCAGGCACGAAATAGACATGACGCACGGCGGGCTTGCGGGCAAGATTCTGCTGTTTGCTGTGCCGCTTATGCTTTCAAGCCTGCTGCAGCTTCTGTTCAACGCGGCCGACGTGATAGTGGTCGGGCGTTTCGTGAACAAAGAGGCGCTGGCTGCGGTCGGCTCCACCTCGTCTATAATCAACCTGCTTGTGAACCTGTTTATCGGGCTTTCCGTCGGCGCAAACGTCATCATCGCGCACGATTTGGGCGTTGAGGACGAGAAGCGCGTCAAAAAGGGCGTGCACACCTCTATGCTGATTGCCGCTATTGGCGGCGTGCTGCTTACGGTCGTCGGGGCACTGCTTGCAAGGCAGCTTCTTGTGTGGACGGACTCGCACGAGGACGTTATAGACCTTGCGACGATGTATCTGCGCATCTACTTCTTCGGTATGCCCGCCAACATGATATACAACTTCGGCGCGGCGATACTGCGCACGAAGGGCGACACGAAGCGCCCCCTTTACATCCTGACGGCTGCCGGCGTGATGAACGTCTGCTTAAACCTGTTCTTCGTAATCGTCTGCCATATGAGCGTGGACGGCGTAGCCTGGGCGACCATTATCTCGCAGTACTTCTCCGCCGTCTGCGTCGTGGCCTGCCTTATAAAGGACAAGGACGCGCTGCACCTTGATATAAAGTCGCTGCGTCTTGACCTTGTCACCGTCAAGCGCATACTTAAGGTCGGGATCCCCGCAGGGCTGCAGGGCGTTGTGTTTTCCGTGTCGAACGTGATAATTCAGGCGTCTATCAACTCGTTCAAGGACACCGCCATCATTGCCGGCGCATCCGCCGCCGCAAGCATAGAGGGCTTTGTATACGTGGCGATGAACGCCTTCTACCAGACCTGCCTGACCTTTTCAAGCCGCAACTACGGCGCGGGGGAGGCGAAGCGCGTGGACAAAACGCTTTGCCTTTGCCAGCTTTACGTGGTGATAACGGGGCTTTTGCTTGGCGGGCTTGCCGTGCTGTTCGGGAAGCAGCTTGCCTCCCTTTACGACACGGAGCCGGAGGTAATTAATCAGGCGGTGCTGCGCATGAAGTACGTGTGCACGCTTTACTGCCTGTGCGGGATGATGGACACCTTCGTCGGCGTTCTGCGCGGGGTGGGGTATTCCGTAGCCCCCATGCTTGTTTCGATAATAGGCGTCTGCGGCGGCAGAATACTTTGGATTTTCACGGTGTTTGCGCACTACCACACGCCGGAGATGCTGTACATCTCCTACCCCGTCAGCTGGGCCGTCACCGCGGCGGTGCACCTTGCGGCCTTCCTCGCCGTCAGGAAGCGCGCCTACGCAAAGATTGCGCCCGCTGCCGCCGCCCGCCTGCAGGCGTGAACACTTAAAACAAAGCCCGCGCAGAAAACTCCCGCGCGGGCTTTTTGTGCCGTATTATACGCCTATTTCTTTGAAGAGCTCGCCGGCATAAGACGGCGTTTCACCTTCAACAAGCTCTTTCCACTTCTCCTCGGTGAAATACACAGCCTCGCCGGTTTCCTCCGAATTGTGGTAGTTGTAATCAATCAGCTGTATATTATTATTGCCCTTAGCATCGACATACAGCCAATTTTCACCGCCGTTTATGACGGTGTCGGGTGACCACAAGCTTTGCATACCGGACCGATAAGCCATAACGTCTTCCGGCCTCGGCCTTATGCCGTAAATAAGCCTTGCGGTCACTATCTCGTTTGCCTTCAAATTAGGGGTATCGGCATCAATTTCAAAGGTAAAACGCCTTCCCGCTATCTTTGGGATGGCTTTTATTAAGCTTTCGTCAATCGGAGCCGTTACCGACGATACATATGTGTAGGTTCCAAACGCGGCGGTAAGCCTGCAAAGGCGGTAGGTTTCAAATTGGTACGGGAACATTTTAAGCCCCTCTCCCTCGCTAAGCTCCAGTGCAAGGTAGTTGTAACGGTCGCTAAGCTCTTTCCACTCCGCCAAAAAGTCGCAGGTAAACTCCTCGTCTATCTTATCCGCCTCAAAAGCGCCCCAGTTCGCGGTTTTGAAGAGAAGCACTTCTTTGCCGTCTTCATCTGTGTACACCTCGGCGTCGCCGAAATACTTGGTCTGCACCACGCTGCTGCCGTCGCTTGCCTCGGACGTCTCGTCGGCGCTCTCCGCACGGCTTATGTCGCCGCTTGTGTCAGATCCTCCTTTATTGCAGCCGGCAAAGGTCAAAACCGCGGCCAGTGCAATAAACAGTGCCAAAAGTTTTTTCACGTTATGCCTCTCCTTTCGGGTTGTCTTTGTACACTTATATTATACAATACCCCCCCTGAATGTCAAGAGCATATTTGCATATTTCTGCCGTTTTGTTACGACTTTTCGCCGTTTTCAAGGAAGAAGCTTACAAAGGGCAGGGCGACAACAGCGTGCTTCCCTGCGGCGTCCGCAAAGGCGGCGTTCATCCTGAAATGCCCAAGCGCGTAGATGTACATCCCGTAATCGAACTCCGAACGGTCTATCTCAAACGCAATGGGCGGTACGCCCTCGTACCACTCGCTTATGCACTTGCCCTCTATGCGCGAGCTGTCCAAAAGCACCGGGAAGTTGCCTATGACAAGTATCCTGTCGCCCTCGAAGGCGGCAAAGGTACTCTTAAAAAGCTCTTTGTCCAGCTCCCTTGTCGCCCAGGGGGCGGTTTCGCCCTTAAGCACAAGGTCCATCATGTCCCTGCCGTTCTCGTGCAGCGTGCCGCAGCCGAGAGTGCGATTTTTAAAGAAGGAGTTTATGACGCCCTTAACCTTTTTCGGTTCTATAAGCCTCAACAGATCCCTTTTGCTTTCCTCTTTAAAGTACGGGCAGTTCGCGCCGCAGAAGCCGCCGGCCTTCATAAGCCCGCTGCGGTGCGGCTTGTCAAGCGTGCTTACCGTGTCGTCGTAGAGACAGCACGACTCGCGCGAGAAATACAGCTTGTATTCCATAACGCTGCGGCGTTTAACCTCCCGCAGGGAGTAAAACAAACACCCGCTGCAGCCGGTGGTGACAGGCTCCAGCATGTCTGTGTGCTCCTCCGGCACGACAAAGCTGTTTCCGCTTTCAGCGCTCCCGTTCTCCACGGGCACGCACAGACAGTACCTGCTTCCCTTCTCGTCATAGCTGATGTCGCTAAGCAGAACCGTCTCTCCCCTGTACTTGTACATGTTGTTGATGATTACCATAATGATCTCCTAACCCGAGGGTGCACTTCACCCCTACATTATACAATGTCAAAAAAAGACGATTTATCTATAAAATTTTTAGTTTTTTTACCAAAATTTTTTATCCTTTAAAAGGGAATGTGCACCTTCAAAAAAAATTTACCGTTTAAGGGGAGCAAGTTGCACGCAAAAGGTTGACAAGCATTGACTTTTGTGTTAAATTCTATTATAGGTGGTTTTTTGGGTTCGGCAAAAACAAAGCCGCCGCGGGGTGACCCTCCGCAAGAGATTTGCCCCTTTACTTAAACCGAATAAAAAATACAACATAAAGAAGAGAGGACTAAACCATGAGCAAACTTGATTTAAGCAAGTACGGAATTACAGGGGTTAAAGAGATAATCCACAACCCCTCTTACGAGGAGATGTTCGAAGCAGAGATGGACCCTTCCCTTGAGGGATACGAAAAGGGCAAGCTTACCAATCTCGGCGCAGTAAACGTTATGACCGGCATCTACACCGGCCGCTCCCCCAAAGACAAGTTCATCGTTATGGATGAAAATTCGAAGGACACCGTTTGGTGGACCTCCGACGAGTTTAAGAACGACAACCACCCCTGCAGCGAGGAAAGCTGGAAGGCGCTTAAGGACCTTGCCGTTAAGGAGCTTTCCAATAAGAAGCTTTACGTTGTTGACGTTTTCTGCGGTGCAAACGCAGATTCCCGCATGGCCATCCGCTTTATAATGGAAGTGGCATGGCAGGCACACTTTGTAACCAACATGTTTATAGTGCCCAGTGCCGAGGAGCTTGAGAACTTCGAGCCGGACTTTATATGCTACAACGCTTCCAAGGCGAAGGTTGAGAACTATAAGGAGCTTGGCCTTAACTCCGAAACCGCGGCTGTGTTCAACATCACCTCGCGCGAGCAGGTTATACTTAAAACCTGGTACGGCGGCGAGATGAAAAAGGGCATGTTCTCTATGATGAACTACTATCTGCCCCTCCGCGGCATGGCTTCCATGCACTGCTCTGCAAATACCGACATGAACGGGCAGAACACGGCGCTCTTCTTCGGCCTTTCCGGCACCGGCAAGACCACCCTTTCCACCGACCCGAAGCGTCTTCTTATCGGCGACGACGAGCACGGCTGGGACGACAACGGCGTATTCAACTTCGAGGGCGGCTGCTATGCGAAGGTTATAAACCTGGACAAAGAGTCGGAGCCCGACATATACAACGCCATAAAGAGGAACGCGCTTCTTGAGAACGTGACCGTAGGCGACGACGGCGAGTGCGACTTTGCAGACAGCTCTGTTACCGAGAACACCCGCGTTTCCTACCCCATCACGCACATAGAGAAGATCGTGCGTCCCGTTTCCGCGGCTCCGGATGCGAAGAACGTTATCTTCCTTTCCGCAGACGCTTTCGGCGTGCTGCCTCCCGTTTCCGTGCTTACGCCCGAGCAGGCTAAGTACTACTTCCTTTCCGGCTTCACCTCCAAGCTTGCAGGTACGGAGCGCGGCATTACGGAGCCGACCCCGACCTTCTCTGCATGCTTCGGCCAGGCATTCCTCGAACTGCACCCGACCAAGTACGCAGAAGAGCTTGTTAAGAAGATGGAAAAGAGCGGTGCAAAGGCTTACCTTGTAAACACCGGCTGGAACGGCACCGGCAAGCGCATCTCCATCAAGGACACGCGCGGCATCATCGACGCAATTCTCGACGGTTCTATCCTCAAGGCCGAGACGAAGACCATCCCCTACTTCAACCTTGAAGTGCCCACGGCGCTTCCGGGCGTTGACAGCGGCATTCTCGACCCGCGTGACACCTACAAGGACGCGTCGGAGTGGCAAGCTAAGGCAAAGGACCTCGCCGGCAGGTTCGTTAAGAACTTTGTCAAGTACACCGGCAACGAAGCAGGCAAGGCGCTTGTTGCGGCAGGCCCCAAGCTTGACTAATCGCAAAGCGTAAAGGCATAGTTAAAGCGCTTCGGGTTTCTGCCCGAAGCGCTTGATTTTTTAAAGCAGCCGTGAAGGACGGTCAGTTGTTGTTCATCCTTCCCTGCTCCCTGTCGCGAATTATCTTCTCAAGCGTCACATACACGCACACAATGCGGTCCGTAAGGCTTTCGTTCCGAATGTCGATATAATACACGTCGTGCAGGGACACCCACTTGCGGTGCGTGGAAGCGACGAGATTGCCCATGGCGTCGTAAAGCTCGTAATTGTGCTGCAGGACGTCGCCGTGCAGCTCCCACCCCATGCTGTCTATTTTTATCACGTCGTTCATAAGGTGGAACCACTCCGTCTTGATGTCTATCTCCTCGCCGGAGGCCATCTCTATCGTGTGCGTCTCGTGCATGGAGATCGGCTTCTTTGTAACCTTGGCTATCTCCTCGCCGTCGGCCTTGCGTATAAACGTGGTGTCATGCACGGAAACGGCCTTGCTCTCCACCTCGTAGACGACCCTGTCGTCCTCGTCCATTATCTCGATTTTTTTGTGGATTGAAAGCATTTTTGCCTTTGTGTGCAGCAGCATTTGAACTCCCGTCATTTACTCTTCCTTTTCTTTTCCGCCCTTAAGCAGCTTGTATACAAGCGCGGCAAGCGCACCGCCCGCAAGGGGAGCAACGATAAATATCCAAAGCGCCTTTATGGGTTCAGCGTTCCCGTCAATCGCCGCGACAACGGCCGGGCCGAAGCTGCGCGCGGGGTTGACGGAGGTGCCCGTAAGCCCTATGCCGAGGATGTGAACAAGCGTAAGCGAAAGGCCTATGATAAGCCCGCCGAACGAGCCGTGCCCTGCCTTGCCGTCCGTAACGCCGAGTATAACCAAAACAAAGATAAAGGTCAGCACGAGCTCGACAATAAGACCCGCAATGATGCCGTTGCCTCCAAGCCCGGACACCGCGTTAGAGCCGTATGCGCCGGTCATATCCTTGACCTCGCCAAGCTTGAACACGCCCGCAAGCAGGCCTGCGCCGGCAAGCGCGCCCAAAAGCTGCGCCGCCACATACCCCGCGAAGTCCGCAATTTTCATGCCGCCGGAAAGCAGCACCGCAAGGCTTACCGCCGGGTTGATGTGACAGCCGGAGATGTTCCCCACGCAGTACGCCATGCCGACGATAACGAGGCCGAAGGCAAGCGCCGTCAGCAGGTACCCCGAACCCATGCCCGGGTCACAGCCGACAAGCATTGCCGTACCGCAGCCCATAAAGACGAGGACGGCGGTGCCGATAAACTCTGCCAGATATTTTCTCATAATAAAACCCTCCCAATTTTGTTATATTATTCGGCATTTGTGCCGAAAATTACACATCAGTCAGGACTTTTTTACAGAGCTTTTCTCTTCCCCCGCAGGGGCTGTCGTGCGGAACTGCACGAACATGCCAAGCGCGGCAAGCGCCAGGCTTGCGGCGATAATTATCCATATGTTCCCTACCCCGCTTAAGGTAAGGACGTTCTTTGAAACCAAAATTCCGCCGTTAAGCGACGTGGAGAATATGCACACATGGCGCAGGTACCTTACCGAAAGTATCCCCACGCACACGCCGGCGACGACGCCGACGATAATACCAAGCCATTCCAGCTTGTCGCCGAAGAGATACGAGACGGAAGCGAAGGTCAAAAACGCATTCCAAATGAAAATGCCGACCTTGTAAAGCTTAAACGCCACAAGCGCAAGCAAAACGCCTGCGGCAAGCCCGACGGCAAGCGCAATACCCGCGGCAGAATCGCCCTCTATTAGCAAAATGCAGGGGATAAATCCCGCAAGAAAGCCGGCGGCGAAGCCGATTACGGTGACCCAAAGCTTTTTAAGCTTGCAGCCGAAAAAGCAGTTAAGCAGACCGAAAACGCTTGCGAATATGACATAAGTCAGGTTTGTCGCATAGGCAAGCTGCGAAGCTGCGTCGCCAAGGTCTTTGAAAAAATCGAATTCAAGCCCGTTCAGATCCATACTCTTCCTCCGTTTGCTGCACCTATGCACTTCCATTCTAACATATTTTGTGCCAAATGCAAGAGGTTTTGGAAAAATATATGCATATTTTTGGAAAATACAGAAAAATTTTAAACATTTAATAAATTAACGCTTGAAAAATTTGTGTCCGTTGGCTATGCTGTATTGTACGGGAGGTGAGTATGTTGGACAGTAAGAGAGTGACGAAGCTTTTAAGAAGGTACCTGCTTGCGCCGCCGAAGTGCATGCTTTGCGGAAGCGAGGACTGCACCGCTTCCCTGCCGATTTGCAGCGGCTGCTTCCCCAAGTACGCCGCTGCCGCGCTTGAGGGCTGCGACGTCTGCGGTGCCATGCCCGTAGACTGCCGCTGCTTTGAAGTGAAAAACTGTGCTGCGCTTTATTGGCTTTTCAACTATCGCCGACCGGAGATAAAGGAGCTTATTATCCGCATGAAGCACGAAAGGCTTGACTACGCGCTGCGCTTCCTCGCCGCGCGCCTTGTCGACCAAATGCTTATAAAGACGAACGGAGCACCTCCCTTCGACTGCGTCTGCTTCGTGCCCCGCAGCAAGCGCGCGGCGCTTTACTACAACCACGACCACGCAGAGGAGCTTGCCCGCGAGGTGGCCGACCTACTGCAGCTGCCCTGCGTAAAGCTGCTCTCGCACACCGGAGTTAAGGGCGAGCAGAAGCAGCTATCGCGTGAGTTTCGGGGCGACGCAGCAAAAATACGCTTCGAGGCAAACGAAAAAGCGCTTGTAAACGGCAAGCTGCCCTATAAAACGCCGCTGCTGGTTGACGACGTCGTCACCACCGGCTCCACCGCCGGGGAGTGCGCGCGGCTGCTTAAGGAGCGCGGCGCGAAGTATGTCGGGCTCTGCTTCCTCGCACACACGCCGCCGCATCCTTCCTGATGCCTGTGCGTTTTTGTTTTTTTGCCGGGATTTTTGGCTTTTTTACTTTTTTGGCCGAGCTTACGCCCGGCCGGCTTTTTTATGAAGGGACTCGGTCCCTTCATGGCTGTTTTGGGTTAGGTTTATAGAAAAACACGGCTTTTTAGACCCAAAGGGCACAGCCCTTTGGAATCCCAATCTGGCAACGCAAGTCACGTCGTAGCGATGTAAAGGCCTGTCACACGTATGAAGTGTTTCTGCTATTGTACCGCGCCGAACTTCCCACCCACGCGCGCGAAGCGAGCATACAATCAAATAACGAATTTTCCGCGGGCATGTACCGCGGAAAATTCTCCTTGGATTCCCGCGAGTGCCTACCCCCCGCCCCGCGGGGTGGGGGTAGGCGCGAGACGCGAGTGACCGGGAATCTATAATAACAGAAGGCTCTTGGAAAAGCCGTGCTTTTCCAAGAGCCAACCTTTTAGTTATTGTCGGGGGTACCCCCGAAAATCGTCAGATTTTTGGGGGAATCAATCGAAGTATCCCTTGCGATAAAGCATCTCAGCGATAAGCACCGCGCCGCCGGCCGCGCCGCGAAGCGTGTTGTGCGACAGGCAGACAAACTTGTAGTCGAAGATGCTGTCCTCGCGCAGCCTGCCTACGGATATGCCCATCCCGTTTTCTACGGTGCGGTCAACGCCGGTCTGCGGGCGGTCGACGTCGTCAAAATACGTTATAAAGTGCTTCGGCGCGCTGGGGAGCTGCAACTCCTGCGGTTCGCCGCGATAGCTGCGCCAGATTTCGATTATCTCCTCCTTGGAGGGCTTGATGCGGTTAAAAGCAAGCGACACCGCCGCAAGGTGCCCGTCCGACACCGGCACGCGTATGCACTGCGCGGTTATAATCGGCTCCGTCGCGGGCTGTATGCCCGTCTCGGCAAGCCTGCCCCAGATTTTAAGCGGCTCCTTCTCCGTCTTCTCCTCCTCGCCGCCGATGTACGGTATGACGTTGTCGTGTATCTCCGGCCAGTCCGCAAGCGTCTTGCCTGCGCCGGAAACCGCCTGGAAGGTCGTTACAACCGCCTTCGTCACGCCGAAGTGCAAAAGCGGTGTCAATGCCGGTACAAAGCTTTGTATAGAGCAGTTCGGCTTTACCGCGATAAAGCCGCGCCTTGTGCCAAGCCGCCTTTTCTGCAGCTCTATCACCGAAAGGTGGCGCGGGTTTATCTCCGGTATGACCATGGGCACGTCGCTTGTCCAGCGGTTGGCGGAGTTGTTGGAAACAACCGGTGTCTCCGCCTTTGCGTATGCCTCCTCAAGCTTCAGTATCTCGTCCTTGTTCATGTTCACGGCGCAAAATACGAAGTCGACAAGTGCGCTTACGCCCTCTACGTCGGCTGCGTCCATGACCACCATGTCCTTGACGCCTTCCGGAATCGGGGAGGAAAGCTTCCAGCGGCCGCCGACAGCCTCGCCATATCTCTTGCCGGCGCTTGATGGGCTTGCCGCAAGGACGGCTATCTCAAAATAAGGGTGGTCGGCAAGCAGGGTCACAAACCTCTGCCCAACCATGCCCGTTGCGCCTATTATCCCGCACTTAAGTTTTTTGTTCTGCATATGAAAATCTCCCGTTATTTTAAAAGCTTGCCGGCGTTTTTTAACGCCGGCAAGTCAGTTTTATTAAGCTATAAAACAACCTTACTCGGCAGAGCTGTCGGCACTTGCGTCGGCACTTGTCTCAGCGCCTGCTTCGGTGCTTGCCTCGGTGCTGGTCTCCGCACTGGCCTCTGCGCTCGATTCTGCACCGGTCTCGGCGCTTGTCTCTGCACTGGTGTCAACAGAGCTTTCCTCGGCGCTTGTCTCTGCACTTGTATCGACAGAGCTTTCCTCGGCACTTGTGTCGACAGAGCTTTCTGCCGCAGAGCTGTCGTCACCGGAGGCGTCGCTGCTGCTTTCGTCGCTTGCGGCCTTCTTTGCCTCGTCAAACTCCTTCTGAGCCTCGTCGGTTATGCCGGTTACCGTTGCCTTTGTGAAGACGTAAACGGGTTCCCAGCTTTCGATCTTCTCGTTGGTCTCGCCGTCTATGGAAAGGTTTATCGTCGTAAGCTTTGTCGTGTCAAACGCGCTTTCGATGCCCTTAAGACTTACAAGCTTTTCGTTGTCGGAAAGGTTAAGGCTTGTAACCGCCTTAAGCTTGGTGCCAAGCTTTGTAAGGTCGCTTATCTCGTTGCCGGAAAGGTTAAGCGTGGTAAGCTTTTCGAGGCTTGCTATCTGCGTAAGGTCGCTTATCTTGTTCTTGCTGAGGGTGAGAGTGGTAAGCTCCACAGCACCGCGAATGTCGCCAAGGTCGGATATCTCGTTCTCCGAGGCGGAAAGGCTTGTAAGCCTCTTAAGCGAACCAAGCCCCTCAAGAGAGGTAAGCTTGTTTCTGTCAAGCGTAAGGCTTGTAAGCCCGTCTGCGTCCTTAAGGCCGGCAACATCGGCAATGGCGTTGTCGGACGCGGTGAAGGTGGTGAGCTTCTCAAGCTCTGAAAGCGACGCGGGCAGTGCGCTTATCTCGTTATCGGTAAGCGTTGCGGTCTCAAGGCTTTCAAGGCTTGCGAGGAAGTCAACGCCCTCCAAAAGGTTGGAGGAAAGGTCAAGCGTCTCAAGCTTTACAAAGCCCTCAAGCGCGGAAGCGTCCGTAAGCGTCCTCTGCTTCTTCTCCTCCGCCTTTGTGGCCTCCTCGTCCATGGACTCGTCCACGTTTATCTCCACAGCCTCGTCTATGCAGGAGGCTGCGCTTAAGTCTACAAGTGAATTCTTGCTGTCTTCAAAGCCCGCAAGGTTCTTAAGCGGGTTGCCGCCGACGTTGAGGCTTTCAAGGCTTGTAAGGCCGTCAAGCCCCTCAAGGCTTGTGAGCGAGCAGCTGTTGAGGTAAAGCGTCTCCAGCCCGGTGTTGGCGGAAATGCCGGAAAGGCTTTCAAGCTTGTTGCCGGAAAGGTTCAGGCGCAAAAGGCTGTTTAGCTCGCCAAGCTTTGCCGTGTCGGTTATGTCGCAGCCGGCAAACTCCGCAAATTTAAGGTTCTTCGCCTGCTCTATACCCGAAAGGTCGGAAAGGCCGGAATAGCCGAGGCTTAAATACTCCAGCTTCGAAAGATCGGAAAATACGGAAAGATCCGTAAGGTTTTCAAGGTCGATTATGGTCGGGTCGGTGAAGGTCATCGCAGGTACGGCGTAGGGGTTTTGCGAGGAGTCGGACCCGTAAATCATAGAGTAGTAGTAATAGTACTGCTGAACGTTTTGGTAAATGTTCCTTGCGCTGAGGCCGCTCATATCAATAAGCTTAAGGTTGCGGAAAAGACCGAGGTCGGAAAGGCTCTTAAGGTCGTTGAGGTCGAATACCACATAGTAGTAGTCGTTCGGGGTCTCGTCCTCCTCAGAGCTTTCGTCCGCGTCTGCAGAGCTTTCTCCGGCAGCAGAGCTTTCCTTCGCATCTGCAGAGCTTTCTTCAGCAGCAGCGGAGCTTTCGTCCACAGAGCTTTCTTCCGCATCGGCGGAGCTTTCTTCTACAGCAGCGGAGCTTTCTTCTGCGGAAGCCGCCTCGCTTTCGGCGGAAGCGTCCTCGCTTACTGCGGAAGAGTCGGCGCTTTCGGCAGACGTCTCGTCCGAAGCAGAGGAATCGTCCTCTTCTTCCTCTTCCGGCTCCGCCGTGTTCTGCGCAAGGTAATAATCAGTATATTCCTGCTTTGCAAGTATGACAACCGGACCGTAGGAACCGGAGGGATCGACGGCGCTTACCGTAAAGATAAGGCCTGTTATCTCGTCAAGATACTCCTGCGTCAGGTCCACTGCGTTCACGGTTTTATAGTTATCTTCGTCTGCGGCCATATTGCTTGCCGTGATGGCGCTTGCAATGGCCCTTGCAAATTTAACGTCTTCAAAAAGGCTGTTGGTATCCTTATAATAATTCCAGAATACCATAACTATACCCGTAAGGACAAGGGCGCAGACCAAAACCAGCGCAATTATCTTGTTCCTTGCGGACTTCCTGTCGTATGTGGAACTCATTTTCAAATAACCTCCGAATTTGGATTATAAGCTTTATTATCATAACACCAAATCATAAAAAAAGCAATAGTTTTTGTAAATTTTTGTTCAGGACGCGTAAAACATAAGATTTTTTAAAAACATATCTTGAAAAGAAAGAGCTTTTGTAGTAAACTATAAGCGTGAAAAGATGCGGTTGGAGGATTTGCGACATGGCGAAAGGGATAATAAACATTGCGATAGACGGCCCTGCCGGCTCCGGCAAAAGCACGCTTGCCTCTGCTTTGGCGAAAAAGTACGGGCTTATTTACATCGACACCGGCGCTTTGTACCGCACGGTCGGGCTATATATACAAAGGAAGGGGCTTGACTGCGGCGACACCGCCGGGATAATTGCCTCCCTGCCGGAAATCGAAATAACCATGCGTCTTGAGAACGGGAAGGGCATTGTTCTTCTCGGCGGCGTGCCCGTGGGGGACGAGATACGGACTCCGAGGTCGTCTATGTACGCGTCGGAGGTCTCAAAAATACCGGAGGTAAGGGATTTTCTCTTGGAGCTTCAAAGGGGCATAGCGCGGGAGAACAGCACGGTTATGGACGGGCGCGATATAGGCACGGTGATACTTCCAAAAGCGGACGTCAAGCTTTTTTTGACCGCAGGGACGGAGAAGCGCGCACACCGCCGCTATCTTGAGCTAAAGGAAAAAGGGCAGGAAACAAGCTACGACGAGGTGCTTGCCGACATGCTGAAGAGGGACGAAAACGACAGCGGCAGGAAGATAGCCCCCGCTGTTCCGGCCGACGACGCCGTCTTTCTTGACAACAGCGAGCTTGACGCGGAGGGTACCCTTGCCGCCGCGTGCCGCATTATAGACGGGGTGCTTGGCAAATGACAAAAATGACGTCTTACCTCGCGGCAAGGGAGTTTTTAAGACCGTTTTTAAAGTTTTTTTTCAGATACAAGGTGGAAAATAAGGAGAATATACCGAAGGCGCCGTATATAGCCTGCGCTAACCACGTGGCGCTGCGCGACGCGTGCTGCGTCGCCTGCTGCCTTCCGGGGCCGATGCGCTTTATGGCAAAGAGCGACCTTAAGAAGAACCGCCTTGTCGGTGCGGTGCTTAAGTTTGTAAAGGTCATCTTCGTCAGCCGCTCCCAGGCGGACTTGGGCTCTATAAGGCAGTGTGTGGAGACGGTGAAGGACGGTATAAACCTCGGCATCTTCCCGCAGGGGACGCGCGTTAGGGAAAAGGCGCAGCCGGAGCAGGCGCAGGAGGGCATAGCGATGATATGCTCGCTTACAAAGGTGCCGGTGCTGCCCGTGGCGCTTATATACAAAAGCTTAAGGCCAAGGCTGTTTTCGCGCTGCCGTGTGGTCATAGGCAAGCCCATATACCCGGAGGAATACAAAGAGGCCGGGGACAGGGCGGCGCAGTCGCGCTATATTTTCGGCAAGGTGTGTGAGCTTGTAGACAATGGCTGAGATAAAGGTTGCGGAAAGCGCGGGCTTTTGCTTCGGCGTTGACCGTGCGGCGAAGCTTATAGAGGCGGAGGCGGCGGAGAGAAGCCCCGTTTACACTATAGGCGAGCTGATACACAACAAGGATTATGTAAGGTACCTTGAGGGGAAGGGCGTTCACGCCGCCACGCTTGACGAGGTGCTTGCGATGCCCGCGGGCACGCGCGTTATAATACGCACCCACGGCATACCGAAGGAGGACAGGGAGGCGCTCGTAAACGCCGGGCTTTCGGTGCTTGACGCGACCTGCCCCTTTGTGAAGAAGATACACGAGACGGCGGACGTACACACCGCAGACGGGGAGACGCTTTTTATAATGGGCGACGAGAAGCACCCGGAGGTGCTGGGCATACGCTCCTACGCACACGGCAGGACCTGCGTCTTCTCCTCGGCAGAGTCGCTTAAAAGCTTCCTTCTGAATTTAAGCGATGACGAGAAGTCGTTTTTTGAAAGAAAACCGCCGGTTTTGGCGTCTCAAACAACTTTTTCTCTTACGGAATGGAAAAATAGTCAAATTTTTTTTAAAAAACTATATACAAACGCAAAAATTTTTGATACAATATGCAGTGTGACTGAGAGAAGGCAGAAGGAGGCGGCGAAGCTTTCCGCAAACTCCGACCTTGTCCTCGTCGTAGGCGGGAAGAACAGCTCCAACACGCGCAAGCTTGCGGAGACTGCCGCGGTGAACTGCACCGCCCTGCACATAGAGTCTGCGGCTGATTTGCCTGCGGCTCTCGCGGGGGTAGACGTACCCTCGCTTAAAAAAATCGCTATAACTGCCGGGGCTTCGACCCCGTTCAGTATAATTCAGGAGGTAACACAACAAATGGCAGACATCATCAAAAACAGCGCTGAAGAAGCCGGCGAGCTTTCCTTTGAGGAGATGCTTGACCAAAACTTCAAAACTTTACATACAGGAGAAAGGGTATGCGGCGTTATATCGTCCGTAACTCCCGCCGAAATTCACGTTGATCTCGGGACGAAGCATACCGGCATTCTCCCGTATGACGAAATCACCGACGAGGGCGGACTGGACCTTAGCGAGATGTTCAAGGTCGGCGACCAGATAGAGGTCGTTCCGATCAAGTTCAACGACGCAGAGGGTACGGTTATGCTCTCCAAGAAGCGCCTTGACTCTTCCGCTAACTGGGGCAAGATAGTGGAAGCAGAGGGCGAGCATGCCGTTCTCACCGGCGTGGTTAAGGAAATCGTAAAGGGCGGTGTTGTGGTTTCCTGCAACAACGTAAGGGTGTTCATACCCGCATCCCAGACCGGCATACCGAGGGATGAACCGCTTGATCCCCTCAAGGGCAAGAAGGTTTCCTTTAAGGTTATCGAGATAAACGAGCAGCGCAAGCGTGCGGTCGGCTCCATAAGGCTTGCCGAGAGGAGCGAGCGCAAGAAGGCTATAGAAGAGTTCTTTGCAACTGCCGAGGTA
The DNA here is from genome assembly GCA_947628695.1 of uncultured Clostridia bacterium. Lineage (GTDB taxonomy): Bacteria > Bacillota > Clostridia > Oscillospirales > CAG-382 > SIG636. The sequence continues at coordinate 26,090 of CANRAV010000003.1, forward strand.
GGGCAGAAGTTTACCGGTACGGTTCGTTCGCTTACCTCCTACGGCGCGTTTATCAACCTCGGCCCTGTTGACGGTATGGCGCATATTACCGAGCTTTCCTGGGGCAGGCTTAAGCCCCCGGCAGAGATTCTCAAGGTCGGCGACAAGATTGACGTTTACATCAAGGCGATAAATCCCGAGAAGAGGCGCATCTCCCTCGGCTACAAGACGGAGGAGAACAACCCCTGGAACATCTTCATGGCCAACTACAAAGAGGGCGACGACATAAAGGTAAAGGTTGTAAGCCTTATGCCCTTCGGCGCTTTTGCGGAGATACTTCCCGGTGTTGACGGTCTTATCCACAATTCGCAGCTTGCGGCGAAGCCCGTTTCTTCCCCTGCTTCCGTTGTTGCGGTTGGCGACGAGGTAGAGGTTAAGATAATTGCCATAGACGAGGAGAGGAAGAGAATAAGCCTTTCCAGGCGCGCTCTCCTTTCCGCAGAGGAGCTTGGCGAGGGCTTTGAGATTGTGGAAGAAGCTTCCGTCGGCGCTAAGGAAGAACCCGCAGCGGAAGAGGCAGCACCTGCCGAGGAAGCAGCAGCTCCCGCAGAGGAAGCAAAGTCCGAAGACGCGGAATAATTTAAAGAAGGATATGGGCGCCGTTTCCGTCAAAGAAGCGGCGCCGTATTTGTTTTATGCGTTACATAGACGAATACTTAAAAGGCGTAAGAAGCTACCCCTTCCACATGCCCGGCCACAAGCGCAACGCTGCCCTCTTCCCCGGCCTTCCGACGGAGGGCGACATAACGGAGATAGAGGGCGCGGACGACCTGCACTTTGCTTCCGGGATAATAAAGGCCTCTATGGAAAGGGCCGCGGAGCTTTGGGGCGCAAAGCGCTCTTACTTTTTGGTGAACGGAAGCACCTGCGGCATCCTTGCGGGCGTCACCGCACTTGCAAAGCGCGGCGACAAGGTGCTTTGCGCCCGCAACTGCCACCGCAGCGTCTTCCACGCGCTGGAGATAGGCGGGCTTGTGCCGGTGTTTGTCGCTCCGGAGACGGAGGACGGGCTTTGCTTTTGCGGCTCCGTCACCCCAAAGGCAGTGGCAGATGTGCTTAGCGCAAACGCCGACGTGCGGCTCTTTGTGCTTACAAGCCCCACTTACGAGGGCGTTATATCGGACATAAGAGGCATTGCCGAGGTCTGCCGCAGGCACGGCGTGCCGCTTCTTGTAGACGAAGCGCACGGTGCGCACCTTGACCTGTCGCCGCACTTCACAGGCGGCGCGGTTGCCGCAGGGGCGGATGCGGTCGTCCAAAGCCTGCACAAGACCCTTCCCGCCCTTACGCAGACGGCCATCCTGCACGTGTGCAGCGACCGGGTGGACATACCGCGGCTGGAGCACCGCCTTCGCATTTTCGAGACCAGCAGCCCTTCCTATATACTTATGCGCTCTGCGGAGTACGCCGTGGAAGCGGCGTCGGACAGCGCGATGTTCGACAGATGGTCGGCGCTGCTGACGGGGTTTGAAGACGCTGTATCGGGGCTTAAAAACATACGCCTTGCCGAAAAGGGCGGTGCGGTTTACGACCTTGACCGCACAAAGCTTGTCTTCACCGGCGTAAACGGCACTGCGCTGCAGCGATTTCTGCGCACGCGCGGGATAGAGGCGGAGGCTGCGGACAGCGCCCGCCTTACGGCGATGACCGGCCCGGGCGACACAAAGGAGGGCTTCGACCTGCTTGCAGCGGCGCTTGCGGAGGCGGACGCGCTGCTTCCGCCCTGCGCGGACGGTCACTTCCCCGCCTACCCCCTGCCGGAGCAGGCCTGCGGGATAGAGGAAGCGCTTGACGCACCTGCAGAGGCCGTGCCCGTGCCCGACTGTGCCGGCAGAATCGCGGCGGAGTACGTCTGGGCGTATCCGCCCGGCATACCCGTGCTTATCCCCGGCGAGCGTATCCCGCCCGCCTTTGCCGAAGGGCGCGCGGATTACCGAAGCGACAGCCGGCTTCTTCCCCGCTTTATGAAGGTTATTTGCAAAAACTATTGACACGGCGGCGCGTTTGTTGTATACTGTTTTCAAGGATACAGTCAATAAAGGAGTAGATTTGCGATGAAAAAGATAATAACGGTTGAGACCCGCGACCTTAACGAATCCGCCAAGAACGGCGGCTGTGGCGAATGCCAGACCTCTTGCCAGTCCGCCTGCAAGACCTCTTGCGGCGTGGCAAACCAGAACTGCAAAAAGCAGGGCAAATAACAAAAAGGGGAAAAGGGGCTGCCTTTGCGGCAGTCCCTTTTTTGCAGGAATTATGATACACGCATACAAACAAAACGGCTTCAACATAGTGCTTGACGTGTTCAGCGGCTCTGTTCACATCGTAGACGAAGCGACGTTTGACGTTATAAATATGTACGAAGGCTCGGATAAAGAGACGGTAAAGGCGGAGATGCTTAAAAAATACGCCGCCGACCCGTCCGTTACGGAGGAGGCGCTTGACGAGTGCTTTGCGGACATAGAGGAGCTTAAAAGAGCCGGCAAGCTCTTCTCTGAGGACACGTTCGCATCCATTGCGAAGAACTACCGCCGCTCGCGCTTTGACATAAAGGCGCTTTGCCTGCACGTTGCGCACACCTGCAACCTCAACTGCGAGTACTGCTTCGCCGGTCAGGGCAAATACAAGGGCGAACGCGCCGTAATGAGCCTTGAGACCGGCAAGCGCGCGCTTGACTTCCTGATCGAAAACAGCGGAAACCACGTCAACCTTGACGTTGACTTCTTCGGCGGAGAGCCGCTTATGAACTGGGACGTGGTCAAGGCGCTTGTCGCCTACGGGCGCGAGCAGGAGAAGGTGCACGGGAAGAACATCCGCTTCACGCTGACTACAAACGGCGTTCTGCTTGACGACGAGGTGACGGACTTCTGCAACAAGGAGATGCACAACGTCGTTCTCAGCCTTGACGGACGTAAGGAGGTCAACGACCGCTTCCGCAGGGACTACGCCGGAAGGGGCAGCTACGACGCGATAGTCCCCAACTTCAAGCGCTTTGCGGAAAAGCGCGGAGACAAGGAGTACTACGTGCGCGGTACCTACACGCACTACAACACCGACTTTGTAAACGACATACTGCACATGGCCGACCTCGGGTTCCGCAAGCTAAGCATAGAGCCGGTCGTGACCGCACCCGGCGACAAAAGCGCGCTTACGGAGGAGGACAAGCCCGTCCTTCTGCGCCAGTACGAGCTGCTTGCCGACGAGATGATAAAGCGGAACCGTGAAGGAAATGGCTTTACCTTCTACCATTACATGATAAACCTCACCGGTGGGCCCTGCATTTACAAGCGCGTCGCAGGCTGCGGCAGCGGGACGGAATACCTCGCCGTCACCCCCACGGGCGAGCTTTTCCCCTGCCACCGCTTCGTCGGCGAGCCGCGGTTCAGCATGGGCAACATTTGGGACGGCGTCACCAACACCGCGCTGCGCGACCGCTTCGCCGCCTGCAACGCCTACACGCGCAAGGACTGCGAGGGCTGCTGGGCAAAGCTTTACTGCTCCGGCGGCTGCGCCGCAAACGCCTACTACGCCACCGGCGACATCGCCGGCGTCTACTCCTACGGCTGCGACCTCTTTAAAAAGCGCATCGAGTGCGCTATCGCCGTCAAGCTTGCAGAGCTCTACGGCGATTGATCGGCTTTTGTTTTGTTTTTTATTTGTGGACGGGCTCCTCGCCCGTCCCCGCTTTTTGATTTTGTTTTTATTTTTTATGGACGGGCTTCGCGCCCGTCCGGTTTTTTTATGAAGGGACTCGGTCCCTTCATGGCTCTCTAATTATGGTTTAACAAATAATATAGTCTCTTTTTTTCCAAAGGGCGAAGCCCTTTGAATCCCGAGCTGGCAACGCAAGTCACGTCGTGGCGATGTAAAGGCTTGTCACACGTATGGAACGCTTCTGCACTTATTTTTTTTGCAAGTCTGCGCCCGTCTGGTTTTTTATGAAGGGGCTCGGTCCCTTCACGGCTGTTTTGCGGTAGGTTTATAGAAAAACATAGCTTTTTGGCCCAAAGGGCACAGCCCTTTGGAAACCCAATTTGGCAACGCAGGCTGCGTCGAAGCAATGCAAAGGCTTGTCACACGTATGGAGCCTTTCATCTATTGTACCGCGCTGAACTTCCCACCCACGCGAGCGAAGCGAGCATACAATCAATACCGAAAAATCCGGCGACAGGTGCGCCGGATTTTTCTCCTTGGATTCCCGCGAGTGCCTACCTCCCGCCCCCGTGGGGTGGGGGTAGGCGCGAGACGCGAGTGAACGGGAATCTATAATAACAGAAGGCTGTTGAGAAAGCCGCGCTTTCTCAACAGCCAACCTATTAGTCCTAATGGGGTCCCCGAAAAGCCGTAAGGCTTTTTGGGGAAAGTTAATGGGGGTACCCCCGAAAATCGTCAGATTTTTGGGGGATAAAATCAAACCTCCATCTGTGTGGAAAGGAACATAGCGCCGGTGGAGATAAGCTTCTTCTCGGCGTCGTTGGGACTTTCGCCCTTCTGCTTCTGCAGCGACATCACCGCGCCTATCACGTTGCCCTCGGCAACTATCGGCGACATATAGGACACAAGCTCCGGTCGATCCTCGGTCACCTCAAGCTCTGCGCCTGCGCCTTGCTCGCAGCTGTAGCTTTGGCGGCGTTCTATCGCCTCGAAAAGCGGTTGGCTTATGGGTTTTTCAAGCAGATCCTTCTTCGGCACGCCCGCAACGGCCACTATCGTGTCGTTGTCGCATATCGCAACCGGAATGCCGCTGCTTTTGTTTATCGCCTCCGCAAACTGGTTGGTGAACATCCCCACCTCGCCTATGGGCGAGTACTTCTTGAATATCACTTCCCCGTCCTTGTCCGTGAATATCTCAAGCGGCTCGCCGCTGCTGATAACATTGACGCCATAGACCTTGTCCGGACGGTGTGCGCTCGTCTGGACTGCGCGGGTCTGTACGATACCTATGACGCCCGAATTAAAATTTGCGGCTTCCTCCTCGTTTTCTTCGGGCAGCGCGCCGCTTTGCAGGATACATTCTATATCGGGTTTCAGCTTGATGTGAATGTGATCTTCATAAACGTAAATGCGCTCCACCAGCAATTCCAAGTCGCGCTTATCGAGACGGTCGTGTTCGAGGATCTCGTCGAAGATCCCCAGCGCGGTGGATGCGATGCGGTTGACGCGGATGATCGTGTTGCGCTTGTCGGCGGTGAGGGCGATTTGATTTTCCAGCCCTGCCGCCCGCAGTCGGCACTCGTCGATCAACTCACCGTAGGTTTCTTCGATCTGCGCCTCTTCTTCCGGCTTTCGCATCACCTCGCGGGTCTTTTGCCGGATAAGGACTTTCAGCTCCTCCTTTGCATCGGCAAGCTGCCGTTCCAAAATGGAAATCGTTTCCCGGTTCTGTTTTTCGGCACAGGACTCGTCGGCAATTTGCTTTTCCAGCTTTTGGATCATCTCTGCCGAGCCGTCCCGCACCTTGCGGAGGTATTCTTTGAGCACCTCATCCAGCACGTCTACCCGAATGTGGTGGCTGGTGCAGCCCTTCAGCCCCCGCCTGTGATACGTGCCGCAGCGGTAGGCTTCCTTTAAGTCCTTGCGGCTCATGGGGAACATGGGACTGCCGCAGTCGCCGCACTCCATCAGCCCCGAATAGACGTTGTCGTATTTGCGCACGCCGCGATAATTGCCGGTAGAGCGGACTTTCAGCGCCTGTTTGGTGACGGCGAAGGTCTTATAGTCCACGATTGCCTCGTGGTGGTTTTCAAAAACGATATGCTCGTCCTGCTCCCGTTTCACGTCGCCGCCGTTGATTTTTTTGCGGGTGTATTTGCCCTGCCGCAGGGTGCCGATGTAAAAATCGTTCTGCAAAATGCCCTGCACCGTGGCGATGCTCCATTCCGCCCTCGCCTTGATTTTGCAGTCCTCGCCCCGGGCTTCCTTTCGCGTGCGCTCGTTCATGCGGGGCGTGGGAATGTGCTTGTCGGTCAAATGCTCCGCGATCCGCTTGTAGCCCAAGCCTTCGTTATACAGCGAAAAAATCTCCCGCACCACCTCCGCCTCGGTGGGTTCCGGCTCAAAGGTCATGGTTTTGGAGTTGGTAATTACGTAGCCGTAGGGCACGGCGCAGATCCATTTTCCGTCCTCCTGCCGACGCTTGATGACCGAGCGCACCTTCTTGGACGCGTCGGTCACCGGCATTTCGTTGACGAGAAAACGGAACTGGATCGCCGTCCAGTCGTCGTAGGTGGGATAGTCGATGCTGTCGCCGATGGAGATGATCCGCAGCCCCGCGTCCCGCAGATCCTCCAGCTCCACCAGCCCCCGACTGTTGCGGCGGGAAAAACGGGAAAAGTCCTTGATGACAAGGACGTCGTATCCGTGATTCATCAGCATCGGCCGCATGGCCTGATACCCCTCCCGCTGCTCGAAGGTATATCCCGACCGGTCGCGATCCTCGTAAAAGGTCAGATTCGATCCGGGAAAGGCGCGGGATACATAGTCCTTTATAATGGATTTTTGGTTTTCAATCGAGGTGTTGTCGCGGTCGAGCTCCTCGTCCACCGAAATGCGGCAATATCCCGCGATTTGAAATGGTTCGCTCATGGCGTTATCTCCTTTGCCATGTATTTTTTACTCTATTCATCAACAATGTTTCTTTAATATTGCTTGCATCGATAACATTGTATCATAAATTTCTCGAAAAAGCAAGAGCCGAAGTGTGACTTTTATGTAACGGATGCGCACGGCATCCGCTCATCGGAGGGGGCGTTCGTCCTTAATCTGCTCCTTTGCCTTTTTCTCGCAGTGGTGCTTCATCAGCCCGTACAGACAGTCTTCGGGATTTTCCGCACCCGATTCCATCACCACGGGCAAATACCCCTGCGCTTTCCATACCGCGTATTGCGGCTTCAGCGATTGCAGCAGCGCTTCGTCCTTCCCCTCCTCTCGACTCAGCCAGACAAACGCCGCCCGAATCGGTTTCTCCTTCACTTCGACCCGCAAGCTCTCACCTCTTTCTCTTTCATTCTTGCCATTTTTCGGAAAAATAGTCCGCTGCGATTCCTCCTGATTCTTTTTCAGAGGACGACAGTAGTTTGATTTTTGCGGAAATCTGTTTCAAGAAAAAAGAGGTGATTGTTTGATGAATACGTTAATGGGTCAATTCACCCAAACGGTAGGGGCATAACTTGGGGCGCAAGTAGGGGCATAAGTAGGGATCGATATGCCCCTACTTTTCGTTTGGAACCACGGGCCGACGTCCGCGTCAGACTTAAAAATCGGTCGGAAAACGTGGCGTGCAATTTCGTTTCCAATTTGTGCAACTTGGATTCTGGAAACGCCTCCCCTTTAGGATTCGTGATGGTAAAATGGGCTGGAATCGTTCTCGCTCCCGGTGGAATCGAACTCGCAAGGGGTAGAATCGAAGTTTTACTCGGCAAGAATCGAAGTTTACTATGGTTTTACCCCGAATTTACGACCCTCTATCATAAAATCCTAAAAAATGACCCTCTCTTCGAAACGAACCAAATTTCGAGAGTTTTTTGTTATGACTACCGTTTTCGGACGCTCGCTTTCTTTCAAAAAATTCAGTCAAAAAGTGGGGCAGAGGAAATTCATTTTTCAAGGCTCTTTTTTTGACTGAAAAAGGCCCCTTTTCAATGACAAAGAAAATGAGGTTCTTTCCGATATGACAAGAGGGAAATCCCCCCTGCTCTCGAAATGAGGGAGCAGGCTAGTCATAACGAAGAGGAAATCATGCCGAAGAGAGCCTGACTTCCGAGGGGAGAGTCCCCCTCATATCGAAACGAGAGGCGGCAATCATATCGAAAGGAACGCCATAAATCCAAGACAAATCCAATATGAATCCGACTGCTTTTTAAATGATTGTCATTTTTCATTTGAAAATGAGCGTGGTTTTTCTTCCCGTTAGCACATAGAACAAACAAAAGAGCATTCTATCGGAACAATATCAAAATTTGTTTGACATTGTTCCGATAGATATTGATTTTATTCTTGAAATCTAGTATACTATACGCAGTACATGTGAGGAGGTGCGACCGTGGCAAACACCATGTCCGCAAAAGAGGCCGCTGCCCTTTGGAATATCAGCGAACGCCGTATTTCGACGCTCTGCAAAGAGGGGCGCATTGCAGGGGCGAAAAAAGACGGCAGGAATTGGATCATTCCCACCGATGCAGAAAAACCGGCAGACAAACGAGTCAAGACGGGAGCCTATCGAAAAACCGTCCGAAAAACGGCGCTACCGCTGCCGGTAGGCGTGTCCGATTATCGCTTGGCGTCCACCGAATATTATTACGTCGACAAAACCATGATGATCAAGGATTTTCTCGACGAAAAGCCGATGGTGTCCCTGTTTACCCGTCCCCGTCGGTTTGGAAAAACGCTGAATATGGATATGCTTCGCACCTTTTTTGAAAAGGCCGATGAAGACACCTCCGTATATTTCAAGGACAAAAAGATTTGGGTCTGCGGCGAGAAATACCGCGTCTGCCAGGGCAAATATCCGGTGATCTTCATCACCTTTAAGGACATCAAGTTCAACACTTGGGAAGAAACCTTTGAGGCCATACGAGACGTTTTTTCCAAAGAAGCAGCCCGCCATATCGAGCTACAAACTTCCGACAAATGCAACGAATATGAAAAGAAAGCGTTTGAAAACCTGCTTGCGGGAGATGTGAGCGAGGTCGAGCTTTCCGGCGCACTTTTGAATCTTTCGGGAATGCTCCACAAGCATCACGGCGTCGCGCCCATTATTATCATTGACGAATACGATATCCCGATCCAGCAAGGTTACATGAGAGGTTACTACGATAACGTGATCCTTTTTATGCGAAACCTTTTCTCCGGCGGATTGAAGGACAACAAACACCTGTCATACGGGTTCCTTACGGGCATTCTCCGCGTGGCAAAGGAAAGCATTTTCAGCGGACTGAATAATTTGACCATTCACTCCGTGCTGGATAACAAGTATAGTTCCTATTTTGGGTTCACCTCCGAGGAGGTCAAGGAAATGGCGGCATATTACGGCGTTTCCGACAAATACGAGGAGCTATGCGAGTGGTACGACGGCTATCGTTTCGGCAAGACCGAGATCTTCAATCCATGGTCGGTGATCAACTATTTCAACAACGAATGTGAGCCGCGCGCCTTTTGGCAGTCCACCGGCAGCAACGACATCATCGGCGAGGTCATCGCGGAGGCGGACCGGGAAATCTACGAAAGGCTGACCTCTCTTGTCAACGGGGAATCTTTTACGACCTATATTGACACGGGCGTGATTTACCCGCAGATCAAAAACGATCCGTCCACAATTTACAGTTTCCTGCTGGTGGCGGGTTACCTGAAAGTGCTGAAAACCACGCCATCGTTCAACGGAGATTTTATGTGCGAGGTGGCGCTGCCGAACAAGGAAATCGCCCTTGTCTACCACAAGGAAATTTTGCAGAAGCTGAACGACATCATTCCGCAGCCCGTCGCCATATCCATTCAGGAAGCGATCTTCTCCGGCGATCAGGACAGGCTAAAAGATCTGATCCAAACGCTGCTGACCCAGTCGGTCAGCGCCTTTGACACAGCGGGCGAAAATTTCTATCACGGCTTCATGCTCGGCCTTTGTGCCTTGCTTGGCGGGGCGTTTGTCTCTTCTAATCGGGAGTCCGGCGACGGCAGATATGACATTCAGCTACGGCCCACAAAGAAAAACCTGCCCGGCATTATAATTGAGCTGAAAGCCGCCAAAAAATGCTCGGACGCGGAGCTGAAACGCCTGTCAGAAGCCGCGCTGCAGCAGATTATCGACAAAAAATATGACACCGAACTCACCATCGCAGGCGTCAAAACCGTATATAAATACGGCGTCGCGTTCAGCGGAAAACGGGTCGCGGTGACAATGGGACAGTAAAAATGGGATAAAATAAGGAGTGGTATTATGGACAATCAAGTGCATAATCAAATAGTAAATTTTATATGGGGAATCGCAGATGACTGCCTGCGCGACGTGTATGTGCGTGGCAAGTATCGTGATGTTATCCTGCCAATGACTGTTATCCGCCGTCTGGATGCCATGCTGGAAGAGACGAAACCTGCAGTACTGGCAATGAAGAAGCAGCTTGATGCTGCAAAAATCGATAACCAGTGGCCTGCGCTGTGCAATGCAGCGGGACAGGCTTTCTGCAATGCGTCTCCCTTCCTTCTGAAGGATTTGACCAACCGCTCCAAAGCGCAGACTTTGAAGGCGGACTTTATCGCATATCTTGATGGCTTTTCTCCAAATGTTCAGGTGATACTGGATAAATTCAAGTTCCGAAATCAGATTGACACGATGGTGGATGCGGATATTCTTGGAGCTGTGATTGAGAAGTTCACATCTTCTGATATCAATCTGAGCCCAAACCCGATATATAAAGATGCGGCGCAAACCATCCTAAAACATCCCGGCCTTGATAATCACGGCATGGGCACAATCTTTGAGGAACTGATCCGCAAGTTTAATGAGGAGAACAACGAGGAAGCCGGAGAACACTGGACGCCTCGTGATGTTGTCGAGCTCATGGCTGACCTTGTGTTTATGCCAATTGCTGACAAAATCAAAGACGCTTCCTATTCCTGCTATGATGGAGCCTGCGGTACCGGAGGTATGCTTACGGTTGCACAGGACAGGCTTCTGACGCTTGCTCACAGACGCGGCAAGGATGTCTCAATCCATCTTTTCGGACAAGAAATCAATCCGGAGACTTATGCGATCTGCACGGCTGATATGCTGCTGAAAGGTGATGGTGAAGAAGCTGAGCATATCATGTACGGCTCTACACTTTCCGACGATCAACACGCATCCCGTCAGTTTGACTTCATGCTCTCAAATCCGCCTTACGGCAAGAGCTGGAAGACCGATGCCGAGAAGATGGGCGGCAAGAAGGAAATCCTCGATACGCGCTTCAGCACCTATCTTGAGGGTGGGGATGTCATGCCGATGATTCCGCGTACCAGTGACGGGCAGCTTCTGTTCCTTCTGAATAATGTTGCAAAGATGAAAAAGGACACAGAGCTCGGCAGTCGTATCGCTGAGGTACATAATGGCTCGTCAATTTTTACAGGCGATGCTGGAAGTGGTGAGAGCAATGCACGCCGCTATCCGATTGAAAACGATCTGGTAGAGGCCATAATCGCTGTACCTGAGAATATGTTCTACAACACGGGCATAGGTACATTCATTTGGATTCTTTCAAACAAGAAGGAAGAACGTCGCAAGGGTAAGATCCAGCTAATTGATGCCACGGCAATGAAATCACCGCTTCGCAAGAACATGGGTAAAAAAACTGCGAGTTTACACCTGAAATCCGTAAAGAGATCGTTCGACTTTTCCTTGAAATGGAAGAAAACGATGTCAGTATGATCTTTGACAATGATGAGTTTGCTTATTGGACAATTACAGTTGAGAGGCCGCTTCGATTGCGCGTATATCCTGAAAGAGAGATTCCGGCTGATACATTTAAAAAGGCTGATGAACTCGCGACTGTCAAAAAGGCAATTGCATCTGTTCCGGCTGGCACTCCGCTTGATGACTGGACAGCCTTTGCCGCTGCGACAAAACTAAAGAAAGGACAACTAAATAAGATTCGCCCGCTTATCACAGAGAAAGATCCGACAGCTCAACCTATTGAAGGTGAAGCAGATGCCGATCTGCGCGATACGGAAAACGTGCCATTCACATATGAAGGTGGAATCGATGCATTCATGAAGAATGAAGTGTTGACATATGCATCGGAAGCTTGGGTAGACGAGAAGAAGACTCAGATTGGTTATGAGATAAGTTTTACGAAGTATTTTTACAAGCCTGTAGAGATGCGCGACATGAATGAGATTATTTCTGCACTGAACACCCTTGAAAATGAAGCTGCTGGAATGGTTGCAGAAATTGTGGGAGGCGCAGAATGAACAAATACTCAAGTTATGTAGAAAGCCCTTTGCCGTGGCTCCCTCATATACCGTCGCATTGGGAGCTGGTAAGGAATAAGAATATTTTTACAGAAACCAAAGATACAGTCGGGAGTGATTCAGAAAACTATGTATTACTCTCGCTAACGCTGAAAGGAATAATTCCGAGAGATGTTGCTTCTGGGAAGGGCAAATTCCCGAAAGATTTTGATGCCTATAAAGTTGTTCGACAAGGCGATATGGCGTTTTGCTTATTTGATATAGATGAGACTCCGCGAACGGTTGGTTTGTCTGCGTATGACGGTATGCTGACGGGTGCATATACTATTTTCCATATTGATAACGTCAATCCTCGATATGCGTACTATTATTATCTTGCTCTTGACAATGTGAAGGCAATGAAACCGCTATATAGCGGCTTGAGAAAAACCATAAATGTCAATACATTTTTGGACACAAAGTTCCCAATGCCGCCACGAGGAGAACAAGATCAGATTGTAAGATTCCTCGATTGGAAAGTATCTAAAGCCAATGCGCTAATTAATATTAAGAAGAAGGAAATTAAGAGTATTGAGTCACTCAAGCATTCTGCGGTTAGCGACGCCGTAACGCATGGACTAACTGTGGATATACCTATGAAATACAGCGGTGTCAGATGGCTTGGTGATATCCCGGCACATTGGACTACTATTAAGTTACGCCAGCTTTTAAGTCCTGTAAGCGAAAAGAACCATCCAGAGCTCCCGCTTCTGTCTGTGGTCAGAGAGCAGGGTGTCATTGTACGCGATGTCGATGATAAGGAAGCAAACCACAATTACATACCAGATGATTTGAGTGGCTATAAGATGGTCAAAAAAGGTCAATTTGCCATGAACAAAATGAAAGCATGGCAAGGGTCATATGGCATCTCGGATTACACAGGCATTGTAAGCCCTGCGTATTTTATCTTTGATGTGGCATTTGATAACCTTGAATATTTCCACTATGCCATCAGGAGCAAAGTGTATGTGAATTTTTTTGCACAGGCCTCGGACGGTATACGTGTAGGACAATGGGATCTCCAAATGGACAAGATGAAGGAAATTCCATTTATTGTTCCGCCTGCGGATGAACAAATTGCAATCGTGGAACATATAAAAAAGACTCTTCCAAAGTATGACGAAGCGATTGAAAAGTTAAAAGCAGAGGTGGCGGTACTTGAAGAGTACAAAGCCAAGCTGATCGCCGATGTTGTTACCGGTAAAGTAGATGTCCGGAATGAAGCAATACCGGATTATGAGTTTGTAGATGAAGAGACTGATTCCGAGGATGATGGAGAAGGCGATGAAATTGAGGAACAGGAGGATTGACAATGGCTTTTACCAACACAAAGGAAAGCGGCCTTGAATCCTTAATCGTGAAGTGGCTGGTTGAGCAGAACGGGTACGAGGAAGGAACAAACGCCGACTATAACAAAGAATATGCTGTCGACGAGACGCGCCTTTTCCGGTTCCTGCAGGACACGCAGCCGAAGGAAATGGACAAGCTGGGCGTGTTCACTTCTGATACGAAAAAGCGGCAGTTCCTAAACCGCTTGTCCGGAGAGATCGCCAAGCGCGGCATTATCGATGTACTGCGCAACGGCGTGAAGGTTTATCCGGCAGACCTCATCATGTTCTACCTGACGCCTACCGAGAATAACGAGCAGGCCAGAATCATGTATGAGAAGAATATCTTCAGCGTGACACGGCAACTGCGTTATTCACAGGATGCCGGGAAACTGGCTCTGGATGTTTGCCTGTTCATCAACGGCCTTCTGATTATCACAATGGAGCTGAAGAATCAGCTCACAAAGCAGAACACGGAAAACGCTGTCCGCCAGTACAAGGAAGACCGCGATCCGCATGATCTCCTGTTCTCATTCAAGCGCTGCATGGTTCATTTTGCCGTAGATGATGCCACGATTCAGTTCTGCACGAAACTTGCTGGTAAGGATAGCTGGTTCCTGCCGTTCAATAAAGGCTATAACGACGGCGCAGGAAATCCGCCGAATCCGGATGGCCTTATGACAGACTACCTTTGGAAGGACATCCTTACCAAGAGAAAACTGTCTCGCATTATAGAAAATTACACGCAGGTCATCGAAGAGGTGGACGAGGATACCAAGAAGAAGTCCATCAAACAGATCTGGCCTCGTTATCATCAGCTCGATTGCGTGGAGAAGCTGCTGGCCGATGTGCAGGAGAATGGCGTCGGCAAACGCTATCTGATCCAGCATAGCGCCGGAAGCGGCAAGTCAAACTCTATCGCATGGCTGGCGCATCAGCTGATTGGGCTTGAAAAAGACGGCCACCCGATGATCGATTCTGTCCTTGTGGTTACTGACCGCCGTATTCTGGATATGCAGATCCGCAATACTATCAAGCAGTTCATGCAGGTCAAAAACACCGTTACATGGGCAGAGCATTCAGACGATCTACGCAAGGCTATACAGGACGGCAAGCGCATCATTATATCTACGATTGAAAAGTTCCCGTACATTATCTCTGAGATTGGACAGGAACATAAGAACAATAAGTTTGCAATCATCATCGATGAGGCACACTCTGGACAGAGCTGGCGCAACTCCGCAAATATGAATTTGGCACTTTCCGGTCTTGCCACAGACGATGAGGCAGATAATGAGGACAAGATCAATGCCATGATAGAGGGTCGCAAGCTCGTCTCTTCAGCCAGCTACTTTGCCTTCACTGCCACGCCGAAGAACAAGACCGAGGAGATGTTCGGTGTTGCCTATGAGGAGGATGGTGAAATCAAACATCGCCCATTCCATGTATATACGATGAAGCAGGCCATTCAGGAAGGTTTCATTCTTGATGTGCTGCGGAACTATACAACCATCGACAGCTGGTACAAGATCATGAAAACGGTCGAGGACGATCCAATGTTTGACAAGAAGCGTGCGCAGAAGAAGTTGCGTGCCTTTGTCGAAGGCAATCCGGACGTCATCGCAAAGAAAGCCGCCATGATGGTGGAGCATTTCCATGAGCAGGTCATAGCCAAGAAAAAGATCGGTGGCAAAGCTCGTGCGATGGTAGTCACCGCAAGCATTCCGAGATGTATCGAATACTATTATGCAATCAATAAGTGCCTCGCTGATAGGCATAGTCCTTATAAGACCATCGTGGCCTTTTCCGGCGAGCATAAGTATAACGGTCAGGAACCGGCATTGACGTCGGCTGCTATGAATGGATTCCCGGATGCCAAGATTCCGAAGGAGTTCAAAAAAGATCCGTATAGGATACTTATCGTTGCTGACATGTTCCAGACTGGCTTTGACGAGCCACTGCTGCAGACAATGTATGTGGACAAGCCACTTTATGATATTGCTGCGGTACAGACACTTTCCCGTTTGAACAGAGCGCATCCCGGCAAGGATGAAGTATATGTTTTGGACTTTGCAAACAAAACTTCTGTGATTGAAGAGGCGTTCTCGAAGTTCTACAGAACAACGATTCTTTCCGGAGAAACCGATCCCAACAAGCTGTACGACTTGATTACCATTATGGCGGAGTATCAGGTCTACGATGACAGTGATGTTGAAAAGCTGGTAGATCTTTTCCTGAGTGGCGCTGAACGTGACCGCCTCGATCCGATTATGGACGCCTGCGCAGCTGTATATAAACAGCTCGAACTGGACGATCAGATTAAGTTCAAGAGTGCTGCTAAGTCGTTCGTGCGTACATACGGTTTCCTTGGTGCAATTCTTCCTTACGGAAATGTTGAATGGGAAAAGCTGTCGATCTTCCTGAACTTGCTGATACTGAAACTCCCATTGCCGCGTGACGATGATCTTTCGGAAGGTATTCTTCAAACCATTGACCTGAGCAGCTATCGCAATGAGGCGCAGGAGGCTATTGCAATCAAACTGGAAGATGCCGATACAGAGATCGCGCCAGTACCCGCAGGCAAGGTCGGCCATATCGTTGAGCCGGAAATGGACCTGCTTTCCAAGATCATCATGGACTTCAACGACATGTTCGGAAATATAAACTGGAACGATGCAGACAATGTGCAGCGTCAGATTCTGGCCATCCCGGAGATGGTGTCAAAGGATAAGAAGTATCAGAACGCCATGAAGAATTCGGATGAGCAGGAAGCTCGGACCGAAAGTGAAAGAGCACTACAGCAGGTTATCTTCTCTATTATGGCGGACAATATGGAGCTATTCAAACAGTTCCAAGACAATCCGTCGTTCAAGAAGTGGTTGTCTGATTGGTACTTCATTTGACTTACAACAAGGAAGGAAAACCTTACGAAAGCTTATAAAAAACAAAATGCCAATTTGTATTTATAGGAGAATAAACATGATGAACAGCGCTGAAGTGATTCAACGTCACGTTAAAACACATACGGAACGATCTGCCGAAGACCGTTCTGCTGTTTCCGTTTTAGAATCTTTTTTAAGGTCTGACGGGAGAATCAATCCGCATTTTTCCAGTACAGACAGCTGGCCAAATACGGATGGGACGTTTGAGTTTGTGGAAAATCCGAATATCAGCCGCCGGCCAAGTCAAAACCTATTTGTGCAAATAAAGGGAACAACCTGTTATTCAGAAGTTGATGGAAAAATCAAATACTGTCTGAAAAGTCTGGCGTTCCCCGCTTTTGCCTATCAGCCCGTTACATTTGATCCCTGTATTTTATTTGTAGTACTCCACCCGGACAATCGAGGAATGGAACGAGTGTTTTGGAAATATATGTCGGTTAGCTTTTTGAACGACATAGATTTTGGAAAAGAAAGTGTAACGATTTCTTTTTCTTCAGAAGAAGAAATTAAAAATACGGATGAAAGTGTGGAACGGTTTTGTGAAGAACTCATTGATATTATTGATCGACATGCCTTTATCAGAGAGCTGAACAATTCGAGCTATTCCAAAAAAGATGCAGTTGAAATTATCAAGTCCTGCAATCAACAAATCACAGAAAGCATTGACCGGATGGATATCTGCAATGATACGCGTGATAACATTTCAAGGCGAATTTTAACTCGTTTAAAAGATCTTTGCAAAGCAACACTTATATTGAATGCATTAAGCCACAATCAGGACAAAGTGAGCCTTAGTCTGGCATGGGAACAATCATTGCTGGATATACGCACCAAGTATTTAGGAGCTTTTTTGAAATCTCTTAAATATATAGGAGGACGTATCCCCGACGAAGGGCAGGCGGAACGCCTAATGTTGAAATATTATGAATTTCTTTGGCAAATCAGAGATTTCTTAAAGAAAAAATATGGAATATCGGTATTGCATAATTTAGAAAGATTCCCACGAAATCAGGAGGACCCTGCTGATGAGGAGTATTATAAAGCAGTTGCTCAAATAATAGAAAATACCCCTTGTTATGTTGAAAAAGCCAGCCATGACCGCTATTACATTCAGAAAAAAGCATCGTTCTTTGTTGGAACTGAGCGGTATTATGAGATAACATTGCAACTGGCGGGAATATATGCTACGAAATATAACCGAATCACGGTTTATACCAAAGAGAATATTTCTACAAACTACTCCATTGAGATATCCTATCAAGAAGTTCCTATAAAATTGTGGGATGTTCCATCGGAAATCAAAATCATATCCGGTTGGAAAGTATCAATTGAGCCGACGTGCCTGAATAAGTTGACAAAAATTCTGTTTTGTTTTTCTGCTAAGCTTAGTTCAAATTACGGAGAATATGCGGCACTTATGAATTTTTTAACTGCTACGGGTATTGATCTTTTGTCTTTGATTGATTTAAGGGAACTTCAGTTTCATGATATTGTCAATCAGATTTATCAAAACTGCAATACTGCTTGTTTTAAGGATGTCCTTCTTTACCTGAGAAAAAATTTCACAGAAGGTTCAAAAAGCGTTGGATACAACACGATAAGATATTTATTGATCGAATTAAAAGAAGAAACGCTGGAGAATGTAATGGTTTCACAGTTTGCTCCAAAATGTTTATGCGATCAATTTCTTCTATCTACGAAATGTATCCCGTTTGAACGGAATCCTTTTATCTCTAATCTTCCCGGCAGTCGAACAAACGAAATTGGAAATTTGAAAAATATATTAAAAGCCGCGGGCGACAGTAAACTGGATGAAATGAGTCCGTTTATAAAATTGAAAAGCTTGATACGGCAAAATTGTGAAATATATTTTGACGAAGCAATTTTTTCAGAAGGATCTATTGATAAATTCAATGAAAGTCTCAGTGATTGGGAGCTGAAAAACGGATATAAAATCAAAAGAGAAAACGGATTTGTCTGTATTGATTTTTATGAAGAGGATACTTTGTTTATTATTAAAAAGCTTTTGGAACTGTCGTCTATTGGCAACAAAGGACAAGAAGCATTTAACCGGCAATTTGTGAAA
The DNA here is from genome assembly GCA_947628695.1 of uncultured Clostridia bacterium. Lineage (GTDB taxonomy): Bacteria > Bacillota > Clostridia > Oscillospirales > CAG-382 > SIG636. The sequence continues at coordinate 44,458 of CANRAV010000003.1, forward strand.
CGCCAGGAAAATAATATTACGGATCCGTTGAAAAAACAGGCTCTGACAACTGCTTTTGTGAATTCCCGTATTTTGTTGATATACGGTGCTGCTGGAACCGGCAAAACGACTTTGATTAATTATCTTTCCAATATGATGAATGATCGAAGTAAGCTGTTTTTAACGAAGACACATACAGCGCTACAAAATTTGAAAGCTCGTATTGACAATCCTGGAACAGAACATGATTTTATCAGTATTGACAGCTTTACGCGCAAAGTAAATTTGAAAGATTACGATGTCATCTTTGTTGACGAATGCAGTACGATTGACAATCGCACGATGAGAAGATTGTTGAGCAAAATCAACGAGGATTCTTTTCTGGTTTTGGCGGGGGATACTTATCAGATTGAATCAATCGATTTTGGAAATTGGTTTTCTTATGCGAAAGAATTGGTAAAGGCGCCAGGTGTCAATGTGGAGCTTCTGACCACATGGCGAACCGAAAAGCAAGAACTCATCAATTTGTGGGACGAAGTTCGAAACAAAGGGATGATAACTGAAAAACTCGTCTTTGAGGGACCGTTTTCTGAAAAAATCGGGGAAAATATTTTTCATAGAGAGGAAGAAGACGAAGTTATATTGTGCTTGAACTATGACGGGAAGTTTGGTTTGAACAACATTAATAAATATTTCCAGAGCCTAAATAAGCAAAGCGAAGCTTTTGAATGGCAAGAATGGAAGTACAAAATCGGTGATCCGATTCTTTTCAGTAATGCACCTCGATTTCCCATGTTCTATAATAATTTGAAAGGGAGAATCGCCGACATAAAAAAAGACAATCACAGCATTACATTTACCGTAGATATAGGGACTATTTTGACAGAAAGTCACTTTTCCGGAACAGACGTTGAATATATTGATACGTTTGGCGAAGAAACGCGCGTTCGGTTTACGGTATATCAATATGATCCAAAGGCTCCGGCTGAAAAGCAGGACGAAATGCGGCTGCGCACGGTTATTCCGTTTCATCTTGCTTATGCAGTATCAATCCATAAGGCTCAAGGTTTGGAATTTAACTCGGTAAAAATTCTTATTCCTTCTGCCAATGCCGAAAAAATAACGCACGGCATCTTTTATACCGCGATTACAAGAGCCAAAGAAAAGTTAAAAATCTTTTGGTTCGATGAAACGATGCAGCAGGTAATTCGCGGGTTTTATGAAACAAATCAAGACCGCAAGAGCTTAGATATTGTGAAGTCTAAAATCAAACAAACATCTTAAATCATATTGTGGTGTAATGATAAATCGTCGCGAAAGTGTGTTATTTTTTTGGGAATCTATCATAACGGACGCGAAGCTGTTTGACTAAAGTGGATTAGGATTAAGTCACAGAAAAAGCAGTCAGTAAGATGTTCAAAACTTGTACGGCGAAGGGATTCATTAGAGCAAACGCAAGTCAGCCGATTGAGAATTTTCCCAATCGGCTGACTTCCTTTATGTACCCCACCCCATTCGTTCGGCGAGCTTCAGCATTCCGAAAACGAATGAATCCGACGGTGTCAACGTTATCTGCGACGGGTCGCCCTCGCGGATGCGCATGGTGCGGCGTATCTCCTTCGGGATTACTACCCTGCCAAGGTCGTCTATTCGTCTTACAATGCCTGTTGCTCTCATTATATATAAATCTCCTTTTTTCGTTTGTTGCTGTACTATTATCTGTAAATTGTGGAGATTTATGCGGAAAAAGCGCATTTTTTGCAAATGCGGAAGGATTCGAAAATTTCAGTGGTCAACCGCAAGCCGCAGCCGGCTTTCTGCTGTCGCAAACGGGGCATGGCGCATATCATGAAATAGGTACTTCAGAAAGGAGGCAAAGCGTTGAAAAGATACAACAGCTTTGTTGAAATGAACAGCTGCGCGTCGTCCGGTGAGAGCTGCCAAAACGGCCTGCCGGGCGGATTCCGCACGGGCGGCGGCACTTGCGGCACCTGCCCGCAGCCGTCGGTTTGTCCTCCGGGCCCTCCCGGTCCGCAGGGTGCAACCGGGCCGATGGGGCCGGTTGGGCCGGCAGGTGCGACGGGGCCGATGGGGCCTGTAGGACCTATGGGGCCTATGGGACCGCAAGGTCCGGCCGGTGAAACAGGGGCGACAGGCGCCCCGGGGCCGCAGGGCGATCCGGGGCCAATGGGTCCGGCAGGTGCGACGGGGCCTAAGGGCGATACCGGGCCGGCAGGTCCCGCAGGTCCGACAGGTGCAGCTGGTCCGACAGGCCCGCAAGGGCCGCAGGGGCCGGCAGGCCCCCAAGGGCCGCAGGGCGAGGTAGGCCCGCAAGGGCCGGCAGGTACGGCAGGGCCTCAAGGCCCGGCGGGGCCGACGGGTCAAACAGGGCCGGCGGGTCCCCAGGGGCCGCAGGGTGAAGTAGGCCCACAGGGTCCGGCGGGACCCGTAGGACCAAGCGGTCCGGTGGGGCCGGTAGGGCCGACAGGTCCACAAGGCGCAGCAGGCCCCCAAGGTCCGGCAGGGCCGCAGGGGGACATAGGCCCGCAAGGGCCGCAGGGTGAGACGGGTCCGCAAGGCCCGGCAGGCCCTCAGGGTGAAATCGGCCCGCAGGGGCCTCAGGGTGCGGCAGGCCCGCAAGGCCCCGCAGGCCCTCAAGGGGAGGCAGGTCCCCAAGGTCCGCAGGGTGAAATAGGCCCGGCAGGCCCACAAGGTGCGGCAGGCCCGGCCGGCCCGGCCGGTCCGCAAGGTCCCGCAGGCCCCCAGGGCGCGACCGGTCCGCAGGGCGAAACAGGCCCCCAAGGGCCGGCAGGCCCCGCAGGTCCGCAGGGTGAAGCCGGGCCGCAGGGTCCCCAAGGGCCGCAGGGGCCGTCCGGAGCGGCGGCTGATTTCGCAGACTTCTACTCCATCAACCCGCCCAACTACGCGTCCCCGATAGCGCCGGGTGCAGACGTCGCCTTCCCGCAGAACGGGCCGGCAAGCGGCCTTAGCATCACACGCGCGGGCGACGCGGCCTTCACACTCGCCGGCCCCGGCGTGTACCAGGTGATGTTCCAAGTCAGCGCCGACAACGGCGGGCAGCTTGTGCTGACACTTGACGACGGCGAGCTTGCCTACACCGCGGTTGGCAGCGCAAACAACGCGACGCAAATCGTAGGCACCGTGCTGCTGCAGACTACCGCCGCAAGCACAACGCTTACCGTGCGCAACCCGCAGTCTGCCGCAGGCTCGATTGTCGTCGAACCCTCCGCCCCCGGCGCCTACTCCGTTTCTTCACACCTTGTCATAGTGAAACTTAAGTAATTTTTTCAAAGGACACAGTCCTTTGGAACCTAAGCTGGCAGCGCAGGCTGCGCCTCCGCCATGTAAATGTCGGTCGCACGTATGAAGCGCTTATGCATTTGTTTTTATTTTTTCAAAGGACACAGTCCTTTGGAACCTAATCTGGCAGCGCAGGCCGCGCCTTTGCCATGTACAGGCCGGCCGCACGTATGGGGCGCTGCTGCATTTGTTTTTATTTTTTCAAAGGACACAGTCCTTTGAACCTAAACTGGCAGCGCAGGCTGCGCCTTTGCCATGTACAGGCCGGCCGCACGTATGGGGCGCTTATGCGGCATAGACGACAGGCCGCAGAGAATTTTAACACAAAAAAGCCGGAAAAGTGGGGAATACCGCCTTTTCGGCTTTTTTCCTCCACTTACAAAACCTTTTCGACATCTTTCTTCCACTTACAAAACCCTTTCGGCATCTTTTTCTCCTATTTCTAAATTTTTCTTGCTTTTTCGCTTGCGGCATTGTATAATTAAAGCATCGTAAACTACTATAATAAAAATTAGGAGGAAACAAAAAGCATGAAAAAGTTTACGGCAATTCTTTTAACCCTTGCCTTTGCGCTGGGCTCGCTTTCGCTCCCCGCAATGGCTGAAAGTACCCCCCCCCGCATCCCTACCCCGTGAAATAGCCTCTGCGGCAACAGTCCGCGCGGAAGGCACCATCGACAACATCAGCTGGGTGCTTTACACAGACGGCACGCTTGTTATTTCAGGACAAGGGGATATGCCTTTAATATACTCTGACGATGGCAGCTGGAGATATAACGAATATTTCAATACAATAAAAAGCATTGTAATAAATGAAGGTATTACTTCAGTTCATGGGGGACCCACTATTCATAGCAGTGGCGCTTTCGCAAGTTGCACTACACTTTTAAGCGTTACTTTGCCGAGCACTCTCAAAACCATCGGCTCTCACGCATTTGACGGATGCTCTTCAATTTCAAAAATAACAATACCGAGCAGCGTAACCACAATTGCAAGAGGCGCATTCAAAGGGTGCACCGGTTTAAGGAGCATAGAGATACCTGACAGCGTCACTGTAATAGAAAATGACGCCTTTAGCGGGTGCAGCGCCTTACAAAAAGTTAAGCTCAGCGAAAATATGACATCTATTGGTGCCGGTGCCTTTTCCGGCTGCACGGTGTTGTCTGACATAACAATCCCCGGCAGAGTTGCAGAAATCGGAGACTCTGCATTTAAACGTTGTACTGCTCTAAGAACTGCAGTGATAAGTGACGGAGTTATTACCATCGGAAATAATGCTTTTGAAGATTGCACAGCTCTAAGAAGTATAGAAATTCCTCAGAGTGTCTCTACCATCAAGGGCTTCGCGTTTTACAAGTGCAAAGCATTACAAAGTATTTCATTAGGAAATAATTTAACTATTATTGGGGAAAGAGCCTTTTCAGAATGTACAACGCTGCCCGAGATAACCATTCCCGGCAACGTTATCACTATCGGCGGCTTCGCATTTAGAGACTGCACTTCTCTAAAAAACGTTTGGATAGAAGACGGAGTTATGGAGCTTAAAGGTGGTGTGTTCTATGGCTGTACTCGCCTTGAAAGCATAGTTATACCGGACAGCGTAACAGTTTTAGAAAATACAAATTATTATGGTTGCTTCAAGTATTGTACTGCTCTTAAGACCGCAATTTTGGGCGAGGGGATGCCTTATATTCCTGAAGAATTTTTTCAAGGATGCACCTCACTTATAAATGTGGAAATTAAAAATGGTGTTTCTTCAATTGGGAATGAAGCGTTCATTGATTGCTCTTCGCTGGAAGCTATTGTTATTCCGGACAACGTGACTTCTATTGGCGATGACGCATTTGCAAACTGCATAAAGCTCAACAGCATCCAGCTCGGAAGCGGATTATTATCAATAGGAGATAGAGCTTTTAAAGGATGTTCGCGGCTCGCAAAAATTGATTTGCCAGACAACGTTGATTCTATTGGCAAATTTGCATTTCGTGATTGCACAGCACTTAAACGCATAGACATACCTGACGAAGTTAGGCAAATAGTAGGAGACCCTTTTACCGGCTGCGATTCATTAAATTCAGTGATTATTCCGAAAGAAGTCACCTATGTTGATTTTGATTTAGGAAGCTGTAGGGAGCTTAAGCTTGTTTACTTAAAATCTCTCGATATAGCAGAAAATCTTACCGAAAAGGATTCGGCCTCGGGTCTCATCTCTAATGCTGAAACGATAATCCTCCCCGACGGGATAGCAGCCACCAATTACATAAAGGGAAGCTATCCGTTCACCGGCACCGCAATAATTTACGGCGAAAGCGTTAACTGGTACAAAAAGACCGAAGAATGCGCCGTTCACTTTTACGAGGACGACGAAGACACAGACTGCAACATCTGCGGATATACTCGCATCGTCGAAGAACCCTCTTCCGAGGTGCCTTCCGAACAGCCATCCGATGAACCCTCTGAGAATCCGTCCGAAGAGCCCTCCGATGAACCCTCTGAGAATCCATCCCAAGAGCACGTACACAGTGTTGAAGGCTGGAAGAACGACAAAACACAGCACTGGCACGAATGTACCGTTTGCGGTGAGAAGCTTGACACTGCCGACCACATTTACGATGACGAGTTTGACGCCGAATGCAATGTCTGCGGCGCCATCCGCAGTGTAGAGCCGACGTTGGATCTCTATAATTTGGGCGATGAGACTTATTCTTTTGGTAATTACGGGGATTCCGATTCACTTGGCGGGCATTGCTTCGGTATGTCAATTACAAGCGCGGGTTACCATAACAACTTGTTAGATGTCAGCATAATTGGCGGAAATGCAAACACATCTTTGTACAGCTTAAGCAAAACGCAAGCCGTGACGCAACCTATTTGTTATTATCAGGGAATACAGGGAAGCTATTCAGCTAGGGCAATTGTTGCCGGTGGATCTTTCTATTTGACCGACGCAAGTGACATATCTACCGATTGGGAAGAGGTTGTTGATTATGTGAAGAATCACTATTACGATGGTACGGGTATACTTCAAATCGGTTTTAGAAAAGATAATGAGGGCGGCCATGCAATCAATTTCTTGCGGTATGAAAATGTGAATGGGCAAGATCGAATTTATGCCTACGACAATAATTTTCCGGAGCAGGAAACTTATTTTTACCAAGATTCCTCAGGCAGAGTATGGCAAGCGCCAAAGCAGACTTTTTCCGGTGCAATAGACTGTATTGCTCTGCGTGATTGCAGGACCTATCTTAATAGTGTTGGCACTTTTGACGCTACTCATGTTCTATATATGGCCAAAGATGCCGCTACGGTGCAGGGAGATTATACATATTCGTATATGGAAGCCGGTTTCTCTGATGAAGAATATGTAATGTATGAAATACCAGCGGATGTTAATCAAGTCACCATTATTCCTCACAGGGACAACGCAGAATTTGTCTATATGGATACAACGTACAGTTTCGGAGAAATAACGGACGAAACACACGGCGTGTTGACATTCGCTTCCGATAACAGCGGTACTGCAGACACAGATGCGGAATTCGAAATGTATGAGGTGCCGACCCTCGGCGACGCGAACGGCGACGGAGGCGTTAACAACATTGACGCGTCGCTTGCATTGCAGTACGACTCGGGGCTGATAAACCTTGAGGAAGCGGCATTTGCCGCAGCAGATGTCGACGGTAACGGCGGCGTGAACAACATCGACGCTTCCCTTATGCTTCAGTTTGACTCCGGCATCATCTCCGGGTTTTGATTTGATTTGATTTAATTTTCCCAAAGGGCACAGCCCGCCCAAACCCAATATGGCAACGCAGGTTACGTCCCTGCGCTGCCATTCTTTTTCGCACGTATGCCGCGCTGCTGCATTTTTTTATTTTTCAAAGGACACAGTCCTTTGAAACCTAAACTGGCAGCGCAAGGTGCGCCTTCGCGGTGAAGAGGCCGGCCGCACGTATGAAGCCTTTCATCTATAGTACCGCGTCGAGGCCTCCGCCCGCGAGCGAAGCGAGCATACAATCAATAACGAAAAATCCGGCGACAGGTGCGCCGGATTTTTCTCCTTGGATTCCCGCGAGTACCTTGACGCCGCCCCGCAGGCGGGGGCAAGGCGCTACGGGGTCCCCATTGCGAACGTATGTGAGCAATGGGGTGTACGCAGACGCGAGTGAACGGGAATCTATGATAACAGAAGGCTGTTGAGAAAGCCACGCTTTCTCAACAGCCAACCTATTAGCCTATTTGGGGTCCCCGAAAAGCCGTAAGGCTTTTGGGGGAAAGTTAATGGGGGTGCCCCCGAAAATCGTCAGATTTTTGGGGGAATTTTATGGGGTCCCCGCCGCGAACGTAGTGAGTGGTGGGGAATTTCACTTTCCGAAGGCGTAAACCAAGGCGCCGACGACGATTATGCAAAGCCCGAGTATCTTCTTCGGGCTTATGCGCTCCTTCATAAATATGCGGCTAAGCGCAGCGACGAAGAAGTACTCCGAAGCGCCGAGTATCGGCGCCATGGAAAGCGGAACGACCTTATACGAAAAGATGGTAAGAAAAGTCGCCGCGATGAAAACAACGTAAGAGAAAACCGTGAAGGGGTTCAGATACTCTGTAAGCAGCTTCTCGTGCTTGCGGACGGTGCGGCAAAGCTTCCCTTCCCCGCTTTCGTACTTTGCGTAAAGCGAGGGCATGCGCTTTTCCATAAAGGTAAAAATGTTGACGCTTGCCTTTTTGGAGGCGCTTTTCTTAAGCATAAGCTGCGCAACTGCAGAGATGAAAACGCCAAGCAGGTAGAACCCGCAGTAGATAATAAGCCTGCTATTCATCGGACGTCACCACCACCAAAACGCCTGCCAAAACTATGACTGCGCCGATTATCATCTGCACGGTTATGACCTCGTTAAACAGGAAATAGCCCCAAAGCATCGACCACACGGTGCCGACGGCCTTGTTGGAAAACGCCACGGTAAGCGGCATATGCTTAAGCATCTGCTGCCAAAGTATGGCATACACGAAAAGCACGAAGATCTCCGCCGCGTAAAGCCCGATAAACGGAAGCGACAGGAACTTCTGCCCCGACGCAAGCTTCGACAAAACGCCGCTTAAGGACAGGAAAAACACAAGCCCGTGCAGTATAAGGAACCATAGATATTTACTTTTTTTGTCTTCTGCGTTATCTGCCAAACCGCGTACCTCTCATATCTCGTCCTTCTTCTCGGCATTTATAACCTCGCGAACGCCGTACTGCTTCAAGTTGCTGACCGTCATGTAAATCCTGCCGATATACTCGCCGATAAATCCCAGCGCCAGCAGAATCAGCCCGCCCATAAACAGCATAACCGCCATCATAGAGGCGTAGCCTGCCGCCATTGCAGGGTGTATTATCTTCGCCGTAATTATCCCTATGCCGAACAAAAACCCGCAAAGCGCAAATATAACGCCCAAAAGCGCGATAAAGCGTAGAGGTGTTACGGAAAAATTGGTGAACCCCGTTATCCAAAGCTTAAGCAGCTTCTTAAGCGTGTAGTTGGAGTGCCCCTCCAGCCGTGCGCGGTGCTGCATCTCTATGTCCGTGGTCTTGCCGGCAAGCGTATTGAGATAGCCCATGACAGAGGGAAACGGGCTTTTGTAGTCTTTGTAAGAGTCAACCGCAAAGCGGCTTATCGCATAGAAGCTGGAGACGTTTACCCCCTTGCGCCTTGTGCCGTTAAGCTCCGATATTTTGGCGTTTATCCTGCTTGTAAAGCGCTTAAACAGGTTGTGCTTCTTCCCCTTAAAGTGAGCGTAAACGACGTCGTAGCCCTCCATAACCTTCTCCACAAGCGGGATTATGCCGTCTGCGGGGTGCTGACCGTCGTCGTCCATGTACACAAGCACGTCGCCTTCTACGTAAGGCAGCGCCGCAAGCTTCGCCGCAGACTGCCCGAAGTTCTTGGAAAGGTTTACGCCTATTATCTTCTTATCCTCTTCGCACAAGCGCTTTATAACCGAAAACGTGTTGTCGAACGGATAATCGTTTACAAGTATTATCTGATAGTCGTACTGTTCGTACTTCCCTATAGTGTCGCGTATCTCGCAGACGACCCTTTCGACGGTCTTTTCCGACCTGTAACAGGGTATGGCAACCGATATAAGCAAGCAAAACGCCCCCTTTATTAGAACGCAGACATTATAGCATATAATGCGGGAAAATGCAACAATTTTCAAATATTGCTATACATACGGGGAAATTTGTGCTATAATAGCCGTAATAAGGCGTATAGGAGAAAGAGATGGATATAAAAGGCAAAAAGCTTCTTGTTTTGGGTGGTACATATGCCTCGCTTGACGTGGTGAAGAACGCGCGCCGGCTTGGCGTGCACACTATAGTGACCGACAACCTTCAAAGCGGCGTTGCCAAGGACGCGGCGGACGAGACGGCCTCTGTCAGCACGGTTGACTTTGCAGGGCTTAAGCAGCTTATTAAGGAGCGCGGCATAGACGGCATTTTCTGCGGGCCGAGTGAGTTTAACATCCGCAACATGATAAAGTTCTGCGAGGAGAATTCCCTCCGATGCTACACCACCACCGAGGTGTGGGATCACTGCGCGAACAAGGACGTGTTCAAAAACTATTGCATCAAATACGGCGTCGACTGCCCGCGCGAGTACCGCGTTGACGAGAACTCTTCGGATGCAGAGCTTTTGTCCGTAGACTACCCGGTTATAGTAAAGCCCGTCGACGGCAGCAGCAGCCGCGGCATCTCCGTCTGCAGAAGTGCGGACACCCTGCGCGAGGCGTGCAGGACGGCACGCGCAGCCTCCGTAAGCGGGCGCATTATCGTCGAGAAGTACATTGAAAACGGCGGTGCGCTTTTCGGTGCGCGCTATATCATAAAGGACGGCGAGGCCTACCCCTACCTGCTTATGGACACCTACGTTGCGGACGCCGAGGGCGGCAAGCTTATAAGCCACTGCTCCTACGTGCCGTCCAAGCATTCCGCCTACTACATGGAGGCAATGGACGCAAACGTCCGCGCTATGCTTAAGGGCATGGGCGTAAAGAACGGCACGGCCTTCTTCCAGGCGCTCCCCTGCGACGGGAAGATCTACTTCCACGAGATGGGCTACAGGCTTAGCGGCGGCATGCTTTTCAAGTTTACAGAGCCACTTATGGGCATAAACGACATGCAGATGATGATACGCTTCGCCCTCGGCGGTGAGATGATGACCGAAGACGAGCAGAAGCGGCTTGACGTCGCCTGCGGCGGCCGCTTCGGCGTGCAGCTTACGGTGCCCCTTTCCGTCGGCAAAATCGCCGCCATCGAAGGGCTTGAGGAGCTTAAAGCCATGCCCTGCGTACACGACTTTATACAGTACTACTTCGTCGGCGACACCGTTGACGAAAGCTGCATCGGCACCCTCGGCCAGCACTTCGGCAGGTTTACCATGATCGCAGACAGCGAGAAGGAGCTTGAAGAAGCCATACTGCGCATAAACCGCACGCTTACCGTCCGCTCCGAGACCGGCGAGGTCATGAACGCCATGAAGTTCGACACCTCGCGCAGAGTTTGATTTTGTTTGAATTATTGCTTGGACGGGCTTTTCGCCCGTCCGTATTTTTTCGGAGGGACTCGGTCCCTCCGGGGGCCGTTTTTGGTTGGGTTTATTGAAAAACATAACTTTTTTCCAAAGGGCACAGCCCTTTGAAACCCGTGCTGGCAACGCAGGCTGCGTTTTTGCCATGTATAGGCCGTTTGCACGTATGAAAGCCAAAAGCCGGCAGAGCAGGTGTGTTCCTGCACTGCCGGTTTTTTTGCGTTTGTGAAGGGGGCGCTTTTATCCGCATCAGTCGGCGGACGACGTGCCTATTATGTCCGAAACATTTGCCATTATCTGCCCGGCGACGTCGGGCTTATTCATGGAGTAGACGTGAACATTGGTTATGCCGTTTGCGTAAAGGTCCACTATTTGGTCGGTTGCGTAGGCGATGCCCGCCTGCTTCATCGCGGCCGGGTTGCTCCCGAACCTGTCCACAAGGCTTTTAAACCGCTGCGGGATGAACGAGCCGGAAAGCTTAACCGCCCTCTCCACCTGCGCGGCGTTGGTTATGGGCATTATCCCCGGTATCACGGGTGCGCTTATGCCCGCCTCGCGTATCTTGTACAGGAAATTGTACAGAAGGTTGTTGTCGAAAAACATCTGGGTTGTAAGGAAGTCGCAGCCTGCCTCGACCTTCTCTTTAAGGCGGCGTATGTCCTCCTTTTGGTCGGGGCTTTCGGGGTGCACCTCCGGGTAGCAGGCGCCGCCTATGCAAAAGCCGCCGATTTCCCGAAGGTCGCTTACAAGCTCTGAGGCGTAGCGATAGTCCCAGCTGCTTCTGTCGGCGTTTTCCATGCCTGCGGGAATGTCGCCTCTAAGGGCCATAACGTTTTCTATGCCCTGCTTTTTCATTTCCTTTATCTGCCGGCGAACCGTCTCCCTGCTTGAAGAGACGCAGGTCAGATGCGCAAGCGTCGGGACGCCGTAGTCCTCCATTATGACCTCGGCAATGTCAAGGGTATAGTCGCTTGTTCCGCCGCCCGCGCCGTAGGTCACGCTCATAAACGCAGGGTGCAGCTTTGCGATTTCCTCCGTTGCGTCCATAACCTTGTTAAAGTCGGCCTCTGTCTTCGGGGGGAAAACCTCGAACGAAAGGGTGTGTCTGCCGGACTTAAGTATATCTATTATCTTCATTACATCTCTCTCCGCTTTCTGTCGCTTTTACAGATTATACCACCGAAGAGGCCGCTTTTCAAGCCTTTTTTGCCATTTTGCTGTTGACAAAATGCAAAACGGGTGATATAATGCAGAAAACGGCAGTACCGCGTTGTTTGGCGCTTTTCGCCCTTTTGTTTCTTCACGGGATACAACGGGGGACGGGGGCGTTTTTTGTTTGCCGCAGGCTTTAAGGAGGTCGAAGGATGATTTACAGCGGTTCACGCATAGTTATTGAGACGCTTATCGAACAGGGCGCAACCGACGTTTTCGGCTATCCGGGCGGCCAGGTCCTTAACATATACGACGAGCTTTACAAGGCGAAGGGGCGAATAAGGCACTTTCTCACCGCGCACGAGCAGGGCGCTGCCCACGCGGCGGACGGTTACGCAAGGGCCTCCGGCAAGGTGGGCGTGGTAATTGCAACCTCCGGCCCCGGGGCGACGAACCTTGTTACGGGCATAGCCACGGCTATGCTGGATTCAGTGCCTATGGTTGCCATCACGGGCAACGTACCGACCTTCCTTATCGGCAAGGACAGCTTCCAAGAGGTAAACATAACGGGCATAACCCTGCCCATAACCAAGCACAACTACTTTGTAACCGACGTAAGGGAGCTTGCGGACACACTGCGCGAGGCGTTTGCCATAGCGCGCTCCGGCAGACCCGGGCCGGTGCTTGTTGACATACCGAAGGACGTGCAGATTGCGGAATGCGAGTACGAGCCGAAGGGGGAGGTCGCTCTTTTCCCGCAGAGGCGCGCGTCCGACGCGGAGATAGAGGCGGCGGCGGAGCTTATAAACGCCTCCGAGCGGCCGTATATCTACATCGGCGGCGGTGCTGCGGCGGCAAACCTCGGGGGCGAGGTGCGCGTACTTACGGAAAAGGTCGGCGGCTGCGCGGGCTGCTCGCTTATGGGGCTTTCCGTCCTGCCGGACAGCTTCGACGCCTTCCTCGGCATGCAGGGCATGCACGGGAGGTACGCCTCTACCATGGCGATGAGCGAGGCCGACCTTATCCTCGGCATAGGCGTTCGCTTCAGCGACAGGGCTACAGGAAGCCCGAAGGGCTTTGCGAAGGGCGCAAGGCTTATACAGCTTGACATAGACCCCTCCGAGATCGACAAGAACGTAAAGGTCGACGTAGGCATTGTCGGCGACGCGGCGGATGCGCTTTGCAGGCTTACAGAAAGGTGCAAAGAGGCCGACAGGGCGGAATGGAAGCGGCGTTTTTCTTCCCTTAAACTTAAGGGCAAGGACATATTTGCGGAAGAAGACGGAGACGGGCTTACGCCCAAACGCGCCTTTGACGTTATAAACGCGTATAAGAGCGACGACGACATGATAGTTACCGACGTTGGTCAGCACCAGATGTGGACGGCGCAGCACATAAGGCTTTTCAAGGAGCGCCGCTTTGCCTCCAGCGGGGGGCTTGGAACCATGGGCTACGGGCTTGGCGCCGCGATAGGCGCGCACGTGGGCTGCGGAAGCAGGGTTCTGCTTATAACCGGGGACGGAAGCTTCGGCATGGACCTTAACGAGCTTGCAACTGCGGTCACCTACAAGGTGCCGGTTGTTGTGGTTATCATGAACAACGGCGTTCTCGGCATGGTGCGCCAATGGCAGACGCTTTTTTACGGCAAGCGCTATTCCTGCACGGAGCTTGACAGGAAGACGGATTTTGTGCTGCTTGCAAAGGCCTTCGGCCTGCCGGCCGCGCGGGCGACGACGGCTTTGGAGTTTGAGGAGGCCTTTAAAGAGGCGCTCACGTATGACGGGCCGTATCTTATAGACGCAGTAATAGAGAAGGACGAGCTGGTTCTTCCCATGATACCGCCGAACGGCCACGCAGACGACCTTATTATGGGAGGAGACGGGGAATGAAACGCTTCTGTATTGCCGCTTACGTTGAAAACAAATACGGCGTGCTTGCGCGCGTTGCCGGCCTTTTCATGCGCAAGGGCTTTAACATAGACTCGCTTACCGTGGGCGCTGTGGAGGACAAGGCGTACTCGCGCATTACGCTTACCATGAACGGCGACGACTATCAGTGCGACCAGCTTATAAAGCAGCTTAGAAAGCTTTTCAACGTAAAGAACGTGCTTCTTCTTGACGACAGCCAAAGCGTGGAGAGGGAGCTTATGCTTATAAAGCTTGCCGCCGGCACGGAGACGGAGGCGGCACTTTTCCGCCTGTCGCGGCAGTACGGGGTTCGCCTTACGCGGGCGACGGAGGAGGTTCTGTGCGCAGAGGTCGCAGGGACGCCGAAGGAGATAGACGAGGTCATAGAGGCCGTGCGCCCGCTTGGCATAGTGGAGCTGTGCCGCACCGGCGTTGTGGCGCTTGAGACAAACAGGAACATCACCGATTAAAGCAGACGGAGCAAGGCAATGAACAACACCGATAAATATACAAAACAGTTCTTCCCCGTTAAGAACCCGCCGCGCAGGTGGGCGGAGAAGACAAGCATAGAGAAGGCGCCGGTTTGGTGCTCGGTAGACCTGAGGGACGGCAACCAGGCGCTTACCGTACCGATGAACCTTGAGGAGAAGCTGCAGTTTTTTTCGCTTCTCGTAAAGATAGGGTTTAAGGAGATAGAGGTCGGCTTCCCTGCCGCCTCCGAGACAGAATACGCCTTTCTGCGTGCGCTTATTGAGCGCGGCCTTATACCCGACGACGTGACGGTTCAGGTCCTCACGCAAAGCAGGAAGCACATCATAAAGCGCACCTTTGAGGCGCTTGACGGCTGCAAAAACGCCATAGTCCACCTTTACAACCCCACGTCCTTAGCTCAAAGGGAGCAGGTCTTTTGCAAAAGCAAAAGCGAGATAAAGAAAACCGCCGTGGACGGTGCAAAGCTTTTCCTTGACATGGCGGAAAAGGCGGGGGTAGAGTACAGATACGAGTACTCGCCGGAGTCGTTCACGGGGACAGAGCCGGAGTATGCCCTTGAGGTTTGCAGCGCCGTTCTTGAGGTTTGGAAGCCTGCGCCCGAACGGAAGGCCATAATAAACCTGCCCGTTACGGTGGAGCTTTCCTCCCCGCACGTTTACGCCGACCAGGTAGAGTACATGTGCGGCGGGCTTCCGTACAGGGAAAGCGTTGTGCTTTCGCTTCACCCGCACAACGACAGGGGCTGCGCAGTTGCGGACGCAGAGCTTGGCCTGCTTGCGGGGGCCGAGAGGGTGGAAGGCACCCTTTTCGGCAACGGGGAGCGCACCGGGAACGTGGACATTGTGACGCTTGCTTTGAACATGTTCTCGCAGGGGGTTGACCCGGGCTTGGATTTTTCCAACCTTCCGGCTGTGACGGAGCTTTACGAGCGTGTCACACGCATGCAGGTTTACGACAGGCAGCCATATGCGGGGAAGCTGGTGTTTGCGGCCTTCTCCGGCTCGCACCAGGACGCTATAGCGAAGGGACTTAAGTACCGCGAGAAGAAGAAGACGGGCAAATGGACCGTTCCGTATCTGCCGATTGACCCGAAGGACGTCGGGCGCGTCTACGACAACGACGTTATACGCATAAACTCGCAGTCCGGCAAGGGCGGTATAGGCTATCTGCTGGAGCGAAACTTCGGCTATGTTCTGCCGCAGCTTATGCGGGAGGACGTGGGCTACACGGTAAAGGGTTTCTCCGACGAGATGCATGCAGAGCTTACCGCAAAGCAGGTGCTTGACGCCTTTACGGAAAATTATGTAAACATAAACGAGCCGTTTCGGCTTACCGACTGCAGCTTTACGCGCTCTCCCGAGCGCGTCTGTGCGGACTTGAAGCTTCTGATAGACGGAGAAGAGAGGCAGATTTCCGCCTCCGGCAACGGCCGGCTTGACGCGGTGAGCAACGCTATAAAGCAAAGCCTGGGCGTTAAGTTTTCCGACCTGACGTACGTAGAGCACGCGCTGACGAAGGGGTCGTCCTCGCAGGCTATCACCTATGTAAGCATCACCCTGCCGGACGGGCGTAAGGTTTGGGGCGCAGGCATACACAACGACATTATGACCTCGTCCATAAACGCGCTTTTCTCTGCCGTGAACAGAAGCCTTAAGCTTTGACTTCCCGCGTTAATGCGCTTATTTTCGGTCTATAATAAGCATCGAGGGGGCGTTATTTATGATAAAGCTTGCAATGTTCGACACGAAGCCCTACGACAAAGAGGGCTTTTCCGCACACGCAGAGGAGTACGGGATTGAGATAAAATACTTGGAGCCGAGGCTTACGGAGGACACCGCAGGCCTTGCGGAGGGCTTTGACGCGGTGTGCGTCTTTGTGAACGACACCGTCTCCGCACCCGTGGTGGAAAGGCTTGCGGCCTTGGGCGTAAGGATGGTCGCGCTGCGCTGCTCGGGCTTTAACAACGTGGACTGCAAAGCCGCAAGGGGGAAGCTTTTTGTGTCCCGCGTGCCGGCCTACTCGCCCTACGCAGTGGCAGAGCATGCGGCGGCGCTTCTGCTTACCCTCGTCAGGCGCACGCACAAGGCGTATATCCGGACAAGGGACTTCAACTTCAGCCTTTCGGGGCTTACGGGCTTTGACCTGCACGGGAAGACTGTCGGCGTCGTCGGCACCGGGCGGATAGGCAGGGCGTTTATCGACATATGCCGGGGATTCGGCATGCGGGTTTTGGCGCATGACCTCTTCCCCTCGGACGGAATAGATTATGTAAACCTCGACAGGCTGCTTTCGGAAAGCGACGTCATATCGCTTCACTGCCCGCTTACGAAGGAGACCTACCACATGATAGACTCTGCCGCCATCGGGCGGATGAAGCAGGGGGTATACATCGTAAACACCTCCCGCGGGGCGCTTATCGACGCCGAGGATCTGCTTGACGGCATAAAGAGCGGGCGCATAGGCGGCGCCTGCCTTGACGTTTATGAGGAGGAGGCGGAGTTCTTCTTTGAGGACAACTCCGACGCAATTATGCCCGACGACGTGCTTGCAAGGCTTTTGTCGATGCCGAATGTGCTTATAAGCTCTCACCAGGCGTTTTTGACGAGGGAGGCGCTTTCCAATATAGCGCAGACGACGCTTCAAAATGTTAATGAATTTTTCCGAAAAGGCGAAAGACCGAATGCCGTCTGCGACAGCTGCGGCAGGAACTGCGGCTGATATACCCGAAATGAATAGCGGCGCGTCACACTTTTTTTCGACAAAAAAGCTTTTGCAAATAATAACTTAATATGAAAAATAGTTAATTTTTAAATAGTCTAAAAATAATTACCGATAATTTGTTTTTAATGTAAAAAAATGGGTGTTTATTTCCCTTGCATTTCTGTGCTATATTTTATTTGGTGTATATGTGAACATTGTAGACTTGTTCGCATATTATTTCAAAGATAAAGGATCGGTGATTTAATGGACCTTTTGACAATGGCAATCAAGAACGAAATTAAGGCGCAGTACCGCAGCGTTCGCAGGTTTTCCATCGCTGTCGGTATACCTCAGTCTACAATCGTCAGCGCCTTACACAACGGCATCGGCGGCACGTCTTACGACACGGTGCTTAAAATTTGCCGCAAGCTGTGCATAAACCTGTACGAGTATTCCCCGCTTTACAACTCCAGCCAGAAGGGGATGAGCTTGATATCGGCTTACAGCCAGCTTGACGAAAAAGGTCGCTATGTCGTTGACGCCATTCTCAATGTAGAGCTGGAACGCTGCGGCGGGATAGACTACAACGAGTTTTTGAAGCAGTCCGACGTGATTAAGGAACCCGCCCCCGTAGAAGACTGAAAGAAGCGCTGAACCGGCTCTGTAGGCGCAATACTTTGACCCTGCCCGCAGGGGAGTGCAGCCTTGCGGGTAGGGACGTTTGTGTGTTTTGACTTCTCTTTTTGCTTTTGCAAAAAGAGAAGTTTTTTATTGCAAAACGGCTGCTGTTATGGTAAACTGTAAAAGTTAAGGACGGTGTTTTGATGGAAAGGTCATATCCGAAGGTGTTTGTAAGCGAAAAGGCGGAGAAGACGGTGCGCGAAGGCCACCCCTGGGTCTACGCCGACGAGGTCGCGGAGATACGCGGGGACGTGGAAGACGGCTCTCTCGCAGATGTGGTAAACGCAAAGGGCAAATACCTTGGCACCGGTTTTTACAACAGCGCCTCCAAAATACGCGTGCGCGTGCTCTCTTCCAACGCAAACGACCGCTTTGACGAGGCCTTCTGGCGGCGCAGGATACGCTATGCGCTTGACTACCGCAAGACCGTCATGGGCGGCGACCTGCGCTGTTCACGCCTTATATTCGGTGAAGCGGACGGCATCCCCGGCATGACCTGCGACAGGTTTGAAAACGTCCTTTGCGTCGAAATCGCCTGTTTGGGGACGGAGCTTATAAAAGAAACGCTTTACACCGCCCTGCTTGAGGAGCTTGCCTTCAGGAGCGAGCGTGTCGACACCGTTTACGAGAGGAACGAGCTTCCGCTTCGCCTTAAAGAGGGGCTGGGGCAGGAAAAGGGCTTCTACACGGGCGGCGGCGACGGGCACGTGCTTATTACCGAAAACGGGATAAAATACGACGTTGACTATATAAACGGGCAGAAGACGGGCTTCTTCCTCGACCAAAAATACAACCGCCTTGCCGCCGCAAGGATAGCGGACGGAAAGGCGGTGCTTGACTGCTTCACGCACACGGGCGCCTTTGCGCTTAACTGCGCGGCGGCGGGTGCGAAGAGCGTGACGGCCGTTGATGTATCGGCGGACGCGCTTGAATCTGCGAAGAGGAACGCAGCGCTGAACGGGCTTGAAGATAAGGTGTGCTTTGTAAAGCGCGACGTTTTCGAGCTGCTTACCGAAGCGGAGGAGAAGAAAGAGAGAAGCTGGGACTATATCATCCTCGACCCGCCGGCGTTTACCAAAAGCAGCGCCACCGTCGGCAAGGCCATTGGCGGCTATCGGGAGATAAACAAAAAGGCGATGAAGCTGCTTCCACGCGGGGGATACCTTGCGACCTGCTCCTGCTCCCACTTCATGACGGACAAGCTGTTTCGGCAGATGCTGCAAGCTGCCGCTGCGGAGGCAGGGGTGACGCTTAAGCAGATAGAACGCCGAACGCAGTCCCCCGACCACCCGATAATGTGGAATGTGCCGGAGACTGACTACCTTAAATTTTACATCTTTCAGGTCATTTAGCTTTTATAGCCCTTCCAAAGCTCGGCGTAAATGCCGCCGCTTTCTATAAGGCTTTCGTGCGTGCCGCGCTCTTTTATGCCCTCGTCGGTTATCACGAGGATCTCGTCGGCACCGCGCACGGTTGTAAGCCTGTGCGCAACTACTATGGTGGTGCGGTCGCGGCACAGCTCGTCAAGGCTTTGCTGTATCAGATGCTCCGTGGCGTTGTCAAGGGCGCTTGTCGCCTCGTCAAGTATCATAACGGGCGGGTTCTTTAAGAAAGCTCTTGCTATGGCTATCCTTTGCTTCTGCCCGCCGGAAAGCTTCACTCCGCGTTCTCCCACGGTCGTTTCGTAGCCGTTTTCAAGGCTCATTATATAGTCGTGTATGTTGGCGCGCTTTGCTGCCTCCTCTACCTCTGCCCTGCTTGCACGCGGGTTGCCGTAGGCTATGTTGTCGTAAACCGTAGAATTGAAGAGGAACACGTCCTGCGCCACTATGCCTATGTTTGCGCGAAGGCTTTTAAGGCTTATTTCGCTGATGTCCCTGCCGTCAAGAAGTATCTTCCCCTCGTCCACCCTGTAGAAGCGCGGTATCAGATGGCAGATGGTCGTCTTGCCGCCGCCGGAAGGGCCTACAAGCGCAAGGGTGCGGCCCTTTTTAAGCTTAAAGCTTAGGTTTTCAAGCACGTTTTTGCCTCCGTCATAGGAGAAGCTTACGTTTTGGAACTCTATCTCCCCTTCAGCCTTGCCTATGTCGACGGCGTCTTCGGGGTCATCCTCGGGATGTGCGTCCATTATCTCGCAGAAGCGTTCAAAGCCGGTCATGCCGTTTTGGTACTGCTCTACAAAACCTATAAGGCGCTTTATCGGCGCCGTAAAGCTGCTTATGTACAGCACAAAGGCCGTAAAATCCGCTATGTTTATTCTGCCGTAGTAGCAGTAAAGCCCGCCCGCAAGGTACATAAGCACCATCAAAAAGTCGGTTATAAAGCCGTTGCCGCTGTGGAACTCTGCCATTGCCTTGTAGGACTGACGGCGAGCCTCCACATAGTCGCGGTTGCCCTCTTCGAAGCGCTCTATCTCCTCGTCACTGCTGCCGAAGGCCTTTGAGACCCTTATGCCCGACACGCTGTTTTCAAGGTTGGCGTTCACCTCGCCTATCACCTGCCGCGAGAGGGTGAAGGCGGCGCTCATCTTGCGCCGCTTTTTGGCGGAGAAATACACAAGCAGCGGTATAAACGCGTACAGAATAAGCGTAAGCGAAAGGGATATTCGCGCCATCATCACAAACGCGCCCACAAGCATAAGCGCAGAGAGGAACAAATCCTCCGGCCCGTGGTGCGCAAGCTCCGAAACGTCCATAAGGTCGTTTATTATCCGCGACATTATGGTGCCGGTTTTGTTCCTGTCGAAGTACGAAAGCGGCAGCGTCTGCAGCCGTTCAAACACGTCGCGCCGCATGTCCGCCTGCATCCTTACGCCCACTATGTGCCCGTAGTACTGCACAAAGTAGTTAAGCAGCATCTTCACGACGTAAACCGCAAGCAGCACCCCCGCAAGCAGCCACAGCATCCTTAAATGCCGTCCCGGTATATAGGTGTTAAGCATGCTTCGCGTTATCTCCGGGTACACAAGGTCGCACACGGCAAGTATAAGCGCGCAAGCCATATCGGCAAAAAACAGCTTTTTGTGCGGCGAATAGTATTTTACAAAGCGTTTAATCATTCCTTACTCCACTCTGTTCCTGCTTTCCCCGGCGAGGAAGGCCCTTATGTTAAGCATGGTTTCGTCAAGGCAGCGTACCCTTGCCTCGTAGGCCGCCCAGGCCATATGCGGCGTAAGGCAGACGTTGGGCAGCCTTCTTATACCGTAGAACGGGTGGTCTGCGGGCATCGGCTCTGCACTGTAAACGTCTATGCCAAGCCCTCCGAGCTTGCCGGAAAGCACCGCTTCGGCAAGTGCGCCTTCGTCGGCAACCGGGCCGCGTGCGGCGTTCACAAGTATAACGCCGTCCTTCATCATTTCTATCCTTCTGCGGTCGATAAGGCCGCGTGTTTCGCCGGTAAGCGGCGTGTGCAGCGTTATTATATCTGACTCACGGCAAAGCGTGTCGATGTCGACGCTTCCGCTGCCCCCGCTTCTTCTGCACACAAGCAGCCTGCAGCCGAAGGCCTTTGCTATCTCGCCGACCTGCTTTCCGATGCTGCCGTAGCCGACTATACCCCAGGTCTTCCCCCGAAGCTCGTAGAACGCGGGCTGCACCTTGTTGGCGCTTTTAGAGGCGCTGTACCTTCCCTCCGTGACGAAGGGCAGATAAATCCCGAAGCTGCAAGCCAAATGCAAAACCGAAGCGACCGTTATCTGCGCGACGCTGTCGGTAGAATAGCCCTTCACGTTGCATACCGCCACCCCGTGCCGCCTGCACGCGGCTATGTCCACGTTGTCAAAGCCCGTGGCAAGCACGCACACAAGCTTCAATCCTTCTGCCGTGTCGACGTCTGCGGCAGTAAGCCTTGCCTTGTTTGTAACGACAATGTCGGCGTCCTTTATCCTCGCGGCCGTGTCCGCGGCTGCGGTGCTTTCGTAAACGGCAAGGTTCCCGAATGCCTCAAGCGCTTTAAGGTCGATGTCGGTTCCAAGTGTACCGGCGTCCAAAACACATATATTCATAGCTTTACCCCCTAACTTTTGTATTCTAACACAAAAAATGTAAATAATCAACCACGAATAAAGGAGACTTTCAGATGAAGAAGGCAATTTCGATGCTTATCGCGGCGACCCTGTTTATTACGGGCTGTTCGGACGGAAATGCGCAAAGCGAAGAGGTTTCCGCCGTTTTCAGCGACGTAAACGGCGACGGAGCCATAGACAACCTCGACGCGGTTATGGTCCTCCGCTCCGACGCTGGGATAAACCCGCTTACGGCGGAGCAGGCAGCCCGTGCGGACGTAAACGGCGACGGTGTGGCCGACAACCTGGACGCGTCGTTCTTAATACGCTACGACGCGGGGCTGTACCCCAACGCCTCTGCGCCCTCCGAAAGCGCCGTCGCAGAGGTGCCGGAGGGGGCCGTAGACTACGTGCTGGGGCTTAAAAGCTTCGCCCCGACAAGCGGCTTCTACGCGGCCGACGGCGCGGACATAGCAAGCGGCGACGAGGCCTTGAAGGCTCGCGCAGCTGCGCTTTTCGCAAACGGCGGCAAGGCGATAACGCTGGAAACGGACGAAGCCTTCTCCCCGGAGGGTGTCCCCGCCTCCGTCATTGATCAGGCGTACAAGATCGAGGTCGGCGACAGCATCAAGATAACCGCCCGCACCGACCGCGCGCTTTACTACGGCGCGATGACCGTAAGCCGCTATTTTAAGCTTCAGGGCGGCATGAAGTGCGGCGTTTACACCGACTGGCCCGACCTTGCGGAGCGCTGCCTCCACCTTGACATTGCGCGCAAGTACTTCACCAAGGACTGGATTATCGACATGATACGCTCTGCTGCGACCTTCGGCATAAACGCGGTAGAGCTGCACTTCAGCGAAAGCGAGGGCTTCCGCATTCAGTGCGACACAGATCCATCCATAATGAGCGACGAATACCTTACAAAGGACGAAGTGCGCGAAATAATGGCATCCGCTGCGGAGCTTTACGTGGAGATAATACCCGCGTTTGACTCGCCCGGGCACCTTATGCAGATACTTTCCGCACATCCGGAGTACTCGCTTACGGACGTGGACGGCTACAACTCGCCGAAGACGCTTGACATAACGAACCCGGAGGCGGTAAACTACATGAAGTCGCTGCTTGACGAATATGCAGAGCTGTTCGCGGACTGCGAGAAGTTCTCCATAGGCGGCGACGAAAGCTTCGGCTGGTCAAACGTGCCGAGGATGCAGTTCTCCGCCTGGCAAATCCTTGAGGACTACGCCAAGGCGACCTACGGCGAGAAGGCAAACGCGCACGACGCCTACGTCGGCTACGTCAACGACATTGCCGACTACATGGAAGCCAAGGGCTTCAAGGTGCGCGCCTGGAACGACGGGCTTATGCGCACCGCCGGGCAGGCAGCCGTCAACGTGCCCTCCAAGGACATCGAGGTGCTGTACTGGACGAACAACGGCACGCTTAAGGCGACCCTCGTCGACGACTACCTCCAAAACGGCTACAAGGTCATAAACGTCAACGAAAACTACATGTACTACGTGCTTAAGGACGGCTACGACGAACCCTCCGCCGAACGCATCTACAACGAGTGGAACGGCGGCGTCTTCACAGGAGCCGACAAAGAACACGGCATAAACTACGTATCGGATCTAAGCAAGCTTGAAGGCGTGCTTGAGAGCGCCTACTTCTGCATTTGGTGCGACAAGCAGGAGACGCAGACCCCCGAGCAGGTCAGGGAAGGCAGCCGCATCGCACTCCGCGCTATGGCCGTTAAGGCCTGGAACAGCAGCCCCCACGTCGACTACTACTCCTTCATCGACCAGCAAAAGGCCATCGGCGGCAAGTAGGGCGCTCTTCGCACTTCCTTGTTTTTCGCACTTTTATTTATTATGGACGGGCCCCGGCCCGTCCTTTGTATTTTTATATGAAGGGACTCGGTCCCTTCATGGCTCTCTAAATTAGGCTTTTCAAAAACAATAGCTTTTTAGGCCCAAAGGGCACAGCCCTTTGGAATCCCGAGCTGGCAACGCAAGTTGCGTCAAAGCGATGTAAAGGCTTGTCACACGTATGAAGCCGTTTATCTATTGTACCACGCTAAAGCCTTTGCCCGCGAGCGGAGCGAGCATACAATCAATAACGAAAAATCCGGCGACAGGTGCGCCGGATTTTTCTCCTTGGATTCCCGCGAGTGCCTACCACCGCCCCCACGGGGTGGGGGTAGGCGCGAGACGCGAGTGAACGGGAATCTATAATAAACAGAAGGCTTTTTGAAAAATTGCATTTTTCAAAAAGCCATCCTTTTAGTTGTTTTGGGGGTACCCCCGAAAATCGTCAGATTTTTGGGGGAATTACTTTACTTCTACGGTAGCGCCGGCTTCTTCAAGCTGCTTCTTTACAGCCTCTGCGTCTTCCTTGGAAGCGCCTTCCTTTATGGTCTTCGGGAGAGCGTCTACCATGTCCTTTGCTTCCTTAAGGCCAACGCCTGCAAGGTCCTTTATAGCCCTGATAACGCTGGTTCTCTTGGACGCGTCGGCAACGCCGGTTACGACAACGTCAAACTCGGTCTTCTCCTCTGCGGGAGCGGCTGCTGCTGCAGGGCCTGCTGCTACTGCAACGGGTGCGGCGGAAACGCCGAATTCCTCTTCAAGAGCCTTTACAAGGTCGGAAAGCTCAAGAATAGTAAGTTCTTTTACCATATCCAAAATGGCTTGAGATTTTTCGTTCATTTTTTAATCCTCCGAATACTAAAATATTTTATTAACTGATTTTCTTACTCCGCCGCGGGAGCTTCTTCTGCCGGTGCAGCTTCGCCGCCCTTGTCGATAATAGCCTGCAATGCATATGCAAAGCCATACAGCGAGGACTGCAAAGAGCCGAGCATCTTTGCGATGAGCACTTCCTTGGACGGTATCTCGGCCAAAGCCTTGACGCCCTCGGTATCAAGCAGGTTGCCGTCGACATAGCCTGCCTTAAGAACAAAGTTTTCGTGATCCTTTGCGTAGTCCGCAAGAATCTTCGCCGCTGCAACCTGGTCGTTCTGACTGATTGCAAACGCCGTCATGCCGGTGAGCGAGCTTTTAAGCCCTTCATAGCCGACCTCGTCGCAAGCCTTGCTTATAAGCGTATTCTTTATAACCGAATACTCAACGCCCGCCTTGCGAAGCTCCGCCCTAAGCTTTGTATCGTCTTCAACGTTAATGCCCTTGTAGTCAACAAGTACGCCGGCAACGGAAGACTTTATCTTCTCCGCCAGTGCGGCAACAACCGCCTGCTTTTGTTCCAAAACCTGTGCGCTTGCCATTTAGTGGTTTCACCTCCGTTTTATGTTGTAAAAAGCCCCCCGCCGACAGACAGCGAGGGGCATAATCAACCACAACTACGGTTTATTACACATCCTCGGCAGGCGGGAAAGCGCCGCTTACACGCCCCGACGTGCGGAGCGTACCTGCTGTCTGCGGAAATGCCTTATTTCTTTGACTATTATAACACCGCAAAAACGGTTTGTCAACAGTTTTTTGGGGATTTTAGCCCTCTGCCCTCATCACGGGGTTTACCTTTATGCCGGGGCCCATGGTGGAAGCTATAACGCAGGACTTGATGTACTGACCCTTTGCAGCGGCCGGCTTTGCCTTAATAAGCGCGCCGAGAAGAGTCATGTAATTCTCCCTAAGCTTATCCTTGCCGAAGCTTACCTTGCCTATCGGGCAGTGGATGATGTTGGTCTTGTCAAGCCTGTACTCGATCTTACCGGCCTTGGCCTCCTGAACGGCCTTCGCAACGTCCATGGTTACGGTGCCCGCCTTGGGGTTAGGCATCAAGCCCTTGGGGCCGAGGATCTTACCGAGACGGCCTATAACGCCCATCATGTCCGGAGTGGCGATGATAACGTCAAAGTCGAACCAGTTCTCCTTCTGGATCTTCTGAACGTAATCTTCTGCGCCGACATAGTCGGATCCTGCCTCTTCAGCCGCAGCGGCCTTGTCGCCCTTTGCGAAAACGAGGGTGCGAACGGTCTTGCCCGTGCCGTTGGGGAGCACAACCGCGCCCCTGACCTGCTGGTCTGCATGGCGGGAGTCAAGACCCATCCTGAAGTGAACCTCTACGGTCTCGTCAAACTTGGCCTTTGCGATGTCGCAAACTATGCCGAATGCTTCGTCGCTTTCGTATATCTTGGATTTTTCGTAAGCCTTAAGGCTTTCTACGTATTTCTTGCCTTTTTTCATTTCCGCGCCCTCCTTAGTCAACTACGGTAACGCCCATGGAACGAGCGGTACCCGCAATCATGCTCATAGCGGTCTCTATGGATGCCGCATTGAGGTCGGGCATCTTTGTTTCCGCTATCTTGCGTATCTGCTCTTTCGTTATCTGAGCAACCTTGGTCTTGTTGGGAGTGCCGGAAGCAGTCTCAATACCGCAGGCCTTCTTTATAAGAACGGCTGCAGGCGGAGTCTTCGTAATGAAGGAGAAGGAACGGTCCGCATACACGGTGATGACAACGGGGATTATAAGACCAACGTCGTTCTTCGTCCTCTCGTTAAACTCCTTGGTGAACATAGGTATAGCAACACCGTACTGACCGAGGGCAGGACCTATCGGCGGCTGGGGAGTTGCCTTACCGGCGGGAATTTGAAGCTTAATATAACCTACTATCTTCTTTGCCATAATTTACACCTCCGTGGTAATCGTAATCGGGAGCATGGCGGCTCCCTCCCACATTTGTTTACGGCTTTATGCCTTGAATTAAATAATTACTGTTTTAACGGTTTTGCTTTAACGCGGCAGACGGCCTTTTTGAAAGCTACTGCTGCTCTACAACCTCTACCTGGTTGGTGTCAAGCTCTACCTTCGTTTCCCTGCCGAACAGGGACGCGCTTACGGTCACCTTCCGCTTGTCGTCCGTGATCTCCTCAACCACGCCGATAAAGCCGGAAAGAGGCCCGCTGCAAATCTTAACGCTGTCGCCGACGGCGTAGTTGACCTCTATGACCTTGGTCTCAACGCCCAATGCGTCAACCTCCGCCTCCGAAAGGGGCGTAGGGTTCGACCCCGGGCCAACAAAGCCCGTCACGCCGGACGTGCTGCGTACTATGTGCCAAGTCTCGGGGTTCATCACCATCTTCACAAGTACATAGCACGGAAAAAGCTTCCGCTCTACCTCCTTTGGAGTATCGCTGTCGGCACTTATCTCCTGCACCGTCTCCGTAGGAATGCGGATGTCCTGTATCAAGTCCCCAAGTCCGCGGTTCTCCACCATCTTTTCAAGATTGCCGGCGACCTTGTTTTCGTAACCGGAATACGTGTGAACCACATACCAAAGCGGGGTATCCTCATGTGCTATATTCATGTAAAACCAAACCCCTTAAATCAGCTTACGAGACTCGCCAACAGCTCTACAAGCTTGGCAAGGCCGAAGTCCAAAAGGCCTATAACAAGACCGCTTACAACGAGGCACACGAGAACAACTATCGTGTTCTTTACCGTGAACTCTCTGGACGGCCAGGTGACCTTCTTAAGCTCGCTCTTGTGGTCCTTAAAGAAGTTCTTAAGCCACTGACCGAAGCGGTTGTTTGCCTTTATGCTTATGACTGATACAACGACAAGAACAACAACTATGCCGAGGAATATCACAAGCGCCCAGGGGAAGCTGCCGCCGTCGTCACTTGTTGTGGCAGCTGCGGTGCTTTGCGACTCTTCACCGGAAGCCTCGGATGTTTCCTCGGTCGTCTCCGCAGATGCGTCCGACGTTTCGGCCGCGGAAGCCTCCGACGTAGTCTCTGCCACGGAAATCTCGGACGCAGTGTCTGTCACGGCAGCCTCGATCTTAGACTCTTCCGCCGAAATCTCCGACGTGTCCTCAGAACTGACGGGGATGTTGACATCGCTGCTTTCGGCAAAGGCCGAGAAAGAACCGAAGGACAAAACCGCAAGCAAGGAAAGCAGAAGCGCTAAAACGCTTAAAGACTTTTTCATACTTTACTTCTCCTTACTTACTTTCCTTGTGGACTGTGCGCTTCTTGCAGAATCTGCAGTACTTCTTAAGCTCAAGCCTGTCAGGGTCATTCTTTTTGTTTTTCATGCTTTCGTAGTTTCTCTGCTTGCATTCACTACAAACAAAAGTGATCTTAACTCTCATTTCGGCACCTCCATTATTTGTTACCTTCCTCTTTGACGGAACGCCCCCGACCCAAAACGGGCACGAAAAAAAAGACCTTCCGCAGAGGTAAAGACATTATACCACTGCGGAAGGCCATTTGTCAATAGCTTTTTTGCCGTTTTTTATTCTTTTTCATTGGTTTTGCGCTTTCCCGCGCGTCCTGCGGCCTTTTCCCGCTCTGCCTCCAGCATTGCGTTCGTCCCGTCCTCTGCGGACTTGCGCGCCTCGTCAGCCGCCGCCTTCTGCGCCTTATATCGCTTTATCATGCCGTTGTAGCGGAACGCCAAAACCGCAGAAAGCACGTAAACGGCGATCTGCACCGCTGCGCCGGCGACAAAGGCCGCAAAATTGCAGTGCGGTATCAAAAGCCAATCAAGCGCTTCAACGGCGTATTCCGGGATGAAGCCGACGCCGGAGAAGCTTATAAAGAAGCTGCGCACCACCGTGACCGCAAGCAGCACACCGGAGACGATAAAGCAGTTGCGCGCATAGATAAGGCTGCCCTGCCCGAACGGGAAGCCGAAGCGAAGCCCGTCGCGCACGTTGCAAAGCGTCTGCCTTTCGTACCTCTTGAACAGGTAGACGCAGTACGCGACCATAATGCAGATAAGCGCGGGTATCACCGCGAAGGTTTTTGCCTCCGATATTGCCTTGGCAAGCAGAACCGTGCCGTTAGTCCTTACAAGGAACAGCTTGCCGAACATGCCGCAGCCGATAAACGCGGCCAAAAGCAGAAGCCCTATGACTGCCGCCGCGGTTGAAGCAAGCGAGAACGCTGCCAAAAAGCCCGCACCCTTTTTGCCCTTGGAGGAGTAGACAATCCAAAGCCCTATTGCGTAACAGGTCCTGAGTGCCGCAAGGAACAGGGTCACGGGCAGCAGATAGCCGCGAAACGCCGTAAGAAGGGCGGAAAGGCTTGTGAAAATCGCAAGAAGCAGCACCGCGCGCGAGGACGCAAGCTTTGACAGCCTTTTTTTAAGCGTGCGCTCGTTTACCGTGCGCTGCGTCCTGCCCTCCACGGTGTAGAGGTTGGAATCGGTATGCCCGTTTTTGTCCCCTGCCCTGATGGCTTCGTTAAAAACGTCCGTGGGCATGGTCTGCCGTTCGGACGTAGTGCTGCGTTCGTCCATACCATGTGCTCCTTATGCTTAGAGGTCTTCAAGCATGTCAACGCGCCTTTGATGCCTGCCGCCCTCGAAATCGGTCCCTACGAATATGCGGGAAAGCTTTACTGCCTTCTCCGCGTCTATCACTCTGCCGCCAAGGCAGAGGACGTTTGCGTTGTTGTGGCGGCGCGTCATCTCCGCCGAAAACTCGTCGGAAAGCGCCGCTGCGCGTATGCCGCGCTGCTTGTTCGCCGCCATGGACATGCCTATGCCCGTTCCGCAGCAAAGTATGCCAAGATTTGCGTCGCCGCTTTGTATCTTTTTGCAAAGCGCCTTCGCGTATGCCGGGTAGTCGACGGATACGTCGGCACTGTCGGTGCCGAGGTCGCACACCTCGTGCCCGTCGTCTGTAAGCGCCTTTATTATCGCCTGCTTTATATCATACCCGCCGTGGTCGGCCGCTATAACTATTTTCATTGCAAATTCTCCTTTTTACTTAAGCGTTCTTCCCTTTCCCTCTCCGCCTGCGGCTTCCGCAGGTACACGGTGGGAAGGCTTTCTGCCGTGTATATTTCTCCGCGCTCGTACTGCCTTGCGGCGCAGACCGCGACGGAAAGCGCATTTTGATACCTTGTGCAAAGCGAGGGCTTTACCAAAACGGCGCTGCCTGTATGCAGCTTTTCGTAAAGATACGCGCCGTCGCCGCAGATGTGCAGCTTCCCGTACTGCTCCGCCTCTGTGGAAAGCTCTGCGGCGGAGATGGCACGGTCGGGGGTAAGCCTTTTAAGATTTCCGTCTTCCCGCAGGAAGAGCGCGTTGTAGAAGACGCCGCGCCTTGCGTCCATAAGCGGGCAGACAACGCCCTCCGCCTGCACGTTTTCCGCAAGCGCCTCCAGCGTGGAGACTGCGGCCGCAGGGCGCCCGTCAAAGGCAAGCCCCTTTACGGCGGAAACGCCTATCCTAACGCCGGTAAACGACCCGGGGCCGGCGGAAACGGCAAAAAGCCCCACGTCGGAAACCGTCTTGCCGAAGGCCTTAAGCACCCCGTCTATAAGCGGGAACAGCGTTTCGCTGTGCGTAAGGCCGTTGTTCACCGAGCTTTGCGCGCACTTCTTTATCTCCCCGTCCACGTAATCGCAAACGGCGGCGCTTGCGGTAAGCGCCGAGGTGTCAATCGCCAAAATCAGCATGGATGAGCCGTTCCTCCTCCCCCGTTTTTTCTATCCTAACGCTCTTGCCGGAGGGAGGAAGCGCGCTTTCAAACATCTCGCTCCACTCTGTCACTATGATCCCCCCGCGATCCAAATACCCGTAGAAGTCCACGGAGCACAGGTCGTCCTCGTCCCTCAGACGGTAGAAGTCGAAATGATACACGGTGACCTTTTCGCCCGCGTACTCGTTCACTATGGCAAAGGTCGGGCTGTGCACCAGGCGCACGCATTCCGGCGCAAGCTGCGAAACAAGCCCCCGCACAAAGGCGGTTTTGCCCGCTCCCATCTCGCCGTAAAGCGCAAGCAGGTCGCCCGGGCGAAGGAAGGCCGCAAGCCTTTTTGCAATTTCCTCCGTCTCCGCCTCGCTTTTAGATATGTACTCTGCCACTGTGCCGCCTCCTTCCTTTACAATTATGCCACAGATTTAAGAGATAATCAAGAGTTTTTTCCGCCGTCAGCGGTATTCGGGCAGATAGCTTCCGTGCGCTTCTATAAGCGCGTCGACCATCTGCTTTATTGTGTCTATGTCAAGCTCGCTTCCCGTGTGCGGGTCAAGCATCGCCGCCTGATATATGTGCTCCTTCTTCTGCGTCACCGCCGCCTCTACCGTAAGCAGCTGAACGTTTATATTTGTCATGTTCATAGCCGCGCACTGGACGGGCAGCGCGCCGACGTGGCAGGGGTGAACCCCGCGCCCGTTCACAAGGCAGGGTACCTCCACGCAGGCGTCCGCCGGCAGGTTGTCTATAAGGCCGGTGTTAAGCACGTTGCCGCCTATCTGCAAAGGCGTCCCCTCGACCACGCTTTGCATTATGCGGGAGGCGTACTCGTTAGAACGCGTGTGCTCCTTGACGCCGCTTTCCAGTATCTGCGCATACTCCCTCTTCCAGCCTTCTATCTGATTTACACAGCGGCGAGGGTACTCGTCAAGCGGTATGTTGTATCTGTCTATCAGCTCCGGATACGCCTTTTTGATGTAGAACATGTTGTACTCTGCGTTGTGCTCGCTTGACTCTGTACAGTAGTAGCCGAAGTTTTCTATATAGTCCATGCGCACCTTGTCCCTTGCCTCGGGGTTTTTAAGGTACTCGCGCGCCCTTTTCTTTATCTCCGGGTAAAGGTCTACGCCGTTTTTGTCCTTTATCTCCAAAAGCCAGGCCATGTGGTTTATGCCGGCTATAAGCTCCTTGCGGCCTTCAAGTCTATCCTCCAGACATAAGGCTTTAAGAAGCCCCTCCGAGCAGACCTGCACGCTGTGGCACAGACCCACCGTTTTAACGCCGGTATAGCGCTGCATAAAGCCGCTTACTATCGCCATGGGGTTTGTGTAGTTCAAAAACAGCGCGTCCGGGCAGACCTCCTCCATATCGCGGGCAAAGTCCCGCACCACGGGTACGGTGCGCAGCCCGCGCATTATGCCGCCTATGCCAAGCGTGTCGCCTATCGTCTGGCGAAGGCCGAATCTCTTCGGCACCTCAAAGTCTATGACTGTGCAGGGCTCGTAAAGGCCGACCTGTATGGCGTTTACGACAAAGCTTGCGCCCTTAAGCGCCGCACGGCGGTTTTCCACGCCGACATAGCACTCTATCCTGCCAAAGCCGCCCTTTGCCTCCCGCATCGCCTCTAAAATGACGCGGCTTTCCTCCAGCCGCTGCGGGTCAATGTCGTACAGCGCAAAGACGCTGTCCCGCAGAGAGAGAACGCACAAACAGTCCCCAATGACGTTGCGGGCAAAAACCGTGCTTCCCGCACCCATAAACGTTATCTTCATCTTTAAACCGCACCTTCCCTTCCGTATTATTATACCACCTGCGGCCGTTTAAATCAATACTTAATTGGAAGGCCTTAAAAACACTTCGGCTGCCGCAGCTTTGCGGCAGCCGCTTTTTAATGTGTGACGAAGGCCTTTATCTCTTCAAGCCTCTCGGCCGCAATTTCCCTGCCCTGTTCATAGACGGCCTTAAGCCTTTCGGGCTTCTTCTCTATCCTGCCGACTTCGAGCGGCGCTTTGGGGAATATGGCAATTATCGCCCCATCCGCCTCGCGCTTTTTCACATAGTCAAGCGTTTCGTTGTACACAAGGTGCCTGTTTGCCATCGCCTGCACAAAGGCCGGGTACTTCCTATACACTATGCGCGCAAGCGGAAGCATGGGGTTCTTTCCCTTTATATAATCCCTCGGCTGCGTCAATATGACGACAAGACGGTCGTATCCGAGACCTTCGAAAAACCGTATCGGCACAGAGTCCGCAATCCCGCCGTCAAGCAGCTTCTTCCCCTCCGTTTCCACTATCCGCGACACAAGCGGCATGGAAGCGGAGGCGCGCATGCGGTCAAAGCGGCCGTCTTCAAAGTCCGCACAGTCGAAGTAAACCGCCTTCCCCGTCTCCACGTCCGTGCAGACGGCGTAAAACTTCATCGGGTTTTTGCGGTACTCTTCAAAATCGAAGACGTCAAGCTTTTTCGGTATCTCACCGTAGCAGAAGTCGACCCCGAACAGGTCGCCTGTTTTAAGGAACGAGCGAACGGAGCAGTAGCGGCTGTCCCCGCAAAAGCGCAGGTTGTAGCGTATCGCACGACCCGGCTGGCGCGACTTGTAGTTGCAGCCGAAGCAGGCGCCGGCGGACACGCCCACGGCACCGTCAAACTCCACGCCGTTTTCCATAAGCACGTCAAGCACGCCGGAGGTGAACATCCCCCGCATTGCTCCGCCCTCCAAGACAAGACCCGTTTTCAAAGCCGCATCGCCTTCTTTCCTTATATATTATAGCCCCTCTCTCCGCCCGTGTCAAGCGGCGTCCGTTGCAAAAAGGCGCAAAATGTGTTATACTTTTTACGGATAGAAAAATTTTTCGTTCTTTTACCCAACCTTTTTCGCGTTTAAACTGTCTTATTAACGAAAGCTTTCAAACAAGATGGGAAAGGAAAAACTGCCATGTCACACACATCAAGCTCTGACGGAACCTTGGTGCTTTTGACCCTTGCCGGGGAGGCCGGCGCCTACGACGAGCTGGTAAAAAGGCACGAAAAGCGGGTGCGTGCTGCCGCGTACTCGGTCATACGCAACGCGCACATAGCAGAGGACGCAGCGCAGGACGCCTTCTTGGCGGCCTGGCTTAAGCTGGACCGCCTTATAGAGCCGGAGAAGTTTGGCGTGTGGGCGGCGCGCATTGCCAAAAACTGCGCCGTAAATATGGCGCAGCGGTTTAGAAGCTATTTAAGCCTTGAGGACATAAGCGGGCTTGAGTTCATCCCAGCCGAAGACTATGACCCGGAGAAAATGCTTCTAAGCGACGAGGAAGCAAGGCTTTTGCGCCGAGGGCTGCGAAAGCTGCCGGAGCGCGCAAAGCAGGTGGTGTACCTGCACTACTACGAGGACATGAGCGCAGAGGACATCGCAGGGCTTTTGGGCGTTTCGGTGGGGACGGTGAAATCGCAGCTGCACGACGGCAGGAGAAAAATGCGAAAGGAGTTATGTGCAATGGACGAAAAATTAAGCGACACCCTGCTTCAAAAGATCAACAAAAAGATTGACGAGGTAAAGGGGTGGCAGTATAAGAACAACAAGGCGGGCTTTGAGAAGGTCTATGAAAGCGTGCTTAAGGACATAGACGCGCTTCCCGAATCGCGCGAGAAGTACCACGCGCTTGCCGACGTGCTGATGCGCGGCTGGTGGTGGCTTCCGGGAGAGAAGAACGACAAGCTTTTCGAACGGATAAAGGAGGCAGCGCGCCTTGGCAAAAACAACGAGGTTATGTCTGCGCTTTTGCAGCGGGAGATGTGGAAGTACTGGGGCGGCGGCCAGCTTCGGCACATAAAGGACGTGCAGATACCGTCACTTGACCCCGTGGACTTTCGGCTTACGATAGCGAACAGGTGGCTGTCCTACGCCGTCTTTGCCGGCATAGAAAATCCGGAGAAGGCGCGCGAGGGCTTTGAGAACGCCATAAAGCTTCTGACCCCTGCAGACGGCTTGCAGTATCACGACGCGGTGCAGAAAAGAAGCTGCTTTGAAGAGTCGACGGCAGAGGAGTTTGCAGGCGACATTCAAAACCGCGAAAGCATTTGCCGGGTGCTGGAGATAGACCTTGCAGACGGGTTTAAAATCCGCGAAGAGGGTGTGTGCTATATCCTCGGTGGTCTCTTCGGCTGCGACAGGGACGCCTCCCTTTTGCTTAACAACCTGGTGCGCTGTGACGGCATGGCGAGGGCGGACGTCAGACCTTGCGAAAGCTTCACCGCCTCCGACGGCTCTACTTTGACGTTTGAGGTCGCCGACGCCGCCGTGACGGTGCCTGCGGGCAGCTTTGAAGGCTGCGAGGTGTGGACCTCCCGACTTAAAAGCGGAACCTACAGAAACACTCTTAAAAGCGGCGTAGGGCTTATAAAGCAGGAGATAATTACGGAGGGAGTGAAGGAGACGAGGGTTCTTGCCGATTATCACCTAACCGGTGGGAACGGAGGCGTGCCCTTCGGCATCGGCAGCTTTTGGCGGTACGAAGCCGACGCCAATCCGAACGCCTACATTTCCCCGACGGTGATAGAGGTGCTTGCCCGTGACGGCAAAAACGCCATAGTCGCCCTAAACGCCCGCACCGTAAGGAGGAAATACGATGAAAATTCCTGGCTTGACATGATCCTTAAAACCCGCTGCGACTACTGCACCCGGGATGATGACGAGCAGCTGCAGGACGTAAGGGCGTACGCGAAGCGCGCAGTAGAGCTTGCGAAGACGAACTGCGAGCGCGTTCACGCCGAAACGGCTTACTCTGTAGTGACGCGGATTATAGAAGGCGACCCGAAGTTAAACCCGGGGAGCGGGAACAAAGGCCTTTGGAACTTCTTTGTAAGGAACGAGGTAGGAAAGGCGGACGGCAAGCTTCGCCTTTGCGATAGTAGCCAAAGGTTTTCGTTTGAGTGGAAGGAGACCGACGGGACCCCGCTTTGTGACAGGGTGTGTTCCAATCACATCTACTCGATACTCAGTGACGTGGCGGGCTGCCTGTTTGACGAACAGTGGAAGGACGGCTTTAAAGCCGAAAAAAGGACGGAGTTTGCGGGCGACATCCTAAACGTGAAGATAGCCTGCGCGGACGCGGGAACAGTAGAAGTGAAAGCCGGCAGCTTTGAAAACTGCCTGGCGGTCGACACCGTGTGCGAGGGCTTCGGCGCCGGCTGGGAATACAGAGGCGGCAGAAGG
Organism: uncultured Clostridia bacterium; assembly: GCA_947628695.1. GTDB lineage: Bacteria > Bacillota > Clostridia > Oscillospirales > CAG-382 > SIG636. The sequence goes on from CANRAV010000003.1 coordinate 79,915, forward strand.
ACCTACTACTTCGCTCGCGGAATAGGCCTTGTGAAGGTGGAGATGTACTCCGCCGTCGGGGAGAAGAGCGCCTACGAGCTTACCTCCTACGATGGCGTTGGCGAGGGCTATATGCCCATGGAAGACGGGATAAGAAGGCGCTACGTGGATCTTGGCCTTACCGACGGCTACGTCGGCGCTTCCGAGTACGTCTGCGCGGTGGACTGCGAGGGCAGGACGGTGCTGTTTTCCGACCTTACCGGCATAAGGCGGCAGCCGACGGGGATAACGCGCTACGGCTCCGTTGCGGGCGAGATCGAGGAAGGCCGCCTTATAAGCCTCGGGAAAGACGAAGAGGCGGACGCAGAGGGCAGCTGCAACGCGATAAAGATGCTGCTTCACCAGGTGCTGAAGGGACACCGCCACTCCGGCGAACGCTTAGCGAAAAGGCTTTGCTACAACCTGCGCCTTATAGAGGCCGCTGGGAACGGCGAAGTTCCGCCCGCGTTCTACGCGCGGTATTCGCGGATTTGCCTTCTTGCGTCTGCGGCATTCTTCGGGGCAGGTCAAAAGGACGACGGCTACAAGTACTTGGAGCTGTCTCTTGAATACGCCGAAAAGTGGAAGGCTATACTGAACGGGGAGAGGCTTAGCTTCGGCGACGAGGCCGTCTTCGGAAAGGTCGTATTCATCAAGGGCAAGTCGGCGATAGAGCTGCCGGACGGAACCATGCGCAGCCTTGACGCGAAGGACGTGCTGGACGGCTGGCTTTCCGACAGCGGGCTTATCTACCTTGCGCTTAACGGCAACGGCTGGAAAGGCTTCGACACCGTCAGAGACGAAAAGCGGTACAAATCCCTTACTGAACGCGCCAAAAGGCTTGCGGAATAGGGCTTAGCTCCTCTGAAAACACACCGTTGAAACGGAATGCACCCCCGGATGCTTCGGGGGTGCATTTTTGCACCTTACGCTCTTTGTGTGTCGTCCGCGGACGTGAGCCATTCCATGCTTGTGTGCAGCGCCTTTGCAAGCACTGCAAGCTCGTAGTCCGCGACAAAACGCGTCCCGGATTCTATCCGGCTTATGCTGTCGCGCTCCAAGATAACGCCCTCCACCTGCAGCCGCGCCGCCAAATCGCTTTGCGTCAGCCGCAGCTTGTGGCGTGCCTCGTGTACCCTGTCCCCGCAGATGTTCTTCTTCCCGTTGTAATCGTAAATTTTCACAATCGGCATCCTTTCGCAAAAAATATGCTAATGTTCAACATTTTTCTTGACTTTAGCATATTTTTGTGCTATTATTGTGCTAAAGGTCAGCATCGGCCGACATTTTTAAATTTTTTTGGAGGTATTGCTTATGCAAAACGAAAAGTTCGACTTTAAAAAATCCCTGTGCTCTTCCGGCGGGCGTATTGGGCTTATCGTTGCTTTTTACGCAGTTTTCCTTGGGTTGGTTGTTCTGCTTGTGAGCATGTTCGGTGGCGGCATACCGTTTTTAATTTTGGCAGCTGCTTTTGTTTATTTCGGCTGGCGCGCGCTTGCCAAGATCACCCCAAACATATTCCTTATAATGCCTATTGGGGGCTGGGCCATATATTTTCTCATAAAAGGCATGCTGGCGCTTGCGATAGGCCCCTTTATCGCACCGTATCAATTGGCAAAGAAGACAGCGGATGCGGTTCAAAAAAGCGTAAAAGAGGCCGCTGAAGACGAAAAAGCTGGAATATAACATCCCTCACGCAGGGTGCTTTCCCGCACGGTGAAAGGAGAAAACATGTCAGGAAACGAGTTAGAGCTGCAAAAAAATCTCCCCCGCTGCATATCAATGCTTTATGATATGGAGCTTAACCAGTACCTTATGACGAGGGAGATTGCACAACTTAACGAAAAAATCTCAAGCCTCGGCCGCGAGAGGAGGATTTCCGACGCGGTAAGAGGAAAAAATCAAAAGTCTGTGATTGAATATGTTTTGAAAGTGGGTTCTTTGTGCGCATTCGCTGCGATGCCTATCGGCGCGATATACTACTTTACTACGAACCACGGATTCTTTGATAAGCTGTTTTCCATTATTGAAGGACCAATTGTCTTCGGCTTTTTCGGCGCAATAATCGGCGCCGTGGCAGGACTTATCATCGGCATAATAAAAAAAGGAAACGAGGACAAGGCCTTAAACGCACGCTTTGAAAGTGATAAATCAAAGCATGAGAAGGCCGTTGCCCTTGATTCTGCCAGGCTGAAACGGGAAAAAATGCAAAAGGCATTGCTTACCGCACAAAGGGACAAGCTGATGCGAAGAAGAAGCGAGGCGCAGAATAAGCTTGCGGGATTTTACAACTCCTGCGGTATAGACAGCAATTATCGCAATCTTGTGCCAATTGGCTACATGAACGACTTCATACGGCTTGGCATATCAAAGCGGCTTGAAGGCTCAGACGGGCTTTACTATCTCATCCGACACGAGCTTCGAATGGATCAGCTTCAATACACGCTTGAAGAAATATCCTATAAGCTTGACACGATAATTGACAGACAAAGCAGGATATATTCCGATCTTTCCGAGATGAACCAAAAATGCAGTGATTTATTTTCAAGGACAGTAAAAATGGCCGAAGACGTTGCCTCAAGCAGAAGAGCGTTATCGTCCATAGAAGAAAGCAGTGCGCTTGCGGCATACAACACGTCGCGCATAGAAGCCGAGAACAGGTACCAAACCTTTATGCTTGCCCTTGGTTTATAAAAATTCATGGGGAATTGGTGTATCAAGTAACTTATGACATATCGATAGAAAACGACGTATTGACGCTTAGTTATCCCGGTCACGTGCCGCTGAGTTTTAAAAGGGTAAAATAAACCGCACCCTCCACGGCGCATACCTTACCCCCGCACCGTGGAGAACAATATGCAGCAGGTGTTTTCCAATTTTTGGAAAACACCTGCTGTTTTTATGCCTTAGGGGCTTGACTTTTCCGTCGATTTGGTATAATGTTAAGTTAGGCACGGTTGTGCCGAATGCAGATGGAAGGGTGCGCTTTTTTATGGGATTTTTCAGGCGTTTATCGTACAGGATGGCGGCGTTTATGCAAGGCAGGTACGGCTATGACGAGCTTTGCCTGCTTCTGTCCGTCATGGCGGTCGTGTTCTTTGCGCTTTCGCTGTTTGTACCGCCGCATTGGCTGTTTTACCTTATCGCCTTCGTCTTTCTGGCTTTGTCCTGGTTCAGAAGCCTCTCCAAAAATATAGCAAGGCGCCAAAAAGAGCGGTACTCGTTCCTAAAGATAAAGAACAAAATATTCGGCTTCTTCAGGCGCATTAAAAACCGCTTCCGCGACCGGAAGACGCACAAATATTACAAATGCCCGCACTGCAAGGTGACCGTACGCGTAAAGAAGCCGCCGAAGGGTCGCGTTATCAGCATAACCTGCCCGAAGTGCGCCCGTCCTTTCGACAAGAAGACATAAGGGGAGAAGGCTTTATGTGGCTTGCGGCTGCGCTGCTTTCGGCGCTTTTTGCGGGGCTGACGACTGTACTTGCGAAATGCGGGATAAAGAAGACGGATTCCGACGTGGCGACGGCGATACGCACCGGCGCTGTTCTGCTTCTTGCCTGGGCTGTGGCCTTTGCGGCCGGCTCCGCGGGCGACGCTTTGCACATCAGTGGCAGGTCGCTTCTGTTCCTGACGCTGTCGGGGCTTGCGACGGGCGCTTCCTGGATCTGCTACTTCAAGGCGCTGTCTGTGGGCGAGGTGAACAAGGTCGCCGCCGTTGACAAGTCAAGCACCGTGCTTACGATGCTTGCTGCCATACTCATCTTCAAAGAGTACAACCACCTTGCCGTAAAGCTTGTCTGCACCGCCGCAGTTGCGGCCGGTGTGTGCCTTATGGCAGAGAGGAAGCCCGCCTTAAAGGAGGGCGGCAGAAGCTGGTTTGTCTACGCCGCGCTTTCCGCCGTGTTTGCGGCGCTGACCTCGATACTTGCGAAGGTCGGCATAAGCGACGTGGAGTCGAACCTTGCCACGGCCATACGCACGGGGGTTGTGTTCCTTTTGGCCTGGGGTATTGTCTTCGCCAAGGGGAAGCAGAAGCAGGCGCGGCAGGTGGACAGAAAAGAGCTTGTGTTTATCCTGCTTTCCGGCGCTGCGACGGGGGCGTCCTGGCTTTGCTACTACTACGCGGTGAAGCACGGCGTGCTTAGCGTGGTGACACCCATTGACAAGCTCAGCATCGTCGTGACGGTGACATTTTCCTACTTTGCTTTTAAAGAAAGGCTAAGTGCAAGGGCGCTTTTGGGGCTGCTGCTTATGGCCGGCGGCGCCGTTGCCATGGCCGTTTTTGCATGAGAACCGGGGGGTATATATGAAAAAAGTACTGCTTTTGGGAGACTCTATACGGCAGGGCTACGACGTCGCCGTCAAGCGCGCGCTGCAGGGGGAGGCGGAGGTGTTCTTCCCGAAGGAGAACTGCCGCTTTGCGGCCTATGTGCTTCGATACCTTTACGACTGGAAGAACGCGCTTGGCGGTGCACACATCGACGTAGTGCACTGGAACGCGGGGCTTTGGGACTGCCTGCGGCTGTACGGCGAGGAGCCGCAGACGCCGATACCGGTCTACGTCTACTACCTCGACCGCGTATGCGAACGTTTGAAAAAGCTTTTCTCCGGTGCGCATTTCATCTTTGCGACCTCCACGCGTGTGCAAAGCGAGCGCATGGACGCGGACTTTAAGCGCTATAACGAGGAGATAGAGGCCTACAACGCGGCTGCGGTGGAAGCGGTGACAAAGCACGGCATGGAGATTGACGACCTGTACGCGCTGTCTGCGGCGCTGCCGGAGGAGGCGCACTCCGACCCCGTGCACTACTATACGGAGGTCGGCACGGAGGCGTTTGCAAACCGCGTCCTGGCCTGCCTTGCGCCGCACCTGGGGCTTGGGGAGCCGCCGATCTACGTCGGCGGAGTTTACGAAGACGACCCCGTCGGCATGTAAGGATTCTGCAAAACGAAAAAGCGGAGGCAACCCGTTAAGGGAAGCCTCCGCTGCATTTTTTGTTTATTCTTCTTATTCTTCGTCTGCACTGCAGCGCACAGTCACGCGCGCAACGCCGCTTGTGGTACAGGTGAAAAGGGTCAAATCCCAGCCGCCGCTTATCATCTCTTCAACCGCACCGCCGTCCAGGCTTTCAACCTGTTTTACGGTGTAGCGGAACACGCTGCCCTCCATATCGGTGAAGCGCACCGCGTCCCCCGGCTGCAGATTTTTAAGCCGCCCGAAGTGGGAGGTGTAGTTGTGCCCGCAAATGACAAGGTCGCCGCTGTACACCGTGCCCCTGTACCTGCAGGGCGCCACCTTCATGCGGACATAGTCCCACCGATCCATGACCGGAAGCGTCAGCCCCAGCGCGGGTATCTCCAGCTTGCCAATATACCTGTAGCCCTCGATCTCCGCCGTCGGCATCTCCCCGTCCGGGTCGGCCGAAGGCGTGTCCACATCCGGCAGCGAAGCATCCGTCACCGCCGACGAGACCTCGTCCACGCTTTCCGGTATTATGGGGTCAAGCTTTTCGAGGATCTCATGCACGGACTCCTCCGCGCGGTCGTCGTCCCAAAAATTGTATATCAGAAGGCCGCCTGCGGACGCGATAAGCAGGCACCCGATGACGATAAGCAAAACGCTTAAGGTCTTTTTAGTCATCACTCTGTTCCTTCTTGCGGAAACGAAGCACTATTCCCGCGCACAGGAGCGCAAAGCCCGCCAAAAGCAGCACCGGAACAGGCCACCACAGCATGCCCGTCTGCGGAAGATCCTCGTCATCCGGTTTGCTTGAGTCGTCCGGTTGGCTCGAATCGTCGTAGCTGACGCCGCTGCTTTCGTCGTCGGAGCTTTCAATGAATTCCGAGCTGTCGGACTCGTCCGGTTCGCTTGTTTCCTCGGAGCTGTCGTCACCGCTTGAATCCTCGGAGGACGAAATCTCCTCGCCGTAGGTGTTTGTCAGCGTGAAGCGCGCACCCTCCTGGTCAAACTCAACCGTATAGCCGTCCGGGACCGTCTCCTCCACGACAAGCCAGTCGTGGTTTTCCGCAAGACCTTCCCAGTCGTGGCTCCACCCCGTGGCGGGGGAAAGTGTCTGCTCGTCGTAAACCTCGCCGTCGCAGAGAAGCTGAACCGTTATCTCCGACGGGCGCAGGTCTTCAAAACCGCTGTCTGCCCAAATTTTCTCAACATGCCTCTTAAGAGGGCTGCCGGTTATGGTGCGAATTTCGTACTTAGGCTCCACCACAACCCGAAATTCAATTCCGCCGTCCGGGCTGTCGTTATACGGAACGGAAACAAGCATCGGCTGCGGGATATAAAACGTGTCGTCAACAGTGAACGACTCACCAATCAAAAGGAACAAGCCCGGCGTAAGGTCGTAAAAGTTCAAGCTGCCGGAGGAATCGGTGCTGCCGGAGGCGTCCGAAGGCAAATCATCACGCAGTACGTAAGCCGCAAGCGTAAGCGCTGCCCTCCTCCATTCGTCACTGCCCGCGTCAAGCGGCGGGAGAACGGAATAATCGTCAAAAGCGCCCGCGCGCGTAATGACGGCGCCGGCTGCATCAAGCTCCGCAACGTTGTAAAGCGAGAACTCCGCCCCTTCGATGGGCGCGCCGCCATGCCTAAAGAGAATAGTTATAGAGCCGGTACTGTCTGCCGCCGTCGCCGCCATCGGAAAACAAACCGAAAGCAGAAAGACGACAGACAAAACTATGGGAAAGATACGTTTTTTCAAATCACGCACGCTCCTTATTTAATGCGTTTACCGCGCCGTTTGATGCTGAAAACAGCCTCTGCCGCGGCCGAGATGAAAATCACCGCTGCTATAATTGTCAACGGGACCGTAAGCTGCCCGGCATCCCAGGCAGGCGGCCCTGCCGGCTCGTCAAGGGCAGGCTCACCGTCGGGTGTTTCCCCCTCCGGAACCTCTATCCTGTGGCCGGTGACAACAAGCCTATGTGTGTTTACGCTGTACGGGGTGCAGGTCATAACCGTGCAAAGCTCCCTGCCCTCGTCAATATGCAAATCCTTCAGGTCGTCGGGAAGAACCTTTGATATCTCGTCCACCTGATAGACGAAATTCTTGTTTAAAACGTGTATAATGAACGTGTCGCCGACGACAAGCTGGTCAACATCCGTGAAAAGCCTTGCCGACGGAAGCCCCGAATGCCCGGAGACAACCGCGTGCACGCTTTCGCCGTCTATGGGGAAGGACGAGCCCTCCACATGGCCTATCGCGCTTTGCAGGACGTCGTTGCTTGTGCCGTGGAAGATGGGAAGGTAAACATTTATCTTCCTTATTTCTATATATCCGATAAACCCGGTGCCGAGAAGGTCAAGCTGGCTTTCGTAATCCTGCTTTGCTTCCTCGGTCAGCGCGCCCATGTACGGCGCCCTGCGGAAAAGCCGCTCGTTATAATCGCGCGCGGACTGCATCATTGCGTCAAAATCCACGCCCTCGGCCTCCTCGGTAAGGCGCTGATACGTTTCGATTATCTCGCGGTTGCGGTGGGTGTTGACATAGTCCGCAATTGCGGGATACAAAAGCATGACCACGCCGACAACGAAGAACACAGCGGAAACAAGTATCGATGCCAAGCGCTTCTTTTTGCTTTGTTTTTCTGCGTATCCGCGCTTCTTCATCTCTTTTTGCCCTTTCGCTTAAGCAGCAGGACTACCGCTGAAATGAGGACTGCAAGAGACAAGACGGCGGAAATAACCGCAACCCACGGGAAGCCCTTCTCTTCCTTTGCCGGTGATATAGTCGGCGTGCTCGGTGCGTCGGGCGTGTCACTGTCCTCCGCCGCGTAAACGCGCCGCCCGGTCACAAGAAGGCGGTGGGTGTTGACCCCGTAGGGAGTGCAGGTCATAAGAGTGCAGATGTCCGCCTCGGGGTCTATATACTGCTTCTCTGCCTCCTCCGGGAGGACGACAACGGAAGCTTCAACGCGGTAGACAAGCACCTCGCCCAGTACGTGCAGGGTGAAGGTGTCGCCCTCCGCAAGCCGGTCTATGTTTGTAAAAAGCTTGGTGGACGGAAGCCCGGAATGCCCGGACAAAAGCGTGTGCACGCCCTTTCCGCCAACCGGAAGCGACGACCCCTCCAAATGGCCGACGCCGCTTTGAAGCGTGTCCTCTTCCGTGCCGTGATAAATGGGCAGGTCTATGCCGAGCGACGCTATCTCCAGGTGACCCATAACGCCCGTGCCGTTTATGTCAAGCAGCGCGTTGTAGCGCGGCCTGTCCGCCTCGGCAAGCTTCGACATGCTGCTTCCTGCCGCAAGCAGCTCTTCGTTCCAGCTCCTTGCGGCCGCAAGCATCTCAAGACGGGTGTCGTCGTCAAGCTTTGCAACCTCTTTGTCGTAGTCTTCTACAACCTGTCTGTAGTTCAACGAGTTTATATAATCCGCCACTGTGGGGTACAGCAGCAGGGAAAGTCCTATAATAACGACAGCCGAAGCTATGATGATTTTGAGTGCATAGTGCCTGCCCGGCGCCTTTGCCTTTTTCTCTCCGTCTTTCATAAGGCTCTCCCTGCCGCCGTATCCGCGATGGGATACGGCGGACGAAACTTTAAAACTTTTTAAAGCTTATGCGTTTTCCTTCTGAGCGGCGTTCTTGCGCTTAATGCCCGTAGCTACGAGATAAGCAGCTGCCAAAACTATGAGAAGGCCGCCGGCTATGTAGAATATCGTGGTACCGATACCGCCGGTGAACGGGAGCAGCGGAGCCTTCTGGTTCTCAAGGTCATCGGGAAGCAAACCGCTGGTGAATCTTGCGGTGTTGTGCTCGTTGTCGTAGACTATTGCGTCTTCACCTACGTGCTGGTAGGTAACAGACTTCAAAGCACCGGAAGTCGCATCGATATCAGCCGTGATGGTGAATACGAACGGATCCATGGTGTTGTAATCCGCAGGAGTTTTAACCTCGGTGAGGGTGTAGGTGCCCTCGTCAAGACCGGTTACGTCCGGGATCTTACCGTCTGCGCCTGACGTAAGCAGATAATTTGCCTTGTCGGTTTCGGTTGCATCCTCATAAGAAGTTTCTGTCCAACCGGTAAGACGTCTGCCGGTAACATTACCTTCTGCGCCGGTAACATTTTCGAACTGAGCATACTTACCGTCAGTCGCTCTTGTAAGAACGAACTCTGCGCCGGAAAGGCCTTCATGTGTGTCCTTGTCAACCTTGGTAAGGTCAAGACCGAAGGTGTAAACGTGAACTTCTACGTCGTGAGTCCTGCCCTTGTCTGCGGTGCTGGGGTCATTGGAGTAAACGATGTGAACATCGTTGGGGTTGCCGGTGGAACCGATAATTGCGTCCTTGTCAACTCTTGCAGAGTAGTAAACATAGATCGTATCGTCTGCCGTAACCGTAAGCTCTGTTGCTTCGGGAGCAGTAACAGTCAGAGGCTGACGAAGGTCTGTGAAAGTAATGGTAATAGTAGTGCCCTTGGGACCCTCTGTTCCCGCTTCTGCTGTATTAATAGTATACTCGGATGCATCTATCGTATACTCAACTCCACCGCGGAGCAGCTTAAGTACGGGAGCCGGATCTGCGGACAGATAGGTCAACCCGGCAGAAAGAGTATCTACAAACTCGAAATAATAGGTGTCGAAATCTGCGATATTCTTTGCAGGTTTACCGGAAAGCTTAAAATTAACAACATCGTTTATGCCGGCAACGTCGCCCTCGGTGCCGTGATTGCCGTTGACAATGTCCTTGTCAACTTCCGGTATAGACGCCTTCATGTATATATCCTGACCGCCGAGAACCGCGAGGATATATTCGGAAACAGCGTCGTCATTGTTCTTGCCGCCTTCAGGATCGCCAACCGTGGCATTCTCAACTACAAGATAGTAGCCTGCGCCAACAGCGTTTACATCGATCTTCGAAACGTCTTTTGCATGATCGCCTTTGTCGACTGTTGCGGTAGAGTCAGTGCCGTCGCCTGTAAGGTAACCGCCTGTTACGATGAACTTGCTGAACTTCTGAAGGAAAGCGTTGTCGGTATTTGCTTCAAGAATGTAAGCGAGCTCGGAAGCGGCCTTCGGATTGCCTGCGCTGCCGTTTATCCCTGCGAAAATGTTTGCGCCTTCCTTAAAGAAAGGAGCATAGTCCGGGTTTGAACCGTTCTCTGCGAATGTAAGTGCCTGCAAAGCTTTTATAAGACTTTCGCCGCTTGCAGCGGTGATGTCTGCGCCCCAGGTTATATTGGCGAGAGAATAAGAACCTGTCCATTCCTCAGCGCCCCAAGGGTTAGGATCAACGCTTGTGCCGGGTTCAACGCTCTCGTCGGGCTGAGCGTTAACTTTGCCGGCAAACAGCTGATAAGCGGTGAACTGACCGTCTGCCATCGCAGGAAGGCCTGTGTTGTTGTGGATGGTAATGGTGAGGGGGTCTTTGACGGGTTCCACAGCCATTGCCGGTACTGCCAGGGCAAGGGTGAGTATCGCAGCAAGCGCGACTACAGCCAGCCGAAGCAGTGTCTTACGTTGTGTTTTCATGCTTTTTTCTTCCTTTCTGTGGTTAGAAAATATGTTTTTTATTTTTTTGCACATTTATGTCATCGGCCGCGCGCCCTGCGCCCCGCCGTTTTTGCCGCAAGCCCCCGCTTAACGCGCCGGCTGCGTACCGACCGCTGTGCGGGTTATGCTTATATTTTCTTTATTATTTTCCTTGCCGTTCTCTTCGGCAACGCTCTTCATCTCTTCCGCAAAGACCTTTGAAGCAAGCTTTTCACGCTCCTTCGCCTTGTCCGACCCTATGGAAGGCACAAGCTCCTTAAGCGCGCCCAAAACCCGACGGAAGCCAAACTCCGAAGCAGAAGCGCAGTCCTCCTTCAAGCCGGAGCAGACCGGGTAAGAGGAGACAAGCAGCGTCTCTACAAAAAACGACATCAAAGCCGAAGTGTCAATGTCCGGGTAGAAGCCCTGTATCTTGTCCGCAAGCGGTCTCCATATCGCCCTGTTTTCCTCAACCGCGCGCGCGTTGAAGCCGGAAGAGACGAGGAAGCGCACCATAAGGCAGCCTTCGTCGCCATGCGCAGTTATCCAGGTCCAAAGCGAATGCCAGAAGAAGCGAAGGCGATACTCGAAGGGCAAGGAAAACTCCATAAGTACGCCGCTCCTGCGGCGAACCTCGTCATAAAGGCGACCCATAGAGCGCAAAAACGCCTTCAAAAGCAGCTCGTCCTTGCCGCCGAAATAGCGATAGATCACCGCGTCCGACATAGCCGGCGAGACCGCCGAGGCAATAGCCCTTGTCGACGCGTTCTCCAGCCCCTCGGCCGCAACGACCTTGACCGCGGCGTCCATAAGCAGCGTTTGCTGATCTACGCCCTCTGTATGCCTTTGTGTGTAATTCCTTCTCCTTTTGCTTCTTTCCATAAAATCCTTCCGTTCCTCCGAACCGCGAAGGAAAGGCATTTGCCGAAAGTTGCCGGATAAACCGAATATCGCCGAAAAGGCGTTCGCCGACGCTTTTTCGTTTGAAGTTTACCGCCATTTTCTTAGAATAACCTTTTCTACAATGATAGATTGTACCACTTCGCAGCGAATTTTGCAATAGTTTTCAGTAAAAAAGTTGTCTACCCCCCCCGAAAATATTTACCAAATTTACGTTCCTCGGCGAAGTGGAGATGTATGATTTGTACAAATTTTCCGCAATTTGTAGGCGTTCGCCTACAAATGCCGCCCAGACCGAACACAAAATGTTGTGTCCATGGGGTGTTTTGTGCGTTTATCTGCCGTTTTTCCGAAATAGGCTTTCGCCTTTTCGGCTTATTTTCTTGACGACCGTCAAAATGTTCTTCCCTCCCTTGTACTCGTAGGATACGTCGTCCATTGTGCTTTTGACCGCGAAGACGCCCGGCCCGCCTATCTGCCGCTCGTCGGCGGAAAGGGTGGTGTCCGGGTCGGCGTTTGACAGCGGGGCGTGCGACCGGCAGGCGCGGTTTTTCACAGTGACAGAGGTTTTCAGCACACGGCAAACCTGCATTCCGGTATCGGATACCGTACCCCAAACGAATTTTTCACTGTTTTAAGTGTCCACAATACTTGACAAGTTTCAAGAAAAAGCTCCCGTTTTTTCCACAATTATATTATATCGTTTGTAAGATAGTGCTTTATCTGTTTAACGGTAGGTTCTATCCAGCTTGCATTTAAGGCTTCAGCCTGTCAATCAGCACCCGCATATTTAAATGAAATAACGTCCGCGCAGCGGACACCGCACCTATTCACTGTTACCTATTACTTCTTACTTAAAGCGCAGCTTGAAAAGCAAGTCTTTTTCACCATTCTACCGTTTATGAGTATAACTTATGTCGGTGAAAAAAACAAGTGGGTTTTGCAAAAAAATTGCGGGGTTTTAAGCCCCGCAGCGTTTGTTTAAGCTTTTATAAGCGGTGACACGCGCCGCGCCAGCACAAGCGCCGTCGCAAGCTTTAAAAGGTCCGGCAGCACGAAGGGCGCAACGCAGCGCATGAACGCCGCCGCAAGGCCGACAGCGCCGCTGCCGCCCGCGTAAAAGACGACGTACCACACGGTGCCGAAGGCGTAAAGCACGGCAAGCCCCAAGAGAAGCGCCGTAACCTCCGCCCAAAGCTTTTTGCCGAAGGCACCGACGAGAAGCCTGTATATTATCCCCGTGAATACGAAGCCGACGATGTATCCGCCCGTGTCGCCAAAAAGCACGCCTATGCCGGAGGTAAAGCCCGCAAACACCGGAAGCCCGGCAGCGCCGAGGGCAATGTACAAAACAACGGAAAGCGTCCCCCTCTTCCCGCCCAGGGCGGAAAGCACAAAAAACACCGCAAAGGTCTGCATGGTGAACGGTATCGAAGCCGGCACGCTTATATAAGAGCATACGGCGATGATGGCCGCGCCGAAGGCGATATACGTAAGGTCGGAGGCCTTAAACGCCCCCTTTGCACCCCTGTTTTCGTTCATGTCCGTTCCTCCCGTCCACTGCATAGGCTGTACCACTCGCAGTCCGCACAGATGGCCGCAAAGCGCTTTCCGTCCGCAAGCAGGACGCGCGCTTTTGCGGAAAGGGCGCTCCACTTCCCCGTTTCGCCCTTGCGCAGATTCAATGCCTCCATAACCCCGCCGTCAAGGCGCGCGACCTTTGCAGCAGAGGTGCAAACGCCGCCTTCGTTGTTAGGGCAGGCAGTGCAAAGCTCGTCACAGCCGCAGACAAGGGTCACGTCCGCGTCCTCCACGCGAAGTGTGCCGCAGACGGCCTCCATATGCGCGGTAAAGCGCGCGTCGTAGCCGTGGCCGACGAACTTTTGTATACAAAGCAAATGGTGCGGTCTTAAGTACATTTTCTCTTCCTCCGCACGGTATTTTAACGCATCCTTCCCGCGTTGTCAAGGGAAAAACAGGCTAAAATAAAAGTGAAATTTTTTGCGCAAAGGCCTTGACATATACCCTGCGGGGGTATATAATGATAATACCCCGAGGGGGTATACGGAGGTTTTTATGGCTGAGAAAAAACTTTGTGAGTGCTGCCAAAAGAAGACGGAGCGCACGGAGGAGGAGCGCAAAAAGCTTATCCACCGGCTTAACCGCATAGAGGGGCAGGTGCGCGGCATACGCAAGATGGTAGAGGGGGACGTTTACTGTCCCGACATACTGACGCAGTCTGCGGCGGTGAACGCCGCAGTCAACGCCTTCTGCAAGGAGCTGCTTGCAAGCCACGTAAGGGGCTGCGTTGCTCGCGGCATACGCGAGGGGCACGACGAGGTGATAGACGAGCTGCTTTGCACCCTGCAGAAGCTTATGAAATAGGGGGCGCTTTAAGACATGAAGCAATATGCGGTTACGGGCATGAGCTGTGCGGCCTGTGCGGCGAGAATAGAGAAGGCGGTAAACGCCGTAAAGGGCGTGGAAAGCTGCTCTGTGAGCCTGCTTACAAACTCTATGGGCGTAGAGGGCACGGCAGACGACGCGGAGATAATAAAGGCGGTGCGTGCGGCGGGCTACGACGCGCGCGTGAAGGGAAAGGCGGCCGCTTCCGCTTCGGCCGACGGCGCGGAGGACGCGCTTAAGGACAGGGAGACGCCCGCTTTGGCAAGGAGGCTTGCCGTGTCGCTTTGCTTCCTGCTGCCGCTTATGTACGTCTCTATGGGGCACACGATGTGGAGTTGGCCGCTTCCGCCGTTTTTTGAGGGGAATCCCGTCGCCGTGGGGCTTTTGCAGCTTCTGCTTACGGCGGCGATAACGGTTATAAACCAAAGGTTTTTTGTGAACGGCTTTAAAAGCCTTTGGCACCGCGCGCCGAATATGGACGCGCTTGTCGCCCTCGGCGCTGCGGCCGCCTTCGGGTACAGCACGTTTGCGCTGTTTATGATGACCGCTTCCGACGACGCGATGCAGCTTCTGCACGGGATGTACTTTGAGTCTGCCGGGACAATACTGACGCTTATAACCCTCGGCAAGATGCTGGAGGCGCGCTCCAAGGGCAAGACGACGGACGCGCTTAAGGGGCTTATGAAGCTTGCCCCGAAGACGGCAACGGTCATAAAAGACGGCGAAGAATTTGAAGTCCCGATAAGCGAGGTAAAAGCGGGCGACATTTTTGCGGTCCGTCCCGGGGAGCGCATACCCGTAGACGGCGTTGTCACGGACGGGGCAAGTGCGGTTGACGAGTCAACCCTCACCGGTGAGAGCATACCCGTAGACAAGGCGGCCGGAGACAGCGTTTCCGCAGGGACGGCCAATAAATCCGGCTTTTTGAAGTGCAGGGCGACGCGGGTCGGGGAGGACACCACGCTTTCGCAGATCATACGCATGGTAAGCGACGCGGCGGCGACGAAGGCTCCGATAGCGAAGACGGCGGACAGGGTCTCCGGCGTGTTCGTGCCGGCGGTTATTGCCGTGGCTCTGGTCACGACGGCAGCCTGGCTTATAGCCGGGAGGAGCGCGGGCTACGCGCTGGCAAGGGGCATCTCCGTGCTTGTGATAAGCTGCCCCTGCGCACTGGGGCTTGCAACGCCGGTTGCTATAATGGTCGGCAGCGGCGTCGGCGCGAAGAACGGCATACTGTTTAAGACGGCGGCTTCCCTTGAAAAGCTTGGGAAGGTACACACGGCGGTGCTTGACAAGACCGGCACGGTGACCGAGGGCAAGCCGAAGGTCACGGACGTGCTCCCCGCAGACGGCGTAAGCGAGGGTGAGCTTATAGAGGCGGCCTTCGCGCTGGAGGCGAAAAGCGAGCACCCGCTTGCGCACGCCGTGACGGAGGAAGCGAAGGCGCGCGGGGTGAAGGAGGCGGAGACGGAGGACTTCACCGCCCTGCCGGGAAGCGGGCTTACCGCAAGCCTGGGCGGGGAGGTGCTGCTTGGCGGAAGCCTTAAGTTCGTAGGGCAAAGGGTAAACGTGCCGCAAGGCCTTGTATCCCTCTCCGAAGGATTGGCAGACGAGGGGAAGACGCCTCTTTTCTTTGCGAAGGGCGAAAAGCTTTTAGGCATCATAGCCGTGGCCGACGTTATAAAGGAGGACAGCGCGGCGGCGATAGAAGAGCTGCACGGGCTTGGAATGCGCGTGGTGATGCTTACCGGCGACAACGGGAAGACCGCAAGAGCCATAGGGCAAAGGGCGGGCGTTGACGAGGTTATCGCCGGCGTGCTTCCCGACGGCAAGGAAAGCGCCGTAAGGCGGTTTTCCGGGGACGGAGGCGTCCTTATGGTGGGCGACGGCATCAACGACGCGCCCGCGCTTACAAGCGCCGACGTGGGCGCTGCGGTGGGCGCAGGAGCGGACGTGGCCATAGACGCGGCGGACGTTGTGCTTGTGAAAAGCCGCCTGTCGGACGTTGCGGCGGCTGTAAGGCTGAGCCGTGCGACGCTTACAAATATCCGCGAGAACCTGTTTTGGGCGTTTATCTACAACACCGTAGGTATTCCGCTTGCGGCGGGTGCGTTTGTAAAGCTTTTAGGCTGGGAGCTTAACCCCATGTTCGGGGCTGCCGCGATGAGCCTTTCAAGCTTCTGCGTGGTGACAAACGCACTGCGGCTTAACTTTATCGACATACACGCTGCAAAGCGTGACCGAAAAATAAAACAAATAAAAACAAAGGAGAGAAAGAACATGAAAAAGACACTTAAAATTGAAGGCATGATGTGCGGGCACTGCGAGATGCACGTCAAAAAGGCCTTGGAGGCGCTGGACGGCGTCACCCTGGCGGAGGCAAGCCACACTGCGGGGAGCGCAGTGGTTACGCTTCAGAAAGACGTGTTGGACGAGGCGCTTAAGGCGGCGGTTGCCGAGGCGGGGTACACGGTTACGTCTATCGAATAAGATAAAGGAAGGCGGCGCTTTTTTGCAAAGGAAGGCGCCGCTTCTTTTCGAAAAAGTGTTAAGTTTTTTCGTTTTCCTATTGCTTTTGAAAAAAAGAAGTGTTAAAATAAGGAAAATCAAATAATGGAAATACGGTTTGAAAAGTTGTTGACTGAGTAGATTAAAAGGTAATCCGGTTCGAATCCGGAACAACCGCCATTACTGTATTTGACACGGGTATGCTTGTCCCCTGCGCGTTTTTACGCGAGGGGTCTGTGCTGTTGACGCCGTGTCATAAGTCAGGATATCTGCCGTATTTTTTGCAGGGTTTACCACCGCTTTGGTGAGGAGAGTGCAGCCGATTTATGCCGGGTTTCCGGCCTGTCGTTCGCGCTCTTTTTTGTTGCATTAAATACGCGTGCGTTCGGCGCAATTCGGCTGCGCTCCTTTGCCCTGCGGCAAGGGAGCGTTTTTTTGCGAAAGGGGAGAACAAGAAGTGACGTCGGAAGAAAAGAGGCTCTGGGCGGTAGAGCGTCTTAGGGAAAAGCAAAGGGAGCTGGGAAGACTGCCGAAGAAAGAGGACTTCGACGACGCCTCCCGTTCCCGCATAAAGGCCTTTCTCGGCCCCTGGCCGAGAGCCCTTGAAGCTGCCGGTCTTAAAAGTCGACCCGGCAGGCAGACAAAAAAACACAAAAAAGGAGAAGAGACATGAAAACCACATTGAAAATGCTTTCGGTATTTCTTGCGGCCGCAACGGTTATGTGCATGTTCACGGGCCTTGTTTCTGCGGCAGACGGCTTTACGGAGAAGACGGAGAGGTCGGCAGAGCTTGTCGAGATAATCCGCGGTGCGGTAGAAAGCGCAAAGGCGCAGGTCGGCGCCGAGGGCGGAAGCCTTCTCGGAAGCGAGGACTTTCTTGCAAGCACAAGCTCTACGGCGACGGACTGGATGGCGCTTGCGATGGGGCGCTTCAGCTATATTGACGCGGAAGGAAAGCGCGTATACCTGATAGACGACTTTGGCGGTTACGACGCCTTTCTCGATGCGACAAGGGCGTACATAGAGAAAACCTACGCCGACAGAGGGGGCAAGCTTCACTCCGCAAAGTCAACGGAATGGCACCGTGCGATCCTTGCAATAACGGCGCTCGGAGGCGACCCGACGAGCTTTGGCACCTACGAGGGCAACCCCATAGACCTTATCGCCGACGGCAGCTACAACTGCGTTATAAACCCCGGCAGGCAGGGCATAAACGGCTGGATCTTCGGCCTTATTGCCCTTGACACCTGCCGCTATGAGGTGCCGGAGGACGCAAAGTACCCGCGCGAGACCTTTATAACGGAGATACTTAAAGCACAGCTTTTGGGAAGCGAAGAGGGCACATACGGCGGCTGGGCGCTTGCAGGCTTCGGCTCTAAGTCCGACGTGGACATAACCGCCATGGCCATTCAGGCGCTTGCGCCGTACTACGGCGATGACACGGTATACACCTTCACAAACGGCGCAAGCGGCGAAGAGAGGAGCGTAACCGTCCGCTGCTGCGTGGACGAGGCGCTTGACGTTCTGTCCTCCATGCTTGACGAATACGGGGGATTTTCCTCCTGGGGGACTACCAATGTGGAGGGCATAGCGCAGGTTGTTACCGCGCTTTGCAGCCTCGGCATAGACCCGGAGAAGGACGCACGCTTTACAAGCAGCGCCGGGAAGACGGTTGTGGACGGGCTGCTGCGCTTCCGTCTGGAAAGCGGCGGCTTCTCCCACACGGCAGGCGGGGACTGGAACTACATGGCGAACGACCAGGCGACCTATGCGCTTGTCGCGTATTGGCGCTTCTTAAACGGCCTTCGCCCGCTTTACGACATGCGCGCCGACGAGCCGCTTGCACTGCCGGAGCCGTCCGAAGACGACAGCTCTGTCGAGGACGTACCTTCCGACGAGCCGGACTTGCCGTCGGAGGAGCCTTCACAAGATGTTCCCGCAGAGGACGACAGCTCTACCGATGAACCGGCCGAGCCTACGGACCCCTCGGAAGATGTGCCCACAGGAGATGATGACAGCTCTGTCGAAGAGCCGGCACAATCTGCGGAACCGTCGGAAGATGTGAGCATAGAAAACAGCAGCTCTGCCGACGAACCCACGGAACCGGTGAAGCCTTCGGAGGATGTGACAACGGAGGACAGCAGCTCTTCCGACGAACCCGCAGAACCGACCGAACCGTCGGCGGATGTGAGCACGGAAGACGGCAACAGCTCTTTTGATGAACCTGCAGAACCGGAGGAACCGTCGGAAGATGTGACAACGGAAGACGAAAGCTCTTCGGATGAACCGGCCGAGCCTTCGGAAGGTGTCACAACGGAAGACGAAAGCTCTTCGGATAAACCTGCAGAGCCTGCGGACAGCTCCGCCTCGGCAGACGGCGGCTCTTCGGCCGAAGCGGCCGATTCTTCCATCGGCAGCAGCACCGACGGCAGCGAAAGCTCGCCGCAGACGGGCGACGCTTCGGCAATGCCGCTTTTTGCCCTTTCGTCGCTCTGCCTTGCAGCGGCCGTTCTTCTGCTTAAAAAGCGGACGGCAAAACGGTAAAATCACTTAAAACAGGGGGGATATGACGTGAAAACCCGGAGGATTGCGGCGGTATTTGTTTGCTTTATTCTGCTTCTTGCGCTGCCCTGCGGCATTGCAGGCGCAGCAGGGCCGACGCTTTCGA
Organism: uncultured Clostridia bacterium; assembly: GCA_947628695.1. Taxonomy (GTDB): domain Bacteria; phylum Bacillota; class Clostridia; order Oscillospirales; family CAG-382; genus SIG636. The sequence goes on from CANRAV010000003.1 coordinate 98,903, forward strand.
CCACGCTTAAAGACGGCGCAGTCGTAAGAAACAGCCGCCTTACCTTTGAAGTATACGCGCGGGACGAATCCGGCGGCAAGGCGGACTCTGCCGTCACGCTAAACGGCGACAGCGTCAGCCCCGCCTGGGACGACAGCGACAAGACAAGCTACACCCTCTCCTTTGACGCAGAAGGAGAATACACTGTTGCCGTTGAGGCAGTCACGAACGGCGGAAGCAGGAAGAGCATTACCTACAGCATAACCTATGTACCGGCTGCAGACGGCGAGGTGATAGGCAGCGCCGTTTGGAGCGTGGAGGCCTTCACCCTCGGCTGCGGGTATATAGTAGAGCCTATGCGCGTGCCGATACGCGCAGGAGAGACGGCTGCGGACGCGTTTTTGCGGCTGCTTAAGGACAGCGGCCTTGCGTGCTTCTACAGCGGCGACACGAAGGAAGGCTTCTACCTTGCGTACATCGCCGACGGCGACTGCACTCTTGATCGGTACAACGGCTACGGCGGCAGCGGGCGCGCGCCGGAGCCGAGGAAGCTGAACCTTTCCCCTTCCATACCGGGCTATTTGGCGCGCTGTCTTGAGGACGGCATGGACTTTTTCGACCCCGACGAGTACACGGAAATGTACGAAGGCTTCCTTGGGGAGTTTGTGTGCACGAACGGGTCGGGGTGGATGTACAGCGTCGGAGGCAGCTTCCCGAACGTCGGCTTTTCCGACTGCTATTTGTCCGACGGCGACGTTGTGCGGGTGCAGTTTACGCTTGGCTACGGCGCGGATATTGGCGGGACGGGTGCGCTTGGCGGGCAGATACCGGGCGCGGGCGACGTGCCGCAGGCCGGCTACTACCCCGTGGCGGACAAGGACGCGCTGACTTCCCTTTTGGCGGATGCGGCAGAGGCCGGGCTTGCCGAAGGAGAGGCGTATAAAAGCGCCCTCTCCGCCGCGTGCGAGCCGAACGCTTCGCAAAGCGCGGTCGACGCCGCCGCAGAAGCGCTTAGGGAAGCGCTTGCAGCCCCGGAAGAGCCCTCGTCGGAAGAACCGGAGATGTCGGAGGGGACGGAAGAGCCGATAACATCGGAGGAACCCGCAGCACCCGAAACATCGGAGGAGCCCAAAGCACCCGAAGCATCGGAGGAGTCCGCAGTGCCGGAAACATCGGAGGTGCCCGCAGTACCCGAAGCTTCAGAGGTGCCCGCAGCACCCGAAATATCGGAGGAACCCGCAGCGCCGGAAATATCGGAGGAACCCGCAGCACCCGAAACATCGGAGGTGCCCAAAGCGCCCGAAGCATCGGAGGAGCCCGCAGCGCCCGAAACATCGGAGGAGCCCGCGGCGCCGGAAACATCGGAGGAGCCCGCAGCGCCCGAAACACCGGAGGAGCCCGCAGCGCCCGAAGCATCGGAGGAACCCGCAGCGCCGGAAACATCGGAGGTGACGGAAGAGCCCTCACACGCCGACCCGATGGAGACAGCGCGTGGAATAATAGAATGGAAAAAGGCGGATCTTGGCTGCAGCGCGGACGAGCCGCTGCTTTGCGACGGCTTTATCTCCCTCGCCGGCACCACCGCCGGGGACTGGTACCCTATAGGGCTTTCGCGCCTTGGGGCAGACGACTCGTTCGACAAGTATCTTTCCGTCCTGCGCGAGCACGTAGAGGAGCGCTACCGCACACCCGAAAAGCTTCACTCCGCAAAGGCGACGGAGTGGCACCGCATAGCGCTTGCGGTGCTGGCGGCGGGCGGTGACCCGACAGCCTTCGGCGTAGACGAAAACGGGAAGGCCATAAACCTTATAGCAGACGGCACCTACGACCGCGGGAAGACGGCTCCCTTGGGAAAGCAGGGCATAAACGGGCTTATATGGGGGCTTATCGCGCTTGACAGCAGGAGGTACGAGGTACCGGAGGGGGCAGCCGACACACGTGAGGACATAATACGTGGCATACTGTCGCGGCAGCTTGCGGACGGGGGATGGGCGCTTACGGGAAGCGTTCCCGACCCCGACCTTACGGCGATGGCCGTGCAGGCGCTGTCCCCCTACTGCGTCGGCGACGCGCCGGACGTGGAGGAGGAGACGCTTAAAGCCGCCGCAGAGGCTGTGGAGAGGGCGCTTGCGTGCCTTTCGGAAATGCAGCTTCCGACAGGGGACTTCAAAAGCTGGGGGACGCAGAACGCGGAAAGCACCGCGCAGGTTATAATCGCCCTTTGCTGCCTTGGCATAGACCCGCTTGCCGACGCGCGCTTTATAAAAGAAGGAAACACCCTGCTTGACGGCCTCATGCGCTACAGGCAGGAGGACGGCGGCTTTGCCCACTCCTTCGACTACGACTCGGAAAACCCCTCTGCCGTGCCCGGCGAGTCCAACAGCATGGCAGGCGAGCAGGTGCTTCTTGCAATGGCGGCGATGTGCAGGCTTAAAAACGGGGAGAGTGCGCTGTACGACTTCCGTATAGAAGGCGGGCAGGAGCCCGACACCGCGAAGGAGTTTACGGCCGAGGACAGGCGGGAGACGGACGCACTGCCGGAAAAGCTTACCACAGAGTATTACGTAACGGTGACGGCGCTTCTTGACAAGCTTCTTTCGTCGCCGGACTTTGAAGGACGAGATGGCTATTTGCAGAAGCTTACGACTGCGAAGGAGCAAATAGCGCAGATACAGGCGGAAATAGACGGCATCAACGCGGAGATACGGGAGAAGCTTTACCCCTTTGAGGACATCTCCCTTGGCGACAGGAAGACGGTGCAGTCGATTGCGGAGCGCTGCATGGCTTTAAGCGAGTACGACCGCGCGAGGATAGAGCACTTTGACGACGTCGTAAGGGCGAAGGCAAAGGTCGAAGGCGCACTTCGCGCCGCGGTCATAGGCGCCGCTTTGGCGCTTGCGGCTGTGCTGCTTGCGGTTTTGCTCTCGGTGCGTATTGTAAAGAAGAAGCGCCGCAAAGCGAAGGAAATGGAGCTTCTTGCTTCGGAATACGAAGACGCTTAAGGTGACGGTGTGAAAAAGGACATACCCCTGTTTTTGGGCATTATTCTAATTGTTGCCGTGCTTGTAAACGGCACGCACATACAGTCGGTAGACGAATACTACCTGACGCACATTGACGACATCACGCCGGAAAGCAAAACGGTTACCTTAAGCATACGCTGCGACACGGTGCTTGAAAACTACGGCGACCTTGACCCCGCGCTTAAAAGCGACGGGTTCGTCCCGCCCGACGGCGTCATCCTCCCGCCGACGGAGTACGTGCTTCGGGAAGGGGACACGGTGTTTGACGTGCTCGACCGGGCGGTGCGGTACAACAAAATTCAAATGGAATACCAAGGCTCCTCCGAAAGCCCCTTCGGAAGCGTGTACATACAGGGCATCCATTGGCTTTACGAATTCTCCTGCGGGCCGCTTTCGGGCTGGATGTACCGCGTGGACGGCGAGTTCCCGCACTACGGCTGCTCCCGGTACGTGCTGCACGACGGGCAGGTCATAGAGTGGGTCTACACCTGCGAGCTGGGGCAGGACGTAGGGGCAGAATGGATGGGAGGTCAGGGAAAGTGAGGGCGTTTGCAAAGCTGCACCCCGCGGTGAACCTTGTTTATTTTTTGTGCGTGCTTTCAGTATGCATGTTCGTGCCGCACCCGGTGCTTGAAGCGGAGGCGCTTGTCGGCGGCGCTTTGTTCTGCGCCGCCACGGGAAAGCGCGGGAATATAAAGGGCGAGCTTTTGTTTTACATTCCCATGTTTTTCATTGCGGCGGCTGTAAACCCGCTTTTTTCACACAACGGCGTGACCCCGCTTTTCTTCTTAAACGGCAACCCCGTGACGCTGGAAGCGCTGCTTTACGGCGTTTCCATGGCCGCGGCTCTTGTCGGCGCGCTGCTTTGGTGCAAGGCCTACAGCGGAGTTATGACAAGCGACAAGCACCTGTACCTGTTCGGCAGACTGTGGCCGAAGCTATCGCTTGTGCTGTCCTCTGCGCTGCGATTTATCCCCGTGTTCCTTCGGCAGTCGCGCCGCGTAGGCCGCGCACAGAAGGCGATGGGGCTTTATTCCGGCAAAAGCCTTACGGACAGGATAAAAAACAAAGGCCGCGTGCTTTCCTCCATGGTTCTGTGGTCGCTTGAAAACGCGGTGGAGGTCTCCGCCGCGATGAGGGCGCGCGGCTACGGCTGCGGAAGGAAGAGGACAAGCTTTTCCCTGTTCCGCATGCGCGCCGGCGACAAGGTGTGGCTTTCTCTCTGCCTTGCGCTTTACGCCGCCGTCCTTGCGGCGGCTTTGACGGGGGATTTAAACTTTTCATTTTACCCCAAAATCGGGGAGATAAGTCTGTCTGCTGCGGCGCTTTTGGGATACGCTGCTTTTGGCGCACTGTCGCTTTTGCCCTTTGCGGCGGAAATAAAGGAGGCTGTTCAATGGAGATACTGCGTGTCGAAAATTTAAGCTTTCGCTACCCGAAGGCGGAAGGCTTTGCGCTTAAAGACATGAATCTGTCGGTGCAAAGCGGCGAGTTTTTGGTTCTCTGCGGCCCCTCCGGCTGCGGGAAGACGACGCTTTTGCGCCTTCTTAAAAAGGAGCTCTCGCCTGCCGGGGAGCTTTCCGGCCGGGTGCTTTACGGCGCAGACGCGCCGACCGTGGGCTTTGTGGGGCAGAACCCGGAGGCGCAGACTGTGACCGACAAGGTCTGGCACGAGCTTGCCTTCGGGCTTGAAAGCCTGGGACTTCCTACGGAGGTGATACGCCGCCGCGTTGGGGAAATGGCGTGCTTTTTCGGTATCGAAGGGCTGTTTCGCAAACGCACGGACGAGCTTTCCGGCGGGCAGAAGCAGCTTCTTTGCCTCGCCTCCGTCCTCGTAATGCAGCCGCAGGTGATCCTTTTGGACGAGCCGACCGGTCAGCTTGACCCCATCGCCGCCTCCGACTTTATCGCCGCACTGCAGAAGATAAACCGCGAGCTTGGCATAACCGTCATACTGGCGGAGCACCGCCTGGAGGACGTCTTCCCCGTCGCGGACAGGGCGGCGGTGATGGAAGACGGGCAGCTTCTTCTGTGCTGTCCGCCGAGGGACGTTGCAGCTTTTCTTTCCGCGCTTGACGGGCACCACGCGATGCTTCGGGCGCTTCCGAGCGCCGCCCGAATATGGCAGTCGCTTCGCCTGCCCGGGGACTGCCCCCTTACCGTGCGGGAGGGGCGCGAGCTTTTGGAGAGGCACTGCAAAACGCGCGGGGCGCTTTTGCCGGAGGAGGAGCGCGCACACGCGGACGACGCAGCATTGGAGCTTAAAAGCGTCTTCTTCCGTTACGAACGGGACGCGCCGGACGTGCTGCGCGGGGCGAGCTTTACGGTGTACCGCGGGGTGATCTTCTGCGTCCTCGGCGGAAACGGCGCGGGCAAGACGACGCTTCTAAACGTCGCGGCGGGGCTTGACAGGGCGTACAGGGGGAAGGTATCGGTCTTCGGGAAGCCCGTCAAAGATTACAAGGGCGGATCGTTGTACCGGCACTGCCTTGCCCTTCTGCCGCAGGACCCGCAGTGCGTCTTCGCGCACGACACGGTGCGTGCGGATCTATACGAGATGTGCGAGGCGGCCGGCATTAAAAAGGCGGAGCGGGAAGAGCGCGTGCGGGAGGAAGCGGAGAGACTTGGCGTTTCCCACCTGCTGGAGCGCCATCCCTACGACCTAAGCGGCGGAGAAATGCAAAAGTGCGCGCTTGCGAAGGTGCTGCTTTCGGCGCCGAAGCTTTTGCTGCTTGACGAGCCGACAAAGGGCATAGACGCCTTTGCAAAGCAAAGCCTGTGCGGTATAATAAAGGATCTGCAAAAGGACGGCATAACGGCGGTTATAGTCACGCACGACGTAGAGTTCGCCGCAGAAAGCGCCGACCGCTGCGCGCTGGTGTTTGACGGCGAGATACTTTCCGCCGACACGCCGCGACGCTTCTTTGCGGAAAACAGCTTTTACACAACGGCCGCAAACCGCATAGCGAGGACGCTTTGGAAAAACGCCGTAAGCTGCGCGGAGGTCTCGGAGCGCTTCCTTGCGGAAGGGGAAGACGGATGAAAAAGCGCGTTTCCTTTATTGTGTTCTGCCTCGCCGTTCCCGCCGTGGTAGTGGGGGGAGCACTTCTTTTCCCCGCAAAGAGATACGCTTATGTAACACTTTGCGCCGCCGTCCTCTCCTGCCTGCCGTTTTTTATGCAGTTCGAGCGAAAGGACGCAGGAGTTAAACGTCTGGTGCTTATAGCCTCCATGACGGCGCTGTCGACCCTGGGGCGGGTGATTTTTGCGCCGCTTCCCGGCTTTAAGCCCGTGACGGCCATGGTCGTTATAACCGCGATGTATTTCGGCGGCGAGGCGGGCTTTATGACAGGGACACTTTCGGCGCTTATCTCCAACTTCTGGTTCGGGCAGGGACCCTGGACGCCGTTCCAAATGCTAAGCTGGGGCATGCTTGGCTTTATAGCCGGGCTTCTTGCCTCCCCGCTTAAGAAAAGCAAGGCGCTGCTTGCGGCATACGGCGCCCTTGCGGGGGTGCTTTACTCGTTTATTATGGACGTTTGGACGGTGCTTTGGGCAGACGGGTTCTTCAACCCCGCGCGCTATGCGGCAGCACTTGCCTCCTCCGTTCCGTTCACTGCCGTCTACGCAGCCTCGAACGTCGTCTTCCTCCTGCTCTTCGCCGGTCCTATCGGGAGGACGCTTGAACGGATACAAACCAAATACAACATCTGAAAACGGCGCAGAACGCTAAAGCGGGTCTGCGCCCGTTTTTTGTAAAAAAATGTTGAACTTGACAGCTGAATTTGGTATAATATCCCCGTAAGGAGACCGCACGTGATGAAAGACATCGCTTTTTTTGACGTTGAAGTCAGCGTTCCCGACAAAAAAATAGCAGACATCGGCGCCGTAAGGGCACCGAACAGAACCCTCCACACGCCCTCCGTGCGGGATTTCTGCGCGTTCTTAAAGGGCGCGCGGTACGTCTGCGGCCACAATATAATACATCACGACCTTAAATACCTGCGAGAGTCAGGCGCTTTTCTTCCGAATATAACGGCGATAGACACGCTGTACCTGTCGCCTCTTCTCTTCCCAAAGCGCCCGTATCACCGCCTGCTTAAGGACGACAAGCTTCAGTCGGACGAGCTTAACAACCCCGTAAACGACAGTAAGAAGGCGGCAAACCTGTTCTTTGACGAGGTAAACGCGTTTAACTCTTTGTCGCCTCGGAAAAAGAAGATATTCTGCGGGCTTTTGTACGGCACCGAGGAGTTCCGCGGCTTTTTCGACTACCTCGACTTTTATCCTGTCCCCTTCAGTCTTGCCGACGCGATTCTTGACGAGTACAAGGGAAGCATCTGCGAAAACGCAGACATCAAAGCAATTGCGGAAGGTACGCCCGTAGAGCTGGCGTATTCGCTTGCGCTTATCGGCTGCGGAGACAAATACTCCGTTACCCCGCCCTGGCTTGCATGCAGCTTCCCCGCTATCGAAAACGTGTTGAAGCTGCTTTGCGGCACGCCCTGCGCCGGCGGCTGCGGGTACTGCCGCTCGCGCCTTGATATAAAGCGGGGGCTTAGGGAAATATTCGGCTTCTCCGAATTCCGCACCTACAACGGCGAACCGCTTCAGGAGCGCGCTGCGGAGGCGGCGGTAGAGGGCAAGTCGCTGCTTGCGGTGTTCCCCACCGGCGGCGGGAAATCCGTGACCTTTCAGCTTCCCGCAATAATAGCGGGGCACGCCGTGCACGGGCTTACCGTGGTCATCTCCCCCCTGCAGTCGCTTATGAAGGATCAGGTGGACAGCCTTTCCGCAAAGGGCATTGACGACGCCGTCACCGTAAACGGGCTTCTCGACCCCATAGAGCGGGCGGAGGCGATAGAGCGTGTTGCAAGCGGGAAGGCATCGCTTTTGTACATCTCGCCGGAGCAGCTTCGCTCGAAAACCGTTGAAAAGCTGCTTATGTCGCGCAATATCGTCCGCTTTGTCATAGACGAGGCGCATTGCTTTTCCGCCTGGGGGCAGGACTTCCGCGTCGATTACCTGTACATCGGCGACTTTTTGCGAAGCCTGCAAAAGAAAAAGAAAACAGGCGAGGGCTCTATACCCGTTTCCTGCTTTACCGCCACGGCAAAGCAGAAGGTCATAATGGACATCTGCGACTATTTCAAGCGTAAGCTGGGGCTGGAGCTTACGCTTTTCGCCTCCTCCGCCACGAGGGAAAACCTGCACTACACGGTGCTTTACAAGGAGACCGACGAGGAAAAGTACAGCACGCTTCGCGGCCTTATAGCGCAGAAGAACTGCCCGACCATAGTCTATGTTTCCCGCACAAAGCGCACGTTTCAGCTGGCGGAAAAGCTGACAAGCGACGGATTTGCGGCTCTGCCGTACAACGGGAAGATGGAGTCAAGCGAAAAAATCGCCAATCAGGAGGCGTTCATGGACGGGCGCGTGTCCACAATGGTGGCGACGTCCGCCTTCGGCATGGGCGTTGACAAAAGCGACGTCGGGCTTGTCGTGCACTACGACATATCCGATTCGCTGGAAAACTACGTGCAGGAGGCAGGGCGCGCGGGCAGGGACCCCTCCATTCAGGCGGACTGTTACGTCCTGTTCAACGACAACGACCTTGACAAGCATTTTATGCTTCTCAACCAGACGAAGCTGAGCATAGCCGAAATACAGCAGGTTTGGAAGGCGATAAAGGACCTTACAAGGGGTCGAAGCAGGGTTTGCTGCTCTGCCCTTGAAATAGCCCGGCAGGCGGGCTGGGACGATTCCGCGGGGCCGGAAATGGAAACAAGGGTGAAAACCGCCGTGGCTGCGCTTGAAAGCGCCGGGTACATCGTTCGCGGGCAGAACGTGCCGCACGTCTACGCCTCAAGCATACGGGCTAAGAACATGAACGAGGCTTCGTACAAAATCCGAACTTCCACCCTTTTAAACCAAAAGCAGAAGGAAAACGCCCTTAGAATAATGAAGTCGCTCATCTCAAGCCGCAGCATATCGACCGCCGGCAACGCCGACGCAGAGTCACGCGTCGACTACCTTGCGGACATACTTGGGCTTGAAAAGGAAGAGGTCATTGAATCGGTAAACCTCATGAAGCAGGAGGAGCTGCTTGAGGATTCTTCGGATATGACGGCCTTCATAAACGACGCAGACAGCAGGTCGAAGTCCACGCTTGTTTTGGAGCGTTTTGCGGCGCTGGAGAGATTCTTGCTTTCAAAAATGGAGAACGGCTGTGCCTCCTTCGGCTTCAAGGAAATAAACGAGGAAGCGCAGGACGCGGGGCTTTCCTTTTCCGGCGTGAAGAAAATGCGCACCGTTCTGCACTACCTTTACATCAAAAGCTACATAACGAAGGAAGAAAACAGGGAAAGCTTTTCCGTGCAGGTGACTCCTTCGCTCGATATGCCGCACCTTTTACGCAAATTCGAACGCAGGATAGAAATCTGCCGTTTTGTCCTTGCCGAGCTTTTCGGAAAGGCGGCGGAGAAAAAGGCCGACGGAGAGGGGCAGAAGCCCGTGGAGTTTTCCCTTGTCGGTCTGTTTAAAGCGTACAGCGAGTCACCGAAGCTTGTAAAGGACGACGCAGGCGTGACGCTTGCGGACGTGGAGGACGCGCTTTTGTACCTTTCCAAGATAGGGGCTTTGAAGATAGAGGGCGGTTTTCTAGTGCTGTACAACGGCATGGAGATAAAGCGCCTTGTGCGGGACAACCACATACGCTACAAGGTAGAGGACTACCGGCTTTTGGACGAGTTCTACAAGCAGAAGATACGGCAGATACACATAGTGGGCGAATACGCGAACCTTATGGTGCGCGATTACAACGCCGCGCTGCAGTTTGTGCAGGACTACTTCCATATGGACTTCCGGCGCTTTATCGCCACATATTTTAAGGGCGAGCGCGCAAAGGAGATAGAACGCAACATCACCCCGGAAAAGTACAACAGGCTTTTCGACGACCTGTCGGACGTTCAGTCCGAAATAATAAACGACGCGGAGTCGAAATACATCGTTGTCGCCGCAGGGCCGGGAAGCGGAAAGACGCGCGTGCTTGTGCACAAGCTGGCCTCCCTGCTGCTGCTTGAGGACGTCAAGCACGAGCAGCTTTTGATGGTCACGTTTTCCCGCGCTGCCGCAACGGAATTTAAGCTGCGCTTAAAGCAGCTTATCGGCAACGCCGCAAACTTCGTCGACATAAAGACCTTCCACTCCTACTGCTTCGACCTGCTTGGCAAAATCGGGACCTTGGAGGCTTCCGAAAACGTCGTCCGCGACGCCGCAAGGATGATAGGCGAGGGCGAGGTGGAGCAGGGCAGAATCGCAAAAAGCGTCCTCGTCATAGACGAAGCGCAGGACATGGACGCAGACGAGTTTTCGCTTATCCGTGCGCTGATGACCGCCAACGAGGACATGCGCGTCATCGCCGTTGGCGACGACGACCAAAACATCTACGCTTTTCGAGGCTCCGATTCCGCATACATGCGGAGGCTTATCGACGAATACGGCGCGAAGAAGTACGAAATGACGGACAATTACAGGAGCAGCAAAAGCATTGTCGCCCTGGCAAACGCCTTCGCCGCGACCATCGGAGGGCGCATGAAGACGGAGCCGGTGCAGGCCGTTTCCGACGAGCCGGGCGTCGTCCGCATAGTGCGCCACACCTGCCCCCATATGGAGGAGGCGCTTGCAGACACGCTGCTTGAGACCTGCGAAGGCGGCGGCAGAATAGGCGTGCTGACCCGAACCAACGAAGAGGCGCTTTGCGTGCTCGGGCTTTTGCTTAAGCACGGCAAGCGTGCGAGACTTATACAGTCTCTTGACGGCTTTCGGCTTGACAATTTGCTGGAGGTTCGCGTCTTCTTAAAAGCCTTAAGCAGGCGCGAAAGCTCGCCGAAAATATCCGACGAGGCGTGGGCAGAGGCAAAAAAAGAGCTGCTTCGCAAATGCGAAGGCAGCAAATGCCTGCCTCAGGTGGAAAGGATGATTTCCGACTTCGAAGCGACCCGGCCGCAAAAATACCGCACGGACCTTGAGGAGTTTATAAAGGAGTCGAAGCTTGAGGACTTCTACGGCGACGAGGAGCGCGACATTATTGACGTTTCGACCGTTCACAAGTCCAAGGGACGCGAGTTTGACAAGGTGTATCTGCTGCTTAAGGACGTCAGAGACAGAAGCGACGAGGCAAGGCGAGCCATTTACGTCGGCCTTACGCGCGCAAAGGAGCAGCTTTACATCCACACAAACACCGACCTGTTCGACCGTATGCGCGCAGAGGGCGTTCTTCACCGCAGGGACGAAAAGGAGTACGGCGAGCCGTCCGAAATAATACTTCAAACCACGTACAGGGATGTGGTGCTTGATTTCTTCAAGGGCAAGAAGGAGATTATTTTCAAACTTCAAAGCGGTTCAAAGCTTTACCCCGACGGCGACTATCTTACAGCCGAGGTGGGCGGACGCGACGTGACCGTGGCAAAGTTTTCCAAAAGCTTTGCCGAAACGCTTAAAGGCTTAAGGGCGAAGGGGTATGCGCTTACTTCCGCCGAAGTTCGGTTCATAGTCGCCTGGAAGGGCGAAGAGGACAAGGAGGAAACTCCGGTGATACTTGCCGAGCTTCGGCTTGAAAAGAATAACAAGGAGGTACAGACATGACGGAACTTGAGAAAATCGCTTACGCAAAGTCGTTTATCGACAAGCTTGCAAACGGGATAAATCCGCTTGACGACAGCCCCGTGGCAGAGTACGACGTCGTCAACAACGTGAGGCTGAAGAAGTGCTTTTCCTTCGTCTCCGACGTTTTAAGGCAGGTTATCGAAAACGGCGGCACCGCGCCAAAGGCCGGGGGTAAGAAAGCGCCCTTTTCCCTCACGCCGGAGCAGCTTTCAAGATTTGAATTTTCAAATTTGCCCATACCTGTAACCGAAATAGCACGCAGAATAAACGCTTTAGTTGATGCAGATGCAAAGGAGAAGCTGTCGTACAATTACATAACAAGCTGGCTTGTAAGCATAGGTGCTCTTGCCGTAGAGTTCGACGCCGACGGGACGAAGCACAAGGTGCCTACCGAGTACGGCAAGCGCCTTGGCATATCTCCGGAAACGAGGACGTGGGAGCAAAGGGAATATCAGGCGGTCGTTTACAACAGAGATGCGCAGGCCTTCATCATCGACAACATGAATGCCATCCTCTCGTTCATAGGCGGCACAACGCGCACATAAAGCATCGTGGCATTCGTCATGTTTTTTGCAGCCCGGAATAGTGTAAAGAGGTATCGAAGATGAACAAGAATAGCGCAATAGGGCGCAGCTGGGACGAGGTAGAAAAGGAGCTTTACACTCCGGAAGAGATAGCGGCCGGCGATTTAAGAGTTTCTTATATAGGGCGTATCACAGCTAGGCGGAAAATGGGCAAATGTAAGCCAAAACTTGAAGAATTGAGATGTGCGGCACACCGTTATGGCTCCTGTGATGAAGGGCACAGCCGGTCCTCAGATTGAAACCGTGTTAAAGGTTTTGGCTCCGCTTGGGAAGACGCTTGCCATTGTACCGCTTGGCGAAGGCAAATAAAGCGCAGTCTTAAGCAAAGCTGCGCTCTTAAACAGACGTTAAAAAATCCGGTGAAAAGCGTCACCGGATTTTTTCTTGCTTGTGAATTCGGCGCAAAGGAACAGCGCGTCAATCTGCCAGGCGGTAGCGAAGCCCTTTGGCCGTCCCGCTTTTTACAAGTACGCCGTCGTCGACCATTTTCCGCAAAAGCAAAACGGCGGTCGACTGAGAGACCTGCAAAGCCGCCTCTACGTCCTTGCGGATGACAAACCCCTGTTTGCGGCAAAGGTTTGCAACCGCCTCTGCGCGATTCCTGTCTCTCGCACCGCTTGACAAAGCGTGCTTCGCTTCCATAGCTTCTGCCTTGTTCTCCTTCACATAGTTGACGTTCGGAAGGACTATTTTAAACGCATTGCTTGTCGTTTCCACGGAAGGCTTTAAGGCAGAATCGGAATAGCTTTCGTTTATTTTCAAGATGCCCGTTCCGTAAGCCTCGATCAACTTCAAGCGATAGAATATATTGGCAAGGTATTGATTTCTAAGCGCTGAAACGCCGAGAAGAACATCGTCAAGCGATATTCCTTTGACAAGCCCGCCTATCGACACAAACTCTATGCGGTCGTCGAAAATGCTTATAAGGGTCGATCCGCTGAAGGAATAGTCACGGTGCACGACGGCGTTCAGCAGCGCCTCGCGCACGGCAACAGAGGGGTAATCCCGGCTTTCCAGCCGTTCAAGGCCGTGAAACTCCGCACGGGTGCGGTTGTAGCGGTCTATATAGGCAAAAGCGTCTTCAAGCTGCTTAAGCAGTGAACCGGAAAACTCGCTTCTGTCTTTAAACACCGTTTTTTTGCTGCCCTCGAAAACGGCAAGCTTCAGCGTATGCGTGCATTGCTCCGACAATAGAAGCGCAAGATTTGTATATGTCCCATCCTCGCCGATAAGGTGAAGCGTTTTCATTTGCCGAGTTTCAAGCTCCAGCCCGGCTTTTTCGAAGAAGGCCGTGCAGTATTCAAAGGTCAGCTGCTGGTTTACGGAACGCGCCGATTCAAAGCTGTCTCCGCCCGTCTCCTTTATCATGGCGAGAATGGCAGCGTCGGAAGCCGGCACGGTCGACGACCCCTGACGCACGTAAACTCCCTCCGGGCGGATTCCCTTTTCGCGCAGATAATACGGCCTTGCGGTGCCGCGCTGCACCGACAAAACGACAACTTTCTTCCCGTCCGTTTCGTCTATGCCGCAGTCGACAAACATTGTCACATCCGGCCTTACGGAGTCGCGAAGGGCGTTTATGACGCGGAGCACCGTCGCGTCAGCATCCGCCACGCCGACGACCGTGCCGTCGTCGTCTATGCCGATATAAACCGTGCCTCCGTCGCTGTTTGCAAAGGCCGCAGCCGTTTTCTTTATATCGTCCACATATTCACGCTTAAATTCAACCGTCTTTCCTTCGGTAAGCATCTGTGTTCCTCCGCTTTCTTTTTGCCAATCTAATCATCAATCTAATCATTTTTCTAATTATCTAATTATCTAATCATTATTATAATCAGATTGAGGTGATTTTGCAAGATGTTTTTTCACTTTTTTGCGAAAAAAGCGGGCAGCCCGCAAAGGGCTGCCTGATTTTATTTTGCGCGGTGAGGGAACGAAAGCGTTTCCCCACCCTTATTTAAATTGCTGCAAAATATCGACAAAGCGGTTGCCGGAGGGCGGCGCTACCTTCCCCGCCTTTTGGCCGTATTCTATGACGTCGGCGAGCATGCCGACAAAAAGGCTGTAACACAGGCGGTCGACGTCGTCATGCAGATGCGCGGGGAAAAGCTTTTTGTAGCCCTCGACAAAGCTGCAGACACACTCGGCATATGCGGGCATAAGCGGCATCAGGCTTTTGACGGCTATCTCGCGGAAGCGCTGTGTCTGCTCCATTGTAAAAGCCGGGGTTGTCACAAACAGGCTGCCGTCAGCCCTCTTTACTATGTAGCCCTCGTTTACGGCGTTGTCAAGGGAATAGAGATCCTCCGTTTTACCGCTTTTCAAAATGTCCTCGCACACGTTGACGTAGTTGTCGTACATCATAGAGCGCTGCGCAGTGCCACCTATTCCGTTAAACACGGTGTGGGAATAGCTTCCGCGGCTTGCACCGTTGGAGTTCTTTTCAACGCCTATGCCCATCCACTTGGCACCGTGCGTCTCTATGCTGCCGATGTAGCTCCACATATATCCGTCAAAGCGCTTTTTAAAGCGCGGAAACGGGAGCGGGTTGCACTTTTCGCCCGCATAGGAGAAGGCAAGCGCCGAAAACAGATAGAAAAGGCTGTTTTCGTCCTTCTCCGCCTTGTAAAAGTCAATCTGAAGAGCCTGCCTTGTGACGTCTTTAAGCGCCGATATTAAGCCGTCAGCGACGGGAAGCAGCGCTTTTTCCGCGTTTTCCCGGTAGTAGATGCCGTGCTTGTCCGACCGGATGACAAAGCCGGTTTGGTACCTTCCCTTCCCCGCTTCCACCATAGCCTCACGCGAGAGGAGGTTTTCTACCCGATCCTCCACATAGTAGGCGGGAACGCCGCAAAGCTCCGCCAGCTCCCCGACGGTTCGCGGTTTTTCGTAGGAGCAGCATAAGATGTTCTGCGACAGCGCGTCGTCAAAGAAGGCGGTCGGAAAGGGCCGAAGCTTTCCGTCGTAATTGCAGCTTCCGTAAAGGCTTAAGCTTAAGTGTACCGGCCGCAGTGCCGTTTCGTTCATGCTTTTAAATCCCCCTTTTATTTTTTTGCGGGCCTCCGCAAGCCGCCAGGTGACGGTCCCCTCCGGGATGTGCAGCTTTTCGGAGATGGCTCTTGTTGAAAGGCCGTCGTAATAGTGAAGGATTATGACGTCGCGGTAGATTTTGGGAAGATACGCCACCTTTGCGCGGAGGAACCCGTAAACCTCGCCGTCACCATCTTCGCCGTCTTCCGCAAGCGCCTCTTCCGGGACGTCGTACAGGTAGACGGCGCGTTTCTTCCCGGCAGCGCGGCGGAAAGCGCGCGTGACGTTCCTTGCAACACCCCAAAGCCAGGGCTCGAACCTGCCCTCGTCCTTAAGCTTCGGCAGCTCGCGAACTGCCGTAAGCAATATCTCCTGCGAAAGCTCGTCAGCCTCCTCGCGGGAGTAGGTGTGACGGACGGCGAAGCCGTAAACCCTCTCCGCGTAGTCCTTAATTCTGTCCACTTCCGTAAGCCTTCACCTGCCTTCCGTTTATAAAGTGCCGCAAAATGTGCCGTCATTGGGGGGAATGGCGAAAATTTTTCGTTTTTTTCGGCATTTAATACGTGCAAAAAGATCGGCAGCGCAGGAGCATGGCCTGCGCTGCCAACCGGTATT
Organism: uncultured Clostridia bacterium; assembly: GCA_947628695.1. GTDB lineage: Bacteria > Bacillota > Clostridia > Oscillospirales > CAG-382 > SIG636. Next base: position 114,801 of record CANRAV010000003.1, read on the forward strand.
TCAAAGGTTGTGACCCTTTGGCTGAAAAAGCTCAAAGCACGTCGATAACCCCGGCGTCGAACTGAAGGATTCGTGCGGAGTCAATGTTGTTTACAGCGCCGTCCCCGTTTATATCGAGGAGCGCGAACTGCGCATCCGTAAATGTTCCGATGCCAGCGTCGTATTTTAGTACCGAGGACGCGTCCATGTTGTTGACTTTGCCGTCTCCGTTGGCGTCGCCTTTGGGGTTGCCGTTGGCGTCCGTCACTTGAATGGTGATTATCTTCTCGGGGTTGTAACGCAAATCGTTGTCTATGAGTTGTTCGCTTTCCCAATCGTAATAATACAAAAGGCTTGACGACGTTGCAAACTGCGTGTAGGTTATTTTCAGTTTGACCGTTCCGGGCTTTATAAACGTAAGCGTCTCAGAGGAGGAAAGCGTGTTTGTATAATCCTGCTCGCTTTGCGCTACGCAGTCACTCCCCTCAATCACCGTTACGGACGGCTTGTACGCGACCGGATTATACCCGCGTTCATACCAATTGTATTCGTATTCTTCGTAGAATTCATAGTAATAATAATTGTCTTCGTCTTCATATTCGGCAGTCTTCATGTTTTGAAGCGCCGTGTTGGTCAAGGCGGTATTCAAGCGGACGGTACTGCCCGCTTTTGCGGTGACAGGCGCGTCGGAGGTGATAACAGGTTCCTCAACGGTTATGTCGCCGAAGTGACCCATATTTATTACGCCGCCGAGATCACTAAACAAGATGTCGAGAGAAGTTGTGCCGGGCTTTATGGCGTATCCGTATTCCAACCGATCGGCGAAATGCATCCAATCCGTAGAACTTAAATAGGCTGTGCGGTCGTCTCCGACCCAGCTGCAAGGGATGGCACCGCCGTATGCGGGGGAAAAATCCAAAAGCCGGCCGTCCATATTCCTCCCGTTTTCGTATGTATATCCGCCGATTTCGCCCGCAGGATAAAAGCCGTAGCCTGCGTTTTTAAATTCTACGCCGACGTATTCGTAAGAAGACTTTTCGAAATTGTCTTGACCGTCATACACTTCTTTAAACGGAGCAGCGTCGACAGCGCGCTGACCAAGCTTCAGCTTCACTTCCCCAACGGTGTCGCCGTATACCAAGGTAAGCGGCTTGTCGGCAGGCCTTTCGGTAACCGTGAAGGAAAACGTCTTCTCCCTCGATTCGCCGGTTTCCGCGTTGGTTTCCTTAATCTTCACCTGCGCCTTTCCGGGCTTTGTAAAGCAAAGACAATTGCCGCACATTTCAATATACTGGAAATTGCCGATTTCAACGCAGTCTCCGCTTAATACCGTCATGGTATTGCCTTCGGGCAGCTTTTTGTCCTCCCACAAGTAGTATATTTGCGATTCAAAGCAAACGGAATCCCCCACCCACAAGCTGTCGAAAACCGCCTCGGAGGGGTATGACAGAAACCACTCCTCTTCCGCCTCCGCCCCTGCCTTCAGCGGTACGGGGTGCGCAAGTGCGGACAGAAGGAACAAAAAGGAAAGCAATACGGCCGTTACGGCCTTCACCGTGATCCTTTGCGGTTTTACACGAAACATTTTTACTGCTCCTCTCTTATTTTAAAATTCCGGTGCCGTTTAAATCTGCGCTGCTGCAGCGCTTAATTTGCCTTTGCGATGGGAAGTCTGATTTCAATATCTTCGTCTACAAACGTGGAAAGCTTCATATAGTAGTCGCCGTCGCCTTCATACGGGAAATGGAAATAGGTTTCCTGCTCGCTGCCGGGTCTGATTTCTCCCGCGCTTAAATGGTCGTTGTGAAAATATGCCGACACATTATCAAGCTGCGTCCCTTTCGGCCCGAAAAATTTATAGTAGAAAACATTAAGTGCTGCCGTTTCGTCGCCTATGTTCTTAATTGTCGCCGGTACTTCGACAACATCTGCACCGTTCTTGTCGGAAAATTCGTTGTCAATCTTGACAAACTTTATACTGTCGCTTAGTGTAATCTCAAAGCCGTCAAATTGCACTGCTGTATTAAAGCCCGGTTCTTCGGACTCCTCACTTGAAACGGCGCTGCTTGTTGTGCTTGTTTGATCATCTGTTTTCGAGGTGCTCATTTGCTCGTCCGTTCCCGCGTTCGCCTTTGTGATGGGAAGCCTGATTTCAATATCTTTTCCTATAAGCGCGGAAAGCTGCATATAGTAGTCGCCGTCGCCTTCATACGGGAAGTGGAAATATGTTTCCTGCACTCCGCCCGGCCTGATTTCGCCCGCGCCGAAATGGTCGTTGCCAAAATACGTGGACACATTGTCAAGCTGCGTCCCTTTCGGCCCGAAGAATTTATAGTAGAAAATATTAAGTCCTGCCGTCTTGTCCCCGACGTTTTTGATTGTGGCGGGTACTTCGACCACATCTGTTCCGTCTTTGTCGGAAAAGCTATTGTCAATCTTAACAAACTTTATACTGTCGCTTAGGGTGATCTCGAAGTCGTCAAATTTTACGACAGTATTAAAGCCCGGTTCTTTGGCTTCCTCTTTTGAAGCGCCGCTTGTTGTGTTCGACTGATTGCCGCCAGTTGAATTCATTACGCAAGATGAAGCCATAAGCATCACCGTGCAAAGCAAAAGAATTGCGATGGCTTTTTTCATTTTCTAATCCTCCGTTCATGCAATGCAGCATAAAACATTTTGATGTTAATTATTATACCAAATATATCAAGTATTGTCAAGTTTTCTTAAAAACTACGATTTGAAAATTGCTTTTTAAGATAAACTTACTTAACTGAACGCACCGACTATCCGGCCGCGAGGATCCCCAACGCAAGCGGCTGTTGCTATTTTTCGCTGTGCCCATCTCTGCGAACGGTCAGGCTTTATGCAGCACCGGCCGGATGCCGCAGCCAAGAGAGGCGATTTTTCCCATCTCCTCTGCGGTCAGGGCAAAATCGAAGATGTCAAAGTTATCCCGTATATGCTGCGGGTTTACAGACTTCGGGAAGATCACGTTGCCCTCCTGAATGTGCCAGCGGAGAATGACCTGCACATTGGTCTTGCCATATTTCTTCGCAAGTTCGGTAAAGACCGGCTCGTTTATCAACCCCGCGTCGCCGTGGCCGATGGGATACCAGCTTTCGATGACCGTGCCGTATTTTGCGATACGCTTTTTCAGCTCGTTTTGCTGATAGTAGGGATGGCACTCGACCTGCAGCGCGGCGGGCTTGATGGACGCCGCTTCGCAGACCTCCTCCAGACGCTCGGATTCAAAGTTGGAAAGACCGATGGAGCGCACCTTTCCCTGTGCGACGGCCTTCTCCATGTCGCGCCACGCGCCCATGTAATCGCCAACCTGCTGGTGCAATAAGAGCAGATCTATATAACCGATATTCAGGCGGGAGAGCATTTTGTCGATACCCGCCATGGTTTTTCCCTCGCCGTACTCGGATGGCCAGAGCTTGGAAGTGACCCAAATTTCCTCGCGGGGAATACCGCTCTCCCGGACAGCCGCGCCGACGCTGCGCTCGTTCTGATAAGCGTGGGCGGTATCAATGTGGCGATAGCCCATGCGGAGCGCCGAAAGACACGCCTGTTTGGTTTCTTCTCCCTCCGGCACCATGAAAACACCCATGCCGAACTGCGGAATCTTTGCTCCGTTGTTGAGTGTAAGATATGTCTGATCCATGTTTTTTCCTCCTATTTTAAGCCGATTTTCTTTACCCATTTTTCAAGGTCTTTATCGCAGGTCGCGGCGTTGTCGCCGTTTACAGCAAGCCCCTCTGTCATTTTCGCGTTGGGGCAGAGCCGTGCGATGTCCCGCAGAGAACCCGAAAAGCCGCTGCCGCCGTGGGTGACAAGCGGGCAGACGGTCTTGCCGGAAAAGTCGTAGCTCTCCAGGAACGTGAACACCGCCATGGGCATGGTCGCCCACCAGTTGGGAAACGCAAGGATGACGGTGTCGTATTCGTCCATGTTTTTCACCCGCGCCGTCAGCTCCGGGCGGGCGTTCTGTTCATATTCCCGTTTGGCGATCTCGATTTTCTTCATGTGGTCGTCGGGATATTTCTGCACTGTGTCAATATAAAACAGGTCGCCTCCCAGCATAGCGTGCAGCTTTTTAGCAACAACCTCCGTATTTCCCACAGGCAGATTTCGGATGCCTCCGTGGGAGTAATTCTGCCCCGCGTGGGAAAAGTACGCAATCAATGTCTTTGCCATTTTCATTTCCTCCTTTTCTTATTGCTCACAAGTCCATTATATATTTTTTCTTGAAACGTACAACAACAGCTCCGCTTCAAAAGAGGTTTACGCCGCACTTTCCGCTGAAATGCGGCATACTACACACGGGTTGATTTTTCCACACGGACGGTGTATAATGCAGGCAGGAGATGTTGTTATGAACGACACGGGAAAAGAAGATTTGCGTGTGATCCGCACCAAAGAAGCAATCCGTAAGGCCTTTGAGAAAATGATCTGTGAGATGGATTATGAGCAGATTTCCATAAAGGAGCTGACAGAGCGGGCAAGAATCAACCGCAAGACTTTCTATCTGCATTACAATTCACTGGACGACCTTTTGCGGGAGCTGCAAAACGAGATGGCAAAGAATTTCATTGAGCGCACCATTGACCTTGAACGCCCCCGCGATATGGATAAAATTACGCGGGAGTTCTTTCTCACAAGCGAAGGTGCAGGGAGGCTTCACGAAAGACTGATGTGCAGCGGCAGCTATCACTACATCAGCCGTCGTATTACAAACGAGATCATGTCGCAAACCTGGGGCGCCGACGGCAAGGAGAAACACGTCGATCCGTATGTTCAAAATGTCATCATGACCTTCGTTTCCCAAAGCACCATTGAAATCTACAAGCAATGGATCGCCGACGGGAAGAAGATCCCGCTGGAAGATATTATTGCGCTGACGACAAAGCTGATCTGCAATGGCGTGAACGGTGCCGAGAATGCATTTTGATTTCTCTGCGTAATTCTCGGTATCAAGTCCGGTGCGACGCGTGTATGTCCGGTCGGATTCTTTTCGGATACATTTTCAAGCAGCCACGAATTGAGCCCCCATAAACAAAGAAAAACAGCGGGCCGAATCAGGGGTTGATTCGGCCTGCTGTCCTTTTATGATACAGGAAGAGAAAAACAAGGGCGGGTACGCCAACGTGTCGCTCCGTGGGCGGATTTCCCACAGGAGAGGGAGAAGGAAAGAAAGCGGGCGAATTTGGGCCGTTTGTGAAAGCTTGCGGTTGGCTTGTTCTCAACGACGCAGGCCTCGGAACAAACGCAAAAAGCCGTGCAGTCAAACAGCTGCACGGCTTTTCAATTTTCAGTTTGTTCGGAGCCGGTTGATATGTTCCCGATATACCTGCATTTCGGATAATTTGAGCACCCATAAAATTGCTTCCCCGCATTTACTCCTCTGGTGGCAGTTCGCAAAATCAATTCTCCGCCGCAGCGTGGGCATTTTAATGTTTGCCGTTCGGAGCTATCTGCATTTTGATTGTGTTCAGGCTCTTTCGTCCCTTCTTCCGCAAACTGCGGCTCCGGATTTTCCGTTTCAAAGTGAGAAACAGCTGAAATATTATCAACGCCTGTATGAACTAATTTGTCAGCTGAGGCCTTTGGTGCTGCAGTTGGCCTTTCAATGTTCATTTTTATGTCAGAAATGTGTTTGGCTTTGACGGCGTCATCGACCTGCGTATATACGTAAAGCTTATCATAAACCTTTATTATATCATCGGCGCTTAACAAGTCTTGCGAATATCTGCTGCAAATAGAATTTATGACATAAGCTGCATTGCATCGGTTTATGACATAAACATCTTCACTTGTCACCTCAACGTCTTTCAAAGTACATCTGTCCGAAAAGGCTATAATAGACCACATGGGAAGTTGTTCACCGAGGAAGGCTTTAAGGTGTTTTATATGAGAACGATTTTGCATAATCGGGTTGTAAAACGACTTTTCGTTGCACCATCCACTACGACTTGGTAAGGTTTGATACCAATATCGGTTTGATTCGCTGCCAAAAATCCAGCCGCTGTAATTCTTGCTTTCAAACACAAAAATCCCTTTGGCGCAAATCATCAGGACGTCTATTTCGGAAGTCTCGCCGTTTTTCTTTGGAATATATACGTTAAAAAGGAATTTTGCACCGTTTGCCTCAAAAAATTTAAGGTATTGATATATCAAATATTCCCCAAAGCGCCCGATGTTGCGTCTTACAGATTTGTACGGCAATTTTGTAATTTGATAGTAAGAGCCGCCTTTATACTCCTTTTCCGCTTTTTTCCTCTTTATCAATACAACGGCTATTGCAATTGCAGGGATCCAGAAAATCGGATTTAGCAAAAACCAAGCCAAATCTGAATAAGATGAAGACATTTTAGGCATCCGCTATAACCTCCTTTCCGTGTATTTTTGCCATGAATAAGTTAGAACCGGCAAGACATAAGCCTTGCCGGTTTTGGCAGGGGCAGAAGGACTTGAACCCTCGGCACGCGGTTTTGGAGACCGCCGCTCTACCAACTGAGCTATACCCCTATGTGATATTAAGTTTGAAGGCAAAGGCCTTTTATTAAAACGTCAAGCCGTTTTAATAAACATCTGGAGAGATGCAGCGCGAAAAATTAAAACGCTCGTATTTAAAGAAAAAATGCGCTCCTGATGCCAGTAGCGCATTTGCCGTAACCGACTTTGGTGGGCCTTCAGGGACTCGAACCCCGGACCGACCGGTTATGAGCCGGTTGCTCTAACCAACTGAGCTAAAGGCCCAAATACTTCCGACACAGAGTTGCCTCTGTGTCGAAAACATTTGTGTCAGCCACTACCTATCTTACCGGGCCGTCACCAGCCGAGTATTGTGAGCACGAGTGAGCTTAACTTCC
>CANRAV010000004.1 GCA_947628695.1 uncultured Clostridia bacterium
CGGCAGCTGATTGCCATATCGTCAATCGGTGTCAGAGGCGGTTCCTTGGAATAAACGACTTTTAGTTTCTTAATTCCGCGACGTCTCAGTTCGTAACGCATGACTTTTGCAAGAGGGCAAACGGAAGTGCTGTAAACATCCGCTACCTCAAAGGCTGTCGGATCGAGTTTGTTTCCCGCGCCCATGGAGCTTATGATCGGTGTTCCCGTGCTGTCCGCATTGACTGCGAGAGCAATTTTTCCCGTTACGGTATCGATGGCATCTACAATGTAGTCATATTCGGAAAAATCGAACCCATTCGCCGTTTCGGGCGTGTAAAAGGTTTTATGAATCGTAACCTTAACATCGGGATTGATTTCGTGAATCCTTTCAGCCGCCACATCCGCTTTGTATTGTCCGACGGTTTTTCTTGTTGCGTGAAGCTGCCTGTTAAGATTGGTCAGGCATACCTTATCGTCGTCAATGAGATCGATTGCACCGATCCCGGAGCGGACAAGAGCCTCCACGGTATATCCGCCGACGCCGCCGATTCCAAATACGGCAACGCGGGAGGAGGCCAGCCGCTCCATCGCTTCTTTTCCAAATAATAGTTCGGTTCTTGAAAATTGGTTCAACATAGTATCTTTTGGTCCCTTGAATTTTCGGTCACTTTAACCGTGCAGATACTTTGCACGGTATTCCGCATTGATCTCGGAGATTTCCTTTTTTCCGTCAATGTAGTCTTGGTACATTTCGTAGGGGTCTCCGCCGCCGAGGCAGCAGGAGGAACAGTTTTCACAGCCGCCTCCACCGCAGTCCAGCGATCGGCGGATGATTTCTTCCCGTTCTTTTCGCGTCGTATCTTTGATTAAAATCTTCAAGGGTCAACCCGCCTTTCAGGATAAATTCCGTTTTCTTCTCCGACCTTTAGATTGTGTTTGAAATATTCGCGATAACCGCCTGTCAAATTACAGGCGTTATACCCTGCGTCGGAAAGCAGCTCGGCAAACTGACCGCTTATCTCACCCACCTGACAGAAAAGATAAATCGGTTTGTCACTCGGCAGCCCGTAAAGCTCTCCGACCCGTTCCACCGGAATATTGATAGCCCCCGGAACGGTTCCGAAAGCATACACGGTTTCGCTGCGAAGATCGACGAGGATATCATCGTCCTCACGGTCTTTCAAGTATTCAAGGATGTCCAGCTCTCGCATCATAAAGGAACGTCACTTCCTTCCGGCACAGAACATCCGCAGCTCGCCGGTTCGTATTCGGCGCGGTGTTCGGAAAGGGAAAAGGAAGCTCGTCCTCTGCCGCAGACCGGGCAATCCTCCCTCGCCGCACCGAACCGGATCGTCCGGGTACGCATGGTAAGGCCGTCGATGGAGAACACCCGCCCGGTGAGCAGTTCTCCGGCTCCCAGCAGGAATTTTATCGCTTCGGTCGCCTGCACACAGCCCAGTATTCCGGGGATCGTACCGAGAACTCCGGCCTCGGCGCAGCTGGCGGCATTTTCCGGAACGCCGCCTAGCACACAGCGCAGGCACCCGCCGCGTCCCGGCACATAGGTCATTGCCTGCCCTTCAAAACGCACCGCACCCGCGTGAGAATAGGGCTTCTCCCTAAGCACACAGGCGTCGTTTATTAGAAACTTTGTTTCAAATCGGTCGGTGCAATCCAAGATGAAATCATAGGGAGCAATCACGGATTCGACGTTATCCGGCGTTACCCTTTTCGGAATAGTCTGTATCGTGACGTCCGGATTGAGAGCGGCAAGCGCTTTCTTTGCCGATTCTGTTTTGAAAGTTCCGATATCCGCCTGCCTGTGGATGATCTGACGGCTGAGATTGGTAAGCTCCACAAGGTCTCCATCGCAAATTCCGATCACACCGACGCCCGCCGACGCTAAGTAGAACAGCGCACTCGATCCCAAAGCGCCCGCGCCGATCACCAAAACGCTCGACTGTAAAAGACGCTTTTGTCCGGACACGCCGATTTCCTTTAAGACAAAGTGGCGAGCGTACCGTTCGGCCTGTTCCTTTGAAATCACCATTGCTTACACCTCGCCTTCATTTGCTTCTTTCGGCGTTTTGTTCACACTGCGGTACGGATCATATCGAGAAAATACCGATGCACCCGCGTGTCTTCCAAAAGCTCCGGGTGGAACGCAGTGACGAGCTGGCTTTTTTGCTTTGCAGCAACGATATGGCCTTCCACGACCGACAGCACCTGCACATTTTTTCCGACGCTCTCGATATACGGCGCGCGAATAAAGGTCATGGGTATACTGCCGAGTCCGTCGAATTCCGCCTCGGCGGAAAAGCTGCCCAGCTGCCGTCCGTAGGCATTGCGCATTGCCGTAATGTCCATTGTCGCAAAGTGCCGGCGTTCGTCATTTTCTATTTTCTTTGCGAGCAGCAGCAGTCCCGCGCAGGTACCGAACACGGGCAGTCCCGCCTCAATTTTCTCTTTGAGAGGCGCGAACAGCCCGAGGTCGCGCAGCAGCTTGCCCTGTACGGTGCTTTCTCCGCCGGGAAGGATAAGGCCGTCCATCGGTCGGGACAGGTCACTTTTTTGCCGTATTTCAAAGCAGGAGGCCCCAAGGCGGGAGAGCATCCGATCATGCTCGATAAACGCGCCCTGCACGGCCAAAATGCCGATATTCATGTTATTTTCCCCGTTCCGCCATCAAAAGCTCGATCTCCTGCTCGTTTATGCCGACCATGGCTTCGCCCAGATCCTCAGAAAGCTCAGCCAGCATTTTTGCGTCGTTATAGTTTGTAACCGCCTTGACGATAGCCGCCGCTCTCTTTTCGGGATTGCCGGACTTAAAAATACCCGAACCGACGAACACGCCCTCCGCGCCCAACTGCATCATCAGCGCGGCGTCGGCAGGGGTCGCAACGCCGCCCGCGGCGAAATTCACCACCGGCAGTTTTTTGTTTTCGTGAACATACCGAACTAACTCATAGGGAACTTGAAGCTCTTTCGCAGCGTCAAATAATTCGTCCTCGGCCATGGAAGCGATACGCCGAATTTCCGCCTGCATCAGGCGCATGTGCCGCACCGCCTGTACCACGTCGCCCGTGCCGGGCTCGCCCTTGGTGCGAATCATGGAAGCGCCTTCATTGATACGGCGAAGCGCCTCGCCCAAATCCTTCGCGCCGCAGACAAAGGGAACGTCAAATTTAGTTTTGTCAATGTGGTACTTGTCGTCGGCGGGAGAGAGTACCTCGCTTTCGTCGATGTAGTCGATCTCAATGGCCTGCAGAATCTGCGCCTCGGCAAAATGTCCTATTCGGCACTTGGCCATAACGGGAATAGAGACGGCGTTTTGAATGCCCTTGATCATCTTCGGGTCGCTCATGCGGGACACGCCGCCCGCTGCCCGGATATCGGCGGGAATGCGCTCCAGCGCCATGACGGCGCAGGCGCCCGCCGCCTCGGCGATTTTTGCCTGTTCGGGCGTGGTAACGTCCATGATCACGCCGCCCTTTAGCATCTGCGCCAAATTTTTGTTCAGTTCAAATCTGTTGTTTTCCATAATGCTTGACTCCTTTTTATGAGCATTTTATTTTATTGTATCGTTCCTCCGCCGACGACAACGTCGCCGTCATAGAAAACGACAGCCTGTCCTTTTGTGATCGCCCGCTGCGGCTCGTCAAAAAGCACCCCCGCCGTGTCCGTGTCGATCTGTGTGACCGTCGCCCACTGTTCGCTCTGGCGGTAACGGATCTTTGCTTTGACTCTCATGGGGCGTTCTATTTGTTCGACAGCAATCAGATTGAGGTCGGCCGCGATAAGAGAGCGGGAATAAAGCGCGTCACTTCCACCGAGGGTGACAGTGTTCTTTGCAGGGTCGATCTTCGTTACATAGAGTGGAGCGGCGGCCGAAACACCAAGCCCCCGTCGCTGACCGACGGTATAGCGGATGACGCCTCCGTGCCGTCCGAGAACATGACCGTCCTCGTCCACAAAATCCCCGGGAGGATAGCGCTTTCCTGTATATCCTTCGATGAATTCGGCATATCTGCCGTTCGGGACAAAACAGATGTCCTGACTGTCATGCTTTTTCGCATTTTGGAAGGCCTGCTGCGCGGCGATTTCCCGCACCTGAGCCTTGCGGTATTCCCCCAACGGAAAGAGGGTGTGAGAGAGCTGCTCCTGCGTCATGGCATAGAGGACATAGCTTTGATCCTTTGCGGTATCAACCGCCTTTTTTAAAAGGTACCGCCCGCTTGCCCCATTCTTCTCAATGCGGGCGTAATGTCCGGTCACCACATAATCGCAGTCCAGTTCTCTTGCCCGACGGTAGAGCTTATCGAATTTCAGAAATCGGTTGCAGTCAATGCAAGGGTTAGGCGTCGCGCCGTTTTCATAAGCGGCTACAAAGCGATCCATCACCTTTTCCCGAAACAGGTCGGAAAAGTTGAACACATAATGCGGTATCCCTATTTTATAGGCAACGCTTTTGGCGTCCTCGACGTCCTCCAGCGAACAGCAGGTACGCTCCCGTGACAGACCGATGTCCTCGTTGTGATAAAGCTTCATGGTCGCCCCGATGCATTCAAAGCCACGCTTCTTCGTGAGATATGCCGCCACGCCGGAATCCACGCCTCCGCTCATGGCAATAATGGCTTTTTTATTCATGACGCGTTCACCTTTCGTATCCTTTCACAAAGCCGTAATTTCAAGTAAACAAAGCCTGCCTTTGTGATATGTTATTATACTTGACTGCCCGCGTTTTGTCAATAGGGAAGTCAAAAAACCTTTAAAATAAAAGTTTTTGCGAATAGGGCTTGACAAAGGAAAAGCGTTGTGATATAATGCCTACAATGCTGATAGGCAAATAAACAACTTTGGAGGAAAAACGCCTTGATAATGCCGTATGAAAACCGTCGATGTTGCCGTTAGGCAGTGCATAACAGCTATTGTAAAAACAAATCAAATAATCGAAAGGAACTAAGCATTATGAGAACATACGACAAGATAACCGACCTTATAGGCGGAACGCCGCTGTTAAAGCTTACAAACTATATAAAAGAAAAAAAGCTTGGCGCTGATATTTACGGCAAGCTGGAGTATTTCAATCCCGCAGGCAGCGTTAAGGACAGGATAGCGAAGGCGATGATCGACGATGCGGAGGCAAGGGGGCTTTTAAAGCCGGATTCTGTTATAATAGAGCCCACCAGCGGCAACACCGGCATAGGTCTTTCGGCCGTTGCGGCTGCGAGAGGGTACAAAATCATACTCACCATGCCCGAAACAATGAGCGTTGAACGCCGCAACCTGCTTAAAGCCTACGGTGCAGAACTGGTGCTTACAGATGGCTCTTTGGGCATGAAAGGCGCCATAGCCAAGGCTAAAGAGCTTGCGGATGCAACCCCGCACAGCTTTATTCCAAGCCAGTTCACCAACCCCGCAAACCCGGAGATTCACCGCAAAACCACCGGCCCGGAGATCTGGGAGGACACCGACGGAGAAGTGGACATATTCGTCGCAGGCGTCGGCACCGGCGGAACCGTGACGGGGGTAGGTGAATACCTGAAGTCTAAAAACCCGAACGTGAAGGTCGTCGCCGTTGAACCTGCAGGCTCGCCCGTGCTGTCAAAAGGGACGGCCGGCCCGCACAAGATACAGGGCATCGGCGCAGGCTTCGTGCCCGAAACGCTTAACACCTCCGTTTACGACGAGATAATAGCCGTGGAAAACGAGGACGCTTTTGAAACCGGGCGCACCTTGGCGCGCAAGGAAGGCCTGCTTGTAGGCATTTCTTCCGGCGCTGCCGTCTTTGCGGCGACCGAGCTTGCAAAACGTTCGGAGAACAAGGGCAAGCTAATTGTCGCCCTGCTGCCCGACACAGGTGAGCGGTACCTCTCCACCCCCATGTTTGCAGAGTAGACGACGACAGGAGGATAATACAATGTCTGACATTCGCGACCCCAAAAACTGGAGCTTTGAAACAAAGCAGCTGCATATAGGCCAGGAGCAGGCCGACCCCGCAACGGACGCAAGAGCGGTGCCGATTTACGCATCGACCTCGTTTGTGTTCCACAATTCGAAGCACGCGGCCGACAGGTTCGGCCTGAGAGACGCGGGCAATATCTACGGCAGACTGACCAACCCGACGCAGGACGTTTTCGAGCAGCGCATTGCCTCGCTTGAAGGCGGCGTCGCGGCGTTGGCAACTGCATCCGGCGCAGCGGCGATAAACTACACCGTAAGCGCGCTGGCAAGAAGCGGCGAGCACATCGTCGCCTCCAAGACCATTTACGGCGGCACCTACAATCTGCTGGCGCACACGCTTCCGCTGTCTTCGGGCGTCACCACGACCTTTGTCGACCCCGATGAGGAAGGCGCCTTTGAGGCGGCTATAAAGGACAACACAAAGGCCATCTTCATCGAAACGCTCGGAAACCCCAATTCTAATATCATAGACATTGAGGCAGTCGCAGCGATAGCGCACAGGCACGGCATACCGCTGGTTATCGACTCTACCTTTGCGACCCCGTATCTCATTCGCCCGATTGAATACGGCGCGGACATCGTCGTTCACTCCGCAACGAAGTTTATAGGCGGTCACGGCACCGCCATAGGCGGCGTTATAGTGGACAGCGGCAATTTCGACTGGAAGCCTTCCGGCAAATACCCGTGGATTTCCGAGGCAAACCCCAGCTATCACGGCATTTCCTTTGCCGATGCTGTCGGTCCCGCGGCATTTGTCACCTACATCCGCGCAATTTTGCTGCGCGATACGGGATCAACGCTTTCGCCCTTCCACGCGTTTCTGTTCCTGCAGGGGCTGGAGACCCTATCTCTGCGCGTAGAGCGCCATGTGTCAAACGCGCTTAAGATAGTGGAGTATCTGAACGGTCACCCGCAGGTGGAAGCGGTGCATCACCCCTCGCTTGAAAGCGAGCCCAGCCACAAGCTGTACAAGAAGTACTTCCCGAACGGGGCCGGTTCAATCTTTACGTTTGAGGTCAAGGGCGACGCGGCGACTGCCCGGAAGTTTATCGATAACCTTGCAATCTTCTCGCTTCTTGCCAACGTTGCCGACGTAAAGTCGCTGGTAATCCACCCTGCAAGCACCACCCATTCGCAGCTTACGGAAGAAGAGCTGCTGGATCAGGGCATCAAGCCTAACACCATCCGCCTGTCAATAGGCACGGAAAACGTAAAGGATTTGATAGCAGCCCTTGACGAAGCATTTAAGGCAATCGCGTAAATTGCTTTAAATTACACCGGTCTTTTGAAATGCACCTCTAAGCTTTGCTTTTGGGGTGCATTCCTTTTTTTGTCATAAAAAGCAAAAAGCCGCAATATTTAAAAATTGCGGCTCCATTTTCGCAGAGTTTATAACTCTATGACAAAGACGAAAAAAGCCCGCCGGTTGGCGGGCTTTACGGAAAATGTCGGCAGTTATGACGATTTGTTTGACGGCGAAATTAAAGCATTGAAAAAACGCCTGCAAGATGTCAGAAAGGGCTGCAAATTAAACTGTTTTTCGGCTTTTTTACTGACGGCGGAATTGACGGCTGTTTAATGAAAAGAAGTGCCGATTTTGAGTTTTTAAAAGGCGTTCGCCTCATTTTTGGTGAAAAGATATAAAAATTTCCTCCAAATTGCCGTTGATTTTTTCGCTGAAACCATTGAAAAACTGCATTTGCTGTGATATAATTGCACTCGTAAAGTTATAAACTATGCGAAAGTGGGCGTACGCTTTGCTTTATTTTTCGTTCGCAGTCGAGCGAAGACAGCAAGTAGAAAGCGTAAGTCTAATAATACAGACGATTTGAAACAGACGGGCTCTAAGGAGGTATCTGAATGAGGATGTTACATAATTCTAAGCACTGCAGGCTTGCAAGGAAAGGCGCTGGTGCGGTCGGGCATCACTGCCGCAGGGTTCTTTCTCTGCTTTTATGCGTGTGCATGCTTGTGCCCATGATATGCAATTTTGACGGAATGACGCTGTCATCCTCGGCGGAGTATACAAACTATGCCCTTAACCGCATTGCAGACGCAGGAACCATGAATTCTTACGTCGGCAAGCTGCTTTCCGAAGACTGGGGCAGTCGCTATGCCGGCCGTGTTTGGACGGACAAAAGCGTCTTTGCCTACGGCAGCGATATTGCCCTTACAAACAATTATGACGGTTATGAAGGCAAGGTCAGCTTCAATTCCGACTTTGGCACGGTGTTCTCCGCGCTGACCAGCTCGCAGGTTGTCAACGAGTATCCTCCTGCACCCATAGACCTGGTAATTGCGCTTGATATGTCTGCGTCCATGGCGCAGGATACCCGCTTCCCCATAAATGATGACAACTATAAGAATAATTCCGCGAAAGAGCGCAGCATGGCAGATCGCATCAAAAACTCTCGTATTCAGCAAACGCTTGACGCGGTGAACTCAACCATTGACTCGCTGATGAAGCAGAATAAGGAAAACCGCGTTTCGGTTGTCGTTTACGGCGCGGGCGCGGCGGTGCTTATGCCGCTTGCACACTATGCGCGTGTGGGTGACGCTCCGTATCTGACCGTCAGCGGCATGGAAACTCTGTATGATTTGGACGATTTGAAAATTGATGATGCGGAAGGCTGGGTGTGGGTTAATAACCGCGACGCCTGCTATACAATCAAAGCCGACGCAATGTATTCGAATTTTGACAATCCGACCTTCGCCGAACGCCTGACCCACACAGTCAGCAACAATGTCGACAACCGCAACCCCAGAAATCCGGCGAAAGACCACATCGACTATACGGAAGTTGTAAAAGCAAACCCCGGCTATCCCGATCAGTCGGATGCGAATCACCATGAGTTTTCCAAAGATGAAAAGCAGCTTACAGCTGACGAATATGTAGGCTATTTTACAAACACGCAGGGCGGCGTCTACCTCGCCTATGCGCAGCTGGCGCAGTCCAAGGAAACCACATTTACCGCGAAGATTTCCACCGGTGAAGACGTTACCGTTGCCCGCATTCCCGCTGCAATTATTATGACCGACGGCGGCGCAAACTTTGCCTTCAACGAGATGGACGAGTGGAATAAATTCTACGGTGTCCACAGCTCGGCTTATGATAATGGCTTTCGTCACGATAATTCAGCAACGGATCATACCAACCCGTCTTTAGGCTGGACAATGGACAGCACCGACTTCTCCCATCGTTTGGGAGAAAATGTGGGTGACGAGTGGTATAATGTCTATCTGCCCGGGCAGTTTGACGATGAATGTAAAATAACCTCTCTCTATAATATTGGAGTTGTAGATGGAACGGGAAAGTTAAATACCATGCCGTATTGGGATAACGCGGGTATTTTTTACAGCAACGACAATGATCCGTTTGCTACCGGCGGCACGATCTTACAGCTTATCATGACGGCCGCTTATATGAAGTCTGTCGTCCAAACCCACTATACAACCGGTTGGGACGATGGTCACGTCACCAAGGACAGCCGTTCTGATCTTTTGACCTTTACCATGAGTGTCGATTCCAAAAACGTTCCTCAGTGGGGCAGGCTGCGCCTATATCCGTCGCTTGACCCGGCGAATTACCTGTTCAGCAGCGATCGTTGGAGTAATGATGAGTTTAGCGGCGAACTTGAATCCGGTACGTATACTCCCGGTTTTGAGCGTGCCTTAAGAGCATGGGAAGATTGGAAAAGCACCGGTCAAACGTCAATCGTGATGGCGGCAAGCGGCTCGGTGGCAAATATGCTCTCCTTTGAAGAAGGCTATAAGGACGAGCGGTTCAACGTGCCCGTGTCAAATGCGGACGTTATAAGCAACATCGTATACACAAACGGCTTTTTCGACATTGCTTCGGGCGAGTTGGTAACAAAGTTTCAGCAGATACTTTCTGAAATCACCGGCAACGTATTCGTTCCCGTCTCGGGCGACAACGACGCAGGCGTTGGCGACTCCGTCACTTATCAGGACCCCCTGGGTGAGTATATGGAGCTTAAGCACGGCGTCATCACGGTTGACGGCGCTGTGACCGGTTCGAACGAAAATTCCTTCGACATGTCCATGCTCTTCTTCGGGGAGATGCACGGGCTTGTTCGTGCAGGCGTTTACGACTATCAGTGGAATAACGCCTATATGCGTAATAATAAGAGCAAGCCGGGTTATCCCGAAGACGCCGGGAGAAATCCCGATAGTGACCCTCTTAGGATCGGCTGGTATAAAGGCGATGCGGAAACCGCTGTATACAGCTATGAAAGTAACGGTCTTCCCAAAGGCTGCACGTCTGCGAAGCAGGCGTGGGCAGAGGGCTGGGTTCTGCGGTTCAACTACAAAACCCTGGCGGAGTTTGTGCCCGTTTCCGGCATCACGGACGAAATGCTGCCGACCGAGGTGCCGGAGCAGATCCGGAACACAGTTTACACCTGCTACCGCTTTGCGGATTCGCAGGCAGAGCGCAACAGACTGCGCCGCAACCCCGTTTACGGCGACGGAGTGCCGCAGGATCTCGTCGACGAGTGGGACGCTTATTACGCTGAACACGGCTCCTATCCCGTAGGCATGGACCGTTATAAAGGCTACCCCGGCGTTTTCAGGCTGTCGGATATAAGGGTTTGGGCGGAGCATACCGGCGACTTTATCGACCAGACGGGCGCAATCACGCCGGAGGACGAAAGCGGTTACGACGATTCGCTTTATATCAACATACCCGTTGCGGCGGTGCCGACACAGCTTGCCGAGATTACCCTCGGCGCAGACGGCCCCATCGCCTACAAGGACAATTTGGGTAACAAAAAGCAGTC
Organism: uncultured Clostridia bacterium; assembly: GCA_947628695.1. GTDB lineage: Bacteria > Bacillota > Clostridia > Oscillospirales > CAG-382 > SIG636. Next base: position 10,745 of record CANRAV010000004.1, read on the forward strand.
AACCCCGATCAGGCTGTTCTACGCCGTCGGGCTGACTGAGGATCTCATACTGCGCGACTCGGGCGGGAGGCAGACCGGCGTTGACGTTGCGAAAATTTCGGGCGAATACATTGCCTCTCACAGCGACCCGGAAACCGGCAACATCTCCTTTATTTCCAACTGGTACTCCAACACCGTTTACCGCGGATACACCAGCGACGAGAGCAGCTACGGCTACAGCACCCGCGGCGACGCTGCGGTCAGCTTTTCGCCCGACGTTAAGAACCGCTATTACCTCTTCCAGAAGGCGCTGCCTTTGATCGCCCACGCATACCGTGTTACGGACGCAAGCGGCAATGTCGCACCGGTGGATCGCGCAGACGGCCAATCCTTTGAAAAGGACGGCTCCGGCAACAGCAGGACCACGTGGGAGACGGTAGACGGCACGCCGCAGTCTGCGGCTGACTGGGTCGGCGGTGAGTTCATCGGTACGTATGAAGATGAAGCCGCCTTCAAAGCCGCGCTGGGCAGCAAACAGCAGCTTGTTGCAGGCAGCAGCATTCAGTATATCAAGGACGACAAGGGGTATTACTACCCACTGCCTGCCGACATTACCGACGCAATCATAACCTATACAAAAGACCAGCTTTCAAACGTTGATTCCGACGAAAGCGGCAAGTATAAGGAAGGCTCCAACTCCTTCTCGTCCGACGACTATTTCTTCCTCTGCATTGAATATTATCTGCCGACGGAAGGCGTTGGCAAGGACATTGAAGGCAACGATGCCGCCGGCACCCGCGCCGTGCGCAAAATTAACCGCATGATCGCCCGCAAGGGCTCTGCATTCGGCTCCGGGCTGCATTCGAAAAATATCAACAACGGCGATATGCTTTGCTGGTCGGATATCAACGGCAACTGCAATCTTGAAATAGAGTACAATTCCCGCACCGACACGGGCGACAATACCCGCGGCCGTCCCACGCTTGAAAAGCTGACGCTTACGGGTGATGACCTGCGTGCGTATCTGAAAAAATGCGGTCTTAGCGAAACATTGGGAGTGACCGTTACTGACGCGGCCACAGGGGCGGAAAGCTTTAAAAGCTACCTCGACCTTGACTGCGAATACTGGGAGAACGTCGTGCAGGCAGACCGGCACATGGCTGCGCTGATTGCCGAGCTTAAGGAAACGCCGGAAGTCGAAAGGCAGGAAAAATTCGACGAGATGTTCGACTGGTCGGTTTCGGCAAAAACAGGCGGCATACGCGTGGGCGACATGTACAACAACGTTCAGCCCAAGGGCGGAAGTACTGCTATCGAGGAGGGCAGCACGGAGTTCTACGCAGGCAACAAAACCCACACCGCAAACAACTTTTACGTTCCGACCCTGTCTGAAACCTCAACTGCCGGCGAAGGTATGGTTATCAACAACTTCCTCGGCAACAACGGGCGTATGGAGATAGCAAACGACAACCTGATTGTGACCAAGACGCTTACTGCGCCCGACGGTTACAAGCTGACTGCAGCACAGGACGACGAGCTTTTCAACTATCAGGTGTATGTTCAGGGCTGGTCGGGAGAGCGCTTTGCACAGCGGCTTAAGTGGAACCCCTTCTCCCGTACCTGGCAGAGGCGTGTTGAAACGCTTGACATACTTACCGACAACTCGTCGCTGCTTGTCGACACCTCCGGCAAACGCGCGCTGTTCTGCCGCGCGGACGGCGGAGAGCCCACGCAGATTGTAGAGGAGTTTGTCGACGGCGTTGCAAATTATTACTACGCTGACGAGAACGGTCAGTCCACCGGAGAGCCGTGCAACCATTCTACGGATGACTTTTTCTACCTGTATCTGCCCGGGGATGCGAGCGAGCTGGTTTATCATCTGTTCGCCTCTACCTATGACGGCGGTACTACGGAGCTTGACGGCGTCGGCACCACCGCATATTACCCGCCGGAGTATGCCGGTCAGCTCCCCGAGGGCGATAACAGTGCGCAAAAGTTTGAAGAGGCCACCAAAGAACGCCCCGCCGGCAGCCGTGAGTATTGGTCTGCACAGGCAGAGCTTATCCCGTATAACGAGGTTCATGCAGCCGAAAGCTCTACGGATGACGCAGGCAGCGGTATTGCCGTTATGGCTTTAGAGGCGGAAAACGGCGGAGCCCGCTGGGATCACGACTTTAACCACGGCGAAACAGCTATGCATCAAAAACTGGACAAGTTTGTGCTTGCTACGGTTATCCCGGACAGCGAAGGCGTAGAGTCTACGGTTTATTCGCCGTTCAGCAGCCGTACCCAGTATATGACAGCGGCGCTTTATTTCGGCTATAAGGCAGAGCTGACAGAGCACCTTGCTTCCGAGAACGAGACCTTCACGGCCTGCAGCCATTTGGACACGTATAAGCTTGATGCGACCGGGCTTTACGATCAAAGTATACCAACGGAAGAACGCTCCGACCTGTTCAATGCCGAAAGACGCAGCGACACGCCAGCAAAGTTGGCTGCAAACACGGCCATGTTTACGCTTAAAAACGGCGAAGGCCTTCTGCTTACGGGACTTGGCAACGACGTTACATATCGCTTTACGGAGGATTTGACAAAAGCACAGCTTGCCCAGGGGCATAACCTGAAAGACGTCAACCACATAGAGCAGCCGGATTCCGACCCTCTGCCTGACAGAAGCCTTAATGACGAAACCGGCATATACTCCGTCTTCGGAAACACCGATTACTTTACAGAGCAGACCCACTACACCAACACCGTCGACCCGGAGCTGTTTGTGTTGACTAAAAAAGTGGTTGATGATGACAATAAGCAGGTCGACTCTTCTACGAGGGAGTTTACCTTCACCGTCACCTTTACACCAACGGACAGTGTCGCCATGGTCGACGTGGACGACACACTCCACTACTGGAAGGGCAGCAAGGACACCTGGCAGAGCACCGAGGAATGGACGGACGGCAAAGGAAACACCTACAAAATGCCAAAGGAAGCGCCGAGGCTTGACGGGTACGAGCAATATCTTACAGACAAGACCTACCGTCTGAAAGACATAACCCCGGATGAAGGCAAGGACGGACACACCTACACCGTCAAGCTCAAGGCAAACGAAGCTGTCGTTTTCTACGGCCTTATTGCGGGTACGCAGTTCACCGTCACCGAAGAGAAGGACGAGACGTACCCCGTTGTGAAGGACGAAGGCGAGGGTGTGTCCAACGACGGCTACACCAAATCCGGCACTATCCTTAGGGTAAGCGAAGACCCCAGAACCATGGACCCGAGGCAAACGCCGAACCGTGCAGACTTTACAGACCTTATGCAAAGCGGCTTACTGACGGTAGAGAAGTACATCCACGACGCCGACCGTTGGAGCGTGGAGGAAAAGTTTGAATTCACCGTAACTCTTACCGCCGAAAAGGATCAGGCAATAAGCGCTTCCTTCCTTACGGTGACAAAATTCACTAAGACCGAAGACGGGGAAGAGACAAGCGAAACGCTTACCGTGTACTGGAAAGAAACCGAAGACGGCGGCAAGGTGACCGCACTGACTGCTGTTTTCGAGCTGATGCAGGGACAGCGTATAGTCATAGACGGCATCCCCTACGGTACGGAATACACGGTTGCGGAGACAAACACCGGCTCTTACAACCTTGAACACGTTGCGGACAATTCGGAAGACAAACCCGGCGATGACGGAAACTACCTCATAATGAACCGCAATGAAAACAGCGTAAGCGGTACCGTCACAAAGGAGCAAAGCGACGTATTCCTGCTCTTCGACAACGCAAAGCCGATAGAAATGCCGTTTACCGGCGGCTTCGGGCTTGAAGCGTTCTACGCGGTAGGCGCTGTTCTCCTGCTTGCTTCCGGCGCAGTTTGCCTGTGCAGGAAGCGCGATAACGCGTAACACAGCCGTTATGAGCGAAGTATACAGGAAAAAGGATTTGGTCGGCAAGCGCTTCGGCATGCTGACCGTTGCGGAAGATTCCGGCAAAAGGCAGGGGCACAGCATACTTTGGCGCTGCAAATGCGACTGCGGAGGCGAGGTTCTCGCCATCCGCTCGCACCTGCAAAGCGGCATTGTGGCCGACTGCGGCTGTTCGGCAAAACCGCGGGGACAGCAGGTGACCGACCTTATCGGTCAAAGGTTCGGAAAGCTTACCGTGACAGGCGATTCGGGCGAACGTAAAAACGGGTGCATTTTGTGGACTTGCAAGTGTGACTGCGGAGGAGAAATCCGGCTTAAACGCGTAGACCTTACAAGCGGAAACGCTAAAAGCTGCGGCTGTGTTCCGAAGCAGTATGCCTCTAAGCTTAAGCCGGAGGATTTGACCGGGAGGCAGTTCGGGGATCTTACCGTCCTTCGCCCTGCCGAAAAGAACAAACAAAACCGCATCTGTTGGGTCTGCCTGTGCAGCTGCGGGAAAGAATGCACCGTCCCTGCTTTGCAGCTGAAAAGCGGGCGTGCCCGCAGCTGCGGGTGCAAACGGCACGCAAGCCCACTTAATAAAAAGGACATCACGGGCAAACGGTTCGGTCGTCTTATCGCACTGCACCCGGCAGAGAAAGACGGCACGTCCCGAAGGACCTTTTGGCACTGTCGGTGCGACTGCGGCAAGGAGCTTGACGTTGACACAATGAGCCTTGTGCACGGACGCACGCAAAGCTGCGGATGCCTAAGCAGAGAGCAAAGCGCAAAAATGCACGACCACATGCATTATCAGGACAACACATGCATCGAAACACTTAAGCGTATTCATGACGGCAGTCAGAAAAACGCAAACGGCTTCCGCGGGCTGTTTCTTACCAAAAGCGGGAAATACCGCGCAAGCATCACCTTTCAGGGCGTCCACTACAATCTTGGGCATTATTCCGACATTGGGGACGCCATAAAGGCAAGGCTGGACGCAGAGGCCGTGATGCACGACGGATACATAAGCGCATACGACAGCTACTTAAAGCACGCGGAGGACGACCCGACATGGGCTGAAAACAACCCGTTTTACTACAAGGTATATCGCACGGGCTCCGATTTTCAAGCTGTCACCAACGGCGACGGGGAAACAGCTGTGTAAATCATAACGAAACCGCAGACACACCGAACGGTGACTGTCTGCGGTCTTTTTTGTCGGTTCGGCTGCAGCAGCATCTTGAATATTGCTTTTCGGTGTGCTATAATCAAATAAACGCAAGGCAAAAAAGGGAGGCGAGCTTTAATGGACATAATCGACACATATTCTTCCGCACTAACCTCTTACGGCGACAACGGCTTTTCCTTTGAAAGGTGGGAAAAGTACATCGGCTCTGCACTCCCGGGACTTATGCCTATCCTCGTTTCGGATGTAAAGGAAGTTCTTCAAACGGGTGGATTTTCAAAGGAAGATTATTTATCCGTTTTGAATCTTGTTCCTAAAAGAAGCAGCCTTATTGAAACCGCACACCGCTCGTTCCTGCAGGTGACGAAGAACATGGAAAGCGTTATATACGAGCGCTTCGGCAAAAGCCTTGACGTTTCCGTCGTCTTTTATCTCGGCCTTTGCAACGGCGCCGGCTGGGTAACGGAATATCGGGGCAGAACGGCCATACTGCTCGGCATGGAGAAAATAGCGGAGCTTAACTGGTGCAGTGTCGACGACATGCGCGGCCTTGTGTGCCACGAGCTTGGGCATGTATATCAAAAACAGTACGGGACATTGAAGCGCGAATTTGACAGAGACGAAGACACCTTGCTTTGGCAGCTCTTCACGGAGGGCGTGGCAATGTGCTTCGAGCAAATTGTAGTGGGCGATCCCGACTACTTCCATCAGGAAAAAGACGGCTGGAAGCAGTGGTGCGACGAACACTGCAGGCGGATAAAGCGCGATTTTGCTGAAGACTTAAAAACCTTGCCGATTGCAAAGCAGCGCTACTTCGGCGACTGGGTAAGCTACAACGGACGCGGCGACGTCGGCTATTATCTCGGCAGCCGCTTTGTGCGTTACATCATGACAATATACGGCTTTGACGAGATTATTTCCTTCGAAATTGGGCAGGTTAAGGCGATGTTTAACCATTTTACGGAGGATATATGAGCTTCACAAATGAGGGCATTTTGCAAATTGCGCTTAAGCAGTCGGCAGCAGACGCCAACTGTAATCCCGAGGATTTTCTGCGCACGGAAAACGTCATTGTCGAATCTGCGAAAAACGCACACGCGAGGAAGTACTTGACTCTGCCTTTTGACTGCAGCCTTATCTCCTACGGGGCGAATATCGTAGCTTCCGTAAACGAAAAATACCGCGCTGTCGTGGCCGATTACATGGGCCGTTTCCCGGCGTACCACTGTTTTGAAACCCCGAACCTGCATGTCTTAAACGACGCACTTCAAAAGGAGGGACTGCGCATATGCTTCATGGCGGAATATTTCCTGCCCGACCTTCGCGTGCTGAAGCCTCTTCCATGTCCCTGCAAATTGAAGCTGCTGCATAAGGAGGACTTTTCGGCACTGTACACGCCGCAATGGAGCAACGCACTTTGCGAAAAGCGCAAAGAACTGGACGTTTTGGGCGTCGGAGCCTACGACGGAGACGCGCTTGTCGGCCTTGCGGCCTGCTCTGCAGATTGCGACGGTATGTGGCAGATAGGAATTGACGTGCTGCCCGAATACCGCAAACGGGGTATAGCCTCGGCGCTGACAAGCCGTTTGGCGCTTGAGATATTGGAATGCGGAAAGGTGCCGTTTTACTGCGCTGCATGGTCGAACATCAAATCCGTGCGGAACGCCATAAAAAGCGGCTTTCGCCCGGCCTGGGTTGAAATGACCGCGAAGCCCGCAGCATTTGTTGCGGATATGAACGGACAGCTGCCGATTTACAATTGAACGGAGGGACTTGTATGCGATTTAGAGAGATAAGAAGCGTTCGGGATCTGCTTGACCTTGTTAATGACGCGGGGTTCCTGCCTTTCTTTGCAAATGCCATTCCCGGCTTTTCCGTAGAGGAATGCTGCCCGCGGGAGCTTTGGTTTGCAGCAGACGCTGACGGCCCGTGGGAGTGGAAGGGGCCTGCCGCAAGAAGCCGGGAATGCATATACGGCAAGTTTTTCGGCGGTAAGGCGGGCTTTGTAAGCAGGGAATGGGTGCCGGATTTTGTAAACCTTCGGCGCGACGGGTACGATTTTGACGCCCGCTTTGACGACGGGCTTGCATCCCTTAAAGACAAGGACGTGTACGACGTAGTTTCCGCCGGCGACATACTTTCCAAGGATTTAAAGCGCGCCTGCGGCTACTGCAAAGGCGGACTTAAGGGCTTTGAAACGGTGATAACCAGACTTCAAATGCAGACCTACATAACCGTTTCCGACTTTGTTTATATGCAGGACAGGCACGGCAAGGTTTACGGCTGGGGCGTTGCAAAGTACTCCACCCCGGAGACGATTTTGGGAAGCGACTTTACAACGTCGCGGTATTCCAACGCGCCTGCGAGGTCGAGGGAGAGGATAGAAGCACACCTGCGGCACCTTCTTCCCGACGCCGACGAAAGCAAGCTTTTAAAGCTTTTGTAAGGTTAGTCATAAAAAGACGCGGAAGACTTTTTGCCTTCCGCGCTTTTAGTTTTACTTGTTTTTTGCTTCTTCAGCTTTCTCTCTTTTGCGGTTTATAAAGTAAAGAACCACGTCTGTGCTTACAACCAAAAGGTTTATTATGTACAGTACAAGCACGAAGTTTATCTCTTTCTCGCCTGTGACATGGCCGACTACCTTTCCGGTTATGCCGGAAAGATAACCGATAATAATCGCAAAAAGGAAGACAACGCTTTTCCCCTTTGTAGACCTTGACTTGATGCTTTTATACACCGATATCGGCCAGGAGAGGCCGAAGCATACAAGCATTATCGCTTCAAAAACCGCAGGGCTCATCGTTTTTCCTCCTCGCTTGCGGCAAGCTCTTCAGCGATAAGCGCCGCAGTCTCTATAAATTTCAGGCACGGACGCTTTTTGTAAAAGCTTTCGTCCCTCTTTGTCGGTATGTAGCTTGGCGTTTCCTGCGGCGAAAGCCCCAAAAGCTCGCGGCATATAATAGAGCCGTGCTTTTCCTTAAACCTTGCCGCCATGTCCTGAACAAGCTTGTAGGTTTCCGCCTTCCTTTGGTCGTCGTGCTCGGCATAGCCCTTAAGCGCACCGGCGACAATAAGCATCCCGCTTACCGCACCGCATACCTCGCGCAGCCTTCCCATACCGCCGCCGAAGCAGGAGGAAAGCCTTAAGCAAAGCCCCCTGTCAAGCTTCAAAACGTCGGAAAAGGCTGCCGTCACCGCCTGCGAACAGTTCGCCCCGTCAAGGAACAGACGGCAAGCCTCTTCGGCATATTTACCCATTTGCTTTACCGTTCTCCTCAATCTTGTCGGTCAGTGCGTCAAGCCAGTCGCCCTCGTAAAGCTCTATCATGCCCTTGTCGCTTGCTGCGGAAAGCTTTGCGTCTATGGGCAGCTTTGAAACGCTGTCTATACCGTAGCGCTCTGCCGTGTCGTCAATGTGGCTTTCACCGAAGATTTTATGCTTTTCTCCGCAGTTTCCGCAGACGTAATACGACATATTTTCCACCAGACCGAGCACGGGTATATTCATAAGATTTGCCATCTTAACGGCTTTTTCAACTATTGTGGACACAAGCTCCTGCGGGGAAGCAACCACCACTATCCCCTTTACGGGAAGTGACTGGAAAACCGTAAGCGGCACGTCGCCCGTTCCGGGGGGCATGTCCACAAACATAAAGTCAACGTCTCCCCAAACCACGTCCGTCCAAAACTGCTTGACCGTGCCGGCTATTATGGGGCCGCGCCAAACGACCGGATCTGTTTCGTTTTCAAGAAGGTAGCTAAGCGACATAAGCTTAAGCCCCGTTTTGCTTACAACCGGGAAGATGCCGGCGTCACTGCCCTCGGCGCGAACGGCGCTTGTGCCGAAGGGACGCGCCACGGAGGGGCCGGTTATGTCTGCGTCCAAAACACCCACCTCGTAGCCGCGTCTTCTCATATTTACGGCTAAAAGCGTTGTTACAAGCGTCTTGCCTACGCCGCCCTTGCCGCTGACCACAGCGTAAACATTTTTAATGTTGGAAAGCGAGTTCTGCTCTTCAAGCATGCTTTCGCTTTGGCGCGAAGAACAGTTTGCAGAGCAGGTTTCGCAATTGTGCGTACATTCACTCATAAAAAATCCTCGTTTCAAAAAATCTCTCTTATATTATAGCCTTTTTCTCCCTTATGTCAATAGCTTTTAAAGACGGCAAAAAAGATTGTTGCATTCGCGCCCTTTAAGTGGTATAATTCCTTAAAAGCAAAGAGGAGCGTGACTTAAAAGTGACGGTCAGATACGCGTCAGCCGGTGATATAGACGGGATAATGAAGCTGCTTTACCAGGTGGCGGAGGTTCACCACCGGGGAAGGCCCGACCTTTTCAAGGGCGGGTGCACAAAGTACGGGCCGGAAGAGCTTAAAAAGATAATTGAAGATAAAAACACCCCCGTCTTTGTCGCCGCAGACGGGGACGGAAATATTCTCGGTCACGCATTCTGTGTATTGAAAAGAACGGCGGAGACGCACGTACTTGAAGACAGGCTTACCATGTACATAGACGACATCTGCGTAGACGAAAATCACCGCGGAAAGCACATAGGCACGTCCCTTTGCCGCAAAGCCCTTGAGGCAGCAAAGGAGGCAGGCTGCTACAACGTAACGCTTAACGTATGGAGCCTGAACGCACCTGCAATGGAGTTTTACAAGGCCGTGGGATTTGCAGAACAAAAAATAACTATGGAAAAGATACTGTAAACGTCGCTATTCTTCGAGAAAAGCAAAGAAGGCCTTGTAGGCGTCAAGCGCCTCTTCAAAGCCCTTAGGTTCCCCGTGCAGGTTGTTTGCCGCAAAGCACCTTCCGCTTGGGAACACCCCTTCCGCATTGAAAACGCTTGTGTCAAGGCTGAATGCAAAGTGGGAGTAAACCTTGTACGCCTTCCAGCCGAAAACACCGTTTTCTTCCGTAAGCTTTTCAAGGCTTTTCCAAAAAGCTTTGTCTGCCTTTATGCCGTTTAAGGAATGCTTATTTCCTTCTTCGTCGCACCATTCCGCGTGGATGACGCCGTCGCTTACGGAAAAGGCAGCGCACTTTTCGGCCTCACGGCAGACGTAGTTTAACATAAACACTTCTTTTTTGGGGCTTTTTTTACCGAACATTTCAGTTTCTCTTTCATTTTTTGCGTTTTTTTCAGTATAAAACTCTATTGTCAAATATAAGCCTATATTTTGTATATTTTCTATTAACACTTAAACAAAAGTGTTTGTTATCAGTTAAAATATTGTTCGCATACAGTTAAGAATATTGTGGTAAAATTAACACCAATACCGTGCGGATTTAAAGAGGGCGGCTTTATATGGATAAGCGCAAGGTAATATACTACAGCGACGAGCTTAATGACGAGTTCTCGGTTGCAAAGATAACGCCTAAAAAAATAGACGCAAACTACAGGTATGTATACAGCTCGGCATTTAAGAGGTTTACGCGCTTTTTTTGGTATTATATTGTTGCAAAGCCGCTGGCGTTTGCTTACATGAAGCTTTCTTTCCGCCAAAAGATAATAGGGGCGAAGAAGCTTAAAGAGTACAGGGACAGGGCGTATTTTATATACGGCAACCACACGCAGGATATAGGTGACGCACTTGTTCCGAGCCTTCTTGATTACAAAAAAAGCGTTTATGTCATAGTACACCCGAACAATGTGTCCATGCCCGTCGTCGGCGGGATAATGCCGTCACTCGGCGCGATACCTCTGCCGGACGGCAAGGACGCTTACAGGAACTTTATAAAAGCCATAGAGACGCGCATTTCGCAGAAGAACGCGGTTGCGATCTACCCGGAGGCGCATATTTGGCCGTACTACACGGGCATACGCCCGTTCGGGGATGTTTCCTTTGATTATCCCGTGAAGCTGTCTGCGCCCGTTTTTTGCTTTACAAACACATATCACAAACGCCGATTCGGCAGGAAGCCGAGAATTGTTACTTACGTTGACGGCCCGTTTTTTGCGGATGACGGCATTCCTGTGCGGAAAAGGAAGACGGACCTTCGCGACAGGGTCTACGCCGTTATGTGCGAAAGGGCTAAATGCTCTACAGCCGAGACGGTAAAATACATAAAAAGGGAAGAAACCGATGGTTAACATTTTGTTTTGCGGGAACGAGGGTGTTTTCGACGGGATGCTTACCTGCGCGCTTTCGATACTTAAAAGAACTTCTTCAAGCGAGCCCTTTGCGTTTTATGTCTTCACCATGGACGTTTCGCACTTAAACCCGGCGTACAAGCCGGTAAGTGACGGACAAATATCCTTCCTTAACGGCGTGGTCGCGGAATACAACCCGGAAAACACCGTTAAAGCAATTGACGTTACCGGGCTTTACAAAAAGGAGTTCGCCGGCTGCCCCAACGAGGGCGCGTACTGTTCGCCCTACACTCTTATAAGGCTGTTTGCCGACGAGGTAGACTGTTTGCCGGATAAGCTTTTGTACCTTGACATAGACATACTTTTCAACCGCGATATTCACCTTTTGTACGACATAGACCTTGCGGGGTACGAGTATGCCGCAGCAAGGGACCATTACGGCAAGTACCTTTTAAACCCGCACTACATTAACGCAGGCGTTTTGCTTTTAAACCTCGGCTATATGAAACAAACCGGGCTGCTTTCAAAGGCAAGGCAGCTTATAAAGACAAAAAAGCTTGTATTTGCTGATCAAAGCGCTTTGATACGCTCTACAACGAAGAAAAAGCTTCTCCCGCAGCGGTTCAACGACCAAAAGTTTTTACACAGGCATACGGTTATAAGACACTTTTCAAAAAGGCTGTTTTGGCTTCCGTATCCGCACACCGACAATATAAAGCAGTGGCAGGTAAGCAAGCTTCACAAAGTTTTTCGCTACTATTGCTTTGACGACATTCTTTACGAATATATATATCTTAGAGAAAAGTTTAAGAGGGGGCAAGAATATGAATAAAAACATCATACCGATTTTTTACGCATGTGACGACAATTTTGCAAAATACACCGTAGTTTCACTGTATTCATTGAAAAAGAACGCCGACAAAGGCTTTAAATACCGTATTCATATCCTTCACAGCGAAATATCCGACGAGATGAGAAACCGCCTTGCTGAAATGGCGGACGACAACTTTGAGATTTCGTTTGACGACGTAACAGAGTATTTGCTTTCCATTTCAGACAAGCTTCCCCTTCGTGACTACTACTCCAAAACCACATATTACAGGCTGTTTATCGCAGAGATGTTCCCGGAGTACGACAAGGTCATATACATAGACAGCGACACGATAGTGCAGGCCGATATAAGCGAGATGTACAATGTGGACATAGGCGACGCATACGTCGGCGCCTGTCACGACCGGGTGTTCCTTCAGGAAAACGTTTACGGTACCTATGCAGAGAAGGTTGTCGGCGTCTCCCGCTACAACTTTTTCAACGCAGGCGTCATTATGATAAACTGCGACAGGTTCAGGATACGCTTTGTGCTTGACAAGTTTATAGAGTACCTGCACATGTACAACTTTGTCGTTACGCAGGATGAGGACTATTTGAACCTTATCTGCAAGGACCACGTTTATTGGCTTGACCAGCGATGGAACAGCCAGCTTTTCCGAACGCTTCCGTACCCGATAGAGCAGGCAAATATCATCCACTACATAATGACAAACAAGCCTTGGCATTACGACAACTGCCCGCATGCCGACATTTTTTGGAGCTATGCGCGTGAAACAAAGGTATACGAGGCGATTCTCGAAGATCTGCACTCCTACACGGACGAGGAGAGGGAGAGGGACAGGATATCGGGCGACAACCTTCTTCAAACCGCGATAAACGAGACAAACAGAGAAGACAACTTCGTCAACCGCATGAATCTTTCCAAGCGCGCCAAGGACAGGGTAGAGGTGCTTAGAAAGATAGAGCAGTACGAGCGGGAAGGGAAGTTTGACGTCGACGTAGAGCAGGACCCTCCCGGCCGTACGCTTATGCCCGACGAGATAGACTATATACACAAAAGCCGCTATGACAGGCTTAAAACAAAGGTTGCCTTTATGATAGCGCGCCGCTTTGTTGACAACCTTATAGAGGAAAACAAGCTGATAATAAAGGAAATAAGGGGAATAGAGCATTTCAAGAGCCTTAACAGCGGTGCGATAATAACCTGCAACCACTTCAACGCCTACGACAGCTTTGCAATACAGCTTGCCTACGAGGCCGCAGAACAGCCGAACAGAACCTTCTACAGGGTCATAAGGGAAGGGAACTACACGGCATTCCCCGGGTTTTACGGGTTTTTGATGCGTCACTGCAACACTCTTCCGCTTTCCTCGCACCACCGCACGCTTAAGAAGTTTATGGACGCTACAGACAAGCTTTTGCAGGACGGCAACTTTGTGCTTATATATCCCGAGCAAAGCATGTGGTGGAATTACCGCAAGCCAAAGCCCTTAAAAAACGGTGCTTTTATGTTTGCGGCAAGGAACAACGTTCCTGTTCTTCCTTGCTTTATCACAATGAAGGACTCGCACATCATGGGAGAGGACGGATTTTTCGTTCAGGAGTATACAATACACATAAGCAAGCCTATATATCCGGAACCGGGACTTCCCAAAAATGCGAAGATCCAAAAGATGATGGACGAAAACTTTGCGGTTTGGAAGGCGATATACGAACACGAATATCAAATACCGCTGACCTATACGACAGAGAAGAAGTAAAACAACAAAGGGTGCAAGCCGCGGCTTGCACCCTTTGTTGAAATTAGAGGAGAATTATAATACGAAAACAATCAACAGTGCGTTAGCAACAGTGCTTGATTTCTTGTCTGTAAGATACAGCTTTTTTCTTAAATGAAGCTTAAGATAAATAAACTTTTTTATTTTTCTATGTAAATTCTCGGCACGCGCGGGGAAATACCGCACACGATTTCGTAATTTATCGTGCCTATTATGTCGGCCATTTGGCTTACCTCGCCGTCCTTGCCGAAGATACACACTTCGTCGCCTTCATGGCACTCTATTTCCGAAACATCTATCATAAACATGTCCATGCAGACCCTGCCGATTATAGGCGCAGCTTTGCCGTTCACCTTCACGCTGTACCGGTTTGAAAGCAGCCTCGGCATGCCGTCGGCATACCCGAAAGAAACCACGGCCTTCTTTATTTTTTTATCTGCCCTGTATGTCCTGCCGTAGCTTATTGTGTCGCCCTCTTCAAGCGTCCCCACTGCGGAAATCTGCGCAAAAACGGACATTGCCGGCTTAAAGCAAAAGCCGGACGTGCACCTTTCAAGCCCGTAAAGGCCAATGCCCTGACGTACCATGTCAAGCTGCATTTCCGGGAACCTAAGCGTCGCTGCGCTGTTGCAGCAGTGCCTTGTTCCGACGTCCATACCGTGTGCCTTAAGTGCTTCGCAAACCGCCGTAAACGCCTTAAACTGTTTTCTTGTAAAGTCCTCGGTTTGGCCGTCCGCGTCTGCAAAATGGGTGAATATGCCCTCCACGTGTATGCCGGTTATACCGAAAAGCGGAAGTATCTCTTTGGCGCACCTCTCCGCGTCCTCCCCGTCGTGGCAGTAAAAGCCGAGCCTGCTCATCCCCGTGTCAACTTTAATATGTATCGCTATGTCACCGAATGCGGCTATTTTTTTCGCATAATCAACGCTGTCGCATGCCTGTGCGATTTTGTACCTTGCAAGATTGTCCGCATGCGAAACGGGCGTTTTTCCAAGGACAAGTATATTTCCACTTACCCCGCTTTTTCTAAGCTCTTCGCCTTCTTCTGCGGTTGCAACGGCAAAATCCCTTACACCTATCTGCTCAAGCGCCTTTGATACGCGAATCGACCCGTGGCCGTAGGCGTTTGCCTTGACAACCGCAAGCATCCTGCAGCCGTCGTGCAGCCTTTCCATCACGCCCAGGGCATTTTCCTTTACAGCGTTTAAGTCTATTCTCGCTTCCGCACGGTTATCCATGCTTTATGCCTCCGTTTTAATTTTATATTTCCTTTTTCTCGCTCCGCCGAAGAAAGTTATTTCGGTTAAATAACCGCCTTCTGTAACGGCTTCTGCGTACATTCCGCCGGCTTCGGCGTACAATGTGCTGCCGTTTTGTTCAAAGCCCGCGCCAAGCAGCTCCAGCGCTGCGGCAAAATCGCAGGCCGCCTTCACCGGCAGACCTGTGGATTCCGTTTCAATTCCGCCGAAGCTTAAAGCATATGTAACGCCGTCGTTAGTCTTTGCTGAAAGACCCTTTATAGTATTCGGCGCGGTGAAATTAAATTCCGCAAAGCTGCCGTCCAAAACAGCCGTAAAGGATACGCCGCCGGACTCTTCCATAACTTCAAATTTTCCCCTTTGTGGGATCTCAAATCTTTGCTTTTCACTTGCGCAGCCGCAAAGTAAAAGCAGAAAAGCCGACAAAATCCAGAATAAACGCTTCAAACAAAAATCACCCAAAGTGCATTATTCGGCCTATTACATCGGGCAGCTCCGACGGCAGCATGGCATAAACACCCTTTTCCTCTGCAAGCCGCTCTGCCGCGGCACCGTGCAGGTACACGCCAAGGCGGGCCGCCTCGTACAGCGGAACGCCCTGCGCAGCAAGGGACGCGATAAGCCCTGCAAGCACGTCTCCGCTTCCGCCTTTGGAAAGCCCCGTGTTGCCAGTTGTGTTTATGCAAAGCCTTCCGTCCGGGGCCGCTGTGACGGTGGCCGCACCTTTAAGAACGGTCACGCAGCCGTACTCTTTTGCAAAGTCAAGCGCTGTTCTTACCCTGCTTGCGTTTACCTCTTCAACGCTTTTCCCGGTAAGACGTGCCATTTCGGCAGGATGGGGAGTGACCGCAAGGGGAACCGTAACAGACCTGTATAAGTCTATGCGCCCCGCTATGCAGTTTATGCCGTCGGCGTCAAGCACTGTTGGTATGTTCTCATGTGTTAAAAGCTTTATTATAAGGTCGTCGTGTTCTCTGCCGCAGCCGCAGCCCAAAAGCAGGGCAGTGGCGCGTGCGTCTTTTAAGCTGATCTTCTCCGCGTCCGGCGATACAACCGCCTCCGGCACGCAGACTTTAACTGTTTTTGCGCATGCGGAATCCGTGTACAGCCGCACAAGGCCGATGCCGCTTTTAAGTGCCGCAAGCGTCGATAAAACCGCAGCGCCGGTGTACATCTCGCTTCCGCAAACTGACGCAAGTGTGCCGAAGCTTCCCTTGTGCCCCTCCGCGTCCCTTGCCGGCAGCAGCTTTAAAAGCTCGCTCCCCGCAAGGTCGGCAAAGGGCTTCTGCGCGCCTAAGACTGACGCGCCTATGCCGATGTCTTCAAGGTAAACCTTGCCGCAAAATCGCTTAGCAGGGTAGCTGACAAGCGCCAATTTAAAGGCAGTAAAAGTGCAGGTCGCGTCAGCACGAACGCAAAGCCCGGGAAGCCCGTCACTGTCGGCCGTCACGCCGCTTGGCAGGTCAACGGACAGCTTAAAAGCACCGCTCTTGTTCACGGTCTCAATTGCTTCGGCATATCTGTCGCAAACATCCCCGGAAAAAGAGAAGCCGAAAATACAGTCCACCAGTGTGTCTGCATTCAAAATTTCACAAATATCCCCCGTGCATCTTCCGCCCATGGAGAGAAAACGATTCCTGTACTTCACTGCAAGGGGAGACGCGGGCTCCTCAACCGCAACGGCTGCAACATCCTCTCCACGCTGCAGAAGCATACAGCACACAGCGTAACCGTCACCGCCGTTATTGCCCTTACCGCACACAACGCGTATCTTCCCGGGGGAGAGGTTTACATAATACAACCTTTTAACAACGGTATCGGCGGCATTTTCCATCAGAGTGCCGCAGTCAATGCTGCAGCCTTCATCCATTGCTTTAAATTGAGCAGAAAGATAAACCCTGTTTGAAGTCATGTCAAATCACTTTGTAAGCTGTGGAATTGTAGAATTTTAAGACGGTTTTAGCCTTTTTCTGCACTTCGAAGTAAGCGGCGCATTTGTTGCCTGCGTCGTCCTTGAAGACCATGCAGACTATTTCCGGTGCCGACATCGAGGAAACGCAAATGAAGACTCTCGCCGCTCCTCTTGCCTCTGCCGGCTCGGTTCCGCTGTAGCCGACAATTGCCTCGGCAGAGGAAATGCGCGTTTCAAAAAGCTCTGTGCGCTTTCTGCCGCCGTATACGGCGCACATTTTAAGCTCCCCACCGGCGATGGTGTAGTCGAACGAGACGTTTGTGTATTTCCAAAACTGGAAGGCGACAAACACTGCCAGAACCATAACAAGCGGGAAGCCCATTATAAAGGGCTTTGCGAAATTGTAAATTACAAGGAACAGCGCAACGGCGACAGCGACTGTAGCAAGCACGATTATTGCCTTAAGACGCTTTGTCTTTCCGTTCGGTTTTTGCACAACCGAATATTCGACGTAGTTGGGGGAACCCATATCTTCGCTCACAGTAAACACCTCCGGGAGATTTTATACTTATACAATATCACACATCTTCTCCCTTTTCAAGTGCAAAGGTGCAAATTTATTTGACTTTAGCAAAGCGTGGGGGCATTTGTCGAAACCGGCTTTAAGCTTCCGCCGTCGTATACCGGCACAAGGTACGTATAGGGATACCCCTTGCCTATAAGGGCATAGACCGTGCCGTCGTTCCCGTCGCAAAACGATTTAAATCTAAGCCCCTTTGGAATAACGTATCCTTCCTCGCTGCCGCCTGTCAGCCTTATGACCGTTTGTTCGTTTTCCTCTGTCGCCACGAGAAAGCCGCAGGAAAGCGGAAAACAGCTTAAAAGCCGCGTTCCGTCGCTTGCGGTGCCGACAACTTCAAGAGTTCTCCCTTCGGTGCTTATCTTTACCGCCTCTTTTGCGCCGGTTATCAGTATACCGCTCCCGTCCGGGTACATAAATGCGCTTTGCGGCGTCTCGTCCAACGTACCGGGCGTTATAGACCCCGTTTCTTCAAAGCATTGGTTAAGGACGTATATCCGGCTTTCACACTTTCCCGAAAGCGCAAGGAATCCGCCGCACGGCAGGCTTGACAGGAAACGGTAAGGTCGTGCTGCCATGATGCTTTCCTGCCCGCTTGCACCCAAAATCTCGTTTGTAAAAGCGTTTGAGGAAAGCAGACCTTCGCCGTTTACAACTGCGCAGTCCGCAGGTATGCAGCCGGGTGCTGCAATAGGTATGTTCATACCGCGTCGAGCGGCGTTTTTGCCGCCCATCCTCCTGTAAGATTTCATTAGCATTTTATGCTCTTGCATTATTTTTGACAAAGATGTAAAAATGTGCTAACATATATGTGTGTATAAAGCGAAGAAAAACAAACACCATAAAGCAAATACAGCTTACTGAAAGGTTGTTGTTTAATGAAAAAAATATATTTTCCGGCGCTTGTTCTGACCTTTGCGGCGGCGCTTTCCTCTTGCGGCACTACTGCAGCCCCGCAGGAATCCCTCCCCGCAGATTCTATTGACGACACTACCGAAGCTTACATTGAAAGCCGGGAGGAAATCGACGTGCAGACCTTCTGCGGAGGAATTTACGACGGAAGAGAAAAAATTAAATTTGTGGCTCTCGGAGACTCAATAGCACGCGGGCACGGGCTTTCCGACCCGGAAAATTGTGCATACCCGGCCATAGTTTGCGAATCCGTAAGGCAAAACTTACCGGACACGGAGGTGGACTTTTACAACTATGCACATGACGGGGACACCACCGGAAACCTTCTTGAAATTGTGAAAAACGGCGCTCCCGAGCTTGACGGTGCCGATATTGTGACCGTAAGCATCGGTGCCAACAACATCCTTCTGCCGTTTTTCTCCTGCCTCAGTCGGCTTACGTCTGTTTTGGGTCTGTCACCTTCGGCTTCCGAAAGCACCGATATTGCTGACAGGGTTGAAAATGTATTTGAAAGCGTAAACAGCTTCCTGAAAAGCGAAGAGTTCGCGTCCTCAATGTCGCAGGGGGTAGAGACGGCAAAGTCGGATTTAAGCGAAATATTTGCGGAGATAAAAAGACGCGCACCCTCCGCCAAGGTGCTTGTGATGCTTGTCTACAGCCCTTATCACAACACGGTTATATCTCTGCCTTATATAGAGCAGAAAATCGACCTCGGCACTCTTTGCGACCTGTGGGTTTCAAGGCTCGATGCGGTGTTAAGAGATGCGTCTTTGACTTCCGGATTTTACATGGTTGACTGTTACACGCCGATGCTTGACAAAAAGGGGCTTTTAAACGTCGCAATAAGTCTGTTCCCTCCGAGGTTTTCGATTGACCCGCACCCGAACGTTTCCGGGCATGTAAGCATTGCCAACCTTCATATCGATGTTTTAAACAGTATTAAATAAGTCACTGCCGGCACTTGACTTTCTCTCTGCGGCGTGGTAAAATTTAAAAAACCGCAATATATGTTAGGAGCGTTACTGAAAATGGAAAATTTACTTGAAAAGCTGAGCTTAAGGGAAAAAATAGGTCAAATGCTTATGTTTGACTTCCGCAAGTGGCAGAATGCCGACGAAGACAAACAGTATGACTATACCGTTATGTCCGACGAGGTAAAGGGCATGATTCGCCGCAACAAGCTCGGCAACGTCATACTTTTTGCGGAAAACTTTGAATCTGTTGAGCAGATAACCCGCCTTAACCACGCGTTTCAGTCCTGCGTGGAAAACGGCATACCGATGCTTATCGGCGTTGACCAGGAGGGCGGAAGGGTTGTAAGGATGAGCAACGGCTGCTCTCTCCCCGGCAATATGGCGCTTGCAGCCTCCGGCAATGTTGACAACGCTTACACAGCCGGCTACATAACGGGGAAAGAGCTTGCGGCTGTCGGCATAAATGCGGACTTTGCGCCCTCTGTCGATATCAACAACAACCCGAACAACCCGGTAATAAACGTAAGGTCATTCTCCTCCGATCAGAACGTAACCGCCCGTTACGGTACCGCAATGGCAAAGGGTCTGCAGGCTGCCGGTGTCGCAGCGGCTGCAAAGCATTTCCCGGGTCACGGCAACACGGCCGTGGACTCGCACATAGGCCTGCCGTTTATAAACTCTACATATGAAGAGCTTATGAATTTTGAAATTGTGCCGTTTGCAGATGCCATAAACAACGGCTGTCAGATGATCATGAGCGGGCATATACAGTTCCCCAATATCGAAAAGACAACGGTTGTTTCAAAGCAGGACAAGCGTGAAATGACACTTCCCGCAACGCTTTCCAAGCGCTTTCTTACCGACATACTCAGGGACGAGCTTGGCTTTAAAGGCGTGCTTATTACCGACTCTATGCAGATGCAGGCGATATCAAGCCACGTCGGGTCGGAGCAGGCGACGATCCTTGCGATAAACGCAGGCGTTGACATTCTGCTTATGTGCACGTCTCTGCGTTCCCTGAAGGACGAGGCGAAGCTTCGCGCAATAATTGACAACATCGTCGCAGCTGTAGAGGACGGGCGCATCCCCATGGAGCGCATAAATGAATCCACACTTCGCGTACTTAAGCTTAAAAAGGAGCTTGGCTTGTTTGACGCACCTGCCGTTGACGTAGAGGACGCAGTTAAAAATGCGCTTTCCGTTGTCGGGTGCGAGGAAAACCGCGCTGCAGAACGGCTTATCGCTGCGCAGTCCGTCACGGTGCTTAACAACAACGGCGTTCTGCCTATACAGACAGAGGGCAAAAAAACTGCGCTGTTTGCAGCCTACGCCAACAAGGTTAATGCCTTTGACCTTGCTGTAAATCGCCTGAAGGAAGAGGGAAAGATCGGTGACGTTGACTGTTCCGTGTACGTTTACTCTGGCAAGACGGAGCTTGACGCGGAAGCGAAGCGCGCAATAGACGAGTGCGACAATCTCCTTCTCCTTACGGAAACAGAGGCAAATATGGCACATTCAAATTGGTACGTTTCTTTCCCGAAGGCTGTGTG
Organism: uncultured Clostridia bacterium; assembly: GCA_947628695.1. Taxonomy (GTDB): domain Bacteria; phylum Bacillota; class Clostridia; order Oscillospirales; family CAG-382; genus SIG636. The sequence continues at coordinate 31,705 of CANRAV010000004.1, forward strand.
CAGCTATGCCGCTTCTGTCGGTAAGAAGGTCGTGGTTATAAGCGCATTTATGCCTTATGACGCCTCGATATACCGCAATGCGGACGGCCTTGTGCTTTGCTACTGCGCAAAGGGCGTTCCGGCTGCCGTTGCAAAGGACGTGCATTCCTCGCTTGCTTACGGCGTGAATATACCCGCCGCTTTTGAGGTTGTGCTCGGCAAGGCACATTGCTGCGGACGGCTCACCATTGACATACCGGAGATGGATGAGAAAGGCTCTTTCGATACGTCAAAGGTGGTTTATCCCATCGGCAGCGGCATTGATTTAAATTGAAAAAATAAAAGAAGAAAAAAGCGAAAAAAGTTATTGACTTTTCGGACATAACGTGATATAATACCCCTCGCAGTCAAAGGACTGCGACTTCTGGGTGTGGCGCAGTTTGGTAGCGCGCTACCTTGGGGTGGTAGAGGCCGCTGGTTCAAGTCCAGTCACTCAGACCATAACGCAAAAATCCCTGTAAAGCTTGTCTTTACAGGGGTTTTTGTTATATTGTGAACAGTCCGTTCAGCGAGTCTGCTACCGGCATTTTTCGGGCGCTGCCATAGTGAGGGTAAATTTCAGAATCCAAAATCGAAAATCGGCACGGCGTGCTTTTTTGTAGACAAAAAACGCCTTTCGCCGAGTCCGTTACTCTATGACAAAAACGAAAAAATTCCGCTGTTAATCGAGTTCTTGGGGGAATTGTCGGCAGTTATGACGATTTGTTTGACGGTGAAACGGCAACGCGGCAAACGCCGCAAAAGCGCCGTAAAGCTCACAATCAAGCCATTTGCTTGGTTTACCTGACGGCGGAGCTGAAGGCAAAGCCGTTAATAAAAGTACAATTTTTTAGTTCAAAAAGGCGTTCGCCTCATTTTTAGTGAAAAGCAATAAAAAATTCCTTCAAATATTCGTCGATTTTTTCGTAAAAACCATTGAAAATCGGCATTTGCTGTGATATAATTGCATTTGTATAGTTATAGACTATGTGTAGGTAGGCGTGTGCCCACACTGTGCAGACACGGCGCGGCCGGCGGAGGTATTCTTTTCCACGCTGCTTACTGCGGCCTTCCCGGTATGCCGCGGCATATCGCCAAACGACGGGACAACGGCAGAGAACGGCTTTCTCACGCTCAGCGGAATATTTTCCTTTTGGGCGGGCGCAGGCTCTGCAAAAAGCGTGAACGCTTAAGACAGGTATAAGAAATCAGTTATTGATACAGACCTTTTTTGACAAGGAGGCAAACGAAAAAATGAGAATTTCAGATAGTGCAGCAAGAAAAGAAGGACGCGGCAGCGGCGCTTTTTGGCCGTGCGCATTGCGCGTGCTTTCGCTTTTGCTGTGTCTTTGCATGTTCGCGTCCGTTATATTGGATTACGGCGGGAATTTGCTTCGCTCGTCGGCAGAGCCTACGGATGCGGAGTATGTTATCGACCGCAAGGCCGACAATCAAACGATGGACGACTATATAATGCAGCTATTGTCTCAGCAGTGGGGCTCCCGTTACGCGGGGCGCATCTGGACGGATAAAAGCGTGTTTGCCTACGACGGGGCGAAGTCTGCCGCCGACAATAAGATCGTACTTGATATGGCTACCGACGGCTACACGGGGGAAGTTAAATTTTCCGCAGACTTTGCGCATGTTTTCAGCGCACTTGCAAGCTCGCAGGTTGTGCACGAGTGGCCGCCTTCCCCTATCGACATGGTGCTGGTTCTCGATATATCGTCTTCAATGGGCAATGCAACAGATCCCGATCCAAGCTCTCCATTCGGGCAGGCGCGCGCCGCGCTTGTAGAGTACTTTAAAGGCGAAGGCTCAAGTACCATAGACAACGATGACTTTAAAAAATATTACAGTGACAAGCACTACACCCGTTACGACATTGCCGATTCAAAAGGAAACGACTACCTTCAGGTTTTCTTTTATTCAGATGCGCTTGAAAAAAGCTTCCTTGCCGGTGAAACTATAGTTGTTGCGGATCATCCGGGTGAAATAGAGATAAAGCCGGACGGAAACACGGCCGCAAGTGCCGTACCGGATCGTATAACTCTTAATGAAAACGGAACTACCGCAAAGCAGAGGGAAGACAGAACAGGTGAATTTTGGGGGAAAACCCTGGAAGAGGTTGCCGCCGCAAGGGCATTGCCCTATACACGGTATTCTAACCTCGTTTATTCCGCTGACCGCGTTATAACCGCGCTTATGAAGAATAACCCGGAAAACCGCGTCGCAGTTGTCGTGTACGATCGCCGCGCATCCGTTGTTATGCCTCTTGCGCACTATACTCCCAATGAAGTGCCGATTTCACAAATGGACGGTAATTCAAATGCCTACTATGACTATCACTATTTGGACGGGCACCCGGGCAAGACGCCTGAAAATGCCGATGCGGTAACGAGGATTGTTTCCGGTTACGTTAAAGACCTTGTCTTCGGTTATCTGTGCCCGTATATTGACGGCCACGGGATGAAACCGGCTGAAAACCACCCCACTAACTATGTCGACTTGAGCACAAAAATTCAGGTTGTTTGCTCGGCGGAAGAGGGTGTAACGACCCGCAACGTTGCCGATAGCTCATCAAACGGGGTTGTCCGCATTTCCGGTACGAACACACACGCGGGGCTTACAGCCGGTTTTGAACAGCTTGCGGACGCAAAAGAGACCACTTTCTCTGCACAGCTTACCTCCGGCAGAACCGTGACGGTGCCGCGTATTCCTGCGGCTATCGTAATGACAGACGGCGGCTCCAACACCGTTGCAAACGGCCCCTGGTACGATCCCGATTGGGCAGACCCGGTGCAGAGGAACGACAATAAAACATCCTGGTCGTCCGTTGTTGACACACAGTACCTTTTGACTGCGGCTTACTTAAAATCCGCAGTTGAGAAAAACTATTCGGCATACATGGAGGTTAACGAAGGCGAGCAGGACTTCCCGGTATACACCGTCGGTGTCGACCTTCGAGACGACAGTGACGCCTGGGTTCCCGCAAGACTTTACCCCATGCTTGACCCGGCTAATTTCTTCAAGGAAGCGGCCGCTCTGCCGGATTACGCAGGCAACCCAAGCACCCTAACCGGCGATGTTGCTTTGGACAAAACGACAAAGAATCACATAGGCGAGGCTTATAAAGACTGGCTTGAGTGGGCAAGCGGAGACACCGCACAGCCTACCGAAGACTTCGAGGTTGTTCACTGGAGCTCTACAAACAGAGTGCCGACCCATCATTTCCAGCAAGAGGACGAAAACAACCAATACCCCATCCCGTTTGAGCAGGACGTAGGCGAGGACGGCAAGGAGGCAAACAGCAAAAACTGGAACCCCGACTATACGGGCAATAAAGAAACAAGCTATGCGGCTGACAGCAGCGGTACGCGTTTCAACCTTACCTGGCACGGCTGGACTTCAGAAACCCTCAACGACAAAGGCGCAGGTGATCCACAGGTTTGGAGCGATTATGGCGTAAACAGTGACGCAACGGCAATTTGGGGTCGTGCTACTTACTGGTCGTTCGCCAATGCCTTGGCTGCTGCAAACGCAAGCGGCGGCGCAGACACTGCGGCGGGTTATATGCTTGACCGCAACGTACAGTACACGGACGACGTAAGCAAATTGACGCAGACCCGTCCCGTAGCGGCCGTTACGCAGTCGGACATAATCTCCAACATCAACTATGTGACGGAGTTCTACAATGTAACCTCGTCACAGATGGAATCGATATTCGAGCAGATTTTGACCGCAGTAATCGGTCAGGTGTTCGTACCCATCGCGGGTGAAAACGAATCCGGCGTTTCCAACTCCATAACCTATCAGGACCCGCTTGGCGAGTATATGGAGATAAAGAACGAGTCTATTAAAGCTACACCTTACCACGTTGACGACCCCACCGTCGCCGATAAAGGGGAGCAGACTTACGACATGGCAATGCTCGTCTTCGGCGAGATGCACGGCCTTGTTCGCGCAGGCGTTTACGACTGGAACTGGAACGACACTTGGATGTTCCTTAACGAAGCTGAGGCTCAGGGTATTAAAGCTTTCCCCATGGGCTGGTATAAAGGCGAGCCTAAGAAAGGACAATCAGCCCTTCCCAATGACAAAATAAAAGTTGACAGTGACGGTTCAAGCACATATCCCGCTTGTGATTATCCCGACAATCCCGATAAGACGTACACCAGTGCGCAGGACGCGCGAGACGACGGATGGGTATTCCGGTTCGACTTTGCAACGATGTTGCAATTCGTTCCCCTTAACGAGAACGTTGACCCCAGTACGCACCCAAGCGACCTGTCACCGCAGATAAAGAACACCGTTTACACCTGCTACCGCTTTGCCGGTTCGCAAACGGACAGGAACGAGCTTAGGCGCAACCCCATTTTCGAAGAGGGCGTACCTGCGGATCTGACGGCAAACTGGGACAAGTACTACGAAGAACACAACCACAAATACCCGGACACGGACGAAATGTATAGGGACGTTCCCGGTGTTTACCGTCTTTCCGATATCCGCGTTTGGGTTGAGGAATACGGCGACTTCAAGGACAGCGAGGGCGCAATTACGCCTAACCAGGGCTACGACCGCTCGCTGTACATGAACATCCCGGCGGGTGCCGTGCCTACACAGCTTGCTACCATTACCCTTGACGTGGACGGCGTACAGTCCTACAAGACCAACCTTGCGACAGACAAGGGGCTTGCCGAAGGCAGCGAGGAATATAAGGCGTTCAGCCGTCAGTCCACGCCGTTAAGGCTGTTCTATTCTGTCGGCCTCGAGGAGGCGGTTTTAATCCGCGATGAAGATGGCAATCAGATAGGCGTTGATGTCAACAAGCTGTCTGCAGAATATGTAACCGATCACACCGTTGCGGAGAACAACCGCATTTGGTTTATCTCGAACTACTACTCAGGCACTACGTATGACAATTACGTGACGGATACTGCGTCTTACCGCACGCGCGGCGACCCGACAATGACCTTCTCTCCGAGTATAGAGAACAGGTACTATGTCTTCCAAAAGCCGCTTCCGCTTTACGCGCACGCGTACAAGCAGGTTAATCCCGAAAACAGCAATCAGCTTGCGGCTGTCGATATAAAGGATGGTTTTTGGCGGCAATGGGATACTCCCGGGCAGGCGGGCGGCAACTGGAACTGGTCGCCGGCTCATCCCAACGGCGGCGGTAACGGCAGCACCACCTGGGAAAACGGCACCACCGGCGGTACCTGGGTCGGCACCAATTTCATGGGCACGTACAAGGACGGCGCTTCTTTCGGAATTGCAAAAGAAGAAATGCAGAAAAACGGCCCCGACGAATTTGGCAACAGTTATATTACAGACGACCACGGTTCGACCTACCTTTACACCGACGACGGCATAGTGTTCTTTGAGGACGACGTGATGGACAAGGTCACGACAAAGAAGGACGGCAGCGGTTACGAGGAGGATTCCAATTCCTTCAATTCCGAGGACTACTACTTTATACTTATAGAGTACTATGTGCCCGACGGTACGGTTGGCTCCGGCGTTGATGAAAAGGGCAACCCTGTGCAGTACTCTTACGGCGGCCACATGGTGCAGCATGTTGTTGCAAGGCGTGGCAGCGAGTTCGGCTCCGGTTACGTGTCCGACAAGATTAACAACGGCGATATGCTTTGTTGGAGCGATATGACCGGGCAGTTCGATACGCAGTTTGAGTATCTCTCCTACTCCGAGACCGGCGACCGCACACGCGGCGAACCTACCTTTGAAAAGCTTACTTATACGGAAGAGACACAGCTTCGCAATTATCTGGAAAACGAATGCGGCATAAAGCCCGACGTTACAATGGATAATCCGAATTACAATGCCGACACAGACCCCGAAGACGCAAAGACAATAAGCGTGCTTGACTGGCAGGTGCAGTATTGGCTTGGCATTCAGCAGAACCCGCAGGTTGCGGCTGCGCTTGAAACGGCGCGGATGCTTGCGGACGAAGCGGGCACGGAGTTTAACGCAAGCGTCTTCAACGAACGCTTCAAGTTTGCCGTATCGGCGCGTCCGGGCGGCATACGCTCCGGCGATATGTCAAACAACCGCCACGCAAAGGGCGAGAACATCACCGGTACTGCGGGCAACTACTACGTTCCGACGATTTCCGACAACTCCGGCATCGGCAACGGCGTTATAATCAACAACTACATGGGCAACAACGGATACCTTGAGATAGGCAACGAGACGCTTCATGTCACCAAAACGGTGGAAGCACCCGAGGGCTTTGAGCTTATCGAAGGTTACGAAGACGAGGAATTCAACTATCAGGTATACGTTGAGGGTCTTACCGGCACGCGCAGCGCCGTGCGCACAACCTACAACATTTACGGCAAGGTTTGGGAACGCGAGCTTGCCTATATAGACGTGCTTACCGACAACGGCGACTTGGCACTTGACAACAACTCCAACCGTGCGCTGTTTATATCCGCTGAAATCGGCGCCGGGTTGATGGGGAAAGTGCAGAGCGCCAAGATGATTGTTGCCAACGGCACATACGAGGACGACGGAAGCCCGATTTACTACATCGCGAACGAGGACGGCACGGTACCGCTGGATGCAACCGGTTCGCCGGATTCAACGAAGATTGTTGACAAAGGGACGCAGCTTTACTACCTCTACCTGCCGCCTATTAACCTCAACAAGGAGTCCGGTCTTGCTCCGGAGTCGGAAACTCCGACACAGCACGTACGCAGACTGTATCAGAACAAGAAGTACGACGGGACTGCGGAGGGCTATCCCGGTACTTATGAAGACGATTCGGAGAACTACGACGCTATCTTCCGGCCCAACGGAATAACGACCTTTGTGGACGAAGAACATTCTGCCGATGTAACCGGCACAGAACCCGGTGCCGATAACCGCGACAGCCGCCGTATGGAAACGGCAGACCGTCCCGCCGGCACCAAGACCTACTGGGCACAGAATGCGGAGCTTATCCCCATAGAGGAGGTTATGGAAGCCGAAGCTGCGGACAGCGCGCTTGGCACCGAACAGCCCGGCGGTATTGCGCTTATGGCCATTCAGGCGACAACGGGCGCTACTTGGACACACGGTGACACTTGTGACGGCCACATCCACTTGAAGTACTACAACCTCTTCATCAGGCGTCCTTCGGAGGAGTCCAGTAAGACGGATTATGTATCTCCGCTTTCGACGCGCACGATGTACCTGACGCAGGAGATGAACTTCGGTTATAACTCCAACGAAAACGACGGCGGAGCGTCCGCTCCCGGTGAAGCTTTGTCGGTGGATGACCTTTACGACCAAACCATCCCGAGCGACACCAATCTGTTTGACAGGACATCGCTACAAAGAATAGCCCGCAACACGGCAGAGTTCACGCTTAAGCACAACGAAGGCTTGCTGATTACCGGTCTAAGCGACAATTCCGTTTATCGCTTTACTGAAAAGCTTACGGCAGAGCAAATTGCAAAAGGCTATAAGCTTAAGCAGATAAGCCAAATAGAGCAGGAGGGCGAGGAAAAAATATACGAGCCCGGCGAGCAGAAGGGCGTGTATACCGCCTACGGTGACACCGGCTTGTTTGAGGAACAGGTTAGCTACATCAACACCGTCGAGCCTGAGATGCTTGTCATAACAAAGCAGCTTGTTGACGAAAGCGGGAACCTGATTGAAGCCCCGCTTAACGTAGAGTTTACGTTTACGCTTACGATTACGGACGAAAGCGGTGCGATTATAAAGGACGCTGACGGAACTTTGTACCTGTGGCGAGGAAATAAGGAAGGCATGACAAGTGCTTTGACCTGGACGGATGCTTCGGGCGCCGTGCACAAGATGCCGTCGACAGCACCGCAGCTTGACGCGTTTGAGGACTACATCCTTCCGGAAACGGGCGCAGACGAGAACGCGGGCTATCTGCAGCCGCTTGAGCTTGTCGAAGACACGGAAAACACCTACACCGTAACGCTTAGGGGCGGGGAGGCTGTTGTAATTTACGGCCTTGCTGCAGGTATGAAATACACCGTGACCGAGACAAAGGCAGACGGCTATCCCGCAGTCAGCAAAGCCGCGCCGCATTTGGACGCGGATGCAGCGGAAAATTACGTGCAGGAAGGCACGGTTACGCACAATCCCGACGACAACATTGCGTTTACGCCAAGCCTTACTGCAAACCGTAACGACTTCTTCAACCAAATAACCACAAGCTTTATCACGGTTGAAAAGGTCATCGGCGACGACGACTGCTGGGAAGTAAGCACGGAGTTTACGTTTACCGTAACTCTCACGGACGACGGCAGAGAGCTTCTTGACAGCACAAGCCTTACGGTAGTGAAATACAAGAAGGCAAAAGACGGCACGGAGACAAGCGAGGAGATAAGCGGCGTCACCTGGACACCCGGAAAAGACGCAGAGAAGACGACTTACACCGCCGAATTTACACTTAAACACGGCGAGAGGATCGTTATATCCGGCGTTCCCTACGACACCGTTTACAAGGTTGCAGAGTCCGGTACAAACGGCTATAACCTGCAGCACGTTGCGGGCAATTCAGCCGACGAGCCGGACGAATACGGCCTCTACTTAACGCTTGACCGCAGAGACAACAGCGTTACCGGCACGGTCACGAAGGACGGAGCGGAGGCATATCTGCTCTTCAACAACACCAAGCCGCCGGAACTTCCGTTTACGGGCAGCTTCGGGCTTCTTGCGTTCTATGCGATAGGCGCAGTTGCGCTTTCGGCTTCTGTCACCGGCTTTGTGGTGTACCGCAGAAAGCAGCAGGACATCTAATCTTTAAATGACAAAAGGCATCGGCAGCCCTCTAAAAAAGGGCAAAGGCCGGTGCCTTTGTTTTTTTAATAAAGCCTATTGACAAAATAGGCTTTATGTGCTAAAATAAATCAGACAAAAACAGTAGATTATTATGTGAGGTGAGATATGAACATTTATATGGACAACGCCGCGACGACGAAAATGTCCGCGACGGCGATAAATGCAATGCTCCCGTATTTTGACGGCGTGTACGGGAACCCCTCCAGCCTCCACAGCGTTGGTCAGGCAGCAGCGGAAGCGCTGGCAGATGCGCGCGGGAGAGTTGCCGCCTGCCTCGGATGCGCCGCAAACGAGGTATACTTTACCTCCGGCGGCAGCGAGGCGGACAATCAGGCGATTGTATCTGCGGCAATGAACGGTGCCAAGAAGGGGAAAAAGCACATAATTTCCACAGCATTCGAGCACCATGCGGTTCTCCACACGCTGAAAAAGCTTTCCGGTGAGGGCTTTGACATAACGCTTCTCGACGTGCACGAAAACGGTGTAATTGACCCCTTGCAGGTAGAGGAAGCAATACGCGCCGACACCTGCCTTGTAACGGTTATGTACGCAAACAACGAGATAGGGACCGTTCAGCCCGTGAAGGAGATTGGAAGAATATGCCGCGAAAAGGCCGTCACCTTCCATACGGACGCCGTGCAGGCCGTTGGACATCTGCCGATAAACGTAAATGATGACAACATCGACATGCTTAGCCTTTCTGCGCACAAATTCCGCGGGCCGAAGGGCGTAGGCGCGCTTATTGTACGCAGAGGAACCCCTCTTTCAAGCCTCATCGAAGGCGGTGCACAGGAGCGCGGCAGGCGCGCAGGGACGGAAAACGTCCCCGGAATTGTCGGCATGGCCGCTTCTCTTGAGGAGGAGCTTAAGCACAGGGCTGAAAACGCAGAGAAAACCGCAAAGCTGCGCGACAGGCTTATTTCGGGGCTTTCCGAAATACCGCACTCCGTCCTGAACGGGGACAGGGAAAGACGGCTTCCGGGGAACGTAAGCTTTTGCTTTGAGGGCATAGAGGGCGAATCGCTGCTTCTTCTGCTTGACGAAAAAGGCATCTGCGCGTCCTCCGGCTCTGCATGCACATCCGGATCTCTTGACCCAAGCCATGTGCTGCTTGCAATAGGCAGGGTTCACGATATAGCCCACGGTTCGCTGCGGCTTACTCTTTCGGCCGACAACACCGAGGAAGAAGTAAAATACGTCATAGAAGCGGTGAAGGAAGCGGTAGAACGGCTTAGAAGCATGTCTCCTATATGGCGCGACCTTGTGAACGGAAAAAGACAATTTATAACAAAGTGAGGGATTTAATATGGCTCTTTACAGTGAAACGGTTATGGAACATTTTCGCAATCACCGCAACGTCGGCGTAATAGAAAACGCAGACGGTGTCGGCGAGGTGGGCAACGCCAAATGCGGCGACATCATGAAAATATACCTAAAAATCGATAACGACATCATAACGGACGTCAAATTTGAAACCTTCGGCTGCGGCAGCGCCATCGCTTCAAGCTCTATGGCAACGGAGATGATAAAGGGTAAGCCCGTAGGTGAGGCATTGGAGCTTACAAATAAAGCAGTTGCAGAGGCTCTCGGCGGGCTTCCCGCGCACAAAATGCACTGCTCCGTCCTCGCCGAGGAGGCGATAAAAAAGGCACTGCTCGACTATTATGAAAAATCGGGAAAGGACTATGACCGCAGTTTGTTTATTGATTGCGGCTGCTGCGGAGAATAACGCGCGATAATATTCGGCTCCTGCCGGCGTTTTCGTCGGCAGGAATTTTTATGCTTCAATTGAACTAAGCGGAAAAATGTGATATAATCGTGATGTAAAGGCTTAAGAAAAGGGGCTTTAATATGCTTGAATTATCACACGTTACAAAAAAATACGGCAAGGTTTTGGCTTGCAGCGACGTAAGCTTCAGCCTTGAACCGGGAAGCGTTGCCGTTCTTCTCGGGCCAAACGGGGCGGGCAAAAGCACGCTTATGAAGTCTGTAATAGGCTTTCTGCGCTTTGACGGCACTATAACCGTCGGCGGGTTTGAAAACAAATCGGTAGAGGCTCGAAGGCTTTTAGGATATATCCCGGAAATGCCGTCGCTGTATCCGAATCTCACCGTGGCAGAGCACATGGAGTTTTTGGCGCGTGCTTACAGGCTTACGGATTATAAGCAGCGCGCGGAGGAGCTTTTGGAAAGGTTTGAGCTTACCGACAAAAAGAAAAAGTTCGGTGACGAGCTTTCAAAGGGCATGCAGCAGAAGCTTAATATCTGCCTCGGCGTCCTGCCGCAGCCGAAGGTGCTGCTGCTTGACGAGCCGATGATCGGCCTTGACCCCAAGGCCATAAAAGAGCTTAAAAATATGCTGGAGGAAATGCGCTCCTCCGGCTGCACCATGCTTGTAAGCACACATATCATTGACAGCATAGACATGCTTTGGGACAGAACGATAATAATGCGTGGCGGTTCTGTCCTTGCAAACGTAAGACGAAGCGAGCTTGAAAAAAGCGGAAAGACGCTTGAGGAGCTGTATTTCGAAGTAACGGAGGGCAGCGCGCAATGAGGCTTTTTGTTTACTACGCCCTGCATACCTTCAAGAATCAGATAAAAAAGCTTTTTAAAACCTGGGTCTTGGTCTTCCTTGCCGTTTGCGTCGGGATAAGCATTATAATAGGCATTATGACCGGAATTGCCGATAACTCCGCGGAAGAAGACCTGCCGCAGATAGAGGAGCCTGCGGAGGACGAGGAGAGCTTTTTTGATACGCTTGAAGTTGAAAAAACGGATGTGCTGGAGCTTGCCGCAGGAGGCATAGTGCTTGCGGTGCTGGTATTCACAGCCCTCGGCGCCGATAAAAGCGGCAGCCTGATATTTAAGCCTGCCGACGTAAATTTGCTTTTTTCGTCCCCAATGCGCCCGCAGTCCGTGCTTTTGTTCAGGCTTGCAACGCAGTTCGGCGTTGCCTTTCTAAGCGGGTTTTACATGCTTGCGCAGATACCTGCGCTTAAAGGCGGTTTCGGTATGAGTACTGCGGCGGCTGCGGCGATTGTCCTTGCCTGGTGTCTGACCATTGCATATTCCTTGCTTATACGCATGCTTCTTTACACGCTCTCTTCCGCCCATCTAAAGTTAAAAAAGCTGCTTCGCCCGGCGATATTGGCTTTGCCTCTGCTTGCGGCCGGAGGCTTTGCGCTTTACAGGCAGTCGGTCGGCGGAAGCGTTCTTAAAGCCGCTGTTTCGTTCTTCAACGCCCCGTTTACAAGATTCATACCCGTTTGGGGCTGGCTTAAGGGACTTTGCGTCTTTGCAGCGGAAGGGAACACAGTCGGCGCGGTGCTTTGTCTTGCAGCGCTTGCCTTGGGCTTTGCGGCAATTATATACGCGATATGGCACATAAAGGCGGATTTTTACGAGGACGCGATGGCAAAGTCCGAAGACACTGCTGTTCTTATGGAAGCCGCACGGTCGGAAGGCGGCGGTGCCGTGGCCGTTCGCCGAAAAAAGGAAAGAAGTGAAAGGATACGCCGCGACGGCTTTAATCGCGGCAGAGGCGCAAACGTCTTCTTTTTCAAGACGATGTACAACCGTTTCCGTTTTGCACACCTCGGCGTGTTTACGAAAACCTTAGAGCTTTACATCGTCCTTGCTGCGGCAGTCGGCTTTTTCGTTCGCCGCAGCGCCGATACAAAAAGCGTTGTCCCCATAGTGTTTGCTTTGGCCGTCTGCGTGTTTTACCGCACCTTGGGCAACCCGCTTGAACAGGACACTTCTGTCGATTATTTCAGGCTTGTGCCCGAAAGCTCTTGGGCTAAGCTGTTTTGGTCGCTTGCCGGCGGAACGGTGTGCTGCGTTTTGGATGTCCTTCCCGCGTTAATTGTCGGTGCGCTGTTTGTCGGCAGCAATCCTTTTGCGGCTTTGCTTTACGTCCCGCTTTTGGCGTCTCTTGACTTTTATGCGACAAATGTCGGTGCGTTTATAGGGCTTTCCGTGCCCGTGTCGGCAGGAAAGACCTTAAAACAGGTAATTCAGCTTATGTTTGTGTACTTCGGGCTTATACCGGACATTATCGTCGTCGCCTTTGGTTACACTTTGGGTGCGCAGGCGCTTTCACTTATAATTGCCGCGCTTATCAACACGGGCTTGGGATTTCTGTTTTTTGCCTTCTCCCCGTCGTTTTTAGAGCCGAAGTGCGGAAGAGTCTACATAAAAAATGCCGGGAGGTGAGAAGATGTACAAATGTCTTATAGTTGAAGACGACAGGAATATTGCCGAAGGCATCAAAGCGCTTGCAGGGCGTTGGAGCATAGAGTGCGAAATTGCAGAAGACTTCAGAAACGTCCTTTCCGAATTTGCCGCACGGCAGCCGCACATAGTGCTTCTTGACATAGGGCTTCCCGTGTACAGCGGCTACTATTGGTGCGGCGAGATACGGAAGGTTTCCAAAGTGCCCGTTATATTCATATCCTCCGCGTCTGACAATATGAACATCGTCATGGCAGTCAATATGGGCGCAGACGACTACATAGTCAAGCCCTTTGACGGGGAGGTGCTTATTGCAAAAATGCAGGCGCTTTTGCGAAGAACCTACGATTTTGGCGGACAAGCGCATATTTTAGAGCACAAAGGCGCGTTTCTTAACACCGAGGACGGGACGCTTCTGTATGAGGGCAAAAACATACCGCTTACAAAAAACGAACACCGCATCCTTCTTTGCCTTATGGAAAACAAGGGAAAAATAGTAAGCCGAGACCGCCTTATGCTTAAACTTTGGAAAACTCACCGGTTTGTCGACGACAATACGCTTACCGTAAACGTCGGCAGGCTTCGCAAAAAGCTTGAATCTTTCGGCCTTGTCGGCTTTATAACGACAAAGCCCGGGGACGGCTATCTTGTTGAATAAACGGAGGAAGCAGGGCGATGAAGCTTTTTTTGAAATATCTGAAGTATCACGCTTTAACTGCCTTGGCATATGTGCTTTTCACAGGCATCTTTGCGGCGGCATTTGCGCTGTACCGTGTGCCTTTAGGCGCGGTTTTGTACCCGGCACTGCTTTGCGCTGCTTTAGGGCTTATTTTTGCCGCAGCGGATTTTTTCAAGGCTAAAAAGAAGCACAAAGCGCTTTCGGATTTGAAAGAGCTTAAGTCCTCTATGATGACCTTCCTCCCGAAGGCCGACACGGCAGAGGAGGAGGGTTATACAGAGCTTGTGGAAGCACTGCGCACACAGATAAGCGAGGAAAGGGAGGCGGCTGCCGCGCGCTACCGCGACGCTGTAGAATACTTCACGGTATGGGCACATCAGATAAAGACGCCGATAACTTCGATGCGTCTTACACTTGACAGCGAGGACAGCGAGTGCGCGGGAAGGCTTTCTGCCGATTTGTTTCAAATTGAGCAATATGCGGAAATGGTGCTTGCGTTTTTAAGGCTGGATTCCGAAACAAGCGACTATGTGTTTAAAGAGCAGCCGCTTGACCCGATCATAGAAAACGCCGCCGCAAGGTTTGCGGAGACGTTTATCGCAAAGAAGATAAAGCTTGTCTACACGCCAACAAATCTTCGCGTTGTGACCGACGACAAATGGCTTTCTTTCGTTTTAGAACAGCTTTTGTCAAATTCGCTTAAGTACACAAAGGAGGGCGAGGTACGCATATATCTTCGCCCCGAAAAGACGCTTGTAATAGAGGACACGGGTGTCGGCATATCCGCTTCCGACCTTCCGCGCGTTTTTGAAAAGGGCTACACAGGCTGCAACGGAAGAACCTACAAAAGGGCAAGCGGCATTGGGCTTTACCTCTGCCGCAGGATTTGCGGCAAAATCGGCGTTGGTATAAGCATAGAATCCGAAGAGGGAAAGGGAACGTCTGCCTTACTGAACCTTGAACAGTACAGGCCTTACAGCAAGTGACCTTACAAAAATGTAAGAAAGATGGCGGGAAATGTAAGCCGAAATTATGGCAAAGCGTTTCCCGTTTCTGCTATCATTGAGGCAGATCAATTGTAAGGAGAATACTTTATGAGCATTTTAGAGGTCAAAGGCCTTGAAAAGGTCTATGTTTCCCGCTTCGGCGGAAGCAGGGCAGAGGCATTAAAAAACGTTAATTTCAGTGTCGAAGCAGGCGAGTACGTCGCCATAATGGGCGAATCGGGCAGCGGGAAGACTACGCTTCTCAATATAATTGCAGCTCTCGACAAGCCCACGCAAGGCGAGGTCTTTCTTGACGGGCAGAACATGAACGCACTTAAGGAGTCCTCGGCAGCCACATTCAGAAGAAACAACTTAGGCTTTGTTTTTCAGGAATTCAACCTGCTTGACACCTTCACAATAGAGGACAACATTTACCTTCCTCTTGTGCTTGCGGGAAAAAGCTTTAAGGAAATGAGCGGACGGCTGAAGCCCATAGCTGCACAGCTTGGAATATCGGACATACTTAAAAAATACCCTTACGAGGTTTCCGGCGGGCAGAAACAGCGCGCAGCCGCTGCCAGGGCGATGATAACCATGCCGAAGCTGATACTTGCCGACGAGCCTACGGGAGCTTTGGACTCGCGCTCCTCCGACGAGCTGCTTCACCTGTTTGCACAGATAAACGCCTCTGGCCAGACTATTATAATGGTCACGCATTCCGTAAAAGCCGCAAGCACGGCCGGCAGGGTTCTGTTTATCAAGGACGGGGAGGTCTTCCACCAAATTTACCGCGGGAACGACACGGACGAGCAGCTATTCGAGAAGATAAGCGACACGCTTACAATGCTTGCGACCGGGGGGATGAGAAAATGAAAGCACAGCTTTACCCCCGTCTTGCCGTTCGCGGCATAAAAAACAACAAGCGCGTGTTTGTCCCTTTTATTCTGACCTGTGCCGGCATGGTCATGATGTTTTATATAATCGTATACCTGGCGGTAAGCCCGGCGCTTGACGGCATTATCGGTGCCGAAACGCTTAAGCAGATGTTTGCTTTAGGCAGCTGGGTTATTGCCGTCTTTTCCGCTGTGTTCCTGTTTTACACTCACGTATTTTTAATACGCAGAAGGAAAAAAGAGTTCGGCCTTTACAATATTCTCGGCATGGATAAGCACAATATTGCAAAGGTTCTGCTTTGGGAAACGCTGTTTACGGCCATCGTTTCCGTAAGCGCAGGCCTTGCCGCAGGGATTGCGCTTTCCAAGTTTGCAGAGCTCGGCATGGTTAACATAATGCGCGGAAAGGTGAGCTTTTCCTTCATTGTGTCTCCGCTTGCCATTCTCCGCTGCGTGCAGATTTTCGGTATTATTTTTGTCCTTTTGTATCTCAATTCCGTAAGGCAGATAAGGTTTTCAAGCGCGATAACTCTGCTTCGCAGCGAAAGCGCGGGAGAAAAGCCTCCGAAGGGGAACTTTTTTGCGGGGACTTTGGGCTTACTGCTTCTTACGGCGGCTTATATTATAGCCGTAAAGATAAAGGACCCCGTGTCTGCTTTGGCTATGTTTTTTGTAGCTGTTTTGATGGTCATTGTCGGGACGTATCTCGTCTTCATATCCGGTTCGGTATTCTTCTGCCGCCTGCTTAAGAAAAACAAAAGCTATTACTACAAGCCGAATCACTTCGTCTCCGTCTCTTCAATGTCGTACAGGATGAAGCGCAACGGAGCAGGCCTTGCATCCATAAGCATACTTGCAACGATGGTTTTGGTAATTGTGTCGTCCACAACGTGCATGTACTTTGGGGAGGAAAGCGCCGTCAACGCGCGCTATCCCCGTGAGATAAACGTTTATTTTAATTACGACTCGCCCAACAGCATTCCGGATTTAGATACAATAAACAACTGCCTTTCGGAAAACGGCATACCCGCAGAGAACACCGTTTACTACCGCAATGCATCGTTTTACGGCATAGTTCGCGGAAGCACCGTTGACCTTAGAACAGACAGAGCAAGCGCCTCTGAGGCTTCAAGCTCGATGCGCCTTTTCAATATCGTTTCGGTTGATGACATAAACCGTGCACTCGGCACGGGTGAAACGCTTGCAGCAGATGAAGCGCTTGTCTACACGGACGAGTGCAGTTTAGATGTTGAAGAGCTTTCGATACCGCAAGTGGGTACTTTCAGAATAAAAAAGCAGCTTGACCGCTTTATAGAAGGCATTTCCGGAACCTTGCCCACTATAATTCTCGTCGTCCCCGACTTTACAGCCACTGTAGACGCAATATCGCACTCCTTCGACTTCGATGAGGATTTTATGTTCCTCATAAGGCTTAATTACGGCTTCGACACGGGCCGTGGAGTTGACGGGCAGACCTCTCTTTACAGAAAGATGTTTTTGCTTGTCCAGGAGGAGAATGTAAAGGAAAGCTTCGGCAGATACAACGGCTATTCCGTATCCGCGCGCGAGGTTGAAAGGGAAGACTTTTACGCCGTATTCGGAACGCTTTTCTACCTGGGGATAATACTAAGCATTGTCTTTGTACTTGCCGCCGTGCTTATCATCTACTACAAGCAGATTTCGGAAGGGTACGAGGACGAACGGCGTTTTGAAATAATGCAGAAGGTGGGAATGACCGAACGCGAGATAAGAAAAAGCATAAATTCACAGCTTCTTACGGTTTTCTTCCTTCCGCTTGCCTTCGCCGTGATGCACGTGTCCTTCGCCTTCCCGATGATAAGAAAGCTTTTGCTTTTGCTGTCTCTCAACAACTCTTCGCTTTTCGCCGTTACGACCGGAATAAGCGCCGTCGCCTTCGCCGTGTTTTACGCCGTAGTATACAAATTGACCTCAAGCGTGTATTTTAAAATCGTAAGAGGTGCGTCTCAGTAGTTCTTAAGCCTAAAAAATAACGGGGGCGGAAAACCGTCCCCGTTAATAGTATATCGGTGTTTTATACAAAATCAGGCCGCGAGTAAAACAGCGGTAGCGGAAGGTTTGCGCGCAGCCCCGCAGGCAGGTCGTCCCTAATCCCCACAAATGCGCTGTTGCCGAAAATGACACGTGTCGCCTCTATGGGCGTCAAAGCGCAGTCTGCAGCCTTGTCCGTCTCATAAACCCTAAAGCCGTCGTTGTCTATATCGATGGCAATTCTGCAGCGGTCCTTTATTTCAATAACGGCACTGCAGGGGTACAGGGAGGCGCAGCTTGCCTTTAGCGCAAGGAAGGCCTCCGTTATTTTCACGTAGTCGTGTATAAGAAAGCTTTCGCTGCAGGGTATGTACATCCCCTCGCAGACGCTGTCAAGCGCCTTAAGCTTTGCCTTTTCAAACATAAAAATTCCGCCAACCGTAACGCCTCTAAGATCATAAGCTTTCAAGTATGCGGCAAGAACCGCAGGCAGCTTTTCGGTTTCAAGAAGTTCAATTTCGTTAATTGCTTTTCCTTCACCGTTCACTGCGGCATAGCCGTAAAGCTTGCCGTCTTTTTTTATGCAAATCGGCGTTGAACGGCAGGTTCTAAGCATAGTCAAAAAATTGTCGTCTTTACGCACAACTCTTGCAGGACGTCTGCAATACAGCTTGTTGAAGAAACGCGCCTCCTCTTCCGTTTTTGCTTCACAGAATGTGAAGCTTTCTACATCCGGGTCATGCACGCCGTGCTTTGCATTGTCGCTGTTGAAGGAAAAAGAAGCCGCAACGCCGGACGGCGTAAAGCCGAAGTATTCGTACCTCTGCCGTCTGCCGCCGAGGAAGGCGATATCTGCCCTTTCCCGTGAAGCGCTTACAGCGGTGTTCATTATGTCCTTCATATAGCCCTTGCCGCGTGCGCTTTTCACAACGCCCATTGTACCGAAGCCGTCGACCTTGATTTTTCTTCCGCAAACGTCCATTTCGGCGGGAAAAACACCAAGCATGCCTTGTATACCGTCCTCTGTGCGGACGATAACATGCTCTTCGGCAGAGTTCCTAACTTCGTAAAGCTTAGGGTGATACAGCTGAAAATAGTCTGTGTTGCCCTCACCGCCGAATATTATGTCAGCCTTTTCAAGTATTTCGTTAAAATCCTCTTTTTTAGCCCATTCGGCCAATTTAAACACTTCCTTTACAGTGAAATTTTTCCTAAAACGGCCTCGTATTTTGCACCGGTCGCCGTCGGCAGATTGCTTGGCAGCCCGGCCATTGTGTAGTATGCAAGCAGGGCAAAGGCAACCGCCTCCTTGGCGTCGCTGTTTTCACCCAGATCCTCCTGCGTGCACACTTTGACGTCATATTCCGCCATTTCCGCTTTCAAAAAGCTCATAAGCGTTTTGTTGTAGCTTCCGCCTCCGCCGACAATAAGCTCGTCCGCTTTGCAGCGCGGAAGAATAAAGTCGCGGTAACTGTCGGATATTGTCTTTGCGGTAAGGAAGGTCGCCGTTGCAACAACGTCCTCCTTCGGCAAGCCCATTGAAAACGCGGTTATTCTCTTGCAGTACTGATTCCCGAAAAGCTCCCTGCCGGTGGTTTTCGGCGGCTGCTTTTTGTAGTACGGCTCGTCAAGCAGAAAGGACAAGAGCCTTTCGTCAATCTTCCCGGATGCGGCAATTTTACCGCCAATGTCCATATCCAAGCCGTAAAGCTCTTCACAAAGGCCGTCTATAAGCATGTTTCCGGGCCCGTTGTCAAAGGCAAAAACCTCGTCTTTTCCACAGCCTTTTTTAAGGACGGTGCTGTTGGAGATACCGCCTATGTTTTGAAGGACAACGCTTTTTTCGTCGCTTGCAAATAGAACGTACTCCGTAAACGGCACAAGAGGCGCGCCGTTGCCGCCTGCCGCTATGTCCGCCGTTCGGAAGTCGGATACGCACGGAATGCCCGTAAGCCTTGCTATAACGCTTCCTTCGCCGATTTGAAGCGTGTTGGGAACGACACCCTCCGGCTCGTGATAAACGGTCTGCCCGTGCGAGCCTATGGCGGCAATGCGACCCTTCGGTATACTAAAGCTTTCGATAAGCGCGTTTGCGGCCTCCCCGTACAGACGGCCGAGAAGGAAGTTCATCCTGCTTATTTCGTCCGCAGCAGTTGACGCGGTGTTGAAAAGCCGAAAAATCCTTGTCCTCACTTCGTCCGTGTACGGAAAGTTTTTAAACGCCAAAAGCCTATACTTCGGGCGGACATATCCGCCGGTGATTTCTACGGCAGCCACGTCTATTCCGTCGGCGCTTGTGCCCGACATAAGCCCTATGTATATGTTTTTAAGGTTCTTTTCCTCTTTCATTTTTTATCTCCGAGTATTTTCGTTTTGTGGCGTTCCCGCCGCGTATGTGCCTTTCGTGAAGGTTTTCGTCAAGCAAAACGCATATCTCTTTGTACATCTCTCTGTCCACATCTCTAAGCCTTACAGACAAGTCCTTATGTACCGTGGACTTTGAAAATCCAAAGTGTTTGGCCGTAGCCCTTACCGTGCTTTTGTTTTCAAGCATATATTCCGCAAACAGCAAAACGCGTTTGTCTATAGATAAAAGCTTTTCATAAGCCATACAAGCACCTCTCGGTAAATTATGGTACAGCTTATGATAAAAATTAACTTTATATGAAAAAATGAAGCACTGAGACGCGCTGAAGCATATTATATATCGGCGGTACAGCCTGAATACCGACACAATTATACAATTTTTTCTCTTGCAATACAATAGTTTGTTGAAAACATTTTTTCAGTGTGTTATAATGCTGACACACAGGAGGGAATTATATGGTTTTGAATGCTGCCCTTTGCACCGCTGCCGCGCTGGCCTGCGCCGGTGTATCCGTTTATTCCAACAGCTTTTTGGGCGTAACCGAGTACGCCTTGTCTTTTTCAAATCTGCCGAAGGAATTTGACGGCTTCCGCATTCTTCAGGTAAGCGACCTTCACAACAAACGCTTTGGAAAAAATCAGGAATATCTGCTTAAAGCCTTATCGTCTGTAAACCCGGATATTATAGCCGTAACGGGCGACATAATCCACGACAGAAAAAGCATGAAAGCCACCGAAAAAAGGCTTTGCAAGGTTCGCCCCTTTTTGCGCGGAGCGCTTAAAATTGCGCCCGTATACTACGCGACGGGAAACCACGAGATAGAAAGCGGCTTCCCGAAATACATATGGAAAGAGATAAAAAACTGCGGAGCTGCGGTTTTAATTAACGAAAGCACACACCTTGAAAGGGGAGGGAAGCACATTGCGCTTATAGGCGCTGCCGACCCATTTGTTTACGGTGAAAGAAAAATGTATGCCCCCTTAAAGGACGACATAAAAAAGCTTTGCGAAGCCGAGGACTGTTTTAAAATTGTGCTTGCCCACCGTCCGGAAGCGCTTGACATTTACGCCGACTGCGGTGCAGACCTTGTGCTTACAGGGCATGCTCACGGCGGACAAATTAGAATCCCCTTTACCTCGCAGGGGCTGTTTGCACCCGACCAGGGAATACTTCCGAAGTATACGCAGGGCGTACACGCCTGCGGCAAAACGCAGATGGTTATAAGCCGCGGCCTTGGCAACAGCGGCTTCCCGCAAAGGCTTTTCAACCGGCCGGAGCTTGTTTTGGTGACGCTTAAAAAGAAGGCTTAAAGCCGTTTTAGCTTTATCTACTTTTAAGATTCCTTCCACTTTTTAAGCTGTTCGGCAAGTGAATTGTTTATTGTCTTCTCTTCACTTTGCTGCTTTTTTAAGAAGCTTTTTACTTCAAGCTTGCCGGCTCCGTCCTTCTGACGACGCGCTTCAAAGTCCGAAAGCTTTTCGCGGTACCCGCAGACGCAGTAGAACGCCCTTTTGTCGCCCTCTCCGCGCAGCTGCATTTGCTTGTGGCACTCCGGGCAGCGCGCGTTCGTGTTTACGGATATAGTGCGGCGGTATCTGCATTCCGGGTTGGAGCATACGTATAGCCTGCCTTTTTTGCCGTTTACGTCAAGAAGTACCTCGCCGCACTCCGGGCAGCGTTCCTTTGTAGCGTTTTCGTGCGTGTATTTTTTGTCCGACGCTTTAATCGAAGAGATAAGTCCTTTCGTGTACTCCTCTATTTCGGCTACAAAGCTTTCGCTTTTTGCGTCACCCTTGGCGATAAGAGCAAGCTTTTCCTCCCATTTTGCGGTAAGTACGGCGGATTTTAAATCGTCGGGAACAAGGTTCACAAGCTGAATGCCCTTTGTTGTGGGATGAATCTCTTTGTCCTTGCGCTCGACGTAAAATGCCGAGAACAGCTTTTCTATTATGTCGGCCCGCGTTGCCGGCGTGCCAAGCCCGCTTGTTTCGGTAAGCACCTTTGAAAGATCCTTGTCGTCTACAACCGGATGCTCCATTGCGGAAAGAAGCGTCGCCTCGGTATACCTTGCAGGCGGCTTTGTTTTTCCCTCTGTTATTTTTACGCTGTCCACGGAAACGCTTTGCCCCTTTTTAAGTGGAGGCAGGCACTGTGGCTTGTCGTCCTCGTCCGCGTCCTCGTCGTCGGAAACAATGGCACCGTATGCCGTCTTCCAGCCCGGTGAAATCGGCACCTTTCCTTTTGCGTGGAAGTTAAAGCCTTCGCAGCTTATAACAAGCTTTGTTTCCTCGTACACAAAGGGCTCCATCAAAACTGCGAGGAAACGGCGAACAACCAGCTCGTACACAGCCCTTTCCTTAGCCGACATCTGTGAAAAATCCGGACGCTGCTCTGTCGGTATGATGGCGTGGTGGTCGGTCACCTTTGCAGCGTTTACAATGCATTTTGTGCGGATCTTTTGCTTTAAAAGGCCCCTTGCGGCTTCCGCAAACGGCGTCATCAAAAGGCTTTTCAGCCTTTCGGGTATAGTCTCCGCAACATCTTCGGTTATATAGCGTGAATCGGTCCTCGGATAAGTAAGAACCTTGTGATATTCGTACAGCGACTGCATCGCAGCAAGCGTTTCCTTTGCGGTGTAGCCGTATTTTTTGTTGGCGTCGCGTTGAAGCTCCGTAAGGTCATAGGCCGCCGGAGGGGGAGTCTCCCGCTTAGAGCTGACAAGCTCTGTTATTTTCCCCGTCTTGCCTTTTACGGCTGCAGCAATTTTTTCAGCTTCCGTCTTTTCGTAAAGCCTTGCAATGCCGCCCTTGGCCTTGTAAAGCGCGTTTATCCCCTCGGTTTTGATGTTTACAGTGTAATAGTCCTTCGGGCGAAAGCTTTTAATGGCGTTTTCGCGTTCCACAATAAGGGAAAGTGTCGGCGTTTGAACCCGTCCTGCCGAAAGGGAAGTGTTGAACTTGCACGTGAGCGCACGTGAAACGTTAAGCCCCACCACCCAATCCGCGTGCGCACGAGACGCCGCGCTTTTGTAAAGGTTGTCGTAAAACTTAGCGTCCTTTAAAGAGGCAAAGCCCTCCTTTATTGCCTTGTCTGTCTGCGACGATATCCAAAGCCTTTTGGTCTGCCCCTTCCAGCCGCATTTGGCAAGTATCCAGCGGGCGACAAGCTCGCCCTCGCGGCCGCTGTCCGTGGCAATCACAAGCTCGCCCACGTCCTTGCGCTTTGTAAGGGCGCTTACCGTGCGGTATTGCTTTGAAGACTGTTTTATTACGGTAAGCTTCATCTTTTTAGGAAGCATCGGAAGGTAGTCCATGCTCCATTTTTTGTACTTTTCGTCGTACTCTTCCGGGTCCGCAAGCGTAACAAGGTGCCCCAAAGCCCAGGTCACAATGTACCTGTCACCTTCAAGATACCCCTCTCCCTTTCGTTTGCAGCCCAAAACCCTTGCAATCTCTTTGCCCACAGACGGCTTTTCCGCAAGAACAACAGTCTTCATCTTCGACCCTCCGAAATCTTTTTGTTTATTATACACCAACGAATTTAAACCGTCAATAACCGAATTAAAAGTTGACAAAACGCGTCTTTGACGTTATAATATAACTTGTATTGTTTTATATTTAAGTACGGAGGGCAATATGGCTGACGT
Source organism: uncultured Clostridia bacterium (assembly GCA_947628695.1). GTDB lineage: Bacteria > Bacillota > Clostridia > Oscillospirales > CAG-382 > SIG636. The sequence continues at coordinate 55,360 of CANRAV010000004.1, forward strand.
AAGTATCAATTCAAAAGCATCCCAAAAAATAAAAATCGACGGCACGACTGTCCTTACACCTTACGGCGACGGGTCTTATATGGCAGACAAGCTCTTTTTCTCCGCTGTTAAGGAGGAGGAGTGGCTATGTTATATGGCATCCAAGGGCTACGCTTTAAAGGGCAGAAAGTTTAAGGGATACATTTTTGACCGGGATGCAAATGCCTCTAAATACTATTATTCCGTGTGTCTTCTTCCTGCCCAGGCAGAGACGGATTATGCAAAGGATTACATGGAGAATAAATCTAAGCACGGCACGTCTCCCGTCTGCACCTTCTCAAACAAGGCGTATTACAGGACGCCTGTTACCGAGAAGAGCAACGGTATTGTGAATGATGCAGTGCTGAAGTACAAGCATCTAAGACGCGCTTTTGCTTTCCATTTCGGTTTTCTTCTGTTCTGGCTGGGGCTTCTGTGCTACAACATTTCCTACTGGGTGCGTTTTGATGCAGCCGGTGTAACTGTTGAAAAGAAGGCGGCTATTTGGAAATACACGATAAATATGACAAAATTCTTCGGCAACTATCCCACTACGCCGTATATATCCCTCTTTATTTGCATCGTGATTCTGTGCATACCCTTTACCGTTTATTATCTTGACCAGTTTATGTACTCGCGCTTTTTCCTTAAGCGTGTTCAAAAAATATGGCGAAAAAGGTAGTTTTGGGGCTTTCCGGCGGTGTCGACAGCGCGTATGCGGCTTTGAAGCTTAAAGACATGGGCTATGAAGTTGTCGGCGTAAACCTTGTTATGAAGCAAAGCTGTGACAGTTCGGAAGAGGCGTCTGCACTTGCCGGCAGGCTTCAAATCGATTTCCGCGTCATTCACGCGGAGAAGGAGTTTGAGGAAAAGGTAATAAGGCCATTTGCATCGGCATATGCGTCGGGCTTTACGCCCAATCCCTGCATTTTGTGCAACCCCGGCGTCAAGTTCAAAAGCCTCTTTTCGTTTGCCGACAGCATTGGGGCGGAAGCTGTTGCAACCGGTCATTACGCCGTAGTTGCCGAACACTTCGGCAGGTACACATTTTCCCCGGCTGCGGACGCTTTGAAGGATCAGGGCTATTTTCTCTACGGCCTGCCTCAGGAGATGATAAAAAGGCTCGTGCTTCCTCTCGGTGGAGTTTTGAAAAGCGATGTAAAGGCGTTTTTTGCAAACAATGAAGGCTTTCAGCTCTCTTCGGGGCAGGAAAGCGAGGACATCTGTTTTGTCGGCAAAAGCGGCTACAAAACCGTGGTGGAGGAGTATGCCGGCCTTCCTCCGGAGGGGAACTTTATAGACGCAGAGGGGCGCATACTCGGCCGTCACAAGGGCGTGCACAATTACACTTTAGGTCAGCGCAAGGGGCTTGGCATTGCCCTTGGCGTGCCGGCTTATGTCAGCGAGGTGAACGCCGCAGACAACACGGTCACGCTTTCTTACGGCGCACCTCAGCATAGGCGAAGCTTTAAAGTAAGGAATTTGAATTTTCTTTCGGCAGAGACGGTTAATGTAGGGGACAGGTTTAAAGTCCGCACAAGATATAGGGCAAGGCCCTTAAACTGCGTAATCGAAGAATGCAGCGGGGGTTTTATAACCGTTTCTTTTGAAGGTGAAGGGTGCATTGCGGCACCCGGGCAGTCCGCAGTCTTTTACGACGGCAGCGGCTGCATAGCTTTTGGCGGTACCGTTTTTTTGTAAGCACGGAGGCGTTTTATGGAATACAGTGTTAAGCTTTTAACCTTGGTAAAGGAGTTTTCGTTAAAGGGCATTGTCGTCCCCGACAACATCGAAGAAATTGAAGTTGTCCGCTCGGACGTAAGCCGCCCGGGTCTTCCGCTTTGCGGGTATTTCGAGTATTTCGAGGGCGGAAGAATACAGATAATGGGCAAGATGGAGATGAGCTATATAGAGGGGCTCTCTTACGAAAAGCGCGTAGAGTCTTTAAGCAATTTCCTGTCACGCGGGGTCGTCTGCGTCGTAGTTACAACAAACCTAAGTATTTGCAAAGAGCTTGTGGAGCTTTGCGAAAAGTACAAAACCCCGCTGTATCTGACAACGGACAACACCTCGTACTTTATGGCTGCTCTTATTGCATCGCTTAACATCCATCTGGCTGAAAGGATAGCCCTTCACGGCGTGCTTGTTGAGGTGTACGGCGAGGGCATCCTTCTTCTCGGCGACAGCGGCATGGGTAAAAGCGAAACGGCAATAGAGCTTGTCAAAAGGGGCCACAGGCTTATCGCCGACGATTCCGTAGAGATAAAGCGCGTGTCTGCAAAGTCGCTTGTCGGTTCCGCACCGGAGCTTATAAGGCATTACGTTGAAATGCGCGGTATAGGCATAGTCGACATACGCCGTATCTTCGGCATGGGTGCGATAAAGCTAAGCGAAAAAATCGACCTCATAATCAATATAGAAAACTGGGTACAGGGCAAACAGTACGAAAGATTCGGCCTTGATGACGAGTACACGGAGATTCTCGGTATAAAGATACCTTCCATTACCGTTCCGATAACGCCCGGCAGGAATCTTGCCGTAATCATAGAAATCGCTGCGATGAACCACCGCCAGAAGAAGATGGGCTACAACACCGCAGAGGAATTCAACAAAAAGCTTATGTCAATGTACGGCGAAGGAAAAGACTGATTATGTACACGATAGGGATTGACCTTGGCGGCACAGGTATTAAGGGCGGTTTGTGCGACGAAAACGGCAGCATAATATTCAGGACGAGCGTTCCTACCGGAAAGGGTGTATCTGCGGACGATATTACGGATTCCATTGTCTCGATATGCCGCAGACTTATGAGCCTTTCGCACGGCGTCGAATACATCGGCGTTGCCGTTCCCGGTACGGCAGACCTTGAAAACGGGAAGCTTGTCTTTTGCAACAACTTGCCGTTTTTAAACTATCCCTTGTTAGAGGAGCTTAAAAAGCGCCTTCCGGACTGCCGGTTTTATATCGAAAACGACGCCAATGCGGCTGCTTTGGGCGAGGCGATGTGCGGCGGAGCAAAAGGATGCAGGGACATGGTTCTTATAACACTCGGCACCGGCGTCGGCAGCGGCATTATTATAGACGGCAAGATCTTTTCCGGCTTCAATTATGCCGGCGGTGAGCTTGGTCACATGGTTGTAAACGCAGGCGGCAGGCAGTGCACCTGCGGCAGGCGCGGCTGTTGGGAGGCGTATTCCTCCGCAAGCGGGCTTATACGCTCCACTCTCGAAGCCATGAACAGGCACAAAGAATCCGCACTGTGGGACGTTTGCGGCGGAAGCGAAGACAAGGTAGACGGTCAGACGGCCTTCAGGGCAGCGGACACAGGCGACAAAACGGCAAAATACGTTGTAAAGCAATACATTAAACACCTTGCCTGCGGCATTATCAACACCATAAACATACTTCAGCCGGAGGTTTTGTGCATAGGCGGCGGTATATCAAACGAAGGGGACAACCTCTTCCTTCCGCTTATAAAGGTGATAGAGAAAGAGCAGTATTCAAGGTACTGCGAGAAGAAGACAGAAATACGCATAGCCTCGCTTGGGAACGACGCCGGCATTATAGGCGCCGCAATGCTTGGCAGACAGAAATGAAAGGAGCGTGCCTATTCCGGGCACGGCTGCACATAGAATGCAAAAAATTACAGAGCAAATTGAGATTATGACCTTGCCGACCATCGCGCTGCGCGGCATTGTCGTTTTTCCCAATATTGTTACAAGCTTTGAGATTGCAAGGAAGCAGTCGGTAAAAGCTTTAAAAACTGCGCAGGACGGCGACGGAAGGATATTCCTTGTAACTCAGGACGACCCTTCCATACTGGAGCCGAAGGCCAAAAATCTTCAGTCCGTCGGTGTTATCGCAAAAATTGACCACAGCTTTAAGCTTCCGGACGGGAACATCCAGGTAATTGCCGAGGGTATTGCCAGGGCAGAGCTTAGGACTCTTGAGGAAGGCGACGGGGAGCTTGTAAGCACCGTTTATGTGCGCGAAATACAGTACGAGGAGATCGGCATAACAGAGCAGCTTGAAGCGATGAAGGACGCGTGGGCTGCATTGACCGAGTACCTTAAATATGCTCCCAACCGTTCAAAGGAAATAACCGACTCTGCGCGTTCCATAACCGACGCAGGCATGCTTGCGGACTTTTTTGCCTCTTCGTTCCTGATTAAGACCGAGGACAGGCAGGCCGTTCTCGACGTTTACGACCCCATTGAAAGGCTCAACAAGTTTACGTCTATCATCAAGGCTGAGCTTGAGTACATGTACATAGACTCTGAAATTCAGAACAAGGTCAGGTCGACGCTTCAGAAAAATCAGAGGGACGCGTACCTGCGCGAGCAGCTTAGGGTCATCAGCTCGGAGCTTGGTAATTCCGACGAAGAAGGATACAGCGACGACGAGGAGCTTGTCGAAGCCATAAAAAGCCGGAATCTTCCGTTAGAGGTGCGCGCAAAGCTCATGAAAGAGGCTTCCAAAATCGCAAAAATGCCTTTCGGTTCGCAGGAAGCTACTGTCATAAGGAACTACATCGACGTGTGCCTTGAGCTGCCATGGAACAAATATTCTAAGGACAGGCTGGATGTTGAACGCGCAAGAAAGATACTTGAAAGCGACCACGACGGGCTTAAAAAGGTAAAAGAGCGCATACTGGAGTACATTGCCGTCAAGAAGCAGACAAAGGAGCTGGAGGGACAGATACTTTGCTTTGTCGGCCCTCCCGGCGTGGGCAAAACCTCTATAGCGCGGTCGATAGCGCGCGCTCTTAACAGGAAGTACGTGCGCATTGCCCTTGGCGGTGTGCGGGACGAAGCGGATATAAGGGGTCACAGAAAGACCTATGTGGCTTCTATGCCCGGGCGTATTGTCAACGGCCTGAAGCTTGCGGGCACCATGAACCCGGTGATGCTTCTCGACGAGATAGACAAGCTCGCGGTTGACGCGCACGGCGACCCGTCTTCGGCACTGCTGGAGGTTTTGGACTCCGAACAGAACAAAACCTTCCGCGACCACTTTATAGAGCTGCCCATTGACCTTTCAAAGTGCCTTTTCATCACTACCGCGAACAGCGTGGAAACCATACCGGACGCACTTCTTGACAGGCTTGAGATAATACAAATGGACAGCTATTCCGAAGAAGAGAAGCTGTCCATAGCAAAGAACCACCTTATACCGAAGCAGCTGAAGAAGCACGGGCTTACAAAAAAGGCTCTGCGCTTTACAGACGGCGGCATAAAGCTGCTTATAAACTCCTACACAAAGGAAGCCGGCGTAAGGTCGCTTGAGCGTGAAATTGCAAACATATGCCGCAAGGTGACCATGCTTTACATAAGCGGTAACGACAAAACTTTTACGGCTGACGAAGCGCTTATAAAGTCACTCCTGGGGGCAGAGCATTTTACCCCCGACAGGATCTACAGCGAAAACGAGGTAGGCGTTGTAAACGGCTTGGCGTGGACGTCTCTGGGTGGGGAAATGCTTCGCATAGAGGCACTGTCAATGCCGGGAAGCGGGAAGCTGGAGCTTACCGGGAATCTGGGCGACGTCATGAAGGAGTCGGCAAAGGCTGCAATTAGCTATATACGCGCTAACAGCGAGTATTTGGGCGTTGACGCGTCTTTTACCGAAAAAAGGGACATCCACGTTCACGTGCCTGAGGGGGCAGTTCCGAAGGATGGGCCAAGTGCCGGCATCAGCATATGCACGGCTCTTGTTTCCGTGCTGTCACGCAGGGCCGTAAAGCAAAGCATAGCAATGACGGGGGAGCTGACTCTTACCGGCCGGGTTTTGAAAATCGGCGGACTTAAGGAAAAGTCCATGGCGGCATACAAGGCGGGTGTAAGCACCGTTATAATACCGGCCGAGAATTTGCCGGACGTTGAAGAATTTGACAGCGAAATAAAGGCCGCTTTAAATTTTGTGCCTGTAAAGAGCTTTTCCGAAGTGGCGTCTCTTGCTCTTGAGTAGAAGGAGAGTTTGCGCATGAATATGGTTTTCGGCGGGCTTAATCTGCACAATACGGAGCTTGCGGTCACCGCAGGTCTTCCCGGCCAGCTTATAAAGCAAGGCCTTCCGCAGGTGGCGTTTTCCGGCCGCTCGAATGTGGGGAAAAGCTCGCTTATAAATTCGATCCTCTGCAGAAAAAAGCTTGCCCGTGTCAGCTCCGAGCCGGGGAAGACGATAACCGTAAATTACTATCTCGTTGACAAAAAGCTTTACCTTGTCGATCTGCCGGGCTATGGCTATGCCCGCAGAAGCAAGTCGGACATTGCGCGCTGGTCGCGGCTGACACAGGGGTATTTTGAAAGCAATTCGGCAATAAAGCTTGTTTTGCAGCTTGTAGATTCACGCGTCGGGATAACCGACGACGACAGGGTGATGCTGGAGTGGCTTTCTCACTACTCGGTGCCGTATATTGTTGTCGTCACCAAGTGCGACAAGCCAAATAAAACGCAGCTTGCGAAAAGCGTCGGGAGGATAGTAAACGACCCGTCTGTCATGCCGGGGACGCAGTGCGTGCTGTATTCGTCTTTAAAGGGACTGGGCAGAGAGGCCCTTATAGAGAGTGTTGTTGAGAGGGTGATTAACTGATATGCTTCATAAAAACTTGTCTGTAAACGATAACGGCCATTTGGCGATAGCGGGCTTTGACACCGTAGAGCTTGCAAAAAAATACAAAACGCCGCTTTACGTGCTTGACACCGACAGTGTGTACGAAAGCTGCGTTAAGTATAAAACGCTGATAAGCAAATATTTTGCCGAGGGAAGCAAGCCGCTTTTCGCAAGCAAGGCGCTTTCCTGTACGGAGATTTACAGAATTGCGGAAAAAGCGGGAATAGGCATAGACGTTGTCTCCGGCGGGGAAATATACACCGCAAAGAAAGCGGGTTTTCCGCTTAAAAACGCGTATTTCCACGGAAATAACAAAACCGACGCGGACATTGCCTTTGCGCTTGACTGCGGCGTCGGCTGCTTTGTGGTTGACAATACCGAGGAGATAAACGCACTTCAGGCGGAGGCGGAGCGTCGGGGCATTTCCGTCCGTGTGATGCTTCGCGTCAGCCCCGGCATAGACCCGCACACGCACAAGGCTGTGGTCACAGGCTCCGTCGACTCTAAGTTCGGTATAGCAATAGAAACCGGCCAGGCGCTTGAAGCGATAAAGCTTATATCGGGATGCAAAAATCTCCTGCTTGAGGGGCTGCATTGCCACATAGGCTCGCAGATCTTTGAATACGACCCATTTGCGGAAGCCGCGGCGGTGCTTATACGCTTTGTTTCCGAGGTCAAGGCAAAGCTCCGCATATCCGTTAATGCATTAAACCTTGGCGGAGGCTTCGGTGTGCGGTACACCGATGAAGACCCAGAATTTGACTACGAGGCTGTCCTTTCAAAGATCTCCGCATCGATAAAGAAAAGCTGTGCCGAATGCGGCGTGGAAGAGCCGAAGATATACTTTGAACCCGGCCGTTCCATAGTGGCGGCTGCCGGACTTACGCTTTACACCGTAGGCTCCTTCAAGACCATAAAGGGCTACAAGTCCTACGTTTCCATAGACGGCGGCATGCCGGACAACCCGCGCTATGCGCTTTATCAATCAAAATACACCTGCCTTATTGCAAATAAAGCAGGTGAAGAAAAAAGCGTATGCGCAACCGTTGCCGGCAGGTGCTGCGAAAGCGGCGACCTCATACAGGAGGACGTCAAGCTTCAGCACTGCGAGCGCGGGGACATACTTGCCGTTCTCGTAACCGGTGCGTACAACTATTCAATGGCATCAAACTACAACCGCCTGCCAAGGCCGGCGATGGTTGCAGTCGGCAGGGAAGGCGACCGCGTTATAATAAAGCGTGAAAGCTATGAAGACCTTGTCAGAAACGATATTTGAAAAGCTTTAAAAAATCCGGTTTCGACGCGTAAAACTCCTTACCGTCGAGGTAGGAGAGGCTGTCCTTTTCGGACCGCAAAAACTCAATTCTGTAAGCACACAAAGACTGGTGGCAAAATCCCTGCCGCCTGTCTTTTTTGTTTACGGCGTATTTACCGTCGCCAAGCAGCGGATATCCCGCACCGGCAAGCTGCGCACGTATCTGGTGCGTCCTGCCCGTCACAAGCTCTGCAAGCACAAGGGACAAGCCGTTTTGGCTTTCAAGAACTTTGTACTTGGTAACGGCTTCCTTCTCGTCTGCGCTCGTCTTTTTGCCGCTTAAATAAACACGGTTTGCACCGCTGTCCTTCGATAAAAAGCCTCTAAGCGTCCCCTCCTTCGGCTGCGGCGTGCCGTGCACGGCCGCAAGGTATTGCTTTTTGACAAGGCGTTTCTTAATCCTGAGGTTCATGTCCCTAAGCGCGTCCCCGGTTTTCGCCGCAATGACAAGCCCGCAGGTGTTGCGGTCAATGCGGTTGCAAAGTGCAGGCGCAAACGCCCCTCCGGGGGTGTACTCCCCCTTCTCGGAGAGATAGGCCTTTATGTGGTTTATAAGCGTGTTGTAGCCTTCCTTGTCGTCGGAGTGGCATATAAGCCCGGCCGGCTTGTCTGCAATTATTATGTTTTCGTCCTCATATACTACCTTTAAGTCCGGCTTTATGTGCGTGTATGCGGTCTCCTCCGCCGTCTCCGCAAAAAACTCCTCCGGTATGTAGCAGCTTAGCACGTCGCCTGCGGAAACGAAGTCGGACGGTGCAGCCTTCTTACCGTTAAGCTTAATCCTCTTTGTCCTTAAATACTTGTACGCAAGCGACTGCGGCATCGTCTTAAAGCGCTTTAAAAGGTATTTGTCTATTCGCTGTCCGCCCTCGTTTGCCGTAACCGTAAGTTCCTTCATGAAAAATCACCTTCTGTATTATAACAGCTGAAAGCTTCAAATGCAAGCCCGGCTCTTTTCCGCATTGAAAATCGGTGTGCATTTTTCGTCAAATCTATTGAAATTGTTACAATTTTGTGTTAAATTATAGCTTGTATAAGTCTAAAAGTTTGCAAAAAATTTAAAGCGTAAAAGGAGCATGTGTATATGTCTGTTTTTAAGTGCAAAATGTGTGGGGGAACACTTGAGGTTAATCCGGGAGAGAGCGTAGCGGTTTGCGAGTACTGCGGCACAAAGCAGACGCTGCCGAGGCTTGACGACGACCGCCGCGCAAATCTTTACGACCGTGCGGGGCATTTCCGCCGCAACAACGAATACGACAAGGCAGCAGCCATCTACGAACAGATACTTGAAGGCGACAACACCGACGCAGAGGCTTACTGGTCGCTTGTCCTATGCCGTTACGGTATCGAGTACGTGGAGGATCCCGCGGCGCACAAGCGAATTCCTACCGTAAACAGGGCGCAGTTCACCTCCGTTCTTGCCGACGAAGACTATAAATCCGCCATAAAATACGCGGACACGGCAAGCCGCGGGGTTTACGAAGCGGAAGCGCGCACAATAGACGAGATACAAAGGGGCATCCTTGCCATATCGCAGAAGGAAGAGCCCTTTGACATATTCATTTGCTACAAAGAAACAGACGCAAGCGGCAGGAGGACGCCCGACAGCGTCCTTGCAAACGAACTGTACCACCAGCTGACAAAAGAGGGCTTTAAGGTCTTCTTCTCCCGCATAACGCTGGAGGATAAGCTCGGCACGGCTTACGAACCCTACATATTCGCAGCTCTCAACTCCGCAAATGTGATGGTTGTTCTCGGCACAAAGCAGGAGTACTTCAACGCCGTCTGGGTTAAAAACGAGTGGAGCCGTTATCTCTCCCTTGTCAAGAAGAGCGGCGGCGAAAAGCTCCTTATCCCCGCATACCGGGACATGGACCCCTACGACCTGCCGGAGGAGTTCTCGCACCTTCAGGCGCAGGACATGGCGAAGCTCGGCTTTATGCAGGACCTTATACACGGCATAAAGAAGATAGTGTCACCGGAGGCGAAGAGCATTCCCCAAAGCGAAACGGTCGTTGTCGGTGCAGCAAACGCATCCACAGCTCCGCTTCTTGAAAGAGTCGCCATCTTCTTGGAAGACGGAAAGTGGCAGGACGCCAACACCTACTGCGAAAAGGTTCTCGACATCGACCCGAAGAACGCAGAGGCATACCTCGGCAAGCTTATGGCGGAGCTTAAGGTCGGAAGACGCGAAGACCTTAAAAACTGCGAAGAGCCCTTCGACAGCCTTGACAACTTCGGCAAGGTCATCCGTTTCGGCGACAAAATGCTTGCGGCGGAGATGAACGGTTATATCGATTTCATAAACGAGCGCAAAGAAAACGCCCGGCTGGAAGGCATTTACATCGACATCAAAAAAGCCATGCAGTCTGCGCAGACAGAATCGGACTATTTAAATACAGCCGAAGAATTTAAATCGATTTCCGGGTATAAGGACGCGTCCGACCTTGCAGAGCAGTGCGTTAAGCTCGCAAGTAATGCAAGGAAAGACGCCATACTTGCCCAAGGGAAAAGACTACTGGCGGAAGATGATGTTTCGGAATGCGAAAAAGCCATAACTTATTTCGAGAATATACGCGGCTGGAAGGACGCGGATGAAAAAGCCGAGCTGTGCCGCAAACGAATAGATGAACTAAAAGAAAAAGCCGAACAAGAGCGCTTGGAACGCGAACGCCGCGCGGAGGAAGAGCGCTTGAGAAATGAGAGGCTTGCCAAGCGCAACAAAAAAATAGCGGCTATCGCAACACCGATTATTTGTGCGGCTATTATCTTTTCTGTCGTGCTTGAAACGGTCATAATCCCTAATGTCAAGTATAATAAAGCGCTAAACCTGATGAAGTCGGAAAAGTACGAGGAAGCAATTTCTGCCTTTCAGGCTATGGACGGCTACAAGGACAGCGTGGAAAAAATCGAAGAATGCAAATTTGCTCTTACAGACATAGATTATAATGCTGCGCTTGAGTTGATGAATGCAGAAAAATATGATGAAGCGATCGCCGCATTTAATGCGCTTAACGGCTTCAAGGACAGCAGAGATAAGGTAAACGAATGCGAAAATGCCATTAATGATATCGCATACAATGCTGCGGTTGAATTGATGAATGCAGGAAAATATGACGAAGCAGTTTCGGCATTTGAAGCGCTGAACGGCTACAAAGACAGCAATGATAAGATAAACGAATGCAAAAACTGCATTAACGATATCGCATACAATGCTGCGCTTGAATTGATGAATGCAGAAAAATATGAAGAGGCAATTTCGGCATTTGAAGAGCTGAACGGCTACAAAGACAGCAATGATAAGATAAACGAATGCGAAAATTCCATTAATGATATCGAATACAATGCTGCGCTTGTATTGATGAATGACGGCAAATATGAGGAAGCAATTACTGCATTTAGTGCGCTTGAAGGCTATAAAGACAGTGCTAAAAAGGTAATTGAAATCCATGACATCGAATACAATGCCGTCTTCACAAATCAAAAGGACGGCTTAAAAGAAATATCCGTCGGGAAAACAATAAAGTTTGGATTATATGAGCAGGATAACTACAAGTCAAACGGAAAAGAGGAGATAGAGTGGAAAGTACTTACAGTTGAAAACGGAAAGGCGCTTTTAATTAGTAAGTACGCACTTGACTGCGTGCAGTATAATACCGAATATACGGATGTAACATGGGAAACTTGCAGTCTTAGAAAATGGCTTAACAATCATTTTCTTAATGAGTCATTCGGAACAAATCATAAAAACTTAATTTCTTTAACTAACGTATCTGCTGATAAAAACCCAAGCTATGATACTAATCAGGGAAATGCAACACAAGACAAGGTTTTTCTTCTAAGTATAAACGAAGCGAATAAATACTTCGACAACGATGATTCAAGGATATGCGCAACCACAGCATACGCGAAGGCACAGGGGGCGTGGACAAACAGAAGGTCAAGCGGCGAAGCAGCCTGCTGGTGGTGGCTGCGGTCGCCTGGCTCTGATCAGTGCAGCGCCGCTGGCGTCAGTAGCTTTGGCGGTTGGGTCGATGGCAGAGGCTATGGTGTCAGTGACGACAGCAATGCTGTTCGCCCGGCTATGTGGATTAATCTACCTTAAGTCTTTTAAAAACTGCTTTTTGCTTTTACGGGATGTTTAAGATATGGTATATAACGAATACAAGACGTTTAATCTATATAAAAGCCCGCCGCAGGTTCTGCTGCTGGGCAACGGGTTGACGCGCTGCAGCAAAAGCGCAATATCCTGGCAGGACATGCTTGAATCCATTTGCTGCGAAAACATTGACAAAACGGATATCGAAAGAATAAAAAACCGTTCTGTCCCTTACACTATTCGTGCAACGGCGCTGTCACATACCGACGACAAGGCAAGACATGAAAAATACAAAAATGCGCTTGAAGGTATACGGTATGAGGAAAGCGATTTAATGAAACAGCTGCTTGCGATTCCGTTTGACGCAGTCCTTACAACGAATTATACCTATGAAGCAGAGTACAGCCTGCTTCCCAAATACCCAAAGCTTAGCAATACTGCAAAACTTAACTACTGCTATGACACTTTAAAAGAAGGCGACCGAACAAATACAAAATATCTGATCAATATTTTTAACCGTTTGGAGTCCGACGGCACCGTTCGGGACATATGGCACATACACGGCGAGGTTCGGCGCACAAGCTCGCTTATCTTCACACACGACGAATACGCAAGGCTTATTGAAAGGGTGCTTGCCTATAACAAAAAACGCGGCAAGGAATACGGCGACTATAAAGACGAGGTTCACTTTAAATCCTGGATAGACTATTTCATTTTGGGCGACCTATATATTTTGGGTCAGGGACTTGACTATTCGGAGTTTGACCTGTGGTGGCTTTTAAACCGCAGAATGCGGGAAAGGAACGCAAACCCGGGCAAGGCTGTGTTTTACTCGGTTGATGACGAAGAGTCCCCGGTAAAAGCAGCCGTGCTTAAGGGCTTAAACGTTGAGCATCGCAGCTTTCAAACGGTGGTCAAAAAGGGCAGCTCAGATGCAGACGCCCTCTACAGAGAATTCTATTTAAAGGCAATAAACGACATAAAAGAAAACGTAACAGGGAGGCACTAAAATGGCACAAATCGCAGACGTCATCAAATACGAGGGTGACAACAGTACATTCATATGGAAGCATCCGTGCGAGGACTTCAACAGCATGACCCAGCTTATCGTTCATGAAAGCCAGGAGGCGGTTTTCTTCATGAACGGCGAGGCTCTTGACCTGTTCGGTCCGGGACGCTACACTCTTGAAACGCAGAACGTCCCCAAGATAGGCAAGCTCCTCAACCGCACCACGGGCGGCGAAACGCCCTTCCACTGCGAGGTCTACTTCATCAACAAGACCGTTCAGATGGCGGTGAAATGGGGTACCGACAGCAAGGTCAGGTTTACAGAGCCGGCATACGGCCTGCCTATCGAGATAGGCGCGTGCGGCGAGATGAACGTGGCCGTTTCCGACTCCCGCAAGCTGCTTATAAAGCTTGTCGGCACGATGAACGGCATCGCCTGGGGCGACAGCGGAAGGGGCTTTACAAAGTCGCTTACGGACTCGTTCAGGCCGCTTATATCGACCGCCGTCAAGGCAAACCTCGCAAGGTGCATCAAGGACGAAGGCATCGACATCCTGAACATAGACTCCTACCTGCCGCAGCTTTCGGAGGTGCTGAAGCAAAGCATTCTCCCCGGCTTTGAGGAGTACGGCGTTACAATCCCGCAGTTTTACGTTACAACCGTTATGCTGACGGAAAACGACCCCAACTTCAAGCGCATGAAGGAGATACATACCGTAGCACTGCAAACCGGGCTTATCGGCGCCGAGAAGGCGGTTAAAACCGCAATGGCGCAGTCGGAGGCGGAAATTACCGCGGCAGAGCGTGCAGCGGTATTGGAGCGTGAGAAGACAGAGACAGAGCGCTTAAAGCGCGAGGCAGAGCGCGAGATAATCCGCGCGCAGGCCGGTGCGGAGGCAGCGAAGATTTCCGGCTTTGCGGAGGCGGAGGTTATGCGCGCCAAGGGCTACACCGAAAAAGACGTTATGCAGGCAGAGGTTCAAAAGGCATACGCCGAGGGCATCGGCAATATGCACATTAGCGGCGGCGGAGGCGTAGCAGGCGACGTCATAGGCCTTGGCGTAGGCATGGCGGCTGCTGGCGCGGTAAGCTCGCAGCTTGGCGGCATGTTTAAGGGCGCCATCCCCGGCACGGCAGCCGACGCGGCAAGCGATACGGCCGCCTGCCCGGCCTGCGGCGCTTCCATCCCCGCAAACGCAAAGTTCTGCCCGGAGTGCGGCGCAAAGAAGGCGCAGCCGGCAGGTGCCGACACCGTCGTTTGCCCCGAATGCGGCAAAACCGTTGCGAAGGGCAAGTTCTGCCCTGAATGCGGGCACAGACTATTGACCGTTTGCCCGGACTGCGGCAAAGAAACAGCACCGGGTGCAAAATTCTGCCCCGAATGCGGGCAAAAGCTTTAATAGGAGGTAACACACAATGAAAAAGACTTTTAGGTACTACATCATCGCCTGGGCGGTTATGCTTGCGCTGTTCAACGTAATTGCCTTTGTTTCCCCCGGCTGGGAGGACGCACCTAAATACACGCAGCCCTTCTGGACAGGCTACGTGCTTATAACCATCGCTTTCATCGGGCAGCTTCTGTGCGGGATTATCGCGTTCAGGGACGGCGACAGGCGCAGGACGTTTTACAAGGTGTCGCTTGTAAATGTAAGCTACACCGGGCTTATTATATCCTTCGTCTTCGGCGGGCTTTGCATGCTTCTGCCGGCTGTTCCTTATTGGGTAGGATATATAGTTTGCGCTGTTGTCTTGGCTTTGACCACCGTTTCCGTTACCAAGACTTCGGCTGCTGCCGATATCGTCGAGGGCGTTGACAACAAAATAAAGGCAAACACTGCGTTTGTTAAATCCGTTGCTGCGGATGCGCAGGCGCTTGTCAACCGCGCAAAGGACGAAAAGATAAAGGCTGCCTGCGTCGAGATTTACGATGCTTTGCGCTATTCCGACCCGGTAAGTGCCGACACTCTTGCAGGCATTGAAAACGAAATACAGGCAAAATTTGCGCTTTTCGCGCAGGCAGTTGACGAAAACAACGCCTCCGCGGCTGCCTCGACAGCGGAAGAGCTTAAGGCGCTTATAGCCGACAGGAACAGAAAATGCCGGCTGTACAAATAAAAGAGGGGAGAGATTAAAAAGTGGCGATATTCAAATGTAAGATGTGCGGAGGCACGCTTCAAATCGACGAAAGCAGGACGGTTGCGACCTGCGAGTACTGCGGTACGGAGCAGACTCTGCCGAAGCTTGACGACGACCGTCGCGCAAACTTCTACGACCGCGCAAACCACTTCCGCCGCAACAACGATTTCGACAAGGCTGCGGTCATATACGAGCAGCTGCTGACAGAGGACAACACCGACGCGGAGGCTTACTGGTCGCTTGTCCTCTGCCGCTACGGCATAGAGTACGTGGAGGATCCTGCAACGCATAAGCGCATCCCCACGGTCAACCGTGCGCAGTACACCTCCGTTTTCGATGACGACAACTACAAGTCGGCGCTTCGCTGCGCCGACTCGCTGCAGCGCGGGATTTACGAGCAGGAGGCAAAGCAGATAAACGAGATACAAAAGGGCATCCTTGCCATATCGCAGAAGGAAGAGCCCTTTGACGTCTTTATCTGCTACAAGGAGACGGACGCAAACGGCAGGCGAACCCCGGACAGTGTGCTTGCAAACGACCTGTATCACCAGCTTACCAATGAGGGCTTTAAGGTCTTCTTCTCGCGCATAACGCTGGAAGACAAGCTCGGCACGGCTTACGAGCCGTACATATTCGCCGCACTCAACTCCGCAAAGGTGATGGTGGTTCTCGGCACAAAGCAAGAGTACTTCAACGCCGTGTGGGTTAAAAACGAGTGGAGCCGTTATTTGTCCCTTGTCAAGCAAAGCGGCGGGGAAAAGGTGCTTATCCCCGCTTACAAGGACATGGACCCCTACGACCTGCCGGACGAGTTCTCGCACCTTCAGGCGCAGGACATGTCTAAGCTTGGCTTTATGCAGGACCTTATACGCGGCATTAAGAAGATAGCCGGCGACACGGCGCCGAAGGCCGAGAAGCCTACACCCGTTTCTACCTATGCGCCGGCGGAGGTTGACCCGCTGCTTAAGCGCGCTTTTATGTTCTTGGAGGACGGGGACTGGAAGTCCGCCGACGAGTACTGCGAAAAGGTGCTTGACCGTGACCCGGAGAACGGCCGTGCCTACCTCGGCAAGCTTATGGCAGAGCTTAAGGTGAACCGGCAGGAGGCGCTAAAGAATCTTGCACAGCCTTTTGACGACAGGGATCTTTTCGCAAAGGCCACACGTTTCAGCGATAAACAGCTTGCCGACGAGCTGCGCGGGTATATTGCGTATATCAAAGAGCGCAACGAAAACACGCGCCTTGAGGGCATATATTCGTCTGCAAAAGGGATAATGCTTAGAGCATCCACAAAAGCCGAGTTTACCGAAGCCGTGGATAAATTTGAAAGCATTTCCGGTTATAAAGACGCGGAAAGTCTTGCCGAATCGTGCCGTGAAAAAGCGGACGCAGCGGGAAAAGATGAAATATACAAAAAGGCCGAGGAGTTGATGAGCTCTTCAAACGTTTCCGATATAACCTCGGCGATAAACAAGTTTGAATCTATTTCCGGCTGGAAGGATGCAGACGAAAAAGCTTATTTGTGCAGAGAAAAGCTGTCAAAAAGAGAGAAGGAGATAAAGCGCAATAATAAAATTGCGGCAATATCGGCGTTAGTCGTCACAGCGGTTATAATCTTTGTTATAGTGCTTGTAAAAGTAATAATCCCGAACAGCAAATATAACTCCGCAGTTGACCTTATGGAAGCCGGAAAGTACGAGGAAGCGATACCGGCCTTCAGAGAGATTGACGATTACAAAGACAGCGCAGAGAAGATAGTTGAATGTAAAGAAGCCATAATAGAAAGCGATTATAATAATGCGCTTGAATTGATGAATTCCGGAAAATATGATGAGGCAATATTGAAATTCAATGCGCTTAACGGATATAAAGACAGCAATGATAAAATAATCGAATGCAAATATAATAAAGCTCTTGCTTTAATAAATTCCGAGAAGTATGAAAAAGCCATTTCTGTATTTGAAGAGCTTGACGGTTACAAAGACAGCAAAGAAAAGATAAGTGAATGTGAAACCGCTGTAGAATATAAAAATGCGATTGAATTGATGAACGAAGGAAAATACGAAGAGGCAATACAAGCTTTCAAAAGCCTTAAAGGTTACAAAGACAGCGAAGCAAAGATAAGCGAATGTGAGTCGGGTATTACAGAAAGCAACTATAATGATGCGATTGAATTGATGGATTCGGAAAAGTACGTTGAGGCATACGAGACATTTATTTCATTGAACGGCTATAAGGACAGCACAGAAAAAGCTGCTTCTATTTTTGAAAAGTACAAGTCGGAAAAATTTAAAGCTGCTAAAAAAGGAGATTACATATACTTTGGCGAGTATGAGCAGGATAACGACACCTCCAACGGCAAGGAGGATATAGAGTGGCTGGTTCTGAAAGAAGTCGGTAATTCAATTTTAGTTGTCAGCAAATATGGTCTTGAATCCATGCCATACAATACAACAGGTGTAGACGTTACATGGGAGACATGCACGTTGCGTAAATGGCTTAATGAAACTTTTGTAAACGATGCTTTTAGTGCTGAGGAACAGTCAAAGATAGAAATAACAAACGTTTCAGCAGATAAAAATCCAAACTACAACACAAATCCGGGAAGTGCAACACAAGACAAAGTTTTTTTGCTCAGCACAAATTCTTTTGATACCGAGTACGGAAAATGTGCAGCTTCTAAATATGCAAAGGAACATGGGGCATATACTTTTGGTGCTTACACGACTGAAAGCGGAGAATTAACCTGCCAGTGGTGGCTGCGAACGCCTGGGATTTTTCAGCGTGCGGCCGCCTGCGTATACTGCGATGGCTCGATTAAAGACAGGACCGTTGATAGAGACGACATTTGTGTACGCCCGGCTATGTGGATATATACAGGTTAACAATCACACAAGAATCAGAACAAAGATAAACTTGCGAAAAATCGGCAGGGCTATGCGCCTTGCCGATTTTTTAAGGCTGATAAAAATTTGTCGACGCCGACACTTCCTGTTTTTTAAACCGTCCGCGAAGCGGACACCGCACTTTTTCACTATTACATATTACTTATTACTTTCCAAAAATCGGCTTTTAGTATTTAGTGAAGAGTGAATAGTGAAGAGTGAAAAAGTAAAAATCGGCAAGCCTTAAATAAAGCTTGCCGATTTTTGGCCCGCCCTGGGGGATTTGAACCCTCGACCATCGGAATCGGAATCCGGTACTCTATCCGGGCTGAGCTAAGGGCGGAACTGTATTATTTGCGGCTTCTGCGTTTCGCAAGCAGGCTTGCAATAACGTACACCTGCCAAAAGCAAATGCAGACAACCGTAAAAAGCAATATTAAAAGCAGGGAAAGCATAAACACGCCGTCAAAGCTTTTCGCAAACAGGTAAAACATAAGAGCAAGCAAAAAAGACACGGCCGCAGACGGCAGCAGGGTAAAGAAGAAATCCGCTGATATAAACGGCTTGACGGAGGAATGCACGCCGCTTTTAATCCTAAAAAGGTTTGCAAAGCAAGGTACGGCGAACAAAACCGCCGCCGCAAAGGTCGCGGCAATAAGCCAAATAAGGTCTGAAACAGCGACGAAAAAGCAGACAAGGTAAAAAGCGAAAGGCAAGACGAGCGAAAGGACAAGCCTTGCAATCTTTTCACGCTTCGATATTTTACCGTCACGCATTGTCGTCATTTCTTATCTTTTTGCGCATTATCTTCCCGCTTGCGGTCTTGGGAAGCTCGTCCACAAACTCCACAATGCGCGGGTATTTATAAGGCGCAGTCACGTGCTTTACGTGATTTTGTATCTCTTTTTTAAGCTCGTCGGAGGCAGTAAAGCCCCTTGCAAGTACTATTGTCGCCTTAACGACCTGACCCCTGACCGGGTCGGGTGCCGCAGTAACTGCGCACTCCAAAACCGAAGGGTGCGTCATAATGGCGCTTTCAACCTCGAATGGGCCTATGCGGTAGCCGCTGCACTTTATGACGTCGTCGGAACGCCCCTCGAACCAATAGTACCCGTCGGAGTCTCTCCAGGCCATGTCGCCCGTGTCGTAAAAGTCCTTGCGGAAGGCCTTTGCATTAGCCGCGTCGTCGCCGTAATAGCACTGAAACAGGCCGCAGGGATAGTGCTTGTCCAAATTCCTTACGACAATAGAGCCTACAACGCCGTCCTCGCAGCTGTTGCCGTCCTCGTCCACAAGGTCAACGTCGAAGTCTGCCGTGGGCTTGCCCATAGAGCCGGGCTTTATGGGGAAGCCTTCGAAATTTGCAAGCAGAACCGGAGTTTCCGACTGACCGAAGCCCTCTGTTATCGTAAGCCCGGTGTATTCCTTGAACCTGTTGAACACCTCCGCGTTAAGCGGTTCGCCCGCAACGCAGCAGTGCTTTATCGATGAAAAATCGTATTTGGAAAGGTCTTCCTTTATGAAGAACCTGAAAATCGTAGCAGGAGCGCAGAACGTGTCGATCTTAAGCTCGCTTATAAGCTCCAGCGTGTTCTTCGCGTTGAACTTCTCGTTGTCGTATGCTACGATAACCGCGCCGCAAATCCACTGCCCGTAAATCTTGCCCCAGGCGAACTTTGCCCAGCCGCTGTCGGACATCGTAAGGTGAAGCCCGCCGTCGATAACGCGCTGCCAATATTTTGCAGTGAGAATGTGCCCGATGGGGTACGTATAATTATGCAGTATCATCTTCGGCATACCCGTGGTGCCGGAGGAGAAATACATAAGCATCGGATCGGTGTTTTCGTTGGGGATCCTTTCAAGCTCGTCCGACATACCCTCAAGCTCCGCACGGAAATCGAAGGCAGAAGGGGGTATACCGTCACCGACAACGCCGTAGTGGGATACGGTCTTGCAGCTTTCAAGCGCCGCAAGTATGTAGTCGACAAGCTCCTTGTCGTCAACCGAAAGAACCATTCGCACATTGGCACTGTTGCAGCGATAGACAATGTCCTTTGCCGTAAGCTGATAGGTGGCGGGGATGCACACGGCGCCTATCTTGTGAAGCGCTAAAAAGCAAACCCAGGTCTCCGGCCGCTGCTTAAGCATAAGCATGACCCTGTCGCCTTTTTTGATGCCCTTCGAGAGAAAAAGATTTGCCGCCTTGTTGCTTAAAAGCATAAGGTCGTAAAACGTAAAGCTTTTCCTGTGGCCGAAATCGTCACACCAAAGAAGCGCCTTCTTTTCCTTGTCAAGCTTTGCCCAACCGTCGACGACGTCATATGCAAAATTAAAGTTGTCCGGTACCGTGACGGCATACTCTTTTTTAAACTGTTCGTAGCTGTCAAATTCGGTCTTTGTGAGAAACTTTTCAAGCATATGATAACACCTCGGTCGCAAATACATTACCGGCTTTAAAACCGATTAAGAATTATTATACCTTAATTTACAAATAAGTCAAGAGAAAAAATACATAAAGGCTTTAAAAAAACGTCGGTTTTTATTGGATATATACACGACTTTCCGCATTTTTGAAAGAAAACGGCACAGCTCTTACCGAGCCGTGCCGTGAAAATGCCGCCGTTATTACTGTGCGAGACCGCCTATCTTCTTTGCACAGTCCGAGCAAATAAGTACACCGCCGAACTTTATGTCATGGTCCCCGCCGCAGAAGGCGCAGGAGTTAGCGAACTTTTTTACTATAATTGCGTCGTTTTCCACAGTTATGATAACGTCGTCCTTTATCGACAAATTAAGCATTTCCCTAAAGGGCTTCGGTAAAACTATTCTTCCTGTTTCGTCAATTGGTCTAACTATTTGCCTTTTCAAAAGTACATCTCCTTTGATTTTTCTGTTATCTTACCACAATATAAAAAGTGTGTCAATATTTACCACGAAAAATGTTCAAATTTTTTCTATCATGTCGAACACGCTGTCGAAAACGTAATCCGGCGGGGCGGATGTGCTGACGTCTTCGGCTTTAGTTTCACCGCTAAGCACAAGCGCGGATATCATCCCGCTGTTTTTTGCAAGCGCCATGTCCGTGTATAGCCGGTCGCCCACGCTTACCGTCCTTTCTGCAGGTATGCCGGTGCGGTCGTGTATAGCCTCCGCCGTTTCGGGGTAGGGTTTTCCGAGGTATTTCGGCTTAACGCCCGTTGCGGCTGTTATTGCGGCGGCTATTGCCCCGCTGTCCGGTATCTGCCTGCCTCCGTCAAGCGGGCAGTTAAAATCCGGGTGCGTGCTCAGGTACAAAGCACCCTTCCTGACAGCGTCGCACATTGTCTTTAGCTTTGCATATGTAAGCTCTGTGTCAAAGCTTGAAACGGCCACGTCTGCGTCTTCCGTTTCCACAAGGTTTATGCCGGAAGCCATCATGTCGTCCTTCAAAAGCTTTGTCCCCAGCAGATACACCGTTTTTCCCGGGCAGTGCCGTTTTAAGTAGTTTACGGTTACGTCGCCGGAGGTCATTATATCGCACTCGCCAAAGCCAAGCCTGAAAAGCTTCTCTTTGTAAAACGGCTTTGTTTTGGAGGCATTGTTTGTGAAAAACATAAAGCGCTTGTTTTTTTGTCTCAGCGTTTCAACAAATTCCACCGCACCATTTATCGGCGTGTCGCCGAGGTAGACGGTACCGTCCATGTCCAGCACAAAAAGCTCTGCGTTTTTTAAGCGGTCCTCCATTTTTGTCCTCTCCTTAAAATCCATTTCTCAAAAAGCACGGTGCTGAAATAACGCTCGCCTGTGTCGGGAAGAACAGTCAACACGCGCTTTCCTTTTCCAAGCTTTATCGCGGCGGAGACGTTCGTGCCGGAAGAGATACCGCAAAGAATCCCTCCGTGGAAACAGTATACTACATACTATGACCGCCCAAAGAAAACGCCCCGCTTGTTTTTGTTCGGCAAGCGGGGCGTTTGAAAACGGATTTACTGCGCTTTAACCTTCTTAAGATGGACAAATCTGGGCAGACCGTCCTCTTTTGTAAGCTGTGTTTCGCCCTGTATAAGCGGAAGAGCATATGCAATATACTTTTCGTTCATTCCGTCCTTTGTGGCGTTCATCCAGCTTTTCGGAACCTTCTTCTCCGCATTTGCAACGTCGGAAAGGTCAAACAGCTCTATCTCGCACTTGTAGCCCTTCTTGGACTTCTTGCGCTTAAAGCCGACCATCTTGTCGGTAATACCGGCGGTTGCATAGTCAACGGCCGCTTTGCCTGCCGCAAAGCTTTCGTCAATATCTGTTTGAGAAGCACAGTGCGCAGCACAGCGCTGAAGAAGAGAAAGCTCTATGGCCCTTACCTTTGCGCCGGTTGCCTTTTCGATTTTCTTTGCAAGCAGGGAAGCAAGCCCGCCAAGCTGAGGATGGCCGAAGCTGTCCTTCTTGCCCGTGTCGGAAATGAGGCGTCCCATGCGGTTGTGTATGCCTTCGGAAACGGCTACAATGCACTGCCCGTTTTCGGCATAAATCTTCTTAACCTTTTCGATGAAGTCATTCGTGTTGAAGGAAACCTCGGGAAGGTAAATAAGATCGGGACCGCAGCCCTTGTAGCAGGCGAGGGAAGCTGCGGCGGTAAGCCAGCCGGCGTTCCTGCCCATTATCTCTACAACGGTGATCATGCCGGTGTCGTAAACGCGTGCGTCGTGGTAAATCTCCATAAGAGAGGTGGCAATGTATTTAGCCGCGGAAGCATAGCCGGGGCAGTGATCGGTTCCTGCAAGGTCGTTGTCTATGGTCTTGGGTATGCCCATAACGCGGCATTCGTAGTTGTGCTTAAGCATAAACTTGGAAATCTTGTTGCAGGTATCCATAGAGTCGTTGCCGCCGTTGTAGAAAAAGTAGCGGACGTCGTACTTCTTAAAGATTTCAAGTATGCGGAAATAATCGGTATCGTCAACCTCCGCATCCTTAAGCTTATAGCGGCAGGAGCCCAAAGCAGAGGAGGGAGTGTACTTCATATGCTCAAGCTCTGCGGGATCCTCCATGCCCATGTCGATGAGGTTGTCGTTGAGGACACCCTTAATGCCGTTGAGCGCACCGTATACTTTTGTGATGTTTTCGTTCTCAAGCGCGGTCTTTATGCAGCCGTATGCAGAAGCATTGATGACCGAGGTCGGGCCGCCCGACTGACCGATGATACATGCGCCTTTTAAAGTGCTCATTGTTTTGTTACTTCCTTTCAAACAAGTAATTTCAAGATACTATATCATACTTTTCACTTAAAATCAATGACTTTTTTAGCACATTTCGGCATTATTTTTTCGCTATTCGCTTGACAAGACAGACAAATACTGCTAAACTAAGGCAGAATTAAATTTTTAAGGAGATGTTCTTAGACAATGGCATTGGTTACTTCTACCGAAATGTTTAAAAAGGCTTACGAGGGCGGCTACGCTATAGGCGCCTTCAATGTCAATAATATGGAGATCGTGCAGGGCATAACCGAGGCTTGCAAAGAAGAAAAGGCCCCCGTTATACTTCAGGTTTCCAAGGGTGCGCGTGCTTACGCAAATCACACGTATCTTGTTAAGCTTGTCGAGGCGGCTGTTATAGAGTGCCCGGAGATACCAGTTGTTCTTCACCTTGACCACGGCCCGGACTTTGAGACCTGCAAGTCCTGCATTGACGGCGGCTTTACTTCCGTTATGATTGACGGTTCTTCGAAGTCTTTTGAGGACAACATCGCTCTTACGAAGCAGGTTGTAGAGTACGCTCACGCACACGGCGTCGTAGTTGAGGGCGAGCTTGGCACTCTTGCGGGAATAGAGGACGAAGTTAAGGTTTCCGCAGAGGATTCCTCCTACACCCGTCCGGAAGAGGTTGAAGAGTTTGTTTCCAGGACCGGGGTTGACTCCCTCGCTATAGCCATCGGTACAAGCCACGGCGCGTATAAGTTCAAGCCCGGCACAAAGCCGCAGCTTCGCTTTGACATACTTGAAGAAGTCAGCAGGAGGCTTCCGGGCTTCCCGATAGTTCTTCACGGTTCTTCCTCCGTTCCTCAGAACTACGTTGAAATGATAAACGCTAACGGCGGCAAGATGCCCGGCGCTATCGGCGTACCGGAAGAGCAGCTTCGCAAAGCAGCTTCTCTTTCCGTGTGCAAGATCAACATAGACTCCGACTTGAGGCTTGCAATGACCGGTACTATCCGTCAGTTCTTCAACGAGCATCCCGACAAGTTCGATCCTCGCGAATACCTTAAGCCTGCAAGGGCAAATATCAAAGAGCTTGTACGTCATAAGCTGGTCGACGTTCTCGGCTGTGCAGGCAAGGCGTAAACAGTTCTCGGTTAGACACATTCGGCAGACGGGTGCACTGCAGCCCGTCTGCCTTTTTTGCCTTTTGTCGGTGCGGAAGGCGCAGCCATTTTTAAAAGAGGCTGCATATATTGATGGATAGTAAGTCAAAAATAATAAACACACGGCAGAGCAAAAACTTTTTTTGTTTGAATCTGCCAATTTTAAAGCACATGTTTTGTTTATATTGACATTTTTCCTTTAATTTGCTATATTATAAGAAGCACAATGCAACGGAGGTGCTTGGACTAATGAATGAAAAACAATATCCCGTGACCGACAGTGTCGAATCCTTGGCTGAAAGAATTGCGGAAGTAAGGAAGGCGCAAAGGGTCTTCTCAACCTTCACGCAGGAGCAGGTGGACAAAATATTCCGTGCAGCTGCAACCGCGGCAGATATGGCTCGCATCCCGCTTGCCAAGCTTGCGGCGGAGGAAACCGGGATGGGCGTTGTCGAGGACAAGGTGATAAAAAACCACTATGCGGCAGAATATATTTACAACGCCTATAAAGACGCAAAAACCTGCGGCGTCATATACAGCGACGGTGCATACGGCATCAAAAAGATCGCCGAACCGCTTGGATTGATTGCGGCGGTTATTCCGACCACAAACCCCACTTCTACCGCCATATTCAAGACCCTTATATCTCTGAAAACGCGTAACGGGCTTATTATCAGCCCTCACCCAAGGGCAAAGCTCTCCACCATTGCAGCTGCAAAGGTGGTTCTTGAAGCGGCCGTAAAGGCAGGGGCGCCGGAGGGCATCATCGGCTGGATAGACAAGCCGTCTCTTGACCTTACAAATATGCTTATGAAAGAGTCGGACACTATACTTGCAACCGGCGGCCTCGGCATGGTTAAGGCAGCGTATTCAAGCGGCAAGCCCGCTATCGGTGTCGGCTCCGGCAACACGCCGGCCATTATCCACAGCAGTGCCGACATTGTGCTTGCTGTAAACTCCGTCATTCATTCTAAGACCTTTGACAACGGCATGATTTGCGCGTCGGAGCAGTCGGTTATTGTATTTGAAGACGTTTACGAGGCCGTAAAAGCGGAGTTTGCATACAGGGGCGCGTATTTTTTGAACGGGGAAGAAACGGACAAGGTCAGAGACGCCATGATCATCAACGGCTCTCTGAACGCTGCCATAGTCGGACAAAGCGCCTCTAAGATAGCGGAAATAGCGGGATTTTCCGTTCCGAAGGGAACAAAGCTTCTCATAGGCGAGGTTGAAAGCGTTGACATTTCCGAGGCTTTTGCGCACGAAAAGCTTTCCCCCGTTCTTGCGATGTACAAGGCGAAGGACGAAGACGACGCGTTTTCAAAGGCAGAAAGGCTTATTGCCGACGGCGGATACGGGCACACTTCTTCGATTTATATAAACACCGTTACGGAAAAAGAAGTGCTTGACAGGTTTGCGGCGCGTATGAAGACCTGCCGTGTTGTTGTCAACACCCCGTCGTCTCACGGCGGAATCGGCGACCTTTACAATTTTGCGCTTCGTCCGTCACTGACCCTCGGCTGCGGCAGCTGGGGCGGGAACAGCGTTTCGGAAAACGTCGGCATAATGCATTTGCTTAACATCAAAAACGTTGCAGAAAGAAGAGAAAACATGCTTTGGTTCCGCACGCCTGAAAAGGTTTATATTAAAAAGGGCTGTCTTCCCGTCGCGCTTTCGGAGCTTACGGATATAAGCAAGACAAAAAAGGCCTTTATTGTAACCGACAGCTTTTTGTACAAAAGCGGCTTTACAAAGCCCATTGAAGACAAGCTTAACGAGCTTGGCATTAAGCACGCCACCTTTTCGGCGGTAGAGCCGGACCCCACCCTTGCAAGTGCCAAGGCAGGGGCAGAGCAGATGACCGCCTTCGAACCCGACGCTATAATTGCCATAGGCGGCGGCTCCGCAATGGACGCGGCGAAGATCATGTGGGTGCTTTACGAGCATCCCGAAGCTGACTTTATGGATATGGCAATGCGCTTTATGGACATACGCAAGCGCGTATACAAGTTCCCCAAGATGGGCGAAAAGGCGTACTTTATCGCCGTTCCCACCTCTGCGGGCACCGGCTCGGAGGTTACGCCGTTTGCGGTTATAACCGACGAAACGACCGGCGTTAAGTATCCGCTTGCGGACTACGAGCTTATGCCCGATATGGCAATAGTAGACGCAGACCTTATGATGTCGGCACCGAAGGGGCTTACCTCCGCTTCCGGCATAGACGCGGCCGTTCACGCGCTGGAGGCTTATGCCTCCGTTATGGCGACCGACTTTACCGACGGTCTGGCCTTAAAAGCGCTTAAAACGGTGTTTGACTATCTGCCGGCCGCATATGAAAACGGACAGACCGACTGCGTTGCAAGGGAAAAGATGGCAAACGCCGCGACAATGGCCGGCATGGCATTTGCAAACGCCTTCCTCGGCGTGTGCCACTCTATGGCGCATAAGCTTGGCGCTTTTCACCACCTGCCGCACGGCGTTGCAAACGCATTGCTTATATCGCACGTTCTGCGCTACAACGCTGCGGAGGTTCCGCCTAAGATGGGCACCTTCCCGCAGTACACGCACCCGCACACGCTCAGGCGCTATGCAGAGGTTGCGGAGTATCTCGGCATAAGCGGCAAGGACGACAGGGAGAAGCTTGAAGGCCTTATTTCCGCCGTTGAAGAGCTTAAGGCGAAAGTTGGCATAAAACCCACAATAAAGGATTACGGGATAGACGAGGGCGATTTCCTTGCACGTCTCGACGATATGACAGAGCAGGCATTTGACGACCAGTGCACGGGTGCTAACCCCAGGTATCCCTTGATAAGTGAAATCAAACAGATGTATCTTAATGCCTACTACGGCAACGGGGAGGAAGTTTAATGAATATCGACAACGAAAATGTTCTTGCTGTCAGACCCACAAAAACAATATTCCGCGACGGAGATACCGTTGTAAAGCTTTTCAACAAAAGCTATTCAAAGGCGGACGTCCTCAACGAAGCCCTTAACCAGGCGCGCGTTGAGGAAACCGGGCTTAACATCCCGCGCGTGCTGGAGGTTATGACCATCGACGGATGCTGGGCATTCCGGTCGGACTTTATACACGGGCATACTCTGCAGCAGCTTATGGAGCAGAATCCCGACAAGTTTGACTACTACCTCGATATGTTCGTGGATTTGCAGCTTGATATGCATTCCCGCACCTGTCCGCTTTTAAACAAGCTTAAGGACAAAATGCACGGAAAGATCGAAAAAAGCGATCTTGACGCCACAACGCGCTACGAGCTGCACACAAGGATAGAGGCAATGCCGAAGCACAACAAGGTGCTGCACGGCGACTTTGTACCCTCCAATATAATCATTTCCGAAAACGGTATGCCCTATATACTTGACTGGTCACATGCCGTTCAGGGCAACGGTGCTGCGGACGCGGCGTATTCATACCTGATGTTCTGCCTGTCCGGCAGGAAGGAAGTCGGCGACAAATACCTGAAGCTGTACTGTAGGAAGAGCGACACCGCGATGCAGTACGTTCAAAAGTGGATGCCTATAGTCGCGGCATCCCAGTCCATAAAGCACATTGAATCCGAAAAGGCGCTGTTGTACCGCTGGATCAACGTTGTTGAATACGAGTAAATAATAAGAGGAAATCCCCCGTTTCGACCGATAAGGCCGGAACGGGGGGACATTTTTTGTGTTTACGTTAGGCTATTCAACCTTTACCTTGCTTTGAACAATGTCAAGCAGGTAACCTGCCAATATGCCTCCTAAAAGGCCGACAATGCAGATGATTCCGTTACGAACAGAGTCGTTGAAGCAATTTATCGGAAGAAGCAGCACCGTGGACGCAAATACGGTACCAAGCACAAAATGATACGCTACGGAGTTGTATTTTCCGAAAAGCCAATTTACAGGCTTTGCCAGCAGAAGCACCGTCGCAAGCCCGCCTATAGCGAGGGGGAGCAGAAAGCTTATAATGACTGAACCGTTCAGATGCATAAGCTCTTTTAAATTCCCGGTCATGTCCTCAAAAAGCCCAAGGCACATAAGAGGTGCGGAAAAGCTCATACCGGGAACAATAATGCTTATGCCGCAGATAACGCCGCAAACTATAAACCAGAAAAAGTTCGGTTCTATGTTAATGCTCCCGATAGATATGAATTCTCCGACAAGCTTTGAAATATCCGTCGCGTCGTCACCCTTTGAACCGAGAACAGCGAAGACGAAAAACATAACAACAAAAGATACGGCAAGAGTAATCCATGAGGATTTTGTGCGTTTTTCGGTTCCGGCCTCTTTCCAAAGCGCGGGAATGGTGCCTATGATAAGGCCGACGAAAATCGCCTGCATAAGGTGAGTATTCTTTTCAAGAAGTATGTCAAGCACGCTGCCGAAGCATACAAAGCCCACTGCTATGCCTACCACAATCGGCAAAAGCAGCTTCCAATGCTTTTTTGCACCTGTAAAGGGGTGTGCAAGCGTCTCCATAAGCGGCTGATATACGCCGAAAATAACGCACATAACGCCGCCGCTAAGCCCGGGAAGAATAGCCCCCACGCCGATAAAAGCACCCAAAAATATGTTGAACAGCCATTTTAAAACCACGTTGACGCTGCCTTTTCTTTCCTGCATAAACGTTTCTCCCCGATAAAAAATTTTTTACAGTATAGCATTTATGCCTCACGTTGTCAATATATCACGTGAAAAATGGAATAAAGCTATTGAAAAACGGGTCAATATGTGGTATCATAGAGGGACAAAACTTTTATTTTGTGTGAGGATGTATGGACTACAACAAACTTGCGGATTTACTTTTTCCCGATGTTGACAAAGAAACAAGTTATTACGAAGACCTTTATCCGCCAAGGAACCTTCCGGAGGGGGCAATGGTTACGCGCTTTGCGCCAAGCCCCACGGGCTTTGTTCATTTCGGCGGGCTGTTCCCGGTTCTCGTTTGCGAAAGGCTTGCACACCAAAGCGGCGGCGTTTTCTACCTGAGGATAGAGGATACGGATTCAAAAAGGGAGGTTGAAGGCGCGGAGAAGGACATAATCAACGCGTTTGAGACCTTTGGCATAAAGTTTGACGAAAGCGTTGTACATGGCGGAAGCTACGGCCCCTACCGCCAAAGCGACAGGCGCGATATATACCGCTGCTACGCAAAAAAGCTTGTTTCGGAGGGGAAGGCGTACCCCTGCTTCTGCACTGCTGAAGAGCTTTCGGAGCTTCGCGAAAGGCAGGAGGCGGCAAAGGTTGTTCCGGGCTATTACGGCGAATACGTAAAATGCCGCGATCTCACCTACGAGCAGGTTAAGAAAAACATAGATGCGGGCAAGCCCTTTGTGCTGCGCTTTAAGTCCTTTGGCGACAGCAGAAATAAAATAAAGTTTACCGACCTCGTAAAGGGTACAATAGAGATAACGGAAAACGACATAGACCACGTGCTTTTAAAAAGCGACGGGATGCCGACCTATCACCTTGCGCACGCGGTTGACGACCATCTTATGCACACGACCCACGTTGTCAGGGGGGAGGAATGGCTTTCAAGCCTTCCTTATCACATCCAGCTTTTCCGCGCTTTCGATTTCCGTTTGCCTAAGTACCTTCACATTTCACAGCTTATGCGGCTTGCGGAGGTAGAGGAAGACGGCATTGTAAAACAGGTTAAAAAGAAGCTTTCAAAGCGCGATAAGGGCGCGGGGCTTACATCGTATATCGGCGAGGGCTATGCGCCGGAATGCGTTATAGAGTACGTTATGACGCTGTTGAATTCAAACTTTGAGGAGTGGAGGAAGGCAAATCCCTTTGCGCCCATAGAAGACTTCAAGTTTTCCGTTAAGAAGATGAGCGCTTCCGGTTCTCTCTTTGATTTAAAGAAGCTTGAGGACGTCAGCAAAAACGTGCTTTCCCGTTTCAGTGCGGATGAGATATATGAGAGGGTCGCTGCCTGGAGCAGCGTCTACGACAAAGAATTCAACCTCCTTCTGACCTCCGACCCCGATTATGCAAAGCGCATACTTGCCATAGGCAGGGGCGGGAACAAGCCGAGGAAGGACTTCGCGCTGTACAGCGAGGTTAAGGGCTATATGGGCTTCTTCTACGACAGTCTTTTTGAAGTTAGTGATTCTATCCCGGATAACTTCAAAAAAGAGGATATAAAGAACGCCATAGACCTTTTCATAAAAGGGTATGACGAAAACGACGACCGTCAGACTTGGTTTGATAAGATAAAGGACGTCGCGGCGGGGATAGGTTACTGCCCGGATATGAAGGCATACAAGGCCGCACCGGACAGGTACCCCGGCCACGTCGGTGACGTAAGCATGTTCCTTCGCATTGCCGTGACGGGCAGGATGAACAGCCCGGATATGTACGACGTTATGAATATTCTGGGCAAAAGCAGGGTCGTTTCGCGGCTTGAAGCGTTTAAAAATACCTTATAAGGCAGGCAAGATATGGAAAACACAAATAATTACTTGTTTGACATTATAGAAGACGATTTAAAAAACGGCAGGGTTAAGGAGATACACACGCGCTTTCCGCCGGAGCCGAACGGCTGCCTTCACATAGGCAGCGCTAAGGCCATATGTATAAACTACAGCGCGGCAAAAAAATTCGGCGGCAAGTTCAATTTGAGGTACGACGACACAAACCCCTCCAAAGAGGACGACAGCTATGTAAAGTCTATATACGAGGACCTTTTGTGGCTTGGCGCTGTGCCGGACGGTGTTTTTTACGGCTCCGATTATTTTGAAAAGTGCTATGAATACGCAGTTCTTTTGATAAAAAAGGGTCTTGCATACGTCTGCGACCTGAATGCTGAGCAGATGCGGGAATACCGTGGCACCTTGACCGAGCCCGGTAGAGAAAGCCCGTACAGGAACCGTTCCGTCGAAGAAAACCTTCAGCTGTTTGAGCGCATGAGAAACGGCGAATTTGAGGACGGCGCCTGCACACTGCGTGCAAAAATAGATATGTCCTCCCCGAACATGAACATGCGCGACCCTGCGATTTACCGCATTCTGCACGTTTCGCACCACAGGCAGGGCGACAAGTGGTGCATATATCCCCTTTACGATTTTGCACACCCCATACAGGACGCGCTGGAGGGGATAAGCCACTCTATGTGCTCTATAGAGTTTGAAAATCACCGTCCGCTATACGACTGGGTGGTTGAAAACATAGGCTTCGACCCTGCGCCGCATCAATACGAGTTTGCGCGTCTCAACGTCACAAACACCGTCATGAGCAAGCGCTATTTGAGGAAGCTTGTGGAAGAGGGCTTTGTTGACGGCTGGGACGACCCGCGTATGCCCACTCTTTCCGGCCTCAGAAGGCGCGGATATACTCCTTCAAGCATCTTTTCCTTTGTCGAAAAGGCCGGCGTTGCCAAGAACTTCAGCATCGTTGACATAGCTCTTTTGGAGCATTGCCTTCGCGACGAGCTTAACGCAAAGGCAAAGCGCAGGATAGCCGTTCTCGACCCTGTTAAGCTCATCGTCGACAATTACCCGGACGGAAAGACAGAGTATTTTCCGGTGTCCAACAACCCGAATGACGAAACGGCCGGCACGCGGCAGGTTGCCTTTACGAAGGTGCTTTATATCGACCGTGCGGACTTTTCTCTCACTCCGCCGCCTAAGTATTTCCGCTTGAAGCCGGACGGCGAGGTCAGGCTTATGGGTGCGTACATTGTGAAATACGCAGGCATTGACACGGACGAAAACGGCAAGGTTGCTGCAATACACTGTACAGCCGACCTTGAAAGCGGGAACGGCGTTCCGAAGGACGGCAGAAAAATAAAGGGAACCGTTCACTGGGTTTCGGCAAGCAACTGCATAAGGTCGGAAATAAGGGTTTACGACAAGCTTTTCACTATTGAAAACACCGGCGCTATACCGGAAGACAAGACCTATGACGATTATCTGAATCCGGAAAGCCTGAAGGTTTACAAGGACTGCGCGCTTGAAAAGGCGCTGGAAGACGCCGCTCCCGGTGAAAGCTTTCAGTTTGTGCGCACGGGCTACTTCTGCAAGGACACAAAGGATGAGAACGTGTTCAACCAAACGGTGTCTCTTAAGGATTCAAAACCCATAGAAGAGCTTACAAAATAGCTGTTTCCTGTTTTGCGGCAAGGGGGGGCGATATATACGAATATGTATCTCGATTTGTTCCTGACCTATGCAAAGGTCGGGGCGATGACCTTTGGCGGCGGATATGCAATGCTGCCGATACTTAAGCGTGAAATGGTCGACCGCAAGGGCTGGGTGACTGAGGATGACCTTATAGACTGCTACGCCATCGGCCAATGCACACCCGGCGTTATTGCCGTTAATGCAGCAACCCTTATAGGGTATAAAAAGAAGGGCTTTTTGGGGGCACTTTGCGCAACGGTCGGCGTGATAACACCGCCGATACTTATAATAATCTGCGTCGCTTCGGTCATACAGGCCTACAGCGGGAACATTTATGTAAAGCACGCTCTTGCCGGCATGAACGCCGCCATCTGCGCAGTTATCGCACTTACGGTGTTCGGGCTGCTTAAAAAGACCTGGAAGGACCCTGCGTCTGTCGTTATAGGCCTTGCGGTTTTTGCGCTTACCGTGGCCTTCGACATTCCAACGGTCTTGACTGTAGTGGCTGCTGCGGTTGTAGGCGTTGTCATTTCCAAAGTTAAGAAGCGGAGGTGACGACGGTACATGACGCTGCTTTTGTGCTTTTGGGAGTTTTTTAAAACCGGGCTTTTCGCCGTCGGCGGCGGGCTTGCCACCATACCGTTTCTGCAGGAGATGGCGGAGAAGCATCCGGATTGGTTTACAAGGGAAGAACTGACAAGCTTTATTGCCGTGTCGGAATCCACCCCCGGCCCTATCGGCATCAATATCGCAACCTATGCGGGGTATAAAATATACGGTCCGCTGGGCTCGGTCATATGCACGTTTGCCTTGGTTCTGCCTTCGTTTCTCGTCATACTTTTAATAGCTCACGCGCTGAATAAATTTAAGTCAAGCGAAATAGTGCAGGGTGCTTTTTACGGTATACGTCCCGCGTCTACGGCGCTTATATCCTGCGCTATTCTGACAACTTTCTTTGACGTTTTGGTAAACGTTTCTGCTGTGACTTCCGTTAGGAGCTTTTTCGATGCGATTGATTATCCGGCTGTGGCGCTGTTTGCCGTTATTCTGACGGCTGCTGCCATATTTAAAAAGGTACACCCGATTGTTTTCATCGCCGCAGGGGCTTTAGCCGGCATTATATTCAAAATGTAGGCGGGAGCGGATTTGCATTTTATCTAATTTAACACTTGATATTTATTCAGCAGTAATGTATAATTATTATTATCACGAACAGGAGGCGAACAATGAACCGCGCCGACAGTAAATTTTCTCAAATAAAACCGGAAATAAAGGAGTTTGCGGATCTTTGCGTAAAGAACAGCAACATCGA
The DNA here is from genome assembly GCA_947628695.1 of uncultured Clostridia bacterium. GTDB lineage: Bacteria > Bacillota > Clostridia > Oscillospirales > CAG-382 > SIG636. The sequence continues at coordinate 89,201 of CANRAV010000004.1, forward strand.
CCCGGAGCTTTACGCTAAATACGACGTCAAGCGCGGCCTGCGCGATATAAGCGGGCGCGGTGTGCTTACCGGCCTTACGGAGATTGCCGAGGTGCATTCGTATACAATACGCGATGCAGAGTACGTCCCCTGTGAGGGCAAGCTTTTTTACAGGGGCATTGATATAGAAGACATTGTATCGGGGTTTTTAAAGGACGACAGACCCGGATTTGAAGAGACAACGTATCTTCTTCTTTTCGGCGAGCTGCCTACAAGGCAGCAGCTTGACGATTTCAACAGGCTTTTGGGCAGCTATCGCAGCCTGCCTACAAATTTTGTTCGCGATGTCATTATGAAGGCTTCCAGCCGCAACATGATGAACTCGCTTGCAAAAAGCATACTGACGCTGTATTCCTATGACGCAGCTGCGGATGACATAAGCATCCCCAATGTGCTTCGCCAATCGTTAGAGCTTATTGCTATTTTTCCGCTGCTTACTGTGTACGGGTATCAGGCTTATTCCTACTATCACGACGGAAAAAGCCTCATGATACACACCCCCGCGCCCGAGCTTTCAACTGCGGAAAATCTGCTTTTGCTTCTTCGCGGTGCCGGTAATTACACGAAGCTTGAAGCGAAGATTTTGGATCTTGCGCTGATGCTTCATGCCGACCACGGCGGCGGCAACAACTCTACCTTTACAACCCGCGTTGTAACCTCTACCGGTACGGACACCTATTCCGCAATAACGGCAGCCGTTGGCTCCTTAAAAGGGCCCAAGCACGGCGGTGCAAACATAAAAGTGGTAGAGATGTTTGACGACATGAAAGCGAATCTTTCCGACTGGACAGACGACGCTGCCATTGCCGACTATCTGAAAAAGCTTTTGCACAAGGAAGCCTTCGACAGAACCGGTCTTATTTACGGTATAGGTCACGCCGTTTATTCGCTTTCCGACCCCAGGGCGAGGGTGTTTAAAAGCTTTGTCAAGGATCTTGCTGTCGAAAAGGGACGTGAGAAGGAGTTTGTACTTTACGACAAGGTAGAAACTTTGGCACCGGAGGTTATTGCAAGCGAAAGGAAGATCTACAAGGGCATAAGCGCAAACGTGGATTTCTACAGCGGTTTTGTTTACAGTATGCTTGACCTCCCGCGGGAGCTGTACACGCCTATATTTGCCGTATCTCGCATTTCCGGCTGGTGCGCACACCGTATTGAGGAGCTTATAAACGCCGGGAAGATTATAAGGCCTGCTTTCAAAAACGTTGCAAAACGCAGGGCTTATATCCCCATGGATAAAAGATAGTACAGATTTTGGGAAGCTGCACGCTTTGCGGCTTCCTTTTTTCGTCAAAACGCTTGCAAATCGGCAAATATTGTGTTAGTATAAGCTTGTAGAATATACAGGTGGTATGTGTATGAAACGTTTTTTGTGCCTGCTCTTGGCGGCTTTTATGCTTTGCGTTTTCACGGTCGGCGCTTCTGCGGAAGCAGGCGAGGCCGAAGCCTTCCCTTACAACAGAATTGCTGTAATAGACGTATCCGGGAACACCGACGGCGGGCTTGACCTTGAGGGTATCCTTCCCTTAATATGCTATACAGACAAGAACGGCGGCATTATGGGCGCAATGTTTGACGCCTTGGTTTTTGATTGCGTTGCGGTTCCTCAAACTCCGGAGGAGGCAGAGGGCTTTATTACAAGGCTTTTTGCAGAGGGATACAACATGCATGCCGCAGATGAGGCAGTCGGCAGGCTTATTGACGCCGGCTTTGCAGAGAAAGGTTACAAATACCCGGTTTTTGCCGCAGTGCCTGTCTTTTTCAGCGCCCTTGAATCTGCCGAAGACAGGGAGCTGTTTTGCGAATATTACGTAAGGACACTTAAGGCTGTTTTCGCCTCTGCAGGTTTGGAAAATTTAAAGCTTGCCGGAGTAACCTTCGGCAAAGGCTTTGACAATGCGGAAAAAGTCAGGGAAGAGTGCATCCGTACTTCTGCCGAAAACGGTATGCAGACTGTAATCTTTACCCGTGTAAGCGGAAGTACAAATGCTGACGCCGGCTTTACGGTGAACGAAAAGCTTGACAGAAGGCTCTCCCTTGCACGCGATTACACAGGCCCTGTTCTGCAGCTTGGCGGTGTCCCCGCGGATGACGGCACAGCGCTGCTTGATGACCTTCGCGCAGAGCTTGACGGTTTTGCGGATTCTGCAGTAAGTGACTGCGCGGTCGCTTTCTCCTTCACCTCATCGCGCGATTTGTACGAATGCGCATATTCATCCTCTGAAAACGCGAGGGAGGCATACAGGCTGATTGCGGAGTTTGCCGACGCTTCAAACGTAAACGCAAAACCGGCGAGCAGGGTTGCAAAGGGTGCGGAGTACGCGATATATGCGGCAATTGCCGTGCTTTCTGCGGTCTGCATGGCGGTTATTGTCTTTGTGCTTGTAAAGAAGAGAAAGAGAAATGGAAAAGAATAAGCTTGCCGTAAAAAGGGTGATCAAAACCGTTGTTGCGCTCTTTGCTACGCTTGCCGTAGTCCTTGGGGTTTTATACCTTATATCGTCTCTTATCAAGGGCGACAAGGTCGATTATACGGAGAAGGATGCCTCGATTTATTATTTTTCCGCGGATTACGACGCAGACCCGCTTGACGACGAGGTTTACGCTGAAAAAAGCAGGGGCGTTTACTTTACGGATATGAGCGGGCTTGGTGAATACCTTACGGAAGCAGACTTGTCGGCACCTACGGCAAGGGGCTTGTTTTATAGGTATTTTTCCGCATTGATGAACGGCGACGCAGCATCTCACCGCTCGCTTCTTTCAGATGATTATGCAGACAATTTTACAATTCAGGAAAGGTTTACGCCGCAGAAGGTATACGATATAAGCGTTTCCTTCCTATCCGGGGACAGTGAAGACGGCACGCGCTACGAGAGATATTCCGTTGCGTATAAAATTTACAAAAATGACGGCACCTACAGGGCAGATGTCGGTTCCGATACGGCAAAAAACATGGTTTTTGAGCTTGTATACGGCAGCGGCAGCATGCCTCTTATAAATTCCATCGTACCAAATTTAAGTTAAGGAGCGGAAAACTATGTCTGAGAAATTCAATCAGGTAAACCCATGCGAGCACGTCAAAGAGTGCGTGGACATCTGGAACAGTTATGTCGAAAGCGGAGATGTTGTGTTTAAGCCCATGACAGAGGAGAGCTTTAAGCAGTTGTTTTGCGAAAACCACGGGTATAAGCAGATAAGCGCAGCCTTTGCGGACGGGAACGGGCTTGCGGCCTTTGGCTTTGCCAATTTTGCCGACGGCGCCGTAGTTGCCTACATAACCTACATTGGCGTAAGGAAGGACTTGCAGCGCAAGGGACTTGGCAAAAAGGTGCTTGACACGCTTGAAGCAAAGCTTAAAGAGGCAAATCCGGCGCTTGAAAAGATAGAGCTTGTGTTTTACAACCCCTGTCAGCTTTCCTGGTTTATACCCAATGCCGCCCCGCACGACCACCCGGGCGTGCCCGGCGTTGATATGAACAGCGCCGCATATGCTTTTTTCGCAAAAAACGGCTATGCCGACTATGCCATTCAGAACGCATATTATCTGCCGCTTGAAAGGTATGAATATCCCGCAGATATAGCAGCGCGCATAGATGCGCTTAAGCAGCAGGGCATTGATATTTGCTATTACGACAACGAAAAGAATTTCGGCTTTCCGGAGTTTTTTGACAACATCAAAAACGAAGGCTGGCGCAAGCAGGTGCTTTCGCAGCTTGACAAGGACATAGTAATAGCCTCCGACGGCGGCAAGGTCGTTGGCTACACCGGCCCGCTGGGTATCTCCAAGGAGGGAAGAGGCACCTTCTGCGGGATAGGCGTTCACACCGAATACAGGCAGCACGGGATAGGAAAGATCCTGTTTGCGTCCCTTTGCAAGGGGCTTTCCGAGAGGGGAGCCGGATATATGTCGCTGTTTACCGGCACCACGAACCCCGCAAGGAAGATATACGAAGGTGCCGGATTTAAGATAGTTCGCACCTTTGCGGACATGCGCAAGGTTCTTGACTGATATGACCTCCAAAAAGTGCGAGCTTTTGGCACCGGCCGGCAGCATTGACGCTTTAAAGGCTGCGGTCTATGCAGGCGCCGACGCCGTGTATTTCGGCGGCGGCCGCTTCAATGCGCGCGCTTTTGCTGAGAATTTCGGCCCGGACGGCATGGAGAAGGCGTTTGAAATATGCCGTACCTATGGCGTTAAAGCTTACATTACCCTGAACACCGTTGTAACCGACAGGGAAATGAACGATGCGCTTGAATTTGTAAAAGGCCTTGAAAGAAGCTTTAAGCCCGACGCATACATTGTTTCTGACGTCGGGCTTATTTCCGTTCTTAAGAGAAGCTTTCCGGATATCCCTCTTCACGCCTCTACGCAGATGCAGATCCATTCGACTCTTGCGATAGAACAGCTTAAAAAGCTTGGTATAAGCCGTGTCGTCCTTGCGAGGGAGCTTTCAAGAGAGAACATAAAGGCTTTTGCCGACTGCGGGATTGAGACAGAGGTTTTCGTCCACGGTGCCGTGTGCGTCAGCCAAAGCGGCGGATGCCTTATGTCGTCCTTTATCGGCGGGCGAAGCGGCAATCGCGGCAGATGCGCACAGCCCTGCAGGCAGTGCTACAACGGCAAATATCCACTGTCGCTGAAGGACATGTGCTACGCATCCCATATTCCGGAGCTGTGCGAAATGGGAATTGACAGCCTTAAAATAGAAGGAAGGATGAAGTCGGCCTCGTATGTCTATGAAACGGTCGGTATATACCGCTCACTCATAGACGAATGCCGCGCAGCGCATGATGACGAGGTAAAACGCCTTGCGGCTGTATTTTCGCGCAGCGGCTTTTCAGACGGCTATTATACCGGGCACAAGGGAAGTGAAATGTTCGGTATACGGACAGAAAGCGACAAGGAAATAAGCCGTAAAAGCACTGTAAGCATTGAAGCACCGAAAATCCCGGCAGCGTTAAAAGCGGAGATAAGGGAAGGCTGCAGGGCGCACTTAACGGCAAAGGCAGGCGTGGTCGAAGCCGAGGCCTTCGGCTCCGTCCCGGACAAAGCCGTCAACCGCCCCTTGACGCGTGAGGACTTGGAAAAGAGGTTTTCCAAAACCGGCGACACCGTGTTTGAAGCTGAGAAATGCAGCATAGAGCTTGACGAAGGGCTGATTATGCCCATTTCGTCCTTAAATGCGCTGCGCAGGGATGCGCTTTACAAGCTTAAAGCAGGCATTATTGAGACTAATACTCCAAAGAGAAGCGGCTTGCCTATACATACAGAGACCGTGTATGAAAAGAGAAGCTGCTTTGGAAGACCTGAATTTGTCGCAAGATTTGAAGGGAAAATACCGGGCAGGTCTGTGCTTAAAAAGGCCTTCTCCGTCTGCGGAAGGGTGGAAGTTCCGCTATGGTCGGGGCTGCCGGAGTTTTACGATCCGGAAAAGCTTTCGTTCTGCCTTCCGCGCACGGTTTTTGACAGTGATACAGACGATATAAAAAGGCTTATAAAAACGGCTTATGACGCGGGAATAAGGTCGCTTACCGTGCCGAACATAGGCATGCTCCCTCTTTGTGAAGGCTTTACCGTCCACGGAGATTTCACGTTAAACGCCGCAAGCCTTGAAAGTGCCGACGCATACAAAAGGCTTGGCTTTGACAGCGTTGTCATCTCCCCGGAGGTGCGGCCGGATTCCGTATTCAAGTACTTTGAGAACGGCGAATACATAGTTTACGGAAAGACGCCGCTTATGCACACGGAAAACTGCATTATTTCCAATATACGCGGCTGCCGTAAGGAAGCTTCTTGCAAAGCGTGTCTTGTGGACAAAACGGGTGCTTCTTTTACCGTTCTGCGTGAATACAGACATCGCAATGTCGTCTATAACTCTGTGCCTACCTATCTTTTGGACAGGCTTGACGAGATAAAAGGAGCTTCGGCCTTTTTGCTTATCTTTACCGATGAAAATCAAAACGATATTATAAATCTTCTCGATTCACTCAAGAGCCCTAAACCCTTTGAGGGGTCTTTCACAAGGGCAGCTTACAGAAAAAGCAAAGAGGTGTTTTGAAAATGATAGACGAACATATTTGTTTTATAGGTTTGGGCGGATACAGCGCCTTTATGTCGGTCGACCACTTCAATGCAGCCGGCGAAACGGTCAAGGCCGGCAGCTTTTTTGCCGAACCCGGAGGAAAAGGCTACAACCAGGCTGTCGCCGCAGCAAGACTTGGCGCAAAGTGCTCGTTTATCGGTGCCTTCGGCAGAGATGAGGCGGGCGATATGTGCATTGACTTTTTGAAGCGTGAGGGCATTTTGCCAATAGCGTTCTACAAAGACTGTCCGTCGGCTTACGCCTGCATTATCACAGACAGCATTGGCGAAAATCGCGTTACCGTATACGGAGGTGCGGGGGCACTTCTTGACGGCGGCGACATATACAGCGCCGAGGAATACATAAAAAACTCTTCGCTTGTCGTCCTGCAAAACGAGGTTGATCCTTCGGCCAACGCTGCGGCTTTGGAAATCGCGGAAAAATACGGGGCAAAAATTGTTTTAAACCCCGCACCTGCGGGCGGGATGGACGAAAGGATTATTAAAGGTGCTTACGTAATAACGCCTAACGAATTTGAGGCAAAAACGCTCTTCGGCGAAGACTGGGAAGGCGGGATGCGCCGTGCAGGGGTAAGCAGGGCTGTAGTGACGCTTGGTGAAAATGGCTGCGCCGTTTTTGAAGACGGAAAAGCTTTGCGCATACCGGCAGTTCCGGTAAAGGCCGTTGATACGACCGGAGCTGGGGACTGCTTTACGGCTGCAATGTGCGTAAAGCTTTGCGAAGGGCAAAGTCTTCACAGCGCGGCAGAGTACGCTGTCAGAGCTTCAGCTGCGGCGGTATCGAAAAAATACGCCGTAGACGGCATGCCTTTTGCCTCCGAGCTTCCCTAAATACACACAAAATTTACATATTTGTGTAAAAAAGCAAAACATCTATTGCAAAAGGCAAAAATTAGTGCTATTATAATTCAAGTAAGTCCGTTTTAAACGACGAATACGAAAGGGGTATTCTATTTTGGAGTACAAAAAGATTACTAATTACAAGGACGCTGCCAAGGATTTTATTGAGAATGAAAAGCAGTTTCATCTCGGCGTTATCCCGACGGAGCAGTCCAACCCCCGCACAAGGAATTTAAGTGCAACGATAGCAAGGGACACGTCCGAAGGTATAAAGATGATACTTTCCGCTGACCTTGATATTGCCGACGTAGCCTCCAAGGCCTTCGAGACCGAGAACTTCAAGGATCTCGTTAAGGACATAAAGCGCGTTATGGACGAAAGGAAGAAGTTCGTCTTCTCCAGCGTCGGCGCTTCCGGCAGGATGGCCATTCAGCTTGACGGCGCCTGGCGTTTGTTCTGGATGTCGCTTGGTGACAAGATCCCCGCAAAGCGCAAGGAATTTCTTGAGATTTGCGAATGCTGCAACAGCTTCACCACCGGCGGCGACAGGGCGCTTGTGCGTTCCGTTGAAAATTTTGAAGACTTCATGACCTTCGGCGCCCGCCAGGTTGTTGACGCAGGCATAGGTGAGGGCGACGTTCTTATCGGCCTTGCCGAATGCGGCCTTTCCGCAAGCATCAACGGCTCTGTTATAGAGGCAGACAAGCGCGGCTGCACGACCTATTATCTGTACTGCAACCCGAAGGAAATACTTTGCGAGCATCTTGAAAGAGTGCGCATGGTATTCGCCCGTCCCAATATAAAGCCGATAAGCATATTTGTCGGCAATATGGCTGTAGCAGGCTCCACGAGGATGCAGGTTACTACCGTTGAACTGCTTACCGCAGGCGCTGCTTTGGAAATAGCCGCAGGTCAGTGGCTTAAGGAGAACCTTACCGAGGCGGAGCTTAAGGTTGTCGGCAACATCTGCCTCGATGCTAAAGAGTATGCGGAACAGTTCCGTATCCTTCGCGACACGCTTTCCTCCGGCGCGGCTCTTGCTGGTCTTACCAAGGCTGTGGAGCTTGAGACTGCAACCTACAAGGCAAACGGTCTTGTTACATATCTCACCCACGACTATCTGCTTGATATAATGACCGACACAACGGAGAGGCAGCCTACCTTTACGCTTCCTCCCTTCAGGAAGTATGCGGACAAGACAAGCGCTGTAAGCTGGGCATATGTAAAGGATCCGCTTTACCCCAACGAGGTTGCCTGGCAGCACGTTTTCAGGCGTCCTATAAAGGGGCTTGACTGGACGGTTGAAGATTATAGAGATATGCAGGCAACACAGGCAATTATCGACAATCCGCCTGCTGTCGGCTCTGAAGAGGTTGAACAGTACTGCATCGGCAACGAGGAGGACGACTCCCGCTACAGCCGCAAGCCCGCAAATCTTATACTTATGGACATAAACGGCTCTGCCAATAAGGAAGCTGTTGACTGGTACAACAAGCATCTTCCTCTTTACGGCGGCGGCGCAGCTATAAGGATAGGCAGAATACCGGAAGGGAAGATAGCCGAAAACGAGATACTTATCCCCGTTGACGTTCCTCAGACCTGTACGGAGCTGCTTTCTCACCTTATGATAAAGCTTACTTTCAACCTCCTCTCCACCGCCACTATGGCAAAGATGGGCAAGGTTTGGTCGAACTGGATGATTCAGGTTCTTCCCACCAATAAAAAGCTTATCGACAGGAGCGTTCGCATTATAAAAGAGCTTGCAAATCTCGATTATCAGACGGCATGCGAAGAGTTCTTTAAGTCTTACCTCGCCAGGAAGCCTGAGGATGAGTACAGGGAGTCTTATGTTGTTGAGACACTTAAACGTCTCGGCTTCGACCCCAACGCAGATATAAAGTAAAACACAGCATATATAAAGTGCGGTGCAGTGCCGGGATTCGGCGCTGCACCGCTTTTTTATGTTTACATCAGCTGTTCCGCAAACCGCACGGTTTCCATTGCGTCCTTTGAATACTTGTCGGCTCCTATCTTCTTAGCGTATTCTTCGGTTAAAACCGCACCGCCGACGACAATTTTGCACCAAGGCGCCTTTTCTCTAAGCAGCTTTATAGTCGCTTCCATCGCCGGAACCGTCGTCGTCATAAGGGCGCTTAGCCCGACAAGCGGCGCCCTGTACTTTATTGCTGCATCCGCAACTGTTTCAGGCGGTACGTCCTTGCCCAAATCGACAACGTTAAAGCCGTAGTTTTCGAGGAGAAGCTTCACTATGTTTTTCCCTATGTCGTGTATGTCACCGTGGACGGTGGCGATGACGACGGTAAATTTATCGCCTCTGCCACTCGAAGCCGGCATGCGCTTTTTTATCACTTCAAACGCGCTCTTTGCGGCCTCTGCGCTCATCAAAAGCTGCGGCAGGTATACAGACCCGCTTTCAAAGCCTTTTCCGACACTGTTCAAAGCCGGTATTATCTCGCCGTTTACAATGTCAAGCGGGGGAACAGACGCAAGCATTTCCTCCGTAAGCTCTGCAGCCTTTCCCTTAAAGCCTTTTGCAATGGCGTATTTCAGGTCGTTTGTCTCCTTTTCGTCAAAGCCTGCAGTCTTTTTTTGTTCGTCTGCAAAGCCCTCCGCAGTGGCTATATACTCCACACAGTTTTCGTCAAGCCCGCAAAGCGCGGTAAACGCACGGTAGGTCTTCATCATTTCCGCGGAATAAGGATTCATTATGGCTGCGGAAAGCCCGTTTTCCAGCGCAAGGGCGAAGAAAACGCCGTTTATCACGTCACGGCACGGAAGCCCGAACGAGACGTTGGAAACGCCAAGTATTGTGTGACAGCCCAAATTTTCCTTTATAAGCCGCAGTGCTTCAAGTGTCGCCTTTGCGGCGTTTTTGTCCGCGCTTACGGTCATTGCAAGCGTGTCAAATATTATGTCTTTTTTTTCGATTCCGTATTTTTTAGCTTCGCTTAGAATTTTTTCGGCTATGCGGTATCTTCCTTCCGCGCTTTCGGGGATTCCGTTCTCGTCAAGTGTCAGCGCAACAACGACCCCGCCGTATTTTTTTGCAAGCGGGAAGACAGCTTTCATGCTTTCTGCCTTTCCGTTTACAGAGTTTATCATAGCCTTGCCGTTATAGCGGCGAAGTGCGGCTTCCATTGCAGCAGCGTCAGACGTGTCTATCTGCAGCGGAAGGTCGGTAACGGCTTGAAGCTCGCATACAGTCCTTTTTAGAAGCTCCTTTTCGTCAATCCCCGGAAGCCCCACGTTTACGTCAAGCACGTCGGCTCCTTCCTCCTGCTGACTGACGCCTTCGGAGAGAACATAACCCATATCGTTTTCGAGAATGGCCTGCTTAAAGCGTTTCTTTCCCGTCGGGTTTATCCTTTCGCCGATTAGAACGGCTCTCTCCGAAAACTCCAGCTCGTGGGTATAGGAAGATATAACGGTGCTTTGCTTTTTTTTAATTTTGACGGGCTTTAGGTCTTTGGCTGCACGGCAAAGCTCGCGTATATACTCCGGTGTCGTTCCGCAGCAGCCGCCTATAACCCTGACGCCTGCGGGAATAAGCTTTGCGGCCTCTAAAGCAAAGTCTTTTGCTTTTATGTCGTAAACCGTCTTTCCGCCCAAGTCCCTCGGAAGTCCTGCGTTCGGTTTAAATAAAACAGGCACGGAAGCACTGTTTATCAGCTCTTTGACAACACCTTCCAGCTGTGCGGGGCCGAGAGAGCAGTTTGCACCTATCGCGTCCGCACCCATGCCTTCAAGCATTGCAGCCATCGCCGCAGGAGTTGCGCCTGTCATAAGCTTGCCGTCGGCGCCGTATACGTTTGACACCAAAACGGGAAGACTGCAGTTTTCTTTAACCGCAAGAAGCGCCGCCTTTGTTTCATAGCTGTCGTTCATTGTTTCGATTATCACGGCATCTGCGCCGTATTTCACACCGAGGCGAACGGTTTTTGCAAACACCTCCACAGCGTCCTCAAAGTCAAGGTCGCCAAGCGGCTTAAGCAGACGACCTGTGGGGCCTATGTCGAGAGCTATAAACTTTTCTCTGTCGGAGTTCGACGCGTCTCTTGCCCAGGCGGCGTTTGAAAAAGCCGCTTCAATTATCTTTTCAAGCTCTTTTTCGTCAAATTTATGCACGTTTGCGCCGAAGGTGTTTGTGCACACAACATTGCTTCCGGCGTCATAATACGCACGGTGTATTTCGCGAATAACCTCCTTGTGTGTGATGTTCCATCTTTCCGGGCGCTCACCGGCGGAAAGGCCCTTTTCCTGCAGAAGCGTGCCCATTCCGCCGTCAAGAATGACAAGATTGTCCTTTAAAAAGCTTTTGAAGTTCATTTGGAACACTCCTTTTTTATCCCCACAATGGCCGTCACTGATTTCGAAGGCGACATTAAAAGGCTTTCGTTAAGCGTAAGGCCTATTTTTTTGGGGCAGTCAAGCACGGCAAAAATGTCCTTTTGCACTTCGATAGCGAGGTCGCCGTATCCGGGGCTGAAGCGCGGGGTAAGCAAAACCCCGTTTTCCTTCGCAAATTCGCTGCAAAATGTGTCGCAAAGCGCTTCTATCCTCTCCGTCCCCAAGGCCTGAAAAAGCAGTGCTTTTGCAGGTGATATGCGGCTGTATTTTGCTATAAGCCTGTCTATGCCTATGCCAACAGTTGCCGCAAAAACCAAGGCCTTTTTGCAGCCGTCCATATGTGCAGCAAGGTCCTTTGATACGGCAGAAAAATTGCCGAAGCTGCACAGGCTGCCTTCCGTAAAGAAGTCGGTCGTGCAAAAGCATACGTCGTATTTAAATTCATTTGCCTCTTCAATGCACATATCCAAAAGCGCAGCCGTGCTTTCGTCCCTTGTCCTGCAGCCGGCATAGATAAGCGTTTCGCGCCTGTCTATAGGCGGTGGAATTAAAGTCTCTTTTAAAACCGTACTGTTCATAACTACCCGCTGTCTTAAAAATTACAGCTTATTATACACCGTAAAGCTGAATATTGCAACAACAAAAACGCACGGCGTAAATTAAAAAGATACGCCGTGCGTTATACTATTCACGTTTACCGGGCGGAAGCTCCGGTATTCGTACAAGAATTGTATCGTCGCCGATTTTTTCTATGCACTCCCAAGGGATACGAAGAGTATTTTTGCTACCGAACAGGTTAAAGCATCTGTTTCCTCCGGGAACTATAAGCTTTGATATTTTTCCCGTCGAAAGGTCTATTTCAAGGTCGGAAACGTTGCCAAGCCTTCTTCCGCTGCATACGTTTACCACGTCCTTTTCCTTAAGCTTGCTGTATGTGTTTTTCATTTTTATAAAAGTATGCAGATAAGCCCGCCGCTTCCTTCGTTTATTATGCGTTGAAGCGTTTCTGCAAGCTTTTCTCTTGCGTCGGAGGGCATGTGCTCCAGCTTTGCGCAAAGCCCTTCTTCGATAAGCTCGTACAGCGTTTTTCCGAACATATTGGTTTCCCAAAGCTTTGCGGGATCCTCTTCAAATTCCTTAAGCATAAACTTGACAAGCTCTTCCGACTGCGTCTCACTTCCCACAATCGGGTTTACCTCTGTCTTTATGTCCGCGCGTATCATGTGTATAGAAGGTGCCGACGCTTTAAGCTTTACGCCGTATCCGCCGGGCTGCTTGACGATTTCCGGCTCCTCAAGCGTCAAATCCTCTTTGTCGGGTATTACTATGCCGTAGCCGGTTTCGTTTACGGAATCAAGAGCTGCTTTCACTTTGTCATAGCTTTTCTTTACGTCCGAAAGGCTGAGAAGCGTTTCGGCAAGGCTTTTGTCGTCGCGGATGTCAAAGCCTCCGCACTCGCCGAGGATTTTGTAAAAAACGTTGTTCGGGATTTTTATTTCAACTTTCCCGCAGCCGTCTCCAAGCGAAAGCGAGCTTATCTGAGAGCTTATAACGCCGTCTTCGTCGACTGCCGAAAACGCATCTTTGACGTCGCTTATAAGGCAAACGTCGCTTGCGGCCTTTCTTATAAAGCTTTTTATTTTTTTGCGAAGGGGATGCTCCTCTTCAAGAACCTCTGCCCAGGACGGAACGTATACCCTAAGCTCTTTGACGGGGAAGCGAAAAAGCACGGCTTTAAGTATGCGTTTCACGTCCTCCTCTGTCATCTCTATGCAGTTTACGGGTATAACGGCCGCTTTGTAGCTTTTTTCAAGCTCTTCGGCAAGGCGCCTTGTCTCCTCGCTTTTCGGGTATGCCGAGTTCAACACTATTACATAGGGCTTTCCGATTTCATTAAGCTCGTCCGCAACGCGCTTTTCCGCAGGTATGTAGCTTTCACGCGGGATGTCGCTAATTGTCCCGTCGGTAGTGACCATAAGCCCTATTGTAGCATGCTCTGTAATGACCTTGTATGTACCGGTTTCCGCAGCTTTTTCAAAAGGAACGCCTTCCTTTGACCAAGGAGTCATTACCATGCGCGGCTCGCCGTTTTCCGTGTGTCCCATTGCCCCGTCTACAAGGTACCCTACGCAGTCGACCATCTTCACACGGAAGGTGACATTGTCCTCCAGCTGAACCGTCACAGCCTCCTCTGGTATGAACTTCGGTTCAGTCGTCATAACCGTCCTTCCCGAAGCAGACTGCGGCATCTCGTCCCTTGCGCGAAGCTTTACGTCATCGTTGTCGATGTTGGGAAGCACAAGCGTTTCCATTATTCTTTTAAGAAGTGTGGACTTTCCCGTCCTGACGGGTCCTACAACACCAATATAAATATCTCCGCCGGTGCGCTCTGCTATATCCCTATAGATACTGCTTTCCATAAAAACCTCCGATGTGTGCTTTTTTGTTTAATCAGTATGAAAAGCAAGACTAAAATATGCAGACACAAGAAAAACGGAAGCGCAAAGCCTCCGTTTTTCAGCTGTTGTTTAAATTTATTGCCCCGGCGTATCAAAAGGCAGGGAAGGGTCGAAGGGCGAAAGGAGAGAAGCTACCGAAGAATGAGCTCCACCGATATCCACCTTTATTTTGTAATAAAGCTTCTGCTTTGCACCGCCCGCAAAGGTTACGGGGCCTGTTTTTATCCCTCCGGCGTCAAGCACGGAAATATATCTTTGAACCTTGTTTACAAAGCTTTTTGCCGTTTCCTCGCTTCCTATAACCACTGTATATCCTATATAAGGAGCAGCCTCTTCGCCGATCTCTGCGGTAATTTTTCCAATACCGCTTCCGACCTCTGTTGCATAAATGTTGAAGTTGTCTGTGGCAAATGACCCGCGCAAAAGGGCAGTAAGCTTGTTTACGGTTTCTTCGCTTAAAGTGCTTACAATACAGCCGGTGACATTTTCGTTTACAACGCCGTTTTTGTAAACAAGCTGCGCCTTCTCGCCACTTCTGTATACAAGGGCAGTGTCACGGGCATAGGTCCCGTCAAAGGGGCAAAAGTAAAGATTTCCGGCTTCAATTTCATCAGCCACAAAGTTATTGTCTATGACGTTTTCGATTTCTTTCCCGGCCTTCATATAGCCCCAGGGCGTGCCGTTGATAGGCGTATTTGAGAATATAAGCACGGCAGCAAATACAACGGAAAGGGGAATATACCACCAATTCTTTTTGCCGGCTTTAATAGCCTTTTTTGCAAAAAAGACAAAAACGCAGGCAAGGAGCGAGACAACAGCCGCATACAGCGGAACAAAGACAGAAAAGCCTATCGGTGACGAACCCCACCTTTCCGGTTTGTCAACAGAAAACGTAAACAGATATGTTGTCAAAAAGACAAGCGGCGGCAGCCAAATGTACTTGTCAACTAAAAATCCCGCAGCCGCCGTGCACAAGGCTATAAGCGGAAAGCAGGCTGCAAGCCCGCGCGACGGCAGGGAAAAGTAACACCCGACCGAAGTCAAAACAACGGACAAAATAATTGCCGGTATGCCTTTCCTTAAAAATTCTCGTATTTTTTTCATTTTCTTTCCTTCCCGAACTTCGGTATGTTGTAGGGATTAGTGTACGAAATCAGAAGGCTTTTGTCGTCATCCGACGCGCATTTGTTTTTTGAAACTTTTCCGCACACGGAACATTTATGCGTTATCACATAGCCATGCTTCGCATCGGGCACTACTGCCGCAGGGTACATTATGCCGCCGCATTCACAGGCCCTGTCGCCCGGATTGACGTCAACATGAAGGGACGCAAGGCAGTGCGGACAGTGATTGCGCGAGCTGTAGCCAAGGGGTTTTACCTCTTTGCCGCAGGACTTGCAGATAAAACCGCTGTCGTTTTTAGTAAAAGTTTTCAAAACCGCTGCAGCATCCTTCCGCCAACCGATAAAAAACGGTTGATTTTTTTCTCAATTCGATTATAATATATTATAATACGGTTTATATATTTTTTCAAGTGGCAATATCGCGGAAAGGAGCAACGAAATGTCCAAAAAAGAAAAAAAGAAAAAAAATCCCCGCTTGGGCACCGTTGGCGGACAGGCGCTTATAGAAGGCGTGATGATGAAGTCCAAAAACAGGATAGCGCTTGCGGTAAGAAGATATGACGATAAAAGGATAGTGGCAAGGGCAAAGGACTACCAAACGCTTCGCCAAAGGCACAAATGGATAAATATCCCCATACTGCGCGGGGTTGTAAACTTTGTGGAAACACTTATTATGTCCTTTTCCACAATGACGGAGGCAACGGACATGCTGGGTCTTGAAGAGGAGGAACCGGGCAGGTTCGAAAAATGGCTTAACAAGGTCTTCGGCAAGTCGCTTATGACGTTTATTTCGTTTATCGCCATGCTTTTAGGCGTAGGCCTTGCCTTTGCGCTGTTTTTCTATTTTCCTTTGTGGATAGTCGACATGCTTAAAAGGGTAGTAAATTTCGGCAAGGTCGTTCAAAGCGTTTTAGAGGGCGTTATAAAAATAGCAATATTTATTCTTTATATCGCCGCTACCTCGCTGCTTAAGGATATACGCCGTACATACCAATATCACGGGGCAGAGCATAAAAGCATATTCTGCTACGAAAAGGGTCTTGACCTTACGGTTGAAAACGTTAAAAAGCAAAGCCGTTTTCACCCCCGCTGCGGCACATCGTTTATATTTGTTGTGCTTATTATATCCATTTTGGGTACGGCTGTTCTATATTCGCTTATAGATTTTCATTCTCTTTGGCTGCGCATTCTCGCAAAAATAATTATTTTGCCGCTTCTTGTGGGCATAAGCTACGAGTTTATTATGTACGCAGGGAAGCACGAAAACGTCCTTACGCGCATCCTTTCCGCCCCCGGGCTTTGGATGCAGAGGCTTACCACAAGGGAGCCTGACGGTGAAATAATAGAAGCCGCTATAGTTTCTTTGAAAACTGCTCTTATTGAAGAGTTCCCGGATTTTGAGGTGCCCTTCGAAGAGGGCTACGACATTCACGGCAAGATAAAGAAGGACGAAAGCAAAGAGGTCAAAGAATGACTGTAAGAGAGTGCAGAGATCAGACAAGGGAGATATTGCAGCCCGTTCTCGGCGACGATACGGCAACAGCGGTTGACATAATGCTTGCGCATTACTTGGGGATAGAGCGCGGCGTTCTTTTGACGCGCCTTGATGCCGAGGCACCGCAGGGACTTCCGTACATTCTTGGAGACGCAGTAAACAAGCTTGGTGCGGGGGTGCCCATGCAGTACATTCTCGGAAGCTGTTGGTTTTACGGCTTGGAGGTAAAGGTCGGCCCGGGGTGCTTTATACCGCGCAGCGACACGGAGATTCTTGCCAAAGCCGCCATAGCATTACTGATAGACGGAGGAAGCTTTGTGGAGCTTTGCGCAGGCAGCGGCTGTGTTTCAATGGCAATAGCCGAAAACGTAAAGGGCGTACGCGGTGCAGCTGCAGAGCTTTCGCTTAAAGCTCTTGAGTACACTGAGGCAAATCTGGAAAAGTATCCCAACATAAAGGTCAAGCGCGTTGACGTGCTTGACCCGGACGAGCTTTCGGCCCTTCGCGACGAGTGGGGTGACGGCTTTGACCTTCTTGTGTGCAACCCGCCTTATATACCGACTGCGGACATAGCGAATCTGGCAATACAGGTTCAATACGAGCCGGAGACGGCGCTTGACGGCGGCGAAAACGGGCTTAAATACTACAGATACATTATTGCAAACGCCGACCTTATAATGAAAAACAAACACCGTATACTTTTTGAAGTCGGCATCGGTCAGGCGCCGCTTGTTGCGGAAATGCTTCGCGTTATGGGTTATTCCGTCGCCGTATTTAAGGATTTGGGCGGGATAGAGCGCGTTGTCCTCGGCGAAAGGGCGCTTGAAATATGAAGTACATAGGTGTTGACTACGGCGACGCACGCGTCGGCATTGCTTCTTCCGACTTCGGCGGAGTTATAGCAAGCGCAGTGTGTACAGTAAAGGTAAAGGGAATTGAAGAAGCCTCGAAAAAGGTCGCGGAGAAGGCGCGCGAGCTTGGCGGTGAGGCGTTTGTCGTAGGGCTTCCGAAAACCACGGAGGGGAAAGAGGAATACCGCGTTGCGCGCACGCGCCGTTTCTCGGAGCTGCTGCAGGCCGAAAGCGGGCTTACCGTAGAGTTTTACGACGAGCGTTTTACCTCTGCTGAGGCTGTTCGCTATCTCACCGAAGGCGGTGTGTACGGCTCTAAAAGAAAGGGCGTTTTGGACGCAGTTTCGGCGCAGATAATACTGCAGTCTTATCTTGACAGCAAAAAAAGGGGTGTGTGATTTGAAACGCCTGTTTCCTCTTAACCGTTCGGCAGTGAACCCCTTCTTTTTAGCATCTCTCACGCTTTCGTATTTGTGCCTGCCGATATTTGCCTATGTCTTTACGTACCTTGTATGCGGCTTTTTTCCGTCCGTAAGCGAGTATGTTCGGCGTGTGTGCTCCGGCGCTGCATTTTTGCTTCTCTCTATATACAGCATTACAGGTGCAGTACTTATGAACATAGACTATTTTAAGAAAAAAAGAAACAAGCAATAGCCTTTTACTTAAAATTAGCTATTGACAAGAAGTGCATTTTGTTGTACAATATCAAAGGCTTCGGGGCTTACGCCCCTAAAAATAAAACGCGGGTATGGCGGAATTGGCAGACGCGCTAGATTCAGGTTCTAGTGGGGGCAACTCTGTACAGGTTCAAGTCCTGCTACCCGCACCATAAGAGGGCAACAAAAAAGATGCCCAGCGAAAAACCTCGATTTTATCGGGGTTTTTCGCATTTTTAAGGAGAAATTTTTCAAGAGTATTTTGTAGATGCCAAAGGGCAAAAATCATATTCTGTAACCATTCGAACCGGCACAATTCAAAAACAAGCAAGAAACAATCGTATATTTCACTTTTATGCCAATCGTTTTGAGACGCATCAGCGTCCGAAACGGTTGGCTTTTTTTATTTCATCAGAAAGGATATCCCGCCATGCTTTACACAGAACCTCTCTCTTTTCGAGAGTTAGACCGCCTCATGCGAAGCGTCCCCAATTTTGCTCCGCGCAGTCATGGAATCGTTGTTATCCGCAAGCAGGAGTACACCGCCAAAGACTGTGACTGTCGCTACTGCCCTCACTACTCCGGCAGAGGAAAAACCCGCTGTGCCCTCGACCACTGCGACTGCGTTGCAGAGCGGATCATTGCCGGAGCCGCCACCTATCGGGAAGCCATTGCCGAAACCATGTCGGCCATCCACTACGCGCCGCTTGTGCGGCGAGTCGATCGACTACTCAAGGAAAGCGAGGAAACACCTATGAACTACCGAAACGAAAAACACCGCATCGTTTTTACCGAGACGATCAAGCGCATGAACCGAAAGAACAAGGCGCTCATGGCGGCGCTGTATCTGTTGACCGCAGACTTTACCCTGTGGAGTTGCGTCAAATACGCCGTCGTCAACAATGTCATTTGTTTCGAGCAGGTACGCCTGCGCGGGACGAATACGAACAGCTACCCGCTGTTCTGTGCGGCAAAGGACTTGTATCTCGGCACAAAGCATTTGACGGTCAGCGACCTTGCCGATGCCGAGCTGATTCCACCGAAGGTGTTCGCCCTGATCTGCAACGCTATGGCCATCCGTCGCTTCGGTCTTGGAGCGATCCAATATGAGGTGACGGGAGGAATGTGACGGATGAGCGCGGAAGAAAAATATCCTCTGCTGATCGGGCATTCCCTTGCGGGAAGAACACGGCTTCACAGTATAGAGGAAGTTGCGAATTTCATCAGCGTTTACGGTCAGTATGACGATCTTACGATCACGCAAAAGGACGGCACTCCGTTTCTGAACACTTTCGGCATCTATATCGACAAAATTGCGGATATGGAATATCGGGAGGAACTGCTCAAGGTGCTGATCCCAATGCAGAGGGAAATTGAGAAAGAAAACATTCAAGATAGAAAGGGAGATTTCAGCATGAACGAATGGGAACGACTGCATCGGCAGGCAGAACACTACAAGGAAGCCTATCCGCCCGGAACGAGGATTTTGCTTCTGCACATGGGAGATGATCCCCGACCGGTGGAGGACAATATGCGCGGAACGGTCAGGTTCGTTGATGATATGGGAACGGTATTCTGTGCCTTCGACAACGGACGCTCCCTCGGTCTGTGTCCCGGCGAGGATTCCTTCCGCAAGCTGACCGATGAGGAACTGGCTGAGGAACAGGGCGAAGGTATGACCGAGGAAGAAAGCGGCCCGGTCATGGGAATGTGAGGCGCCTATGGAAAGAGAAATCGAAATCCCGGCGCAGCTTGCAGAACCGCTTCTGCTCTATGCCGCCGAAACCGGGCTGTCAGTAGAGGAAATCGTTGAGACGGCATTCAGAAATTATATGAAAAAGGGAGATGAGCATTATGCCTGACGGTGAGAAAAAAGGAATTACGGTACGAATCGACGCCGACCTCCACGCAGAAGTCAGCCGGTACCTAAAGGATCACGGGATGACGATGGCGGAATTCGTCACCCTTGCTTTGAATGACGAACTCCATCCGCAAATAAATCAGAAAGAAGGACAGAACATGGAAAAGATGAGAACGATGGCGTTTCAGGTGCCGGAGGATTTGTTCCAGAAAATCAAGGACTATCTGCACCGGAACGGAATGTCGCAGAAGGAATTTGTGATCGGGCTGATCGAACGGGAGATTGAGCGAGATCTGACCGAGCGTGAAGCCCACAGCGAGGCGTTTGAAGCCGCTGACGGACAAAACGAGGAAGTACCCGCGGGGCAGGAGGAAAACGCCGCTGTGGGCGACGGTGAGGGCGTGTCCGACGAGGACGAGGAAATCGAGGAAGAAGATACGGAATCGGAGGACGAAGAAGAAGCTGAGGATGAGGGCGAAGAAGAAACCGAGGACGAAGACATGGGCCCCGTCATGCAGATGTAAGGCGGTGATAGAATGGCATCGCTTACGATGGGAAGTTTGTTTGACGGGATCGGCGGCTTCCCTCTGGCGGCGGTGCATAATGGGATCGTCCCTGTGTGGGCAAGCGAAATCGAAGCCTTTCCCATCGAGGTGACACGGCTGCGATTTCCCGATATGGCCCATGTGGGCGACATCACAAAGCTGAAAGGTGCGGAGCTTCCTCCGGTGGACATCGTCTGCGGTGGCAGCCCGTGTCAAGACCTTTCTGTCGCCGGAGCGAGAGCCGGACTTGCCGGTGAACGCTCCGGTCTTTTTATGGAACAAATCCGAATCGTGAAGGAGTTGAGAAATGCAGATGAACAGCGAGGACGAACAGCTCACGCTGTTCGACCAAGATTCATGGTATGGGAAAACGTTCCCGGAGCCTTCTCCAGCGGAGAACCGAAAAGCGAAGATTTCCGCATCGTCCTCGAAGAAACCGTCCGAATTGCGATACCTTCCGTATCAATTCCTCGACCTTTCGCCGGACGCTGGGAATCTGCTGGGCGAATCGTATTGGGAGACACTTTCTCCTTGGCGTGGCGATGCCTCGATGCTCAATACTGGGGCGTCCCCCAGAGAAGAAAAAGAATCTTCCTTGTCGCAGATTTTGCAGGAGGACGTGCCGGGCAGATACTATTTGACCCCGAAAGCCTGTCGGGGGATCCTGCGCCGGGCGAATGAGCGAGGCAAAGAGCTACCCGAAAAACTCAAACGGGCGCTGGAAATACAGGCAGGAATCACTTTGCCCGACGGAAAAAGCACAGAATTGGAAGCATATCACATCAATCAGCGAGATGAGGGCATCGACTTGCACGGTGTTTCGGGAGCGTTAATGGCTACCGGCAATATGCAGATGCAGACCTTCGTAACACAGGAAAATTCGGAATGCGCGGAAGGATTTGACGGTTACAACGGCGATTTGACCGGCGCTGTGTCGGCAACGCTCGGTGTCAACTGCGGAATGTCCACCGGTCGCAACGGGATCATACAGCCCACCGCATTTGCGGCAAACCAGCGGGACGAAGTCAGAGATTTGCATGATGTGGCGGGCGCTTTGTGCGCCCATCCAAGCGTAAAACAGCAGACGTTCATCGCTGCCGGATTCTGTGCGGGAGCCGCTCCGTCTGCTGGAGGGATTGGTTATTCGGAAGAAATCGCCCCCACGCTGAAAGCCGCCGAAAGCGGAACGAATATGGTGCCAAGCGTCTTGTGTCTCAACGATCAGGGAGGCAATGTCATGGATTGCAGCCTCGATGTATCCGGAGCACTTCGTGCGCAGGAACACGGACACCAACCGCTGGTCTACGAAAATCACGGCATTGACGCCCGCTACACCGGACCACATGAGGTTGCTCCGACCATGTCCGCACGATATGGCACGGGCGGCAACAATGTTCCGCTGGTGGAACAGGATTCCGTTCTTTGCATCGCCGGCAATACCATTGACCGCCAACCGCAAAACGGCGGCAACGGCTTGGGCTGTCAGGAGGATATCGCCTACACCCTCACGGCGACCGACCATCATGCCGTCTTCAACCGCCAGCGAGTGGATGATGCGGAGGTTTTCGGACAAAGCCAGTTTGCAAATTATGCGCCTGGCTGTTCGACTCTCCGCGCACAGGGCGGAGATCACGGCGGCGGGAGTGAAAATCTTGTGACTGAATCGGGCAATGACCATTGCCGTCTCATTCGCCGCCTGACACCGTTGGAATGCGAACGGCTGCAAGGCTTCCCTGATGGTTGGACGGACATTCCCTCCGCCTCGGATGCCGCAAGGTACAAGGCGCTGGGCAACAGCGTCGCCATCCCCTGTGTGGACTATGTCCTGCACGGAATTGCGCTGGCGCTGCATATAGGATAAATACAAACGAAAGGAAAGGAAAAAATGGGAAGTATGGAAACACCCGAAAAATACGATGTTATCGAGGTACTTGGTCAAACGGCGCTGTTTAGCAACGACCGGATCGCGCAGGAAGATCTGCCGGATGGATTATACAAATATGATTTACGCCACGGCGATTTGGGAGATTTTGTTTCGGTTGAACTGCGGGTGGCTGTGAACCATGCCGGAACCATTATCACAAAAGAACCGATAGACTTCGGAGAAGCCGGATATATTTCCTTCGATGACGATTCCTCTCCGAATTTTCTCGGTGAGGAAATGACCGCTGAAGAATATGCAAATACGGACTTTTCACAAAATGAAGGGATGGAAATGAAATTATGAGCGTGAAATCAATCACTACAGAGGAACTACGCCGGATGGACGGCGCAGAGGGACTGATTCTGCAAGGCTGCGGCGGCGATCCACAGGAGTGGGTGGACGGAATCAATGATTTACTGACAGAGGAAGGCATCCTGCTGGACGGGACGAAATTTCACGATTGCTCCACTTTCAGGCATGACGGCCTGACCTGCCTGCTGTTTCCGTTCAGCGACGATGTGAAAATCGACACCGGGAAACTGGCGATGTGGCGATTGCAGACCCACGGAGATTTCGGCGGGACATGGCTTTCGGATTATGTTCCGAACCGACTCGGTGGTTTTATTTCGGCGGAACAGGAGCAGAAAACCCGAAAGCCGGACTGTCCCCTCATTGGGCAGGACGGAAACATTTTCAACCTGTTGGGACTTGCCGCCCGTACTCTGCGTGAAGCAGGACTTGACGAGCAGGCGAAGGAAATGTGCGGCCGCATCCGAGAATCAGGCAGCTATGACCAAGCCCTCGGCATCATCGGAGAGTATGTCAATATCACCTCGGCAGACGATATGGGCGAGGACGAATCGGAAGAAATGGAGATGAAATTATGAGCGAGCTGTTATTCTTTCTGCTGGGCATGATGTTCGGCGGCTTCGTGGCGCTGGTGACGCTATGCTGCCTGCAAATCAACCGCATCCGCAAGTATGAGGCGGAAATCCGAAGGCTTCGGCAGAAAACCAGACAATACGAAGAAAATTAAACGGCCGGTATCAATCGTTTCGGGAGCGATGGATACCGGCTTTTTTGTTTCCCGAAACGGTTGACGCCCCGTGAAAGCGAGGTGATCTCCCATCAAATCCCCGGTATCCTGGGTGGGCAACAAAACGTCCATCCTCCACATTCTGTACGCCCTGTTTCCGCTTTCCTACGAGCGGTATATCGAACCCTTCGGCGGAAGCGGCTCGGTTCTGCTGGGCAAGCCGTGGCAGGACAGCTTCGAGGTGTTCAATGATTACAACGGCAACCTCGTGAATCTGTTTCGCTGTATGCGGGATCGCCCGCTGGCGTTCATCCGGGAGCTGGGCTTTTTGCACCTCAACTCCCGTGACGATTTCAAAACGCTCAAACGCTTTTTCCGCAAGGAGGAATTTGACAACACATTTTTGCAAGAGGAAATGAAGCTGACTGACATTCTCCTCCCCAAGCTGGAAGCGGCCGAGGTGCGGGAGTTGATGCAAGCTGCAAATCAGAATCACGACCTGCGCCGCGCCGCCATGTTCCTAAAACTTATCCGCTACAGCTATTCCAGCGGCGGAAAATCTTACGCCTGCCAGCCGTTCAACCTGCGAAGCCTGTTCGGGCTAATCGAAGAATTCAGCAGACGGTGCGAGAACGTCATCATTGAAAACCAAGACTTCGAGGTTCTCATCAAGCACTACGACCGCCCCGGCGGATTTGTCTACTGCGACCCGCCGTACTTCTCCAGCGAATATGTTTACGATTGCGAATTCACATGGGAAGACCACTTGCGCCTGCACCGCACACTGACCGGGGCAAAGAGCAAATTCCTGCTCTCCTACAACGACTGCCCGGAGATACGAGAATTGTACGACGGCTGTTCGTTCTTCGACTTTCGCCGTATCCACAGCATGGTGCAGAAATACGAGGCGGGCAAGGAATTCCCCGAACTGCTGATCGCCAACTACGACCTGTACGAACGGCAGAGAGAACGAGGCAATCAGCTCACGCTGTTTGATATTTTCGACGAGCCATACGATTACGAGAAAATTTTGAAGGAGGCAATCATTTCATGCAAAGGAAAAAGGTAAACGAATATCTGCTTCTCTCCATTCCGCTGGATATGTTGGAGGAAGCGGGGATCAGCGAGGAAAGCGTCATCCAAATGAGCGCGGCGGGTGGGAAAATCCTCATCGAAGCGGTCAGCCGTGACGATGCGGAGAACTTCATGTGCGACGGCGACTGTGAGAGCTGCCCGCTCAATACGACCGACTGCGACGGGGACTGCGAAAGCTGTCCCTGTTCGGAATACTGCGAGGAAAGCGAGGTGAACTGACATGACGATGTACCGAATCCTCGGCAAGCGAGGACGCATTACCATTCCGTTTGAGATTCGACAGCGGGTGGGGTTTTCGTACAATGATGTTCTTTCCTTCTCCGAAAGCGCAGACGGCAAGAGCGTCACGGTGACCCGTGAGAAGATCTGCGACAACTGCAAAGGGGCGGCCGTCAAAGAGCCACCGGCAGAGGTCTCGCTCTTCGATTTTCTGAACAACCTCTCCCCGGAACAGCAGAGAGCCGCCCTTGTGCATCTGTCGGTGCAATGGGCGCAGCGGCAGACAAAAATATAGAACAGTAGGAGGTAAAACACTATGCCAACCAAGAAAAGCGTCAAAACCGCATCCAAGCAAAACCGTCAGGACTACCCGACCGTATCCGTCCGCATCGACCGGATGGTAGACCGAGAGGATTCCAAGGTCAAGGCATACGCCAGCGCCAACATCGGCGGAGCGTTCGCCATCCACGGCATCCGTGTGGTGGATTCGCAGAAAGGACTGTTCGTACAGATGCCCCAGCGCAGCTATGAGAAGGACGGCGCAACCAAGTACGAGGACATCTTCCACCCCATCACGGCGGACGCCCGAACGGAACTGAACAGCGCCGTGCTGTCGGCCTATGAACAGCGTCTGCACATGGAGGAAGACGAGGCGCAGGACATGACAGAGCCGGACGAGGACGAAGCCCCCGCTTTTGAGCAGAGTATGTGACTTTTCTGATAAATTTTTCGGTTTCCGCCCATTCTCTCTGGACTTTTGCGGTTTTTTCGGTATGCTGGTAGGTGATGAAAGGCGCAAAGCCGAAAAAACAGACGGTGCGCCGGAAAGGAAAAGACCATGAAAACGAAAATCATCCCCGTCCTGCTGCTGACAGCGGCGATCCTCACCCTCGCGGGGTGCGAAAAGGCGGAGCCGAACACAGAAAGCCGACAAGCCCTGCTCACCTCTGCAACCGAAAGCACAGCAAAGCATGAAACAGACGGTACGAGCGGCGAAATCGAATTGGAAGCACCGGCAGAAAAGGAAGAAAGCGAAGCTGCCCCAACCGAAGATGCGCCGGATACGACTATAGCGCCAACCGAGCCGGATGCACCTCCGACGCCGCAGACGCCCACGGAGTCCGAGCCTGCGGAAAGCGACCCGCCGCAAACCGAGCCACCGAAAACCGAGCCACCCAAGGCCGAGCCGGACAAGCCGGTAACGGAGACTCCAAAGCAGGAAGAACCCACACCGACACAACCGTTGAAGCCCGAACCGACAGAACCCGTGACCGAACCTCCAAAGCAGACGGAGTCTCCGAAAACTGAGCCTCCTGTTACGACCGAACCCTCAAAGCCTACAGAACCGCCCGTAACGGAAGAACCGCCTGCACCCGAAGAACCGGAACCGCCGAAAGAACCGACACAGGCGGACTTCGACCGGATCATCGCTGAAGTCAGAGCCTACGCCGAAAGCTACCGGGATAAGGACTTCACCTTCGAATGGAAGGAAGAAATGGAGTTTTCGTGGGAGGTCGGTTGGTTCGGGACGCCACGCATCCGCTACGAAGGGATCGACGGAACGATTGAAATGCTCAAATACCATGTGGACAAAATCTACAAAACAAGTACCGACCCGAAATATGGACTCAAATCGGATCGGATGCCCTACAAGGTGGTGCAGATCACCGTGGACGGCGACATCGCGTTCGCTGTGATCTACGGCGGATAATCGAACAACAAAATACAATATGGACGAAAGCGTCGTGATGAAAAAATCACGGTGCTTTTTTCATATCTCAAAACAAAGAAAGGAAACGAAAATGACGAAAACAAAATCCAAAAGCAAGCGTCTGACCGCTCTTTTTCTTGCGGTTTTGACGCTTCTGACCGCACTCGTGCCTATCTCCGCTTCGGCAGCGGAAATCACAATGGACTTGAGCGAGGCGGAGGTCTCGTGGGATTTTACGCTGACCGACGAGGAAGGCAACGCCTTCAAAGCGGCCTACGGCATCCGTGCCGAGGACAATCAGTTCGGCCATGTGGTAAATCCGAACTTGCGCTCCATGCACGACTATACGGCGAAACGCCCCGGACTGGAAGGCCCCAAATCCGAATGGGTATACGGGCAGGACTATCTGTATTGCTTCTGCATCGAGCCGGGCGTACCCCTTCCCGACTCGCACAGATACAAAGGCTCAGACGACCCGAACCACGGCGACAAATACAAGCGACTGTCCGCAGCGCAGAAGGACTTGCTCTCGCTGGCGCTGGCCTATGGGTATCCCAACCGCACCGACGTACCGACGAGCAAGGACGCCAACGCCTGCTATGCGGCGACGCAGCTTGTCGTTTGGCAGATCGCCCTCGGTTTCCGCACCTCTCCCACAGAACTGAACGACCGAAGCTATCCGGTAAGCGGATACTCCGGCACCATGACCGAGCAGTATACAAGCAATCCGTATCTGAAGAACTATTACGATAAGATTCTGAAGGATATGGAGGAAAACGATATCCGTCCGAGCTTCACAAGCGCCAGCTCACAGCTTGCCAAAACCTTTGAGATGGAATATGCGGACGGCAAATATTCGGTAACGCTCACCGATACCAACAACGTACTGAGCAAATATTATGTTTCGTCAAACGGCGGCGTCAGCGCTTCCATCAGCGGCAACAAGCTGACGCTCTCTTCAAGCCGCCCGATCACCGATACCGTGACGGTGAAGCTGAACCGCGTCATGCCGTCCACCGCCCATACCACCACCTTCCTGATTTGGTCGGTGCCGGATAGAGAATCCAAGAATCAGGACATGGTGTCCGGCGTTCCGGCAAATGACGACCCCGTTCCCGCTTTCTTGAAATTAAAGACAGCGGCAGGGTCGGCCAAGATCGTCAAAACTTCCGAAGACGGCAAGGTTGAAGGAATTTCCTTTACCGTTACCGGGCAGGGATTCAGTCAGACGGTCAAGACCAACAGTAAGGGCGAATGGCAGATCGACAACCTCCGCCCCGGCGTGTATACGGTGACCGAGCAGACCGAAAACAGATACGAGCCGCAGGAAAGCCGTCAGGTGACGGTAGTCTCCGGGCAGACGGCGACCGTTACTTTTAACAACAAGCTGAAGCGTGGAGATCTGACCGTTACCAAGACCGCCGAGGACGGGCTGGAACAGGGGGCAAAATTTCACCTGTTCGGCACTTCGCTCTCCGGGCTTGCGGTGGACGAATATGCTATCGTTGGTGCGGACGGTAAGGCATACTTCAAAGATGTGCTTATCGGCACAGGCTACACCCTCGAAGAAGTGGATACCCCGGACCGATATGTCGTACCCGACGATCAAAAGGCGGATATTGAATGGAAAAAGGTTACGAACAAATCATTCGACAATGACCTCAAGCGCGGCGATCTCACCGTAACCAAAACCGCAGAGGACGGGCTGGAACAGGGTATGAAATTCCATCTGTTCGGCACATCTCTCTCCGGGCTTGCGGTGGATGAGTATGCCATTGTCGGCTCTGACGGCAAGGCATATTTCAAAGACGTGTTGATCGGCACGGGATATACGCTGGAAGAAGTCGGAACTCCCGACAGATATATTGTGCCGGACGATCAAAAGGCGGATATCGAATGGAAAAAGGTTACGAACAAATCATTCGACAATGACCTCAAGCGTGGCGATCTGACTGTCACCAAAACCGCCGAAGATGGGCTTCAGGAGGGGCTTCGATTTCACCTCTACGGCAAATCCTACAGCGGCCTTACGGTGGACGAATATGCGACGGTTGGTGCAGACGGCAGGGCGTATTTTACGGACATTCTCATCGGGAAGGACTATCTTCTGGAAGAGGTGGGCAGTCCCGACCGATACGTCATTCCTGATGTGCAGGGTGCCGTTGTGGAATGGAATGCGGTCACCCAAAAATCGGTGGATAATCCGCTGAAAAAGTGGAATGTGACCGTTACCAAGCGGGACAGCGAAACCGGGCGTCCGCAGGGTGATGCAACGCTGGCCGGCGCTGTGTACGGCGTGTATCAGGGCGGTGAGCTGATCGACCGCTATACGACCGATGCAAACGGCAAATTTACTACGAAATATTACCTTTGCGGCGACGATTGGAGTTTGCGTGAGATTACACCTTCCGAGGGATACCTGCTCGACCCGACCGAGTATCATATCGGCGCGGAAGCCAAAAATTATACGGTAGAATACAATGCTACTCCCGCCATCGGTTCGCCGGAGGATATCATCAAAGGTAAAATCGCCATCATCAAGCATACCGACGACGGCAGTACGCAGATCGAAACGCCGGAAGTCGGTGCGGCCTTTGAGGTGTTTCTCAAGAGTGCAGGCAGTTACGAGGCGGCGAAGGAAACCGAACGCGATCGCCTCATTTGCGACGAAAACGGCTTTGCCGAAACGAAGGAATTGCCCTACGGCGTGTACACCGTTCATCAGGTGAGCGGTTGGGATGGACGGGAACTTCTGCCCGATTTTGATGTGTATGTCAGCGAGGACGGGCAGGTTTACCGCTATCTAATCAACAACTCCACCTTCGAGGCGCTCGTTCGAATCGTCAAAAAGGACGCTGAAACCGGGAAAACCATTCCGACGGCCGGAATCGGATTCAAGGTGAGAAACCGCGACACGGGCGAATATATTGTGCAGCATCTGAACTATCCGACCCCTGTGGACATCGACACCTTCTACACCGACGAGAGCGGAATGCTCATGCTCCCCGAACCTCTGCCCTACGGCAATTATGAAATCATCGAGGTGCAGACCGCCTATGGCTATGTGCTGGACGGAACACCCGTTTCCTTTGTGGTAGACGGGACGCTGGCGACCGTCACGGTGGAAAAACACAATCTACCGCAGAAAGGAAAAATAACCGTCACCAAGACCGGTGAGGTATTCACTTCTGTTGTGCAGTCGTGTGACATTTATCAGCCCGTCTACGAGGTAAAGGGACTTCCCGGCGCGGTGTATGAAATTACCGCCGCCGAAGACATCTTCACCCCGGACGGCACGCTCCGCTACGCCAAGGGCACGGTGGTAGACACCATCACAACCGGAGCAGACGGGAATGCCGTCTGCAAGGCACTCTATCTTGGCAAGTACGAAATCCGTGAAATCACCGCTCCCTACGGCATGATACTGAACGATGATATCCACACGGTCGAACTGACCTATGCCGGACAGGAAATCGAGATCACCGAAACGGCGACCGAATTTTACAATGAGCGTCAGAAAGTCGAAATCGACCTTTCCAAAGTCATGGAGCAGGATAAAACCTTCGGTATCGGAAATAACGGTGAAATTCTATCGGTGCAGTTCGGTCTGTTCGCAGCCGAGGACATCGTTGCGGCGGACGGGACGGTCATTCCGAAAGACGGCCTCATTGAAACCGTGACCTGTGACGAAAACGGTTATGCCGTCTTTACGACCGATCTCCCGGTCGGCGCAAAGCTGTATGTGAAGGAAATCGCAACGGACAACCACTATATCCTCTCCGATACGCAGTACCCCGTGGAGTTTGCCTATGCCGGGCAGGACACGGCGACTGTTCACATCACCATAAACGATGGCGAACCGATTGAGAATGACATCCTTCGTGGGGATATTCTCGGCTATAAGACAGACCGCGAAACCGGGGAAAATATCGCAGGCGCAGTCTTCGGACTGTTTGCCTCTGACATCACCGAATACACCGAGGACAACGCCATTCTGACTGCCGTAACCGGCGAGGACGGCGTTTTCAAATTCGAGGATATTCCCTATGGAAGTTATGTTGTTGTGGAGCTGGCTCCGGCGGATGGCTACCTGCCGAACACCGAGCCGCATCACGTCCATGTGACGACCGACGGCGAAGTCATCGAAATCTCGGTGGTCAACGATAAAATCCCCGAAATCGACACAACGGCAACGACAGAGGACGAAAAGCAAACCCACCCCAATGAGCAACTCACCATCGAGGACGTGATGGAGTACAAGCACCTGATTCCCGGTAAAGAGTATACGTTCAAGGGAACGCTCATGGACAAAGCCACAGGCGAACCCTTCCTCGTGAACGGACAACCCGTGACATCCGAAGACACCTTCATCCCCACCGAACCGTCCGGCACGGTGAGCGTAACCTTCGTGTTCGACGGCAGCGGAATTACGAAAAACACCAATATCGTGGTGTTCGAGAACCTATACAAAGACGGTCTGGAATTGACCGTTCACGCCGACATCGAGGACGAGGAACAAACGGTGACGGTGCTTGTTCCCGAAATCGGAACGCAGGCAAGCTCTGACGGCGAGAAAGTCAGACACCCTGACGAGGAAATCGTCATTGAAGATACAATTTCCTTTGAAAACCTGATCCCCGGCAAGGAATATACGCTCAAAGGCGTACTCATGGACAAAGCCACAGGTGAAGCCTTCCTCGTGGACGGTCAACCTGTAATGTCCGAAGTCACCTTCATTTCCGAAGATTTCTCCGGCACGGTGACGGTAACCTTCGTATTCGACGGCAGCGAGATCACACAGAACACGGACATTGTGGTGTTCGAGAGTCTGTATAAGGACGGCATTGAGCTTGCCGTTCACGCCGACATCGAGGACGAGGGACAAACGGTGACCATACTTGTTCCGGAAATCGGCACAACCGCCACGGTAGACGGCGAAAAGGAAGTCAACGCTACGGAAATCTTTACGCTGGAGGACGTCGTTGAATACGAAAATCTAATTCCGGGCAAAGAGTACACGCTCAAAGGCGTTCTGATGGACAAGGCCACCGAAAAAACTCTGCTTATTAACGGCGAGGAAATCCGCTCGGAGGTCACTTTCATTCCCGAAGCTGCGAACGGAAGCGTGGTCGTAATCTTCACCTTTGATTCCAAGTATATCAAGACTGACACGGACATCGTTGTGTTTGAAACCCTTTACTATGCCGAAAGAGAACTCGCCGTCCACGCCGACATCGAGGACGAAGGTCAAACCCTCAAGATTCATGTGCCGGAGATCGGAACGCAGGCAACGGCAGAAGGAAAGAAAGAGGTCGAGGCCAAGGGCGGGATCACCATTGAGGACGTTATATCTTTCAAGAACCTTACTCCCGGCAAGAAATATACGGTCAGCGGCGTTCTGATGAACAAAGCGACCGGCGAACCGTTCACGGTAAACGGCGAGGAAATTCGCTCCGAGGCTACCTTTACCCCCGAAACGGCGGACGGCGAAGTAACCGTCACATTCACATTCAACGCCGACGGCATCACAAAAGAAACCGAAGTGTTAGTGTTTGAATCGCTCTACCGTGAAGATGTAGAGATCGCCGTCCATGCCGACATCGAGGACGAGGGACAGACCGTAACGCTTCTCCCGCCGCCTCCGGACAATCCGCAGACCGGCGACAACAGCAACCTCGGCTTCTGGATCGGCCTTGGTGCGGTAGCCCTCGGCGGCCTTGTAGCGACCATTATTATGGGAATCAAACGCAAAAAGGACGACGATGACGAATGAAGAAGGTGTATATCTGTTCTCCCTTGGGTGGGGATGTTGAGCGCAATTTACAGCGCGTAAAGAGATACACCGAATATGCGTTGAAATGCGGGACGGCTCCGGTCGTTCCGCATTTCTATGCGCTGTGTCTCGATGACAACAAACCGCGGGAGCGTGAAATCGGGATAGCCGCGGGACTTTCCCTGCTGTGGTTCTGCGATGAAATGTGGATCTTCGG
>CANRAV010000005.1 GCA_947628695.1 uncultured Clostridia bacterium
TTATTGCAACCGTTTTCTCTCGGTAATTGCAACCCCTTTGCTACTGTTGCATTTACTTTGAGAATTTACGATTTTTTTCTTTCCTTATTATATACTGGCGCAAAATGCGGCAAAAGCGCGAAAAATGTCGGTCGTCCTTACAAAAGCTCTCTCACCGCGTTTTGCACCTCGCCGTACATATAAAGCGAACCTAACGCTAAAACGGGCACCCTCCCGCCGGCAAGCTCCAGCGCGGCGGCGACGCCCTGCTTCACGCTTTCCGCAGGGACGCAGCTTCCGCCGGCGCGGCGTATCTCCACGGCAAGCGACGCGGCGTCCATTGCGCGCGGGTTTGCCGGCGTTACCGACACGAAGCTTTCCGCAAGGCCCGTAAGCATCCGAAGCTCCGTTTTATAGTCCTTGTCGGCCATCAGCCCTATAAGCACGACGGGCTTTACGCCGCCGAAGCAAGCGCGGAAGCTTTCCACAGCGGCAGCGACGCCCTGCGGGTTGTGCCCGCCGTCGTATATGAAGCAGGGGGATTTGCTTAGCACCTCGAACCTTGCGTGCCAAACGGTGCGCGAAAGCCCGGTGTGCAGAGCATCGCCGTCTATGCGGAAGCCCTCTGTGCGCAGTATCTCCACCGCCTTCAAGACCGTGGCTGCGTTGCGGAACTGGTACGTGCCGCAAAGCGGGACGGTAAAGTGCTCTCCGTGATAGTCGAAGGCTATGCCGCCGACAGAGATCTGCCTGTTCGTAAGCGCGTCGTATTCCGGCGTGTAGTGCGGGCAGCCGAGGGAGGTGCACCTTTCGTGCACGACTGCCGCACCCTCCGCGGTGTTGTCGGCCGACAGAACCTTGCAGCCGGGCTTTATTATCCCGGCCTTCGCGGCGGCTATTTCCGCAACGGTGTTTCCGAGGTATGCGGTGTGGTCAAGCGCAAGTTCTGTTATCACGGCAAGCACCGGCGCGTCTATCACGTTGGTGGAGTCAAGCTCTCCGCCCATGCCGACCTCAAGCACCACTATGTCGCAGCTGCTGCGGCGAAAGTACTCGAAGCCTATGGCGGTGACAAGCTCGAACTCCGTGGGCTTGTCGTCCATTGTGTCGGCGAACTGCTTTACGAACGCGGTTATATCCGCAAGCTCGCCGTCCGCTATCTCCACGCCGTTTACGCGCATCCTCTCGTTAAAGCGCAGGACGTAGGGGGAGGTGTAGCTCCCCGTTTTATACCCTGCTGCAGTCAGCACCTCCGAAAGCATGGCGCATGTAGAGCCCTTGCCGTTTGTGCCGGCGACGTGGACAAAGCGCAGCCCGCTTTGCGGGTTGCCCATAAGGTCAAGCAGCCTTTTTGTGCGCGAAAGGCCGGGCTTGCTTCCAAGCCAGGAAACGCTGTGTATATAGCTTAACGCCTCTTCGTAGTTCATGCTACTCCTCCAAAAACCGGCTTATCCCGCGCGAAGAACGCAGCCGGCATATGAGGGCAAACTCCAAAGCCCCTACGGCCACGGAAATGCCAAGCCCTATAAATATCCCGTACCAGGGCATGCCGTAATACACCGTCTTGCCTATCGACTTGATGGCGACCTGGCCGACAAGGTGCGCGGAAGCGACCGCAAGCGCAGTCTGCGCCATGCCCTTCTTTTTGATAATATACGGCGCAAGACCCGACAGCACTCCGACCGCAAGCGCGCCGAGCGATATGATGGGGTTCACTGCCGGGTTTGTGGACATAAGGCAGCTTACCGCATCCGCAGTGACGGCGACGATGCCGCCGACGACGGGCCCGAAAAGCAGCCCCGAAAGTATCACAGGCAGGTTTTCAAACGTCACCCTGTAATACACCATGTAGGTGAAAAGGTTTTTGCACACATAGCCTATCACCACGCTGATTGCGGCAAGCATTGCCGCCGTTGTAACGGTTTTGACAGAAATTTTTACGCCTTTGTTTTTTGGCATAAATATACCCTCCTTTCATTCCGGTCGTCATATCCAAGCACGGCGAAAAGAGGGGTGCAAAAATATGCGACAGCGGGATGCTGACCCTGCACCGCGAACCCCGAAAAGGCCCTTCGTCCACCCGACAACTCCCCGTTCGGGCGGCACTTTACGCGCAAAGGTCATACTCTGCCGCTACCATTGTACCACATGTAAAGCTCCCTGTCAACACGAAATCCGCAATTTAGCAAACGCACGCGGCTTTTGCCGAGGTTCCTTTGCACGGCGAAGATGTGTTCACCAATTGTTTACAATTTTCGAGGCATAAAAGCTATTGACAAAAGCAAAAATAGGTGTATAATTGTAATCGTTAGCAGTCGGCGGTTGCGAGTGCTAAAATTTATTAGCAGGAAGGAGCGCGCGGAAGAAATGGAGCTTACGGACCGGAAAAAGCGGATACTTAAATCCATAGTTGACGAATACATCAAAAGCGGTGAACCGGTCGGGTCGAAGTACATCACCTCGCAGATACCGGACTCGCTTTCCAGTGCGACGGTCCGCAACGAGATGAGCGACCTTGAAAGCATGGGCTACCTGAAGCAGCCGCACTCCTCGGCGGGCAGGGTGCCGACGACGAAGGGGATGCGAACCTACGTCGAAGGGCTTATGGAGGGCTACAAGCTTTCTCTTGAGGAGCTTTCGGTGCTTAACGAGCTTTTGGACTTCAAGGTCGGCGAGTTTGGCAAGCTTCTTTCGGAGGCGGCGCGCGTCATGTCGCACATCACGAACTACACGGCCATTTCCGTGCTGAAGCCGCCGGCAGAGCGCATAGACAAGGTCAAGGCGGTTTACATCGACGAGGGAAGCTTCCTATTGATATTGAGATGCAGTGACGGGCAGGTCAAGACGAAGACGGTTTTTGCCCCCGACTGTACGGAGGAGAAGCTTAGAACCCTGTCGCGTTCGCTGGAAGAAGGGCTTGCGGGGCTTACCGCGGCGGAGATATCGCTTACGGCGGTGCTTGACGTGAGCGAGGCAGCGGGCGACGCAGGCGGGCTTGTGAACCCGGCGCTGCGCGCAGTAAACGAGCTGCTTGGTGCGGAAGCCGAGGAAGACGTGCAGGTTCGCGGCATAAACAAGCTTTTAAGCTATCCGGAGTTTTACGATGTAAACAAGGCGAAAAGCGTGCTTGAGGTGCTGGAGCAGAAGCACGCGCTGGTAGAACGGCTGACGGAGGGCATGCCCGGAAGGCCGAACATTGTAATGTCGGGCGAGGGGCTTACCCCGGAGGACGCAAGCGTTGTGTTCTATCCGATAACCGTGTCGGGGCAGACGGTGGGCGCAATAGGCGTTATCGGCCCCAAACGGATGGACTACAAAAAAGTAATAGCAAATCTCGAATACTTCGCATCGGGCCTTACGGAGGAGCTTAACGGCAAAGAAGAGGGAGGAAACGACAAATGAAAAAAGAAGAAGAACCGAACATAGAACCGAACATTGAAAAGGAAGCCGAACCAGCAGAAAAGGCGGAAGAGGCGAAGCACGCGAAAAAGGCCGAAAAGGCCGAGAAGGCGGAGAAGCTTAAGGCAGAGCTGCTTGAAG
The DNA here is from genome assembly GCA_947628695.1 of uncultured Clostridia bacterium. Taxonomy (GTDB): domain Bacteria; phylum Bacillota; class Clostridia; order Oscillospirales; family CAG-382; genus SIG636. The sequence goes on from CANRAV010000005.1 coordinate 3,520, forward strand.
AAAGGGCGAAGGCCGAAGAGGCGAAAAAGGAGCTTGACGCTTTAAACGACAAATACCTGCGGCTTGCCGCGGAATACGACAACTACCGCAAGCGAACGCAAAAAGAGCGCGAGGGGCTTTACTCGGATGCGAAGAAGGACGCGATAGCGGCGTTCCTGCCCGTGATAGACGGGATAGAGCGCGCCTCGGCCTTCGCGACGGACGAAAGCGAGCTTGCAAAGGGCGTTCTGCTTTTGCAGAAGCAGCTTTTTACCACGCTTGAGAAGATGGAAATACGGGAAATCGACTCTACCGGCGAGCAGTTCGACCCGGAGCTGCACAATGCGATAATCCACGAAGAGGACGAAGAAAAGCCGGAAAACACCGTGGCGGAAACACTTCAAAAGGGCTACATGATAGGCGACAAGGTCATAAGGCATGCGCTTGTCAAGGTGGTCAACTGACAAAGAAAACAACAACCAATATACAGATGGAGGTAAACGATTATGTCTAAAATTATAGGTATTGACCTTGGTACAACAAATTCCTGCGTTGCGGTTTACGAAGGCGGCGAGGCCGTTGTAATCCCCAACAAAGAGGGCGAACGCACCACACCTTCCGTGGTGGCATTCTCCAAGACCGGCGAGCTTATGGTCGGTCAGGCCGCTAAGAGGCAGGCCATCCCCAACCCCGACAGGACTATTATGTCCATAAAGAGGGACATGGGCACTTCAATGAAGATCGCCATAGACGGCAAGGACTACACCCCGCAGGAGATCTCCGCGAGGATACTTCAAAAGCTTAAGGCAGATGCGGAAAGCTATCTCGGCACGCCGATAAAGCAGGCTGTTATAACCGTTCCGGCATACTTCTCCGACGCACAGCGTCAGGCAACAAAGGACGCGGGCAAGATAGCCGGGCTGGAGGTTCTGCGCATAATCAACGAGCCTACGGCGGCAGCGCTTGCATACGGGCTTGACAAGGACATCGACCAAAAGGTTATGATATTCGACCTCGGCGGCGGTACCTTCGACGTTTCCGTGCTTGAGATAAGCGACGGCGTGTTCGAGGTGCTTGCCACCAACGGCAACAACAGGCTTGGCGGCGACGACTTCGACAACAAGGTTATAGACTGGATAGCCGACACCTTCAAGAAGGAAAACGGCATCGACCTCAGAAGCGACCGCACCGCGCTTAAGCGCCTTAAAGAGGCGGCCGAGAAGGCGAAGATAGAGCTTTCCAGCGTTATGACGACAAACATCAACCTGCCCTTCATAGCGGCGGTGAACAACGTGCCCATGCACTTCGACGAGAACCTCACCCGTGCAAAGTTCGACGAGCTTACTCACGACCTTGTCGCGGCCACTATGGGGCCGGTTAAGCAGGCGCTTTCGGACGCGGGTCTGTCTGCCTCGCAGATAGACAAGGTGCTTCTTGTCGGCGGATCCACGAGGATACCGGCGGTACAGGAGGCCGTAAAGAGCTTTATCGGCAAAGAGCCCTTCAAGGGCATAAACCCCGACGAGTGCGTTGCAATAGGCGCCGCAATACAGGCCGGCGTTCTCGGCGGCGAGGTAAAGGACCTGCTGCTGCTTGACGTGACCCCGCTTTCCCTCGGCATAGAGACTCTCGGCGGCGTGTTCACCAAGATTATAGACAGGAACACCACCATACCCGTTCAGAAGAGCCAGGTGTTCTCCACTGCGGCAGACAACCAGCCCTCCGTTGAGATACACGTCCTCCAGGGAGAGCGCGAGATGGCTGCCGACAACAAGACTCTCGGCAGGTTCGTTCTCGAAGGCATCGTTCCCGCACCGAGGGGCATCCCTCAGATAGAGGTCACCTTCGACATCGACGCAAACGGCATAGTGAACGTCACCGCAAAGGACAAGGGCACCGGCAAGGAGCAGAAGATAACCATCACCTCCTCCTCCAACATGTCCAAGGAGGACATCGACCGCGCCGTAAAGGATGCGGAGATGCACGCTGCGGAGGACAGGAAGCGCAAGGACAGCGTAGAGGTCAAGAACACCGCAGAGAGCCTTATATTCCAGTCGGAGAAGACGCTTAACGACATAGGCGACAAGGTCAGCGAGGCAGACAAGCAGCCCGTTCGCGACGCCATCGAAAAGCTCAAAGAGTCCGCAAAGACCGACAACACCGACGCAATAAAGGCCGACACGGAGGCTTTGAACCTTGCGTTCAACAAGCTTTCCGAAAAGCTCTATTCGCAGGCCGGCGGCAGCCAGGGCTTCAACCCCGGTGACGCAGGTCAGGCAGGCGGCGGCCAGGGTGACGACGGCGTTTACAACGCAGACTACACCGATAAAACCGACAACTAAATTTAATACCTGTTTTAGTCGGGGCAGATTTTCCGCCCCGACTAAAAATGTGATTCAGAAAGGAGGGGTATAATGGCAGACAAGCGGGACTATTACGAGGTGCTGGAGGTCGGCAAAACCGCCTCGCAGGACGAGATAAAAAAGGCGTACAAGAAGCTCGCTAAGAAATACCACCCCGACATGAACCCCGGCGACAAGGCGGCGGAGCAGAAGTTTAAGGAAGTGAACGAGGCTTACGCGGTGCTTTCCGACCCGGAGAAGCGCGACAAATACGACCGTTTCGGGCACGACGCGTTTGACCCGTCGTCCTTTGCCGGTAACGGCGGCTTCGGAGGCGGATTCGGCGGATTTGCCGACTTTGACCTCGGCGACCTGTTCGGCAGCTTTTTCGGAGGCGGCAGCAGCAGGGGCGGTAGCCGCAGCAGCCGCACAAGGGGCGACGATCTAAGCTATCGCCTTACCGTTGACTTCGAAGAAGCGGCCTTCGGCTGCAAAAAGACCATAGAGTTCGCACATACCGAGCAGTGCGACCACTGCCACGGAGTAGGGGCAGAGAACCCCTCCGACGCCGAGACCTGCCCGCAGTGCGGCGGCAGGGGCACCGTCACCGTCATGCGCAACATCGGCTTCGGCTCTATGCAAAGCACGCAGACCTGCCCGCGCTGTAACGGCAAGGGTCGCATTATCAAAAACCCCTGCGGCGTCTGCAAGGGCAAAGGCGTTCTCCGCAAGCAGAAGAAGCTGGAGGTAAGCATCCCCGCAGGCATCGACAACGGCCAGCAGATACAGCTTAAGGGGCAGGGCAACGCCGGCGAAAACGGCGGACCCGCAGGCAACCTTTACGTCAACATAAACGTCCGCCCGCACAAGATCTTCGAGCGCGACGGTACGCTTGTATACGTGGATATGCCCATAACCTTCGCGGACGCGGCGCTTGGCGCCAAAATATCCGTCCCCACCATAGAGGGCGGAGAGGCGGAGTTTTCCATCCCCGAGGGGACGCAAAGCGGTACCGTCTTCTCCCTGCGCGGTAAGGGCATACCCTTTATCAATAACCCGCAGGTCAGGGGCGATATGCGCGTAACCGTAAACGTCGAGATCCCCAAAGGACTTAACGCCAAGCAGAAGGACCTGTTGCGGCAGTTCGCCGCCGCCACCGACGACAAGAACTACACAAAGAAAAAAGGCTTCTTCAGGAAGTAGCGGTTTTGCTTTTGTATTTTTTATTTATGGACGGGCTTCGCGCCCGTCCGTGTTTTTTATACGAAGGGACTTTTGTCCCTTCATAGCTGTTTTAGGTTGAGTTTACAGAAAAACACAGCTTTTTAGAGCCAAAGGGTTGACACCCTTTGGAATCCCGAGCCGCCAACGCAGGCAGCGCCGCATTGATGTTTTGGCTGTCTGCACGTATGTTGCGCTCCTGCGCTTGCTTTTTTGCAGGTCTACGCCCACCCAAACCCCGCACCCGCAACACCTCTTTTAATACCGTGCTCCGTTACTAACACTCCACACTTCACACTCCACTCTCCGCACGCCGCCCGCATGTATGAGACGCTGACGCAAAGAAGCTTTTTTGCAAAAAACGGGAAAAATGTTACAAAGGTATTGCTTTTTTCGGAAAATGTGGTAAAATAAAAGCGCCGAACAAATCAAATATTGCAAAATCCGAGGGGGTATACTGCTTTTTGTATACTTCTTTAAGTGCTTTTGCTTTGTTGGATGAGAGTTGCAAAATTGCAAGCTCCACCAACAAAGCAGGTGTAGTATACCCCGGTTTTGCGGATTTGTTCGGCGACAATCGGAGCTTGCGTTTTTGGGGTGCGTCAGCTTCGGTTGGCGCACTTTTTTATTTGCCCCAAAATAAAAAATTCGAAAGGAAAACACTATGAAAAAGTTTCTCAGCATTTTCCTAACCCTCGCGTTTGTCTTAAGCGCCCTGTCGCTTTCGGCAACGAACGCCGCTCCCGCCGGTGCTTACTCACGCGGGAACGAAGAAGAGCCAAACGACGACCCGCAAAACGCCACCTCCATCGTGGTAAACGCCTCGTATGACGGGAGCATAAGCAGCTCCTCCGACGCCGACTGGTACGTGTTTACCCTTTCAGAGTCCGGAACGGTGTACTTCAGTTTTGAACACGACGCTTTCGACAGCCTTTCTTCATCATGTTGGAAACTGACAGTTTATGACCCGAGCAATTACACCGGCCTTGAAAGAGATCTCGTCGAACTGATGAGTATTGCGTTCCGTTCAGATGAAACAAACTCAAACTCGCAGCTTCTCGGACTTAAAGCCGGGACTTACTACGTCAATCTAACCAAAGGAGCCAGCCATAGCTCAGAAACATATACTTTGACTGCAAATTATGAGGCAACTTCGCTGTGTGAGATAGAGCCGAACGACGACCCGCAAAATGCGTCCGACCTCTTACTTAACAAACCGTACGCCGGCAGCGTTGACGGCAATGATGACGTCGACTGGTTTAAGTTTACCCTTTCAGAGTCCGGAACGGTGTACTTCAGTTTTGAACACGACGCTTTCGACAGCCTTTCTTCATCATGTTGGAAACTGACAGTTTATGACCCGAGCAATTACACCGGCCTTGAAAGAGATCTCGTCGAACTGATGAGTATTGCGTTCCGTTCAGATGAAACAAACTCGACCTCACAGCTTCTCGGACTTAAAGCCGGGACTTACTACGTCAATCTAACCAAAGGAGCCAGCCATAGCTCAAAAACATATACTTTGACTGCAAATTATGAGGCAACTTCGCTGTGTGAGATAGAGCCGAACGACGACCCGCAAAATGCATCCGAGCTCTTACTTAACAACCCGTACGTCGGCAGCGTTGACGACGATGATGACGTCGACTGGTTTAAGTTCACCCTTTCCGGATCCGAAACGATGTACTTCAATTTAGCTCACGATTTAGTTAACGGCTGGTCTTCAACGTATTGGAAACTGACAGTTTATGACTCAAGCCGTTACACAGGCCTTGAAAGGGATCTTGTGGAACTGATGAGCATTGAGTTTAGAGGCGACGAAACTGATTCTACTTCGGAAATGCTTGGGCTCGCGGCCGGCACTTACTACGTCAAAATTACAGAAGGAAGCGGTCACAGCTGGACTACCTATACCTTGACAATAACCGACAGGGAGCCGGTACACGAGCACAGCTTTGACGGCTGGGAGAGTGACGAAACGCAGCACTGGCACGAGTGCACCGAGTGCGGCGAGAAGACCGACACCGCCGGCCACGTTTACGACAACGCCATTGACGCCGACTGCAACGTCTGCGGTGCTGTCCGCGAGGTAAGCGACCTCCTCGGCGACGCAAACGGCGACGGAGCGGTGAACAACATAGACGCGTCCCTCGTCCTGCAGCACGACGCAGGCGTTACGGAAATCGAGGGCGAAGCCCTCGCCGCAGCCGACGTCAACGACGACGGTGCCGTCAACAACATAGACGCCTCCCGCATTCTCCAGCTTGATGCCGGCGTCATCGACGCGCTTTAAGCTATTCTCCCAAAGGACACAGCACTTTAAAACACAACATGGCAGCGCAGGTTACGTCCCTGCGCTGCCTATCTTTTTTCGCACGCATAACGCGCCCCTTCTGTTGAACCGCGCCGCGAGTTTATCCCGCGAGCTTCAGCGAGGGGCGGCGCAGCCCGCCCAAAAACGCGAGCGAAGCGAGCATATAATCAATAACGAATTTTCCGCAGACAGGTGCCGCGGAAAATTCTCCTTGGATTCCCGCGAGTGCCTACCCTTCACCCCCGCGGGGTGGGGGTAGGCGCGAGGCGCGAGCGAACGGGAATCTATAATGACTGAGGATAATTGAGAAAGCCGTGCTTTCTCAATTATCAACCTATTAGTAATAATGGGGGCACCCCCGAAAATCGTCAGATTTTTGGGGGAATTACCTCGTCTGTCCGTTCCCTTCGACGATGTACTTGCTGGTGGTAAGCTCGTCCGGCCCCATGGGGCCGCGAGCGTGCAGCTTCTGCGTGGAAATGCCTATCTCCGCGCCGAAGCCGTACTCCTCGCCGTCGGTAAAGCGCGTGGAAACGTTCACGTAAACCGCCGCCGCGTCCACCCCGGCGGTGAACTTCTCCGCCGCCCGCGTGTCCGTAGTCACTATGCACTCGCTGTGCTTGGTGTTGTACTTGTTTATATGGGCTATCGCCTCGTCAACGCCGTCGACCACCTTGACGGACATGATATAGTCGTTGTACTCGGCGTAAAAATCCTCCTCCGTCGCCGCCTTTATCCCGGGCAGGATAGAGAGCGTCTCCGGGCAGCCGCGATACTCCACATCGGGCATGCGTTCCTTCAACATCGGCAGGAAGTCTGCCGCAATATCGCGGTCGACAAGCAGGCTTTCCATCGCGTTGCAAACGGACGGGCGCTGTGTTTTAGCGTTGTAAACAATTGAAGCGGCCATATCGAAGTTGGCGCTCTTCTCCACGTATACGTGGCAGTTGCCGGCGCCGGTCTCGATAACCGGGACGGTGGCGTTGTCAACCACGGCGCGTATAAGCCCCTTTCCGCCGCGAGGTATAAGCAGGTCGACGACGCCGTTCATCGTCATAAGGCGGGTGCTGCTTTCCCTTGTGGCGTCCTCCACTATCTGCACGCAGTCCCTGGGAAGCCCTGCCTCTGCAAGCGCGCGCTTTATGCTTGCCGCGATGGCTGCGGAGGACAGGACGGCCTCCTTCCCGCACCTGAGCACGCAGGCGTTGCCGGATTTTACGCATATCGCCGCCGCGTCCGCCGTCACGTTGGGGCGAGCCTCGTATATTATCGCTATAAGCCCTATGGGAACGCGCACCCTGCGTATGCGCATGCCGTTTGGCCTGTTCCACACTGTGCCGCCGCCGAGCGGGTCGGGCAGCGCGGTCACCTTGCGAAGGGACGCGGCCATCGCCCTTATCCGCTTTTCGTCAAGCATAAGCCTGTCAACAAGCGACTCTTTTATCCCCGCTTCCCTTGCGTTTTTTATATCCGCCGCGTTGGCGGAAAGTATGGCGTTTATATCCTCCTCCAAACAGTCCGCCATAAGGGCTATGGCGCGGTTGCGCACCTCCCCGCGGGATACGGACAGGGCTTCGAACGCCCTTTTTGCCGCAAGGCATTTTTCCTTTAAAACATCGGTCATGTGATTACTCCTTTGCCGCGTCAAACAGCGTGCCGACAAAATCGCCTTCCGCTATGTCGTAAAGTATGTCGGGATTAGCGCCGTTTGCTATGATCATAGGCACGCCGTTTTGCGTGCACATTTTTGCCGCCCTTATCTTCGCCGCCATGCCGCCCGTGCCGCGCTTTGTGCCTGCGCCGCCGGCCTTTGCCTCAAACTCCGGCGTTATCGCCGCGACGTAGGGGATAAGCGGAGCGCCCGGGTTCTTCTTCGGGTCCTCCTCGAAAAAGCCGTCTATATCCGAAAGGTTTATAAGCAGATCTGCGCCGCAAAGGGTCGCCACGGTTGCCGCAAGCGTGTCGTTCCCGCCGTACATTATCTCCTCGGAGGAGACGGGGTCGTTCTCGTTTATAACCGGTATGCAGCCGTGCTCTATAAGCACCCTGAAGGTGTTTTCGGCGTGCTGCCTTCTGTGCGGAATGTCCGTGACGTCACGCGTAAGCAAAAGCTGCGCCACGGTGTGGCCGTACTCGCCGAAGAGGCGGCTGTACATGCCGATAAGCTCGCACTGGCCGACGGCTGCCGCTGCCTGCTTCTGCTCTGTGGAAAGCTCGTCTCCGCCCATGCCGATCTTGCCGCTGCCGCAGCCGACCGCACCGGAGGACACAAGCACCATCCGACGGCCGCTGTTCTGCAGGTCGGAGATGCATTTTACAAGCCTTTCCATGTGCCTTAGGTTTATAAAACCCGACGGATAGGTCAGCGTAGAGGTGCCGACCTTGACGACAATAAGCCTTGCTTCCCTGATTTTCGAAGTTTTCATAAAAATTTTCCGCTTTTCTTTAAAATAATACTTTATCTTTTGCAAAGATTATACTATAATATACATGGATTTGTCAAATAAAATATTTGCGGGGAATTGTTTTGATGAAGCACATTGTTCTTGCAAGCGCCTCGCCGCGCAGGCGGAAGCTTCTTGAGGATTTCGGTTTTGACTTTGAGTCTGTCGCAAGCCGCGCCGACGAAGGCGGGACGGAGGGGCTTCCCCCGGCGGAGGCAGTGAAGGAGCTGTCGCTTCGCAAGGCGCTTTGGGTTAAGGAGCGCCGGGAGGACGACGGCAGCGTCATCCTCGCTGCAGACACGCTTGTCTACCTCGGCTCTGCTCCCTTCGGCAAGCCGAAGGACGGGGAGGACGCCTTCCGCATGCTTTCCGCGCTGTCAGGCACCTGTCACGAGGTGTACACCGGCATAGCCATCCTCTGCGGCGATACGCGCATTTCGCACGCGGAGTGCACAAGGGTTTTCTTCCGCCCGCTTGACAGCGAGGAGATACGCGCCTACATAAAGACGGGCGAGCCCATGGACAAGGCCGGTGCCTACGGCATACAGGAGCGCGGAGGCCTTTTCGTAAGCCGCATAGAGGGCGACTATTACAACGTGCTGGGGCTGCCCATCTGCAAAACCTACGAGCTTTTACGCGGTCTTTAACCGCGTTGGCAATAAAAAACGAAAGGAAAAATATCATGAGAAAAACCAAAGCTTTACTCAGCGCTGTGCTGGCTTTGCTTCTCGTGTGCACTTCGTTTACGGCTAATGCGCTGTACATGAAGGGCGATACGATAGCGAGCTATGCCATCAAGGAAAGCGAAGCGCACATTTTGGGCGACGGGCTTACCTACAACGAGTTCACGTTTGACGACGCAACCGGCAAGGAGCAGGTCTGCTTCACCATGGAGTTTGACCCGAAGAAGAGCGACTTCCGCACCTACATATACCACAAGACCGCAAGCGCCGGCTACACCATTGCCGACGACGCAGCTGCGGCATATGCGGAAGGGCTTGAGGTTTACGCGGCCGTAAACGGCGACTTCTTCTCTATGGAGTCGGATTCCTACGGCACGCCGATAGGCCTTTACGCGACGGAGGGCAAGCTTGTGGCTTCCTCCGCAGGACTCTCATATCCCAACCTCGTCATCGGGCCCGACGGTGCTGCATCCGTTGTGGACAGCAAGCTTGTATACGCCGTGAACATCGACGGCAAGGATTACACCCAGCTTGCGGCAGTCAACAAGAAGGGCGTCAGGTCGGACAGCAATATTTACTATTACGACAGGGACCTCGGTGACACCACTCCCATAGGCACTTCCAGATTCCGCCAGATAGTCTGCGACATTAAAGACGGCGTCATCGGCGTCGGCAAGACCCTTACCGGCACCGTTGCCGAGATTAAGGAAGCAAGCATGGCAAACATCGGCGAGAACCAGTTCGTCCTCAGCGTAGGCGGCGACATTGACATCACCGGCGCAGATGTGGGCGACACCGTTACCGTAAAGGTAGAGGAATCCGTTGCAGCCTCCAGGGAGGCAATGAACGCAGCAGAGCACATCATCTCCTGCCGTTACGTCCTCGTTCGCGACGGCGTTGACCAGAAGGTTGTTGCCTCCGGCATGTCCGACATACTCGCCCAGCGCTGCGTATTCGGCATCAGGCCCGACGGCTCTATCGTTTACATGGTTTGCGACGGCAGGCGCAACACCGCAGGCGGCGCAAACGGCCTTACCTTTGAGCAGATTGTTGAGATAATGCTGGCATACGGCTGCAGTGACGTTGTCAACTTTGACGGCGGCGGTTCCACCGCGGTTATACTCAGCGAGGGCAACGGCCAGTTCAACTACGAGTTCATCGGCGAAGGCGACGGCAGACGCGTTTCCAACTCCATACTCATAGTTCGCGACCCGGACGCGGATCCCCTCCCCGAGAAGGAATACAAGCCCTTCACTGAAGACCCGGAGAAGGAGCTTCGCAACGTCGCCCTCAACAAGCCCTACAAGGTGGCCTACAACGGCATAATGACGCCCAAGTACACCACCTCGCTTACCGGCGACGAGTACCTGTTCAAGATGACCGACGGCAGATACCGCACAAACGAAGACAACGCCAAGAGGTACGCGGTTGAATTCCTCGGCAGCAACTTCAACGAGACCTACGTTATAGACCTTGAGAAGGACAGGACCGACCTCCGCAATATCGTATTCAAAAACGTTCTCAGCACCGGTACCAACGGCTTCAAGGAAAACAACGTAATCGTTTACGTCTCCGACGACGGCATGAACTGGAGCATGAGCGTAGACAACGAGGTCACCAAGGCAGAGGCCGCGCTTGACGGCGCTTACGACTACACCTGCGCCTTCAAGGAGCCCGTTTCCGGCAGATACGTTAAGATCGTCATCGGCTCTCCCACCACAAGCATGAGCTTCGACGAGATCGAAGTAAACGGCATGGTAAGCAAGGACGAGCCCGCAGAAGAGCTTAAGCCGGAGGATCCCTCCCTCTACCCCGCGGAAGAGCCTACGGAGGTGAACAGAAACGTTGCAGCCGGCAAGAGCTATCACATTCTCGACGACGGCGAAGAGATAGCCGGCTGGAAGGACACGGATGTCGAGCTTAGGTACTACAGCAAGCCCTGCGCAGACACCGAACCGCCTAAGCTTACCGACGGCAAGGTCGGCACCAGCAGCGGCTATCAGGACGGACCCACCCTTGCATGGCGCTCCGGCACCGATTCGCTGGTTGAGATAACGCTTGACCTTGAATACGTATACAGCGACCTGGAGTTTGTTCAGCTTCGGAACATAATAAACAACGGCGCAAGCTTCGGTCATACGACCACTGCGGATATAAGCTACAGCACCGACGGCGAGAACTACACCGATGCCACCGGCAAGACTGCGCTTACTATGACGCCCGGAACCTTCTACTACAACCTGACCGTTCAGCTTGATCAGCCGTTCAGCGCGCGTTACGTCAAGGTGAGCTTCAAAACCACTAAGTTCCTCTTTGGGCTTGAAGAGCTGACTGTATGCACCTCCGCAACAGACGTGACCCTTGGCGACACAGACGGTGACGGCAATATCAACAGCCTCGACGCTGTAAAACTGCTTCAGTTTGACGCAGGCCTCGCCGAAGCCACCAACGAGGTGCTTTTGGCAGGCGACGTCAACTTCGACGGTAAGGTCGACAACCTCGACGCCGTGCAGATACTTAGCACCGACGCAGGCCTTGGCGAATAAGACTTCTTGTTTTTAGAACCAAAGGCAGAATTCCTTTGGGAACCCAATCCGGCAGCGCAGGACACGTCCCTGTGCTGCCTCTCTTTTTTGCACGTTTTGGCGATTTTGCCCTTTTATTATTTTTTGGCCGAGCTTTTTTCGCTTTTATTATTTTGGCCGAGCCCCGGCTCGGCCTTGTTTTTATGAAGGGACTCGGTCCCTTCATGGCTGTTTTGGGTTAGGCTTATAGAAAAACACAGCTTTTTAGACCCAAAGGGCACAGCCCTTTGGAAACCCAATTTGGCAGCGCAAGTCGCGCCTCCGCCGTGTAAAGGTCGATCACACGTATGAAGCCCTTCATCTATTGTACCGCGCAAATGCCTCCGACCGCGAGCAAAGCGGGAGGCGGCGCAGCCCGCCCAAAAACGCGAGCGGAGCGAGCATATAATCAATAACGAATTTTCCGCGGACAGGTGCCGCGGAAAATTCTCCTTGGATTCCCGCGAGTGCCTACCCCTCACCCCCACGGGGTGGGGGTAGGCGCGAGACGCGAGTGAACGGGAATCTATAATAAACCGAAGGCTCTTGGAAAAGCCGTGCTTTTCCAAGAGCCAACCTTTTAGCCTATTTGGGGGTGCCCCGAAAATCGTCAGATTTTTGGGGGAAATAATTCGGGGTCCCCGAAAAGCCGTAAGGCTTTTTGGGGCTATTTCTTTAGCAAGTCTCTGATTTCGGAAAGAAGAGCGTTGTTCTTCTCCTCAACGGTGGGCTCCGGCGGGGTCTCGGGCGCTGCCTCTGCCTCCTCGTGCTGCTTTTTAAGCAGCTTCTCCGCAAGCTCTATACGCTTCTTGTTGAACACCATCGCGGCCTTGATTATAACGAACAAAACCAGCGCCACAAGCAGGAAATCGACCACGGCCTGCATAAACGAGCCCCAGTAAATAGCCGACTCTGCCGTCATTTCCCCGGTCGCTATGTCAAGCTCTGCCGGCTTAAGAACCGTCTTAAAGTCCGAAACCGACACTCCGCCAAGCAGGTATGTAATGCCCGGCATGATGATTTGGTCGGTCAGCGCCGTAACAATTGCCTTGAAGGAATTACCGATGATAACGCCGACTGCCATGTCGAAGATGTTGCCTCTTGAAATGAACTTCTTAAACTCGGTGAAAAAGCCTTTTTTTCCGTCTTTTTTTGACATCCTCAGTCAAACCTCCTTAGTTTTTTGTTCCTTATATCAATCGCCCTGTCGGGGTAATTGGTTATAACAGCGTCGGCTTCCATCTCCACAAGCGCGCTTACCGTCTCCGCCGCGTTCGGCGTGTACGGGTGCACGCGCAGACCCGCGGCGTGCGCGGTGCGGATGTAGTCGGCGTCGGCAAGCACGCCTATATACGAGGGATGAAGCGCGCAGGCGGAAAGCCCCCTGCCAAGTGCCACAAACTCCTTCTCCTCGCCGTAAAGCGGGGCGACAAAGGCCGCAGGGCTTTTTTCCTTAAGCTCTTTTAAGTACTCGTGAACAAACGAGGAGTAGATGACCGAACCGACCGCGCCCGCGTCCGCCTCTATCTTAAGAACGGCGTCCACAATCTCCGGCCGCGTCTTCTTAAGCTCCACGTTCACGGTCATTCCGCAGGGAATAAGCGCGCGGTAAACCTCCTCCAAAAGCGGTATCCTCTCGCCCTCAAAGCGCTTGCCGAAGGCGGCAGGATAGCCGAAGTCGAAGCCTAAAAGCTCTTCATAGGTCTTGTCCTCTATCGCCCCCTCGCCGTTTGATGTGCGCTTGATGTCGCCGTCGTGGCAGACAACCACCTTCCCGTCCGCCGTCAGGTGCACGTCAAGCTCCACTCCGTCGGCGCCCAAGCGCTTTGCAAGCAGGAACGCCGCCATTGTGTTTTCCGGCGCATATGCGGAAGCCCCCCTATGCGCCCATACTGCTGTGTACTGCATAACCGGTCTCCTTCCTTTATTTTAGGTAAATTCCCTATCTATTACTACAATAGTGTTGTATCCCGGGTTAAGCTGCTTAAAAGCGCTGTCAAGCGCCTTCATGATGTCGCCGTCAGAGGTCTTCACCTCGTAGGGCTTCGTCACGTCGAAAAGTATGTTCGTTCGCGCCTCGCCCCACACAACGCGGAAGTCGTGCAGGGATAGCCTTTCGTCTATCGACGACAAAGCGTTTGCTGCATAGTCTTTAAGCGAATGCACAAACTCGTCCTCGGGGTGCACAGGGTCCATGTGGAGAGTGGCGACGATGCCGAAGCGCTCGTAAATGCCCATCTCTATACTGTCTATCATCTCGTGGTTGGCGAACACGTCCCTCTCGCCGTCGACCTCCACGTGCAGTGACAGGAAGGCGCGCTTAGGCCCATACTGGTGTATGATAAGGTCGTGCGTGCCGAGTACGCCGTCCACGCCCTTCACATAGTCAAGCACTCCGGCAGACACCGAGGGATCCGGTTTTACGCCGATGATGCTGTCGACGCTTTCCTTTATGATGCCGATACCTGCCCTGGCGATAAACAGCGCTATGAGGATGCCCGCGTACCCGTCCAGATTGAAGCCTATGACGGGGCTTAAAAAGGCGCAGAGAAGCACGGCGGAGGTCGCCGCCACGTCGGACAGGCTGTCCAGCGCTGCCGCCTTCAGAAGACCGCTGTTTAAGGTTCTTGCAAAGCGGTTGTTCATAAGGAACATAAAGAACTTCACAAGCACCGAGGCGCCTATAACCGCGCCGCTGACAACGCCGAGGCTTTTTATCTCCGGCGGGTGGACGATGTCCTTCACGGAGGACACGCCAAGCTCCCAGGCAAGCAGCAGCACGACAAAGGCCACTATCATGGAGGCGACGTACTCCACCCGCTCGTGACCGAAGGGGTGGTTCTTGTCGGCAGGCTTGCCGGACACGCGGAAGGACACAAGCGAAACGACGGAGGAGAAGCAGTCCGTAAGGTTGTTGAACGCGTCGGCAGTGACGGAGACATAGCCCGTCACAAGGCCGACGGCAAGCTTCTCCCCGAAAAGCAGCAGGTTAAGCGCAGCGCCTGCTGCGCCGCAGCGCATGCCCGTCATTTCGCGCCGTCTCTCCAAATCCGCAGTGCTGCCCGTGGCCATGACCCGTCAGCCGTTGAGCTTTGCAAGCAGTGCGTCCACATCCGCACCGTGTGCGGCGCAGGCCTGCTCTACCGTCTCGCTCCTGGAGCAGGGACAGCCGAGGCAGTGCATGCCTATTTCGAAAAAGCACTCTGCAAGCTCCGGATTTGCGTCAAGTATTTCTCCTATAACCGAGTCCTTTGTAAATTTCATGTTTCAGATTCCTTTCCGTATTTGTTTTTATTTTGTTTAGTGAAAAGCTCTACAAGCATCAAAGCCGCCTGAAAAGCCGCAAAGAGCGAGACGGGCGCGAGAAATGCGGTAAGTGCCGCCCTGTACCGAGGCAGTGCATAGCCGAAAAGCTCCTTCGCCCCCGGCAGGAAAAGCAAAAGCGCCATAAAAGCGGCGCAGAACACGCCGGCAAGCGGTATCAGCGCGTTTTTAAACGCCGACGAGCGGTAGAAATGCTTCTGCTCCGCCCCGAAAAGCGTACCGCACAAAAGCAAAAGCGCAAAGCAAAGCAGCATGCAAAACGCCCTCTCCCCCTCTGCCGCACCGAGCCTTGTTAGCATAAAGTCCTCAAAGCACAGGCAAAAGCCGCAAGCGGCGCCGTAAACCGCGGGAAACACCCTGCCGAAGGTCTTGCCCTTGTAGTCCACCCTGTCCTCCAAAAGCTTCCTGTGGCCGGGTGCAAAGGCAAGCGCCAAAGCAAACGCAAAGTTGAAAACGCAGCCGCCGATAAGCGCCTCTTCGACGCGAAGAGGGTACGCGCTTCCGGAAAGCAGCGCCGCAAGGAAGCACACAAGCATTGCAACGCTTCCGCTGCAAAGCTGCCGCGCCGCGCACACTATCCGCCTGTATATAAGCTTAGCGGAGGAAAGCACGCTTTCCACCGTTTTTAGCCCGTTTTTGTAAAGCAGCACGTCGGAGGCGTATTTGACGGTCTCCGCCGAAGTGCCTGCCGGGACGAAGGAGACATCCGCCTCCCGCATCATGGGCAGCCTGTCCGTGCCCTCCGCCGTGACGGCGACCACGTGCCCCTTGTCGCGGCGTATTCGCATGGCGTCAAACCACTGCTCCTCGTCAAGGCCGAGGTAAAGCCTGTACTGCTCGCTGTCCGCTATGTAAAGGCCGCGGTCGGCGTACTTAAGCTGCTCCGCCGCTATGACCTGTTTTTCGCTTTTTATTATGCCAGCGTTTTTCGCCATGCTTACGGCGGTGACGTAGGCGTCCCCGGAGAGAAGAACCGTCTCTATCCCGCCGGCTGCGCACTTGTAAACAGCACCGGCCGAGTCAAGCTCCAGCGAGGTGTAAAGCCCGATAAAGCCGTTAAGCACAAGCCGCCTGTCGGCCGTGACGGTGTTGCGCAGACTGTCGCTGTCGCAAATTGCGGAGGCTATCGCTATCACGTGCTGTGAAGCGTCGCCCATGTCCTTCGCGGCCTGCTCCATACGACGGCGCGAGTAGTCGTCAAACCTGTTGTTAAGCGCGCCCGCCTCGTAGCCGGCGCAAAGCGGAAGTATCTCCTCCGGCGCGCCGCGCATTATAAGCAGATTCGCGTCGTTGTGGAGGTAAAGCGCGCGCTTTATGCGCCCGTCTTTTGCGTACTCTGCCTCTATCCTGAAATACTCCTCCTTGAAGGAGTCTATGTCTATGCCTATCCTGTCGCACTCCCTGGCGATGGAAACGTCGGCAGGCATGCCGAAGAACCCGTCACCGAGCTTCTCGGAAGCGCTGCTCCTGCGCAGGTCGGAGCAAAGCAGCGCATAGGTAAGCACCTTGCGTATGCTCTCCCTGCTTTCCGGGGAGACCGGGTAATAGCTTTTGTTGATAAAGACGCGCTTCGGCCTGAGCTCGCTCATGGGGAAAGCGGCTTCCTTATCGCACATAAGGCTGTCGACAAGGCAAAGCGTGTCGACGGTGGAAAGCTTACGTATAACGGCGCCGTTCCTGTACATGCGCCTGACGCCCGCCGCAAGTCCCGCAAAGCCAAGCGCGTAAGCCGTCTGCGGCATGCAGCAGGCTGCGCAGGCAAGTGCGCCCATGTATGCGTCGACCAGCGGCCTGCCCATTATAAGACCTATCACCACAAACAGAAAGCCAACGGCGGCTACAACCACCGAAAAGGCGGAAAAAAGCTTCATCGCGCGGTTGAAGGTCTCGGGAAGCAGTGCCTCCTCGCCCTCTTTTTTGTAAAGGCGGCAGTCCCTGCCGGTGCGGCAGACTATGGCGCTTGCCCTGCCGGAGGTGACAATCGTCCCGGCGTATACCATGTTGTAGCTGCCGCGTCTTTTGCCGCTTGCAATGTACTCTGCGTCCTTGAAGGTGCTTTCCTCCACCCCGGTTATGGGCGTTTCAAGCACGGTAAGGCGGTTTGCCTCCGCAAGGCGCGCGTCCGCAGGTACGACGCTGCCGCTTTCAAGCTGTATCATGTCCCCGGGGACAAGCCCCACGCTGCTTATCGACAAAAGCTTTCCGCCACGCTTTACCGCAGCGCGCATGGAGTTGTCACGCGTGGTCTTGTTAAGCGTCATCGCCGCGTAGCTGTAAAGCGCGGCGTTTATGCACATCACGACGGCAAGCATCGCCGCAAGGGGGGTGTAGGTCTCCGCTCCGGTTGTAAACACCGCGCAAAGCAGAAGGCTTGCCACCATAAGCGGAAGATACAGACCCAAAATTTGGCGTTTTATGCCGTTTGCCATGGAAGAGGGGTGCTCTGTCTTCAGGACGTTAAGCCCCGCGTCCATGCGCCGCCTGCGGACCTGCTGCCGCGTAAGCCCGTTTTCCATATCCGTGCCAAGCCGAGCAGCAACCTCGTACGCCTCAAGCTTCGAGGGGTCAAAGTCCTCCCCCTCTGCGCTGCCGCCGGTGCCGACATTAAGTTTTCTGTCTTTTACGTCAAGCTCTTTTTTACTCATCGCACGGCGTCCTTCACACATCCCGGCGCGGCTTTTCTCCGCGCCGTCTGTATTATCATATGCAGCATACGATTACAGCGTCACCGTCGGCGCTTAAGCTTACGGCGCTTATCGGGGTCTTGTAATTTTCTATTATCTTGGACGCCACCGCGTCCTCTACCTCCGTCTGTATAAGGCGGCGCAGGTTGCGCGCACCGTATTTTTCCGAAAAGCCCTTGGCGCAAAGCGCGTCAACCGCCGCACCGTCCCAGGTAAGGCTTATATCCTTCTCCGCAAGCACACCCTTAAGGTCGTTAAGCATGATGCCGCAGATCTCCCTCATATTGTCCTTTGTCAGGCGGTTGAACACAACAATCTCGTCCACGCGGTTCAAAAACTCCGGCCTTAGGAAGCGCTCCAAAGCGCGCATGGTGCGCGAGGTGTCGCTGTCCTTGGCATCCACGTTGAAGCCGGCAGTGGGAGACGCGTTGGTGCTGCCCGCATTGGTCGTCATGATGATGACGGTGCTTTCGAAGTTTACCTCTTTCCCGTGAGAATCGGTTATCCTGCCGTCGTCAAGTATCTGAAGCAGGATGTTCATCACGTCCGGGTGTGCCTTCTCTATCTCGTCAAACAGAACCACGCTGTACGGCTTGCGGCGGATCTTCTCGGTAAGCTGACCCGCGTCGTCATAGCCGACGTAGCCGGGAGGCGAGCCTATGATGCGGCTTACGGAGTACTTCTCCATAAACTCCGACATGTCAAGGCGAATAAGCGACTCCGGGCTGTTGAACAAATAGTTTGCAAGCACCTTGACAAGCTCTGTCTTGCCGACGCCCGTACTGCCCGCAAAGATGAAGGACACGGGCTTCTTCTTGTAGGAAACGCCTGCCCTGTTCCGCTTTATGGCGCGGGCGACCTTGCTTACGGCCTCGTCCTGCCCGATTATGCGCTTTTTAAGCTCCGCTTCCAAGCGGTCGATTTTTGCAAACTCGTTTTCCGTAATGCTGCTGGCGGGTATGCCCGTCCAGACCTCTATGACCCTTGCGACGTCGTCGTCCGTAAGGCGAAGCTTGTCGCGCTTGCGGCTGAGCTTCTTGAACTCCTCCTGCTTTTGATCCTCGTCTATGCGAAGGAGCGTAAGCTCCTTGTAGCCGTTTTCGTCAAGCTCGGCACTTTCAAGCTCCTCGCGCCGTTTTGCAAGCTCCGAAAGCTGCTTGTCAAGCTCCGCTATCTGCCCCACCACGGGCGACTCCATAGCAAGGCGCGACGCCGCCTCGTCCATCAGATCTATCGCCTTGTCCGGCAGGTACCGGTCGGTAATATACCGCTCCGAAAGGCTGACCATGCGCCTTATAAGGTCGTCGCTTATGTGCACGCCGTGGAACTTTTCGTAATAGCCCTTTATTCCCTTAAGTATCTCCACGGTGTCGTCAATGCTCGGCTCTTCAATCATGACGGGCTGGAAGCGCCTTTCAAGCGCGCTGTCCTTTTCTATATACTTGCGGTACTCCGTAAGCGTTGTAGCGCCTATGACCTGTATCTCCCCGCGGGAAAGCGCGGGCTTTAATATGTTGGCCGCGTTCATGCCGCCCTCCGCGTCGCCGGCGGCGACGATAGAGTGCACCTCGTCTATGACAAGTATGATGTTGCCAAGCTTTTTGACCTCTTCGATAAGCCCCTTCATGCGGTTCTCAAACTGACCCCTGAACTGCGTCCCGGCGACCATGGCGGTCATGTCGACAAGGTGAACCTCCTTGTCCTTAAGCTTGTAGGGAACCTTCCCCTCCGATATGCGAAGCGCCAAAGCCTCTGCCACGGCGGTTTTGCCGACGCCCGGCTCGCCGATAAGGCAGGGGTTGTTCTTCTGACGGCGGCAGAGTATCTGCATAACGCGGGTAAGCTCCTTGTCCCTGCCCACTATGCGGTCGACCTTGCCCTCCGCAGCCTTCGCCGTAAGGTTCTGGCAGAACTGATTAAGAAACTTGCGCGAGGGGTCCTTGCGCGGCGTCTCCTTCCTCTCACCGCTTTGCTCGCCGTAAGAGTTCTGCTGGTTCTGCATGCCCGGGAACAGCGCGCCGAAGTTTATGGCAGGTGCCCTGCCCTCGTCGCCTTCGCCGCCTCCGTCGACCCCGTCGGTCGGGATAAGGCTGCTCACTTCATCCATCATCGCGTCAAGGTCGTCCTCACTTATCCCCATCCTCGAAATAATGTCGTCTATGGGCTTCACTCCAAGCTCCTTTGCACACTTAAGGCAAAGCCCCTCGTTATAGGTTTTGTCGCCCTCCACGCGGGTGACGAAGACAACCGCCACGCGCGTTTTGCAGCGAGAACACATTTTTGCCATTTTACCCTTGCTGCGCCCCATTGGGGCGTTTTCCTCCATATATAAATTTCCCGGCGGGGATACCTCCCCGACCGCACACTATATAAGCTTTGAAAGTATGTTGTACCTTTCGAACAGGCTGAAAAGATAAGAGTCGCCGAGGTTTATGCCTGCCGCCTTTTCGAAGCCCAAAGCACCCGCCGCAGGCAGCAGGATTTTAAGCGCCATGCAGAAGACGTAGACCCTAAGCACCGCAAGCAGAACGCCCGCCAAAGCGCCGAGAACCTTGTCCGCCTGCTTAAGCACGGGCAGCTCCGTCACCTTGCTTATCACAATTTCCACTATCTTAAGGATCAGCCGCGCGCACAAGAACAGCGCCAAAAACGCAAGCACCTTGCAGCAGAAGGGTATTGCGTGCTCCGCAAGGCCGCCTTTTATATAGGCGCGCGCGGAGGCAAGCCCCTCCGAAACGTGGGCGTGGTAGCCCTCGCTTATTGACTTGTAAACGTCCTCGGCACCGAAGACCGTAAAGGCAAGCGACAGCGCGCTTTCGCCGTTTTCATCTCCTGCCTCGAAAATGCCGACGTAGTTTTCCTCGTTCACTATGCTGTCAACCGCAGCGTCAACGGCGGATTCTATCCTGTCTCCCACGCCGCTTTCGGCAACGAAGCTCCCCAGCCTGCCGCAGAATATAAGCGCCACGGCAGCCGCTATAAAGAAGCCGAGTGCCCCTATGGCAGTCTTTGAAAAACCGTTTTTCACCGCAAAAAACAGCGTCAGTATGATAATTGCCGCTATCAGTATGTCTATGATTGCGCCCATGATTCCTCCTCCTCTGCGGCGAACAGCGCGCCGTAATCCAGCACGCTTGCGCGCCCCTTCGACACGGCAAGCAGCTTCCCTTCCTCTATCTCCAAAACGTCAAGAACCTCTCCGTCCGTTTGGGCAGTAACCTCCTTGCCGCTTTCTATCTCCGTCGCGGTGAAGGTGCCGTCGCTTACCGTAAACAGGTACCCTCCGCCGCTTTTCGCAAGCCTTGTCCCCTCCGGGAAGGTGCGGCTTAAGACGAGAGAGCCGTCGACAGAGTCGTACACCTCCACCTCCACGGCAGAGGACAGCGCCGACACGGGGTACTGCCTTACAAAATACCTGTCCCCGATGTCAAAGGCGGATATGCCGGCGTCGCCGAAGGGCACGCTTGCCGTCTCGCCTCCGTCCGCGCCGTAAAGCCGAAGTCCGCGGTCGGTAAGCAGCAAGATGCCGCCCTCGCAAAATGCCGCCTTGTAGGGGTACTCGCCCTCTATGACCTGCCTTGCTATGGGCTCCTCCGCGTCGAGAGAGTACAAAAGCAGCGTCGAAACAAACTGCCCGCCCTCGGCCGAAACCGACACCGTGACAAGCCTTCTTGCCGTCTCGTCCAAATCTGCGGAGACGGTGTAAAGGCTGCCGTAGGCGCAGTCGTAAATTGTGCGAAAGCTGTCGTCATACACGTAGACCGAGCTGCGGCTTGTCTTCTCCTCGCAGATCACGGCAAGGTAGCCGCCCTCCGTGGCCGCAGCGCCCCTTATGGGGTAGTCAAACCGAAGCGTGGACACCGTCTCCAGCGCGCTTTTTATCACAAGCTCCGTTCCGCCGATGTCGTAGATATACATAAACTTCGTGCCGGAAAGCACCTGCGGGTCCTCAAACCTAAGCGCCGAGTCGACAGACCGCCTGTCCCCCGCAAGGGTGTAAACCGCGCTTCCGCTGTCGTTGACAACGGCAAAATCCCCGCGCACGACGGCAAAGCCGTTTGTCTCGTTGTCGTCAAAGTATATAGTGTTGTAAACCGTAGCCTTCGTCTCTCCCTCGCCGAGGTAGTTCAGAAGGTAGTTGAAGTTGTCTGCGTTTATCTCGTCCGTGCGGAAGGAAAACCCGCACAGAACAAGCCCCAGGCACAGCAAGAGGCATACGTACTTTGCGGCGGCAAAGCCCGCCGCAAGCCTGCGGTAGTACGCGGCACCGTCGTTTGCCTTCTCTTTTTTGCCTTTGCCGCTTCCGAAAACCGAAAACACGCCCATGCTTTGCCCCGCCTCCTTTTTATACTTTTATGCTTAATTAAACTTTAAATTCCGAAATGCGTTTTTCAAGCTGATCTCTGTCGTAAAAAACCCTGTTCAGATACAGCCCGCAGGCCGGCGCCGTAGGTCCTGCGTCCTTCCTGTCGCGGCTTTCAAGCGCCGCCTTTATATCGCAGCCGCCGCGCGCGGCCTTTAAAAGGGTGCCTACCATGATGCGAACCATGTTGTAAAGGAACCCGTCTGCCCCCACGGTTATACGTATCACTCCGCCGCTTTCGCAAACGTCAAAGTAGAAGACCGTTCGAAAAGTGTCCTTTATCTTGCTGCCGGCCGACATAAAAGCGCCAAAATCTTGCCTGCCTACAAATTCCTTCCCAAGCGCCGAAAGCTCCTTTACGTCCAGCGGGAAGGGGTAGAAAAAGCAAAGGTCGCGGTCAAATGGGCTTCTGATGCTGCCGCTTCGTATATAGTAGACGTACTCCTTTGCCAAGGCGCTGTAGCGCGCGTGGAAGCCGCTGCCTGCCTCCGCCGCTTTCAGAACGCTTATGTCGCGCGGGAGGTGGGCGTTTAGCGCCAACGGAAGACGGGATGTGTCGAAGGGCTTTTCGCTTTCGATATGGCAGACATAGCCAAGCGCGTGAACGCCGCTGTCCGTCCTGCTGCAGCCCGTCACGTCAAGGCGCTTGCCGAAGACCTTTTCCACCGCGTCCTGAAGCACCGCCTGCACCGACGGCGCGTTTTTCTGCACCTGCCAGCCGCTGTACTCCGTCCCGCGGTAGGCCAAGGTCAGGGCATATACCGCCATTATATTCTCACCCCGAAGCGGTTTATGAAGAATACGGAAACGCAAATTATAAGCATCACGGCGAAAAACGCCCAGTCCGCAAAGCGGCTTTTCATCTGCTTCATCTTAGTTCTTCCCTCGCCGCCGTGGTAGCAGCGGCATTCCATCGCCTCCGCCAGCTCGTCCGCACGGCGGAAGGACGATACGAAAAGCGGTACAAGAATAGGCACAAGCGCCGCTATGCGCTTCCTCAGCCCACCTGACTCCATATCCGCACCCCTTGCCTTCTGTGCGCTCATTATCTTGTCCGTCTCCTCCACAAGCGTTGGTATAAACCTCAAGGCAATGGTCATCATCATGGCAAATTCGTGCACGGGCAGCCTTATAAGCTTAAGCGGCTTTAAAAGGCTTTCCAGCGCGTCCGATATGTCAAGCGGGGAGGTGGTGTAGGTAAGCACCACAAAGCTGCCCGTGACAAGGCAGGCAAGCCGCAGCATCATAAACGCGGCGTATATTAAGCCTTCCCTGTATATGTGTATAAAATGCCAGTCGACAAGTATATTGTCGCCCTTGTACAGGAACACGTTAAGTATGCCCGTAAAGATCAAAATAAATATCAGCGGCTTCAGGTTTTTAAGAACCGTCTTCGGCGAAAGGCGCGAAAGCGCGGTAAGCAGCACCGTTACCGTAAGAATCAAAGCGAAGGAATACACGCTTTTTGCCGCTATAACGCCGACAAGGAACGCAAGAAGTATCAAAATCTTAAATCGCGGGTCAGTTCTGTGAAGCAGCGAGTTCCCCGGGAAGAACTGACCCAAAGTTATATCTTTAAGCATCTGCCTCTCCTGTTTTTTGCTTTATGAGGGACGATATTCGTCTTACGCCCTCTTTGACGGTGTAAACGTCCGTGCCCTCCACCAGGGCGCGCTTCTTAAGCTCCACAAACAGCTTTGTCACCTGCGGGAGGTCGAGAGACGCCGTAAAAAGCTTTTCCGCATCCGCAAATATCTCCGCCGGCGTGCCCTGCATGTGTATCTTCCCGTGGTCGAGCACCGCTATGTAGTCGGAGTACCGGGCTATGTCCTCCATGCTGTGCGAAATTATTATCATGGTGTTGCGGCGCTCCTTGCGGTACTGCAGAAGGCCGCCTATTATCTCTTCCCTGCCCGCCGGGTCAAGGCCGGCGGCCGGCTCGTCAAGAACTAGCACATCCGGGTTCATCGCTATAACGCCGGCTATCGCCGCGCGCCGCTTCTGCCCGCCGGAAAGCTCGAACGGCGACTTCGACAAAATGTCGCCGGAAAGCCCGCAAAAATCCGCAGCGGCAATGACCGCCTCGTCAAGCGCCGCGCCCGAAAGGCCCATGTTCTTCGGCCCGAAGGCAATGTCCTTGTAGACGCTGTCTTCAAAAAGCTGATACTCCGGATACTGGAAGGCAAGGCCGACGCGGAAGCGGATTTTGCTTATCTCCTTAGGCCGCGCCCATATGTCCTCGCCGTCAAGCAAAACCGTCCCCTCCGTCGGCTTGTTAAGCCCGTTCAGAAGCATGGCCAGCGTGCTCTTCCCGCTGCCGGTGTGGCCTATAAGCCCCACCACGCGGTCCTCGCCGAAGCTTATGCTTACGCCGTCCAGCGCGCGCTTTTCAAACGGAGTCCCCGCACCGTACACGACGGTGACATTTTTAAGCTCTATACAAGACATCCTTTAAAGTCCTTTTACGTAATTTTCTATGGCGTCCGCAGCCTGCATTGTGTGAAGTATGCCCTTCTTAAGCGGCATTCCGCACTCTCTCAAAGCGTCGCAAAGCTCCGTTATCTGGGGGGTGGCAAGCTTCGCACGGCGAAGCGTCTCCCCCTCGGAGAACACCTCTTCCGGAGTGCCGTCAAGCAGTATCTTCCCGCCGTCAAGCGCGACTATGCGATCTGCCTCCGCCGCTTCGTTCATGTAATGCGTTATATTGATAACGGTTATGCCGTTTTCCTTGTTAAGCCGTTTCATCGTTGCGGTTATGTCCCGCCTGCCGGAGGGGTCAAGCATTGCCGTCGCCTCGTCGAAAATAATGCACTGCGGCCTCATGGCAAGCACGCCCGCTATCGCAACGCGCTGCTTCTGCCCGCCGGAAAGCTTGTATGTGGAGTGCTTCGCGTACTCCGTCATGCCGACAAGAGAAAGCGCTTCGTCCACTATCTTCCGTATCTCCGCAGAGGGAACGCCGAGGTTCTCCGGCGCAAAGGCCACGTCCTCCTCGACGACGCTTGCGACAATCTGGTTGTCCGGGTTCTGAAAAATCATCCCGCAGCTGCGGCGCAGCTTGTAAAGCTGCTCCTCGTCCGCGGTCGACAGCCCGCCCACGCACACGCTGCCCGAAACCGGCTGCAGTATGCCGCAAAGCAGCTTTGCAAGCGTGCTTTTGCCGCTGCCGTTGCGGCCGAGAACGGCCGTGTAGGTTCCCTTTTCTATTGCCAAATTGAACCCGTCAAAGACCTTCTCACCCTCGTCGTAAGCGAAGACAAGGTCCTTTACCTCTATGTAAGACATAAAAACCTCTGTTTTAAAAAGTGTACCTTGCGGAAGCGCCGCAGGGAAGCAAAAACCCGCTTGCCTTTACGGGAAGCCCAAGCTCACCGCTTTCGACCCTGCCGCCGAAGCGCCGTTTCAGCGCGTTTGCAAGCACGTAGCCGCAGGTGGAGGGGGAAAGCCCCGCAGTGTATGAGTTGAGAAGCACAAAAAGCGGGGCGTCCGAAATAAGCGGCACAAGGTCGGCAACCAGCCCGTCGAGGTCGGCCTCCAGCGACCACTTCTCGCCGTTAGGGCCTCTCCCATAGGACGGAGGATCGAGAATTATGGCGTCGTACCTGTTCCCTCTCCTCTGCTCGCGCTTTACAAACTTAAAGCAGTCGTCCACTATAAAGCGTATGCCGTCCTGCCTTACGCCGCTTTTCACTGCGTTCTGCTTTGCGCGCGCGACCATGCCCTTAGAGGCGTCCACGTGGCACACAAAGGCCCCCGCCTTAGCCGCCGCAACGGATGCGCCGCCCGTGTACGCGAACAGGTTTAAAAGCCTTATCCTCCTGCCGGAACGCCTTATCATCTCCGAAAACCAGTCCCAGTTGGCGGCCTGCTCCGGGAACACGCCGGTGTGCTTAAAGCCCATCGGGGACACGACAAAGCGCATGTCTCTGTAGCCTATCTCCCACTCCTCCGGTATGTCCTTCTTTATCCAGCTGCCTCCGCCGCCGGAGGAGCGCCTGTATATCCCCTGCGCACGTCTCCACTCTGCGCCGTCTCCTCCGCCCCATATTACCTGCGGGTCGGGACGCTCCAGCACATAGCTTCCCCATCTTTCAAGCCGCTTCCCGCCGCCGGCGTCAAGCAGCTCGTAGTCCTTCCATTCGGACGCTGCAAACATCTGTAGCTCCTTTAGTCGTCAAATATTTTCGCTTGCTCCGGCGCCTCTTTGGGCGGAACAAAGCCCATGTGCCTGTAAGCGCCCGCAGTTGCGCACCTGCCGCGCGGTGTGCGGTTTATAAACCCAAGCTGAAGAAGGTACGGCTCGTACACGTCCTCAAGCGTCACCGCCTCCTCGCCCGTCACGGCCGCAAGCGTCTCAAGCCCCACCGGGCCGCCGCCGAAGTGCTTTATTATCGCGGTAAGCATCCTTCTGTCCGTCGCGTCAAGGCCAAGCGCGTCTATGTCAAGGCTGCCAAGCGCCTTGTCCGCAATGGGGCGGTCGATAACGCCGTCGCCCATCACCTGCGCAAAGTCCCGCACGCGCTTTAAAAGTCTGTTCGCTATCCTCGGCGTCCCGCGTGACCTCTTCGCTATCTCCAAAGCACCCGCCGGCAGTATGTCTATCCCAAGGATGCCGGCGCTCCTCGTCACTATGCGGGAAAGCTCCTCCGGGCTGTACATCTCCAGACGGAAAAGCATCCCGAACCTGTCCCTAAGCGGGGCGGAAAGCTGCCCGGCGCGCGTGGTTGCGCCGATAAGCGTAAAGGGCTTAAGCGGTATGCGTATGCTGCGCGCCGCAGGCCCCTTGCCCATCATCAGGTCAAGCGAGAAGTCCTCCATTGCGGAGTAAAGCACCTCCTCCACCTGCCGAGGCAGCCTGTGTATCTCGTCTATAAAAAGTATGTCGTTGGTGCCAAGCGTCGTAAGCAGCGCCGCAAGGTCGCGTCCCTTCTCTATGGCCGGGCCGCTTGTGACCTTAAGGCTTACGCCAAGCTCCTCCGCAATTATCATGGAAAGCGTCGTCTTGCCCAGCCCGGGCGGGCCGTGCAGCAGCACGTGGTCAAGGTTGTCGCCCCTGTCCTTTGCGGCCGCTATGAAAACCGCAAGGTTCTCCTTTATCTTCTCCTGGCCGACGTAGTCGTCCAGGGTCTTGGGACGAAGCGAATTCTCGTTCTCCGCATCCTCGGCGCTCTCTTCCATCGCCAAAAGTCTGCTTTCATAGCCAAATTCATATTCACTGCCCGTGTTAAGCGGCATTTGTCATCGCCCCCTTTTTTGCACTTCTATATCACCGAAAGGCGCTTCAACGCCTCCGAAATCTTCTCTTCAAGCCCCAGCGAAGGGTCAAGCCCCGCAAGTGCCTTCGCCGCCTCTTCCCTGCGGTAGCCAAGCACAAGCAGCGCGTCCATGGCGCCTGCGTCCTCCGGGCGGTAAGCGCCCCCGGCCGGGACGTGCGCGTCCGCAAGCTTGCCGCCAAGCTCCAGTATTATCTTCTGCGCGATTTTAAGCCCCACACCCTTGGCAGAGCTTATCGCCCTTGCGTCACCCGCGCTTACGGCCGCCGCAAGGCGCTGCGGGTCAAGGGCCGTAAGTATGCTTACGGCCGCCTTCGGACCGACGCCCGAGACCGATATCAGAAGGCGGAAAAGCTCGCCCTCCTCCTCCGTGGCAAAGCCGTAAAGCTCCATCACGTCCTCGCGGACGTTAAGATACGTAAAAAGCTTCGCCTCTCCCCCGGAAAGCCGTGCGAGATATGCGCGGCTGGTGCCGCTTATCCAAAGCTTATAGCACACGCCGCCGCAGTCTATGGCGGCAAAATCCTCGCCGACTGCCGCAAGTGCGCCTCTTATGTAGTAGAACACGTCAATACCCCCTGCCGCGGTGCATAACAAAGTTTGCGTGGCATATGGCAATGGCAAGCGCGTCTGCCGTGTCGTCCGGCTTCGGCACCTCCTTAAGCCCCAAAAGCAGCTTTGTCATGTACATTATCTGCCCCTTTTCCGCCCTGCCGTAGCCGACAAGGTTCTGCTTTATCTGAAGAGGGGTGTACTCGTAAATGTCAACGCCGCACTTCTCCGCCGCAAGGAGTATCGCCCCCCTGCCCTGTGCCACGTCTATGGCAGTCTTCGCGTTTTTGTTGAAGAACAGCTCCTCCACGGCGACGGCTGCCGGACCGTGCCTTTTTATGATGCCGATAATATCATCGTATATCTTACAGATGCGCTTTTCAAGCAAGGTGTGCGCTTCCGTGACCACCGCGCCGTACTCCAGCGCGCGGAAGGTGCCGCCCTCGGTCGCAAT
Organism: uncultured Clostridia bacterium; assembly: GCA_947628695.1. Lineage (GTDB taxonomy): Bacteria > Bacillota > Clostridia > Oscillospirales > CAG-382 > SIG636. The sequence goes on from CANRAV010000005.1 coordinate 31,717, forward strand.
AACGCCGTAGCCGACCGTGGCTATCCCCGGGTCTATCCCCAATATTACCAAGCCCACACCCCCAATATTCCGTATAATTACCCATGCTACTTTATTGTAACACAAGCCCGCCGTTTAGTCAATAATATAAAAAACAAAAAAAGGTATTGCCAAACTAAAAGTTTTATATTATTATACTGTATGTAAAATCTAAAATTTGTTTGGAGGTTTTTGTAACAATGAAAGAAAGAATTATAGAGGTATTGGCAAAGCAGCTGCGCATCGACCCTTCGGAGATAACGGACGACAGCAACATTATGGAGGATCTCGGTGCGGACTCGCTTGACCTTGTGGAGATACTTATGACGCTTGAAAGCGAAATGGGCATTACCATTTCCGACGAGGACGCGCTTACGCTTAAGACCGTGGGCGACGTTACGGATTACCTTGAACGCATCACTTCCGATAAATGAGCTATGACACGGTCATATTTGACCTTGACGGCACACTGCTTGACACACTTGGCGACCTGACGGCTGCCGTCGGCAGTGCGCTTGGCGCACTTTCGCTTCCCCCTATGGGGAAGGAGGAGGTGCGCGCAAGGATAGGCGACGGGCTTAAAAAGCTTATGGAGCGCTGTCTACCTGCCGGTACGGACGGTGAGACGGTGGAAAAGGCCATGCTCTCCTTCCGCGCTTACTACGCCGCGCACCTGTTTGACAGCACCGCGGCCTTCCCGGGTGCGTCTGCGCTGCTTGCGCGCCTTGAAGACGCGGGCATAAAAACGGCCGCCGCGACCAATAAGGACGAGCCTCTTGCCAAAACGCTTATCTCACACTTCTTCGGCGGCCTTGCCGTTTGCGGCATGTGTGAAGGCAGGCGGCGTAAGCCGAACCCCGACATTGCGCTTGCGTCCCTTGCCGCCTGCGGCGGGGGCGGGAAGGTGCTTTTTGTGGGGGACTCCGCAACCGACCGGCTGACGGCGAAGGCTTGCGGCTTTGACTTTGCCGGGGTCAACTGGGGCTACGGCGACTGCGGCGGCGGGGTGTTCACGGCAGAAAATTTTGCCTCTCTTGGCGAATTTATCCTTTCACAAGCTTGATTTTGCCCGAAGGATATTATATAATTGAGGTAACAGATACCGTTTTTTAAGGAGGAAAATGCTTTTTGAAGTACATAAAGAACTGTAAAATCGTTCTAAGCGACAGGGTCATAGAGGGCAAGGCGCTTTGCTATGACGAAAAGATCGGCGGCATAGTGTGCCCGAAGTGCATACCCGAAGGCGCCGAGGTTATAGACGCCGGCGGAAGGTACGTAGCCCCCGGCTTTATCGACCTGCACATCCACGGCTATCTCGGCGAGGACGCGTCGGACGGCAGCGCGGAGGGCATCCGCAAGATGGCGGAGGGCATCGTTAAAAACGGCGTCACCGGCTGGCTGCCCACGACCATGACCGTGTCGGTAGAGCAGCTTACCCGCGCTTTTGAGACCGTAGGCGCGCTTAAGGAGCAAAGCAAGGGCTGGAACGGCGCGACGATACTGGGCGTCAACGCGGAAGGCCCCTACATCAACCCAAGCAAGAAGGGTGCGCAGGCGGAGGAGCACATCTTAAAGCCCGCAGCGGACTTTTACAAGAAGTATGCGGACCTTATAAAGATAGCCACCGTGGCGCCGGAGATGGACGAGGGCTTCGCCGCAATACACGAGCTTAAGAAGGACACGGGCATCCTGCTTTCCATGGGTCACACGGGCGCAACCTACGAGCAGGCGCAGGACGCGATAAACAACGGCATAGGGCACATAACCCATCTGTTCAACGCGCAGACGGCGCTTCAGCACAGGAACCCGGGCGTTGTCGGCGCAGCGCTTACCAACGACGTAAGCGTGGAGCTTATCTGCGACACCTTCCACATTCACCCCGCACTTTTCTCGCTTGTGGCAAACGTCAAGAAGGACAAGCTTTGCCTTATAACGGACTGCACCCGTGCCGGCGGCATGCCGGACGGCGAGTACGACCTCGGAGGGCAGAAGTTTGTGCTTAAGGGCATACAGTGCCTGCTTGAGGACGGTACCATTGCCGGCAGCGTGCTTAAGATGAACGACGCCGTGCTCAACGTGAAGAACAACACCTCCCTTCCCATCTACGAGGTGGTAAAGGCCGCGTCGTTAAACCCCGCGGCGGCGATAGGCATTGCCGACAAGAAGGGTTCGCTTGACGTGGGCAAGGATGCCGACATTACGATATTTGACGAAAACATAAGGATATACAAAACAATCATAGGAGGAACCGTGCGTTATGAAGCTTAAGGTTACACCCGTTTTAGACCCCGAATTTGCACCGATGTCCGTTGTGTGCAGGGATTTTGAAGAGGCAGTTAAGGACTGCGGCATTGAGGTTGTTATAGGCGTTGTCAGGAACAACGACTACACCTCTGTTTACAAGACCCGCATATATCCCGAGGGTACGGGCAAGGACGAGGAGAACTACCGTTACATAGAGAGGCTTGTAAAGACAATGCTTTGGGTGTACGGCGGATACAGGATAGTTGTCGCCGGCGCGCCTGTTGTCGGCAAGCGCATTGCGGACGCCTACAAGGCGGGCGGAGAGCGCGACTTTGACTATAAGTTTATGGAAAGGGTTTACGAAAAGCCCTTTGAGGTTGTCGTTACCGACCTTCGGCACGCCCCCGAGAGGAACGAGGCCGCAAGCCCCGTCGGCAGGCACCTTGACGGCTGCCGCATAGGCTTTGACGCCGGCGGAAGCGACAGGAAGGTCAGCGCCGTTATCGACGGCGAGCCTGTTTACAGCGAGGAAGTGGTTTGGTTCCCGAAGACCAACTCCGACCCGAAGTACCACTACGAGGGCATACTTAACGCCATGAAGACGGCCGCCTCGAAGATGCCGCGCGTTGACGCTATCGGCGTTTCCAGCGCGGGCATATATGTCGACAACCGCATAATGGTCGCTTCCCTGTTTTTGAAGGTTTCCGACGAGGACTTCGACAAGCACGTTAAAAACATGTACATAGACGTTGCGAAGGAGATAGGCGACGTTCCGCTTGTTGTCGCCAACGACGGCGACGTTACGGCGCTTGCGGGCGCTATGTCGCTTGAGGACAACAACGTTGTCGGCGTTGCAATGGGCACCTCCGAGGCCGCCGGCTACGTCGACGGCGCCGGGAACATCACCGGCTGGCTCAACGAGCTTGCCTTTGTCCCCTGCGACTTCAACCCGAAGGCCATGGTCGACGAGTGGTCGGGCGACTACGGCTGCGGCGTCAAGTACTTCTCGCAGGACGGCGTTATCAAGTACGCGCCCGCTGCCGGCATAGAGCTTGACGAAAGCCTCTCCCCCGCAGAGAAGCTTAAGGTCGTTCAGAAGCTTATGGCCGAGGGTGACGAACGCGCCGCGAAGGTTTACGCCACGATAGGCGTGTGCTTCGGCTATGCCATTGCGTACTACGCACGCTTCTACGATATAAGGCACCTGCTTATAATGGGCAGGGTTACTTCCGGCGAAGGCGGAACTATCCTTATCGCCAAGGCTAAGGAAACGCTGGAGGCAGAGTTCCCGGAGCTTGCAAAGAAGATTCAGCTTCACATCCCGGACGAAAAAAGCCGCCGCGTAGGTCAGTCTGTCGCCGCCGCTTCCCTTCCCGAGAGGAATTAGTTTTTCCAAAGGGCACAGCCCTTTGGGGGGTATTTATTTTTTCAAAGGGCACAGCCCTTTGGAACCCAATTTGGCAGCGCAGGCTGCGCCTTTGCGATGTAAAGGCTGCCTGCACGTATGGGGTGCTGCTGCACCGCTGCCCGGAAAGCTGCCGGTAAAATCAGAGCAATTAAGCCGAAAGGGTGGGAGATACCGCCTTTTCGGCTTTTTCTTCCGTTTTTAAATTTTTCTTGCTTTTTCGCTTGCGGAGTTGTATAATTGGGCTGATATAAGCTTTGCTGAAAATAAAACCGAGGAGGAATTAAAAAATGAAAAAATTCATGGCCGTTATACTGACCCTTATCTTTGTGCTGGGCGCGCTTTCAATCCCCGCAATGGCCGATGACGGCTCTGCCGCAAGCGGCGAGTGGGGCAGCTTGACCTGGGATCTCGCCGCAGACGGATCCCTTACAATCTCCGGCGCGGGAGAGATGAGCGGATTTATAGTTTCGGAGGACGCCTGGCGCGAGTATTCCGACAGCATTAAATCCGTTGTGTTGACGGAAGGCGTCACCTCCGTCAGCAACAGCGCCTTCGACGGCTGCGCATCCCTCGCAAGCGTAAGCCTTCCCGAAAGCGTCACTTCTATAGGCCCGCATGCCTTTGCCGGCTGCGTATCCCTTGAAAGCGTACAGCTTCCCGCAGGGCTTACCTCTATCGGCTGGGGCGCGTTCTACGGCTGCAACGCGCTTACGGAGATAAACATACCCGAGGGCGTCAAAAGCATCGGCGACCAAACGTTTTTCGAATGCACCGCACTTGAAAGCGTAACCGTTCCCGCAGGCATCACCTCCCTGGGGGTGGGCGCGTTCTACGGCTGCACCGCGCTTAGCCTTGTGTATGTAAAGTCGCCCGACGCTGCGGCAACGCTTACGGAAGAGGCGGAGATGCTTGAATATGCCGAGACAGTCATCCTCTCCGACGGCATAACCGCAACGGATTACGTAAAGGAAAACTACACCGACACAGGCTCGGCCGTCATAGACGGCGAAAGCGTGAACTGGTACATGAAGACAGAGGAATGCAACGCTCACTACTACGAGGACGGCGTGTGCGTTATCTGCGGCGACGTTCTCGGCGGAGAGACGTCCGAGGAACCTTCGGAAGCGTTCGTACTCGGCGACGCTAACGGCGACGGTGCCGTGAACAACATCGACGCGTCCCTCGTCCTCCAATACGACGCGGGCGTCGCCGCCCTCGACAGCACCGCACTCGCAGCGGCCGACGTCAACGCCGACAACGCCGTCAACAACATCGACGCGTCACGTATCCTCCAGCTTGACGCAGGCGTTATCGGCGGGTTTTAGGATTTGTTTATTTATTATGGCCGAGCCCCGGCTCGGCCTGTGTTTTTATATGAAGGGACTCGGTCCCTTCATGGCTCTCTGAATTAGGCTTATTTAAAACAATAGCTTTTTAGGCCCAAAGGGCACAGCCATTTGGAATCCCGAGCCGCCAACGCAGGCTGCGCCTTTGCGGTGTAAAGGCTTGTCACACGTATGAAGCCTTTCATCTATTGTACCGCGCCGCACTTCCCACCCGCGAGCGAACGGGAATCTATAATAACTGAAGGCACCCCGGAAAACCGCGTTTTCCGGGGTGCCAACCTTTTAGCCTATTCGGGATCCACGCCGTGTACGTAGTGAGTGGTGGGGAATCAATAAAAGACAAACTTTTTCTGCAAGAAGAAGTTGACGAAGAACAGGAACACGTCCACGGGCAGCTTTATCCATATCTCGCCGGCGTGCAGCAGGTTTGTAAACAGCATCACAAGCAGCGAGCCCGTAGAGATAGAGAATATCGCCAGCAGGAAATACGAAAGCGTCGTCCGCCAGCTTGGCGGTGCATGGAAAACGATCCTTCGCGAAAGCTGATAGTTCACAGACGCCGACACTATCCTCGACCCGAGATACGCCCACTCCGGCTGAACCGGCGTAAGCAGCACCAAAAGCAGGTACAGCACATAGTCAAGCGCCGTGCAGATAAGCGACGCAGTTATGTGCTTAAGTATCTGCCCGTAAACTATAAGGCTGTCCCTTATCGGGTGGAAGTGCGAGGAGGCGTTCCCGTCTATGTAAATGGTGTCGATAACCGTCTCTTTTACGGGGATTCCCCACTTTTTAAGGTTGATAAGCACGTTCATCTCGTACTCGTACCGGTCGCCCTCTGCGGTGATAAGCTTGTCCGCAGTGCGGCTTGAAAACCCGCGAAGCCCCGTCTGCGTGTCCGAAACGCGCGTGCCCGTGGCAAGCGCAAAGCTTACGCGCGTAAAGCTGTTGCCGAATCGGCTCCTTGCCGGCATGCCGTCAAAGCGCCGCACGCCGAGACAGAGGCAGTCCGGGTTCTCCTCCGCAAGCTTCGCAACCGCCCGTATGTCCTTGATGCTGTGCTGGCCGTCGGCGTCCGCAGTGACGGCGACCCACTCGCCCCCGCGCTCCTGCAGATGCCTTATCGCCGTCTTTAAAGCCGCGCCCTTGCCGCGGTTCTCCCCGTGCTCTATTACCTCTGCGCCGGCCTCCCTCGCCGCTGCGAAGAAGTGCGCGCACTCTTCCCTGCTGCCGTCGTTTACGGCAAGCACGTCAAACTCCCCCACAAGCCCCTTTACAAGCTCTTCAAAATGCTCCTCTGGGTTGTAGGCCGGTATTATAACCGTTGCCTTTGGCATCGTAAAACTCCTTTAAAAAGCGATATATCCGCCCTCCGCAAGCGCACCGGAGGCGGGGTAAACGCCGCAAAGCGTCACCCTGTCGCCGACGGAAAGCCCTTCAAGCAGCCGCAGCTCGTCCCCGCGCTCTATGTGCACGGCTAAAAGCAAGTTTCCGTCCCCGACCGACACGTTTTTCTCCTCGCCGCAGGCGTACTTTTCGGCAACGGTGTAGCCGTCGCCGTCGGGCTTAAGCAGCACCGCGCCCCAGTATATCGCGGTGAAGCTGCCGCTTGTTTTTATCATCGCGCCTATTTTGTATTGGCTTTCGTCAACGCCCGTAAGCGTTATGCCGGACCCGTCCGTATTTTCGTAAATCACGGGCTCTATTTTAAAGACGGAATCCTCCCCCGCGTCCTTGGCATCCGAAAGCGCAAAGGTGCCGTCTGCGGCCGCAAGGACCTTGTCCTTAACGCCCGAGGGGCGTATAATGAAGCCCTCTCCCTCTTCGTAAAGGTAGAAGCTGTCGCTGCCGGCGACGGAAAGCTTCTCCCCCGTCTCGGCAGCCGTAAGCGCATACGCGCTTCCGCCAAGCGCCTCGATGTGCCAAAGCCCGTCTGCCGACGCGTTTTGAAGCCTTACGACGGCGCTGCCCTTGTAGTCTGCCGGGCTTTTGCCGCCCATGGACTCCAGGTCGGACTCCTTCTGGAACACGTACACAAGGCCAAGGCCGTCCGTGTCCTTTTTATACCAGCGCTCCGTAAAATACCCGACGTCGTATTCCGTGACGTGCAGGTTGTTCTCCGATATGTTGGGGTCGTTGACAAGAAGCTTGTTCCTCTCCTCGTCATAGCCGGTGAGAAGCACAATGTGCCCGGCACTTGTAAGCCGTGTGGAGCAGCCCAAAACCACCCCGCGTGAAAGTGCGTACTTGACCATGTCAAGCGTGTAGAAATCTATGTACGCGGTAAAGCCGTTCTCGCCCGCATACGCCGCCGCGAACGACCAGTTGCCGTAGGCACCCCAGGCGTTGTCGTATATCGCCGCCGCAGCCGTAAGAGACGGAACCTTGACGCCCATGTATTCAAGCGCCATTGCGGTGCTTGTAGGGCTGCAGATTATGCTGCCTATGCTGCCGTTTTCCGCCGCAAGCTGCGAGCGCATAGGAACCTCGTTCAGGTAGTAAGACGGGAAGGTGCCGACCGTGCACTGCTCCGCCATCTGCGGCGTGGTGAAGGAGACGTTTGTCACAACCGGTGCGCCCTCTTCCCCGGCGGTAAGAGACACGCGGAAGCGAACCTTGCCCGTGGTCTCGAAGCCCTCGTTCACCGTAAGCGTATCGACGGAAATGCCGCCGTATTTGTCGCTTTTATCGCGGGAGCCGGAAACGCCCTCTTTGCTTGACCAAACGCCCCAGCTGTAATAGTCCGACCAGGCGCCGTCAGTAAGCTCAAAGCACAGCTCCACGGAGATGCTACCGCCGTGCGTCTGCGCATTCCATGAGGCGACCGCATAGTCGAAGGGGCCTATATCCGCCTCCTCGGAGGTGAAAACGCCGCTTCCCGCGCCGTCTGCAAGGGTAAGCGCGCCGTCCGTTATGACGGTGCCCTCACAGCTGCCCTCGGTGTCCTTCAAATAAAAGGTCTTGGAGTGGAAGTTAAGCGTAACCGCCGCGGCGCGCGCGTCAAACGGTGCCATATCGGTAAGCAGCAGCGCTGCGGCAAGACAAAGGCACAAAACGACGGCGACAGACTTTAAAACGGTTTTCGGCATAAAAACACCACCTTTGTGAAGACTTATATCTCATAATCTACGCAGGCGCGGCTTTCCCTGAGGGGCTTCATAAACTCGCCCACGGCCTTGTGACGCGGGTGAACTATGTAAGCGTTCAAATCCTCGAAGCTGTCAAAGTCCGATATAAGCAGCAGGTCAAAGTTGCTGCCGTCCGCAAGTGGAGACCCTGTGTACACCGACGACGCCTTAAGCGTGGGAACGACCCCCTGCAGCGCATTAAGCATATCTGCGGTAAGACGCACGTTCTCCGCCTTCGGCCTGCCCTCTGCCTCTTCCTTAAATTTGAACATAACAACGTGTCTTATCATAAAATGCTCCTTATTTTATTCATTCTCCATAATATTATAGCTTATTTTGGACGCGATATCAAGTCTCTTGTTTCGTCATTTCGCCCTATTTTTACTAAAATAATTGTGTGGTTTGCACAAAAATATTTTTAAGCGAGGCGAAATCCGCAAAAAGGTTGACAAAACGAGGCTTTTGTGCTAACTTATACATAATAAGGAAAGCTGTGTTCGTCACGGCTTTACCTGCTTTTATATCTTTCAGGAGGTTTTTATGAAGAGAGCACTATTCACTTTTTTGGCGTTGGTTCTTTGCCTTGCTTTTGTGATCCCCGCAAATTCGGGCAGCCTTGAAACTTATGCTGTTTCCTCCAAAATTGCAATGATCACGACAAACCCGGCAGAGGACTGCAGCACTGCGATGAATGTCGGCTTCCACACTCCGCTTGACTGCACCGGCTGCTCGGTTCAGTACACCACTGCGGACGACGCCGATTGGCAGAACGCCAAGACCGTTGCCGGCACCTACAAGGCATACGGCGCCGACGCAAGCGTAAACCCCTTTTACGGCAAGTCCTCCAAGGACGACAACGGCACCAACTACACGCAGGAGCACACGTTTAACGACTATAACGTTACTCTTAGCGGCCTCACCCCGGATACCGAGTATAAGTATCGCATATTCGACGGTGCGGAATACAGCGACACCTACCGTTTCAAGACCGCCGCAAACGACGGGAGCGAGTGGTCCTTCCTCGTTACCGGTGACTTCCACGAGTATTACAAGACCTACGGCGCACAGCGCGCAGCACAGGCGACAAAGGCTATCAATGCCGGCATCGACCTTGCAGGTCAGCTCGGCTGGCCGGAGATAGAGCACATAGTTTCCGTTGGCGACATCGTTGCCTGGGGCGTTGCCTACAATCAGTGGCAGAACGTGCTTAACCAGCCTTACATGAAGAACTATTCCTTTGCAAACTGCATAGGCAACCACGACGATATGGACAGGTCCTCCAACTCCTCCAGCGCCTACAATTCCATCATATTCAACAACCCGACGAACGGCTGGAATTACGGCGACGAGATTGGCACCGTTTATTACTACACCTACAACAACGTCCTGTTCATCGTTGTAAACTACCTTAAGGCTTCCAACAACGCGCAGGAGGCTTGGGCGCAGTCCGTTATAGACAAGATGGCGGGTCAGTATCAGTACTCCGTTCTTGTAAACCACCGTCCCGCTACCTCTAAGTACAGCGGCAAGTCTTACAGCTATTTCTGGAACTACTGGGCAGATTTCTGCGACAAGAACAAGATTGACCTTGTTCTCGCGGGCGACCATCACTGCTACATGAGGAGCCAGCCTCTCCGTGACGGCGCAATGGTTTCCGACTACGGCGCAGACAACCCGGATGCCACCGTTTACCTCGCGGGCGACTCTTCCGACGGTGAGCGCGGCTCCAGCACCGACGTTAAGGCCTTTGACACAACCTGGGTTGCTTCCAACTACTACAGGTACAACTATAGCGGCTCTACCAAGGACATCACCACCATGATAATCCGCGTAGGCAAGGACAGGCTTACTACAGAGTTCGTTTACTACGAAGACATAGCAAGCGCAAAGCAGCCGGAGTGGAAGGAAGGCAGCGTAAACAACCACGCAAACTTCTATTACGGCGACACCTCTTATGTTTACGCCTCTAATCACGAGACTTCCGGCGAGCCTCCGGTAGAGGAGGATCCTAACCTTCCGAAGGCCGCAAAGAACTACTTTGCACAGGCCGAAGGCGGCAAGTACATGTATCCGACCACCAACTACCCCGGCACCGCAAGCTATTATCAGTACGGCTACTATGGCGACAATGCGACCCAGGGCGGAGAGTGGATTGCAAACAAGCTTAACGACGGCGTCATTCCGGACGGCACCGCTCCCGGCAGCAAGAACGCCGCATGGGCTGTATACTTCGGCTCTGCAGCAGGCGACCCGGAGGTTACCATCCAGCTTGGCGAAACCGCTTACCTCAACAAGATTTCCGTTGTATCCATCCTCACCGGCAGCTACGGCGCGGGCGAGATAACGGAGGTTGGCCTCGGCATGGAAGAGGGAAACTACACCGTTACCAAGGCTTACGAGGGAACGGACGAGGCAAATGGCACCATCCACACCTACACCGTTAAGTTTACCGAGGCTTTGAAGGCCAAGTACATACATCTTAAGTTTAAGGACTATGTCGGCACTCCTTCCCGTCTTGCTATCGGCGAGATAGAGGTTTGGGGCGACAACACCGTTGGCGACGTAGGCGCCTTCAAGCTTAAGGCTGACTCGAAGTATCAGCAGGACGAAAAGTACGTTACCGCTGCAGGCCCCAACACCAAGGCAAGCGATGTTGTTGCACAGTTCGGCTGTGACGTTGCCGTTTACAGTGCAGAGGGCGAGAAGCTTGCGGACGACGCACTTGTCGGCACCGGCTGCATCGTTAAGAAGCTTAACATCGCGGGCGAGCCCATAGACGAGCAGGCTACGGTGATCATCCCTGGCGACCTCAACGGCGATGCCGAGGTTACCGCGCCCGACTATATGGCTGCAAGGCTGGCAATTACCGACGGCACCGGTACCGAGCTTGCACTGAAGGCTGCGGACGTCAACCTCGACGGCGTTGTAAGCTCTGCCGACTACATAATCATTAAGTGCCACGTTAAGGGCACGCTTACGATAGGCGGCTGAAACGCGCAGCTTCGCAAAGCAGAAAGCATATAATGTTATCCCCCTGCGGCAGGTCTCCCTCCGCAGGGGGTTGCTTTTTTGTCAAATCGGAGCCACAAGATGCCGCACGGGGCATCGCGTCTTGCGCTGCGTTTGCGGATTGCCATCCTTGTTATTTTTGCGCAAAGAAATTGAGTGTTACCCCCCCCGATTTGTTTATAATGCACAAATGGCGGCTGTTATTTTTTGCATAATTGCATATTGAATTTTATTGCCTTGACGGCTTATAATGGAAGCAGAAAGGATGGATTGCAACTAAGGGGGAGTAGCATGAAAGACTTTAAAAAAGCGCTTGCGCTGATTTTAGCGTTCGCGGCAGTTTTTACGGCGGGCTGCGCCAAGGCAGACCCTGCGGATGACGAAAGCGCAGAGCAGAGCACAGCCGTAAGCGGCGCAGCCGAAGAAAGCACGCAAACCGGCGGCGTAGCGCCGCAGGGCTTGCCTTTTGCCGACGTCGGCTTTGACGACGGCGTAAGCAGCGGCGTTCACAAGCTTGGCAGCGCGGTGTGCGGCGACGTTTGGAACCTGCGGCCGGATGCCATGTACTCAAAAGAGGCGTTCTGTGTGCCGGAAGGGGCGCAGTACGGCATACTTTTGGACGAGTACCTGTCGGCAAGCTCGCAGACCGCAAAGGTGCTTGACACGTATGAGGAAGGCAAGTCGCGCTTCGGTACGGCAGCCGTAACGCCAAGGGAGGCACCCACGGAAAAATCGGATTTCGGCCTTCTGTATTCCGGGAGATTTTACAAGGAAGAGCAGAAGGGGGGAAATGCGGACTATGCAGCGGCGAAGGCCGCCGGGCAGCCCTTCTTTTTCCTGCTGGGAACCGTGCCCCTTGACGACGGCGTTTTGGAAAAGCTTGCCTCCGAAAAGGGCACAGACAAAGCAGGAGCTTCCGCCATTTACAGGCAGACTCTTATAGACCTCCTCGCGGCGCACGACCTTTACGCGGACGCATTCTTTGACATTTACAGCTACGACACGGCAAGGGCCGAGGAGTTTGAGCTGCAGATCGTGAAATACTACAGCTTTGTGCATTCGCCCCTTGATCTCTCGTATGACGACAGCGTTTACGACGAATGCACGCATTTGTTCTTCACCGTATGCGCAAATGGCGAGGCGATAGAGGCGTTTGACGAATTTTTGAAGAGTGAGGAGAACACGCTTGTCAAGGCGCGCGCCCTGCCGGCAGGCGGAAGAGGCGGCGCAGTGCCGAACAACGACCCCGGCAAGGAGGCGTACATTCCGCAGGGCGGCGCGCTTCCGGACGAGTACGTCGAGAGGGGCTATTGGACGATGGAGAGGCTTGTGTACACCCGCGACGAGTTTGACGTCACTGTTTGACTTAGAAGCACACAGAATGCGGCGCAGTGCCGAAAATGGGCACTGCGCCGCGTCGTTTTGTTTTCAGCAGGCTACTCGAACAGCTCAGCGCTTTTCTTTAACGTCTCTATAATCGGAAGCTTCTGCGGGCAGACGCTTTCGCACCGGCCGCAGGGTAATCCATAAAAATTTTCCTCCCTGCCGCAAAACTACAGTTTTCAACATTATACCGTATGTTCCTCCCTGCGTCAATGTGAAAAGTGCGGACGGGCTTCCGAATTAACATTGAATACAATAAACGTTTACATCACGTTATCATTTATATGGTAACTTATTTAAAGCTTTTGTACCCGTATTTTAGGAGGAAATCATGGCAAAGAAATTTTTTGCGTTAATTTTGGCTTTGGCGGCCGTGCTTTCGCTTACCGCCTGCATGGGCAGCGCCACCGTAAAGACGGACGAGCAGTCGGCAGAGGCGGCGGAGCACATAGAGAATTATCTTGAAAAGGCAGGCACCTACTTTAACGTGCCGGACTCCGGCGTGGTGATCCCCAACGTCAAGGAGGGGGACGACGTGCTTAAGGTTTACATCGACATGGCTACGGCGAAGGAGCCGCTTCCGGCGACGCTTGTTGACAGCTATGTGAAGAGCTTTAAGGCCTACTTTGAAACAAGCGGCGAGACTTCCGAGGATGACGAGGCGCTTAAAAAAGAGGCCGAGGACCTTATAAAGTCTGAGATGGTCATCTACATGGCCGCTGACAACTTCGGCTGCAACACCATCACCGCCGACGAGGAGAAGGCCAAGGCAGAGCAGCTTGCGGCTGCGTACAAGACCGGCGTTGACGCCTTCTATACCGAGGGCGGCGACAACTACGTCGTAAAGTCCGCCATTCGCGAGGACCGCGTGCGTGAGAAGCTGCAGTCCCTGCTTGACAGCGCATCGAAGTAAGCGCTTTATTTTGATTGAATTTTGGACGGGCTTTTCGCCCGTCCTTGTTTTTTTCGGAAGGACTCGGTCCTTCCGGGTTGAGTTTACAGAAGGACATAGCTTTTTTGACCCAAAGGGCACAGCCCTTTGGAAACCCGAGCTGGCAACGCAGGCTGCGTCGCAGCGATGTAAAAGCTTGTCACACGTATGAAGCGCTTCTGCGGATATTTTTTGGGCTGCAGCACAAGCTCCGTGCTGCAGCCCATTTTTTCCGAATCTTTGTTTTTGCCGCACCGTCTTCCTGCTTGCAAAATAACACCTTTACTTTGCGACCGGGACAAACTCCAGCTTCAGACGCATTCCCAGTCCTTCCGCAAGCCTTTGCAGCGTCTTTAAAGACGGGTTGGCGCTTCCGTTTTCAAGCTTGCTGATGTCGCCCTGCGCTATGCCGCTTCTTTCAGAAAGCTCCTTTTGCGTCATGCCTGCGCGCTTTCTTGCGTCGAGTATAGCCTGAACAATGGCAAACTCCGGCTCCAGGGCGTCCCACTCCTTTTTAAACTCTTCGTCCCGAAGCTGCTCTTCCAAAAACCGTTTAAAGTTTGTCATTTTAACTCGCCTCCCTGCTTATTATAGGGCATAAATCCCACATTTTCAAGACCTTTCCTCAAATATTTTTGCATTTTGTGCCATCCCGTCCAAAGATGAAAATTCTGCCGTTTTTGTGTTGACAAACACGAACAAATGTTCTATAATGTGAAACACATAAAGAATAGAAAAGCACCTTTCAGTGCAGGTGCCGCAGGCCGCTTCGGAAGGAAGCGCGCGGCGCAGAACAGAACATATGTTTTAGTCGGCCGCTTAAAAAGCGGCGGGTACGGAAAGGATTTACATGGATTTACGCGATTTATCAACACAGCTTTTGAAGAACAAACGGCACATGGAGGCGGCGCTTGAGAACATAAAGGACGAGCTTACGCTGCTGGAGGAGTCGAAGGTTTCGGTAAAGGTAAGCGCACCGGGCGGTGCGCCGATAAGCGGCACCGGCGCCAACCGCTACGAGGACAGGCTTGTCAAGCTTATCAGCATCTGCGACGTTCTGCGCAGCCGCAGAAAGAACATAGAGACGAACCTCGCCTGCATAGAGAGGGGGCTTGAAACGCTTCACGACTACGAAAGGGATTTGCTGAACGCCTTCTACGTTTTCGGGGGCAAGTACGCGGCCGAGAGGATGATGAGCAAGCACCACAAGGAGCGCTCGACGGTCTACCGCGACAAGGACAGGGCGCTTAAGCACTTTACGCAGGCGCTGTACGGGCCGGAAGTGCCATTTGAACAGTAAAACAAAAGCTGCGGCAAGCGGGTGTTTCCCCGCTTGCCGCGTTTTTGCTGCTTTTAAATAAGCCCTTCGCCAAATTCTATAAGCCGCCGTTCAATCTCCGCTGCCTCCGGGTTGCCCTCTATAAGGGCGCCGGCAAGGCGCTTCTCCGCCGCCGCGGCGACAGCCGCCGCAAAGCGCCGGAAGCCCTCGTTTGCGGGGCGCAGCTTGCCGAAAAAAGCCTCCTCGCGAGTGAAGTCCTCGGCTTCCCCCGCGTACTCCGCCGCCAGCACAAGGTATGTGCGGCCTCCCTCGGTGGGGAAAAGCTCCTCCCCTATGCGATACCCGCTTGCCCAAAGGAAGGCGCGCAGCTTGTGGAACATGGTGTTTGGCTGCAAAATAAGCGGGCAGTGCGCCTTCTCGCCGCCCTCGGCGATGATGCGGGCAATAAGCTCGCCCCCCATGCCGCATATTGCGGCGGCGTCGTAGGCACCGGCAGGCACGTCCTTAAACCCGTCCGAAAGCGCAGCCCCAACGCGCCCGCCGAAGCCGGAAAGCCTGCGCACAGCGCGCTCAAGCGGGGCGCTGTTCACGTCGGAGACGAAGGCGGCTTCAATGCGCCCCTCCGACAGCAAATCAAAGGGCACAGACGCGTGGTCGCTTCCTATATCTAAAAGCCTTGCTCCGTGTGGAACAAGGCTTTCGACAGCGCTAAGTCTTTCGCTTTTAACCATTGTTGGGGATGAGGGTGGGAAGGTTCTCTTCCGACACCATCACGACGATGTAGTCAACGTTTGTGTTCTCGCCTGCGGCATAGTCGGCAGCCTTGGTGGCGTTGACGTTATAGGTGCCGGCAGTCTCAAACATGCAGTTGTTGAACCTCTCCGCAAGCATGTCAACGCAGCCGAAGGTCGCGCTGTCCCTGTAGAAGAACGCCGTGGGAAGATTGCTCCTTTCGGTGTAGAAGCCGAAGGTGTCGTCCACGCAGGTGTATGCCTCGTCCTTATGGATAAGCTTGCTTGAAAAATACTTGTTGTAGGGACGATAGTCGTCGTCGCCTATGTACTCTTTTATACCGCTTATAAGGTAGGTCTTGTCAAGCTCCAGCTCTTCCGGTGCCTTGTCGCCGATATCAAGGTTGAACTTCGGCACAAAGTCGTAAACCGTCTCCCTCATAACAGAGGTGTCAAACCCGAAGTGATAAGCAAGATCGCCGCCAAGCGCATCCTTGACCTCTTTAACCTCAAAGTCGCTTACGGGTCTGGGTGCGGCGTCCGGGAACTTCTCCGCAATGTGGTTCATCAGCTCTACGTAAGTGAGGTACTGCGCATACTCGCTCCAGGCGCTGTGTGTGCGGTAGTAAAGCGGATAATCGCTCGGCTTCTTCTCATCCAAAACGGCCTTCATGTCTATAAGGGTCGCGCCGGACTCGTTAATGGCCTTAACAGCCTGGTCGTAAAGCGTAACGCCCTCTGTAACCTCCGTCCCCTCGGGAAGGGAGTCCTTCATGCCGTAGGACTTGGAGGGCATAAGCACATATATAAGCTCCGTATTGCCCCTCGCGTTAAGCGTATTGACGTAGTTGTTTACCGTCGCGGTGAAGGTATTTATCGAAGTGTTCTGACGGATGACGTCCTCGCCGAGCACGTCAAGGGAAGACTTCAAAAACATCGTCGCCCTGTCTGCCAAGGCGGTGGGATAAACCAAATTGCCGTCCGTGGTCGCATCGTAGCCCTTTACAACAACCTTCGGCTCGCTCTCGGTCTTGCCGGGGGCGGCAGCGGTAAGCTGAATGCGCGCATCTATGCGGGTGCCGACGTCAAGCTCTATGGCGAAAACGGTGCCCTGTGCGGTAACCGTCTCATTGTTGCCGCCGACAACGGAAGCCGTAACCACCGCATTCTCCTCGCAGGTGCCGAGTATCGCAATAGTCGTCTGGCTGCTGTTGAAGGCCTGCGCCACAACGGGCATGGCAGTCTGCCCCTCTGCAGGGGGCGGGTCGGGCTGCGACTCTTCCTCGCTTACCTCAACGCTTTGCCCAAGCTGGGGCACCTCGTCAAGCAGGTCGACGGTAGTGTCGTCGTCGCATGCCGCAAAGCATACCAAAATCGAAAGCAAAAGTAATATTGCCAAAGCTGTTCTTTTCATGTGCATAGGTTCCTCGTTTCTGATCGTGTGTCGAAAGGCCTTCCGACAGACCGGTTCGGCGTATTTTATTCCTCCGCCTTTTTCGCCTCTTCAATTATCTTGTTGGCTATCTCGGAGGGAGCTTCTTCATATCTGACAAACTCAAAGGTATAGCTGCCCCTGCCCTGCGTCATCGCGCGCAGCTGGATAGCGTAGTTGTTCATCTCCGCAGAGGGTATCTCCGCCTCTATAACCGTGTAACCCTTGCGGCTGCTCTCCGCCATGCCCATTATCCTGCCGCGGCGCTTTGAAATATCGCCCATTATGTCGCCGCTGTACGAGGTGGGTATAAGCACGCGAAGCGCACCCACCGGCTCCAGTATAACGGGGTTGGCGTTTATGGTCTGCTTGTATGCGAGTATCGCAGCAAGCTTAAAGGAAATTTCGTTAGAGTCAACAGGGTGATACGAACCGTCGAACAAGTCCGCAGCGAGGTTCACAACCGGGAAGCCGGCAAGCACGCCCTTCTGCATTGCCTCCAGCAGGCCCTTTTCAACCGCGGGATAGTAGTTCTTCGGCACGCTGCCGCCGACAACGCTTTGCGTAAAGGTAAGACCCTCGTCCTCGCCGTGGCTGAAGGTTATCTTAACGTGGCCGTACTGACCGGAACCGCCGGACTGCTTCTTGTGCTTGCCCTCGGTCTGTATCGTCTTCTTTATCGTCTCTCTGTAGGCCGTCTTCGGCTCTGCATACTCTATGGAAACGCCGTAGCGCGTCTTAAGCTTGGAAGCGACAACGTCAAGGTGAATGTCGCCGAGGCCGGAAAGAAGCATCTGCTTCGTCTCCGCGTTGTTCTCGTACTTAAGGGTCGGGTCCTCCTCCAAAAGCTTCGCAATGCCTGCGGAGATCTTGTCCTCGTCGCCCTTGCTCTTAGGCACTATTGCCATGCGGTAATAGGGCTTCGGATAGTCGGCAGGGGCAAAGGCCTCCTTGCCGCCCAAGGTGTCGCCCGTGTTGGTGGCAACAAGCTTCGTCGTGTAGGCGATGTCGCCGAAAACTGCCTCGTCAAGCTCCGTCTCCTTGGCGCCGACGCAGGTGTATATCCTTGCTATCTTCTCGCTCTGGTCGGAGCGGAGGTTCGTAAGCACGGTGTCCTTCTTAAGGGTGCCGGACATAACGCGGAAGAAGCTCTTCTTGCCGAAGGCGTCCGCAACGGACTTAAAGCAGAACAGCGCAGTCGCCCCTGCGGGGTCAAGCTTAACTTCGCCGTCAACCGTCCTTTCGCTTGCGGGCTTGAAGAAGTCCGCAATTATGTCAAGGAAGCCGGAAACGCCGGCAAGAGTCGCCGCAGAACCGGAAAATACCGGGCTTATCATGCCGTTCGAAAGCCCCTTGCGAAGCGCAATAAGCATCTCGTCGTCGGTAAGCTCCATCTCCTCCAGGTACTTCTCCATAAGGTCGTCGTCCGTCTCCGCAAGAGACTCCGTAAGCTCCTCACGGACAGAGTCGAACTTGGACATGTCAACGTCAACCTTCTTCGCGCCGCCCTTTGCGTCGTACTCAAACGCCTCACGCGTTATGAGGTTGCAGAAGACCTTCGAGCTGCCCGCAGCGCCCTCGTAGGGGACGAAAACTGGGCAGACCTTGCTGCCGAACTGCTCCTTAAGGCCGGCAAGAACGTTGTCGAAATTGGCGTTCTCGTCGTCGGTCTTGTTTACGAAAAAGCACCTCGGCATGCCCTCCGCATAGTCCCAGGAAAGCTCAGTGCCAACCTTAAAGCCGCTTTTGCCGTCAACGACCAAAACGGTGGTGTCCGCCGCGCGAAGCGCCTGCTTGACCTCACCGGCAAAATCGAAATAGCCGGGAGTGTCCAAAAGATTTATCTTCTTGCCCTTCCAGTCAAAAGCCGCAAGACTTGCCATGATGGAGTTGCCGCGCTTTTTCTCTTCCGGGTCGAAATCGAGATTGCCGCCGACCCTGTCAATTGCGCCGGCAAGCAAAAGCATTGCCTCCGCAAGGGCGGTTTTGCCGTCTCCGCTGTGGCCCAAAAGGGCGATGTTTTTGATTTGTTCGGAATGATATTTTGCCACGTTGTTATCCTCCATTTAATATATGAATATACGAACATAAACGCCTGCAGCCAAAGCCGCCGCGTACCTTCATTCATTTTATTATAAAATATTTGCGAAAATTATTCAAGAGGCTTTTCGTAATATCTTTCTCGCAGGATGTAAAATTATCGGCCTCGTTTTTGTGCAGCTTTCACAAAAACCTTATAGGAAAAACGACATTACTATGGACGGTATCAGCCACAAAACCTGGAAAAGCGCAACGTAAGCGCTGCCGTAGGTCTGCGCCTCGCCCGTGAGGGTGAGGAAGAAAACGGCGAAGGCCGCCACTATCATAGCGGCGATGTTTATTATAACGTTGCTCTTTGTCGCGTGGCGCGCGCGGTCGCAAAGGATGAACATCTTGAGGAAGCTGTGAAGCGACGAGACGGAGACAATGCCGCTGTCTGCCTTCTCCTCCACGGCGTTCATGTCCTCCGGCCTGCCGCCCTTCAAAACCGCAACCGGGCACTGCTTGTACTTTATGTTCTTTTGAAGCAGCTCGTTGTTTATATTGGGGTCAAGCGTCTTTATGCCCACGCACACGCCCGCGCGGTGCATGCTTTTAAGCAGGTCGTCAAACTCAGGGCTTATGCCGTACTTGACGTATATCTTCGCAACGACCTCGTCGTTTATCGCCATGTACATTACAGAGCCTATGTTCTTGGAGTAAACCTCGTCCGTCTCGTCAACGGGCGCGTCAAGTCGGCAGTGGCGCATATAGCTGCGCTTGCCGAGGTAGTAGTCGCAGCCGTCCATGGCTATGTAAAGCCCGTCTGCGGCAGAGTCGATAAGCCTAATACTGTCCGGCTTCGGTATCTTGTCAAGCATCCGCGCTATGACGGTCTTAAGCGGGCCTTCTATGTAGTTGAAAAGCATACCAAGCCTGGTGACCACCTTGTCTATGGGGTAGCTGCCGTAGGTCTTTATCCCGGTTATGCTTACAAGGTGAGGCAGGAACGCCTCCGTATCCGCAAAGGAAAGAACCGCCGCGTCTGCGTACTCCTCCGCAACGGCGTTGCCGACAAAGGCGGCACCGTGACGCTTTGCGGAGATGTTGGCGGCTATCACCGGCAGGCTTATCATGAAGAACGACGTAAGCGGTGTCGCCGTGCAGAACAGAAGCGCAGCGCCCCAAAAAGCGCCGTAAAGCTGCCCTTTTAAGAGATACGAGGTCAAAAACAGCGCCACTGCGGCAATGAAGTTTGCCGGAAGCAGGAAGTTGAATATGTCCTCGCTTTCCGGGCGCTTGTTGACCCTTGCAAAGAACCCGGACACAAAGGACGCGCGCTTTACTGTGTAAAGCTCGCTGCTTTCAAGCAGGTACTTGTAAAACTCTCCCGCCTCGCCGGTGTTTCCGGTAAGCGCGTTTGCGGTGAACTTCGCCCGCTTGGAGGCGACGGTGCAGAAGCAGTACAAATCCTTCTTGCTCTGCAGGTATCTGACCAGCGCAAGGCAGGTCGCCGCACAGGCGGCGGTGAGGTTGTAAAGCTTCAAATCCAGCCTTGTCGGATCGTTGAACACACTTGCAAGGCACATGGCCGTGCAGGCGATGAACGACGAGGCAAGCACGCTGTCTGCCGTAAGCTTAAAGCCCTTAAACGCCTTAAGCCCGTTTATAAAGCTCCTCGACATTATCATTATGATGAAAAACAGAAGCTGCAAATCGACGAGAATGTATATTATCCCGTAACGCCCGGGGCGCAGATACGGCGTAACATCCGAGGTGTAACGGTTGGTTTCCAAAAACAGTATCGCTATAGTCAGAAGAAGCACGCCGAGGAACTTAAAGCGGCTTACGGCCTTCGCCTTCGTAAGCATCGCGGCGATCTCCGTGTTCTGCGAACGGTCGGTGTACTCAAAGGCAGCCGCCTGCTCTTTGCTCTTTTTAACGCGGGTCTTCTTCGCCTTTTTCGCGGAAGAGGCGCGCTTAAACATGGCGTCGCCTCCGCCCTCCGGCGCGGGAGGCGGCGTTTCGCCCTCCTCCATCATGTCGAAGATCATGCGAAGCTTCTTGTCCTTGTCGTTTTCGTCGTCGGCTGCCGGTGAAACGGGTGCAGCCTCCTCGTCAATGCCCAGCGTCAGCTGATCCTTGCTTTCTTCCTCCTCCGGCTCTATGGAGATCTCCCCGCTGTTTATCTTCTCGCTTAGGGATGCGAAATCCTCGTCGAAGGTCGCCTTTTCCCCGCTGTCAAGCGGAAGCTCCTCCAGCTGCTGCGTGTCGCCGAGGCTGAAAAGCTTTTCCTGCACGAACTTTTCCCTCTCCGGCACCTCGTCGGAAAGCCTGCCTCCGCCCTCCAAATCCACGTGCACAGGCGGCGTCTTCCCGTCAAGTATCGCGTATATGTCGTCAACGCGCTTGCCCGCGCGTGAATGATCGTCCGAAAAGTATTTAAGCAGCGCGCTGTCGTCCGCAGAGTGCGCGTCAAGCAGCTCCTTCAGCCGCCTTGTGCTTGCGTTGGGGTCTTTCTTTTCCCTGTCGCTGTACTCGTTTATTACCTCTTGCTCTTCGGTTATCGGCTCCGGCGCCTTTTTGGGCGCTTCCGCCTCCTTTTCGGCTGCCTTCTCCGCCTCCGCGCCGAAGTCGGGGGCCGCAGTGCCCCGCTTTTTCTCGGTCTCGTCGGCCGCAGCGTCAAGCACGCTGTTTATATCGAGTATGCTGTTTTTTGCGGATTTTTCCTCTTTCCTGTTCTGCGCCATCTGAACGCCTCCTCTAACTGTTTCGCTGCCTTGCCGCCTCAAACAGCACCACCGCAGCGGCAGTTGATACGTTAAGCGAATTGACCTCGCCGTACATCGGTATGCTCACAACAAAATCGCTGTGCTCCCTGACAAGGGGCGAAACGCCGCCGCCCTCGCTGCCGAGGACAAACGCCGCACCGCCGTCGTATTTAACGCCGTAGTACGGCTCTCCGTCCGCCTCCAGCGCGTAAACCCAAACGCCGTGCTTTTTAAGATAGTCTATTGCCTGCGAAAGGTTTGTAACCTTGCAGACGGGTATATGCTCCACAGCACCGGCAGACGCCTTAACGGCCGAAGGCGTAAGCAGCGCCGAGCGCCGCTTCGGCACCACCACACCGTGGCAGCCGGCACACTCCGCCGTGCGGATTATCGCACCGAGGTTGTGCGGGTCGTTCACACAGTCGGCTATGACTATAAAAGGCGCTTCGCCTTTGCTTTTTGCGTTCTCCAGTATGTCGTCAAGGGTTGCGTATTCCCTTTCCGGTATGCGTGCGGCGACGCCCTGATTATTGGGCGACAGGCGGTCGAGAAACGCACGGTCCGTCTCCGTCACCGGGACGCCCGCCTTAAGTGCCTCCGCACGGATGGCGGAAAGAAGCCCGTCACCGCCCTTCAATATATAAAGCCTGTCCACGCTTTTGCCGCTTTTTAAAAGCTCCCGAACCGCGTTCCTGCCGGAAACGGTGTTTTCACTTTCCTCAAAACCGCTTTCCGTAATTCTTTTCGCCATAAAAACCCACCGTGTTTTTCTAATCAACGACATTATAACACACTGTTCGCACTTTGTCACGCCTTTTTTGCGTCTTTTGCAAAAAAACAAAAAACTCTTAGGGAATAATATCCGGATTCCGAGGAAAAATACGGGAAAAGGAGATGTTTTTTTGACCGTTATATTCATCCGCACCGTGGTGTTTTTTGTGTTTCTTAACGCAAGCATGCGGCTTATGGGAAAGAGGCAGATAGGCGAGATACAGCTTACAGAGTTCGTCACCGCCGTCATGCTGTCGGAGCTTGCGGTGCTCCCGATAACCGACACCGACGTTCCCCTTGTGCACGGGCTTTTGGGGGTGGCGGTGCTTGCCTGCCTGGAGGTGATAAGCGCCTATATCTGCCGCAAAAGCCCCTTTGTGCGCAGGATAATGGACGGGCAGTCCCTTGTACTTGTGTCAAAGGGAAGGGTCATAGAGGAAAACCTTACAAAGTCCCGCATAAGCACGGACGAGCTTTTTGCGGCGATACGCTCGTCGGGGCTTTCGGGCATGGAGGACACCGCCTACGTCATACTGGAGCAAAGCGGCGCTTTGAGCGTGATACCGGCGGAAAAGGGAGGCGTATCGCACGCGGTGATAGTCGACGGCAGGGTGCAAAAGCGCGCGCTTGCCGACAGCGGCAGAAACAGAGGGTGGCTTAAGGACGTGCTGGAGGAAAAGGGGCTTCGCGCCGGAAGGCTTCTTTACCTTACGGTAAACGACAGCGGCGAGATAAAATACGCCGAGAAAAGCGGAAAATAGGGGGCAGAAATTGAGAGGCTTTGTTATATCCATGCTGATACTTGCGCTTCTTACGGGTGCCGTTGCGGTTTACGCCGCCGCCTGGGTAAAGCAGGTGGACGAGCTGAGGGCTTCGGTTGACGAGTGCTTCGGCAGCGCCGACGGTGACACTGCGGAAGCGATAGACAAAAGCATTTCGCTGCTTAAGGAAAAGCGGGCGTTTTTGCACATGACGCTTCGGCAAAGCAAGATAGAGGCGCTTGTGACGGTGCTCACGGCAGCGCGAAGCTACTGCGCGGCGGGGAACGAAGAGGAGATGCGAAGATGCCTGAATGAGGCGGCAGGCGAGCTTGACAGGTGGAGAGAAGCGGAAAATATTCCCCATAAAGCCTTGCGGCTTTATGGGGACCCCGGTTTTAATCCCCCAAAAATCTGACGATTTTCGGGGGACCCCCATTGTGACTAATAGGTTGGCTCTTGAGAAAGCGCGGCTTTCTCAAGAGCCTTCAGTCATTATAGATTCCCGTTCACTCGCGTCTCGCGCCTACCCCCACCCCGCGGGGGTGAGTGTAGGCACTCGCGGGAATCCAAGGAGAATTTTCCGCGGTACATGCCCGCGGAAAATTCGAGTTTTATTGTATGCTCGCTTCGCTCGCGGTTTGGACGGAGAATTTTTGTTAAAAATGCTTGACAAATTGCGCGGGCGGGTATATAATAACAAATAGAAAGGGCGCCGCCGATAAGCGGTTGGCCCCAAATTAGTTGGCTACCTACTTAAAAAAGTAGGCGATCGTCACTGTTGGAGTCAGTGGCGGTCATTTTTATTAGTGAAGAAGTAATAGTGAATAGTGGAGAAGTGCGGAAGAAAAAGCTCCCGCTTTTTCTACTTTATTTTGAAAAAGCAAATGAAAACGCTTGACAAATTGCGCGGGCGGGTATATAATAACAAATAGAAAGGGCGCCGCCGATAAGCGGTTGGCCCCCGTAACGCTTTTAACCTACTTAAAAAAGTAGGAGACCGTCACTGTTAGGACCAGTGGCGGTCATTTTTTGCACACTTTACGATCGTAACGACCAATTGAATAAGGTCGCATATCGCGCTTATAAACACGAAGACCGCTTCATATGTACTAAAAAACATAAGCCTCCCTCCTTCCCCTCGCTTAGAGAGCGAGAAAGGAGGAGCCAACCGCCTACCGTTATGGCAAACGCCCGGACGCCGCCGCTATGGCAAACGCCCAAAGCTTATTATACACTTTCAGCAAAATTTGTCAAGAGGAAACCGCTGCACAAACAAAACTTGTGCAGCGGCGCTGTTTTAGTGAAGAGTGAAGAGGTAAGAGTGAATAAGTGCGGAAGAAAAAGCTTCCGCTTTTTCATTATTATAATATTGCACAAATCCAACCGTAGTATCGCGTATTCATCGAATATCTTTGATATTTAGTTTGCTTTAAGAATTTAGCCGCATATCAGCACCTGCATATTTAAATCAAATAACGTCCGCCAAAGGCGGACACCGCACTCCTTCGCTCTTCACTATTACTTCTTCACTTCGCCCCGCGCCCCATACGTGCGACAAACCTAAACCTCTCTGCGGCGCGGCCTGCGTTGGCGGCTTGGGATTCCAAAGGGTGCCAACCCTTTGGTAAAAAAAGCTATTGTTTTCAATAGGCCTTAAATAGAGAGCCCCGGAGGGACCGAGTCCCTCCGTTAAAAAACCGTGGCCGAGCCGGGGCTCGGCCAAATAAATAATAAGCCAAAATAAATAATAATACCTACACTACGAAAGCCCTGCGTCGATGCGCAGTATAGCGACGGCGTCGACGTTGTTGACGTAGCCGCTGCCGTCGAGGTCGGCGGCAACGAGGGCGGCTGCGCCGAGCAGTGCCGTGCCGGCGTCGTACATAAGCGCGTCGACGGCGTCGACGTTGTTGACGTCTCCGTCTCCGTTCACGTCGCCGGACGCGTACACGGGGCGTTCGACGCCGGAGGGAAGCGGATAGTCGATGCTTTCGGGTCTTACGCAGTCCCTTATTTTGGTGCCGGAGGATATGGGGTAGACGTCACCGCCGAAGACGCTGCCGGCTGCGGTGCAGCCGCTTATTTCGGAGATCCCGCGATCCAGTGCGTCACTTTGCCCGCAGATGCCGCCCGCCAGCGCGGCAGCGGACGCGGACCCGAAGGCGGCGCAGTCCGCCACGGCGGAGGATGCACCGTAGCCCTCCGCGCCTATGGCGCCGCAGATGCCGCCGCAGCCTTCAAGCTTTGCTTCCGCATTCGCAAAGGAGAAGCAGCCGGTGACGTCGGTAACGGAGCTTCCGCCGCTGCTTGCGGAGTGCAGCGCGCCGCAGATGCCGCCCGCAAGGCTGCCGAATTTGCCGTCGGCAAGCACGCTGCCGCGCGTTTCGCAGCCGGAGACGTGCGTCTCTGCGCGTGAGGAGGTCGAGCGCGCCTCCCCCTTGCCGAGAATGCCGCCGACGTTTATGTCGCCGTACACGTCGCCTTCAAAGGCGCAGCTCGAAACCGCAGACTTTGCGTAGGCGCCGAAGGCCGCAGCGCCCGCGTAGCCGACAATGCCGCCGGCGTAGCCCTCCCCGCGCACCGTGCCGCTTGCCGTGCAGCCGCTTACGGCGGAGGAGCCCCTGTAGGAGTAGACCCTGCCGGCAACCGCGCCGGCGTAGCTGCCGCCGCTTACCGAGACGCCATCAAGGTGCACATCCTCCACCGTGCCGCAGAAGACGCAACCGAAAAGCCCGGCATAGTCCGTACCCTCCACCGTAAGCCCGCTTACGGTTTTGCCGCAGCCGAGGAAGGTGCCGGAAAACGGCGTTTCCGCGTCCTTCCCTATGGGGGTAAAGGGCGCGTCAAGCCTTATGTCGGCCGTAAGGCAGACCGTGACCCCGGAAAGTGCGTCACCGCCCGCAACGCGCGCCGTAAGCGCCGAAAGCTCCTTAGCGCTGCCTATATATATGCGCTCCTCTTCCGCACCCGCCCCAAGCGGGAACACCGCAAGAAGAAACGCCAAAACAACCGAAAATGCTCTTTTCAAAGTAAAAGCCCTCCTTTTTCATAGATTATACCACAAAAAGGAGGCTTTTACAAGTCATTCATTTCCCCAAAAGAAGGAAGCCACAGAGTCCTTCAAGACGGCGGAGGCGTCCTCTGCGGAAATATACACGGGGAAGATCTCGTTTTTGTCGGAAAGCACCGACGCACCGTATATAAAGGCAAGCCCGTGCGGGCATATGTAAAACGCCCTTTTGTCAAACCGACTTATAAGCCTTTCCCGCCAGTCGGCGTAAAGACGCACAGCCGCGCTTTCCGCGCGCGCCTCCGCCGCCGCCTCCAGTGCGGGCATGAGGAGCTTTGCGGCGTTCTTTTTAAACACGCGCTCCGCCCTTATGAGAACGCCGCGCTTCCTGTCCCAAATCTGCGGAAGCCGCACCCTTCTCTGCCCCGCGTCGGTGCTTACCGCCGCGTCGACGTACACCGACAAGAGGTTCTCGTTTTCAAAGCTTACCGTCGCCTTAAGCACCGCGCCGAAGGGCGCACACTCCCCCTCGGCACGCGGTAGAAGCGTCTTCTCCGCAAAGCGCAGAAAACCCGTCCGCATTCCGCCGTAATAGGCCGAAAAGCCCTTTGCAAGCGGTGTTTTTGCCTCCTCCGGCAGTGCGGGCAGTGAAATGCACACCCGCACGCGGTCGTCTCCAAGCGTCTTCCTGTCTGTAGTAACGGCAACGGTTTTTTCCATAAACAGCACCCCCGCTAAAGCCTATGCCGGAGGGTGCGCTTTTATTCAAGCTTTTCCCTTCTTCCCAGCGTCTTTCGCGGGTTGGCAAGCAGAAAGTCCTGCATCCCCCTTGCCGAAAAGGGCACAAGCGGCGTCATATACCCCGCGCCGAAGCTCTTCTTCGTTATAAGAAGCATCACCGTAAGCCCGAAGGCGAAAAGTATGCCGTAAAGCCCTGCGAAATACGCCGCAAATATATAAAGGTAGCGGAACAGGGTAAGGCTTGTGCTCATGGCCGGCACGATAAAGCCGGTAGTTTCCGAAAACGCCACTATGATAAGTGACGCGGTGCCGGCAAGCCCCGCCTCCACCGTGGCGTCGCCCACAAGCAGCGAGGCGACAAGACCCACCGCGTCGCCCACGGTGCGGGGCATCCTGACGCCCACCTCGCGCACTATCTCAAAGGCGGTAAGCATAAGCAGCATCTCCGCTATAAATGGCAGCTTTATGTCCCTCTCCATGCGCTCGAACGACTCGGCAAGCACGCGGGGGATGGGAAAATCGCCGTGATAGGCGGCCGCAGTGAACGCAGCGGGCAGGAAGGCGGAGGCAAGCAGCGCAAAGAAGCGCAGGAAGCGCATAAAGGTCGCGTACCAGGCGGGCTTTAAATAGTCCTCGGAGGACTGTATGCTTTCCGCGAATACATACGGCGCGGTAAGCACAAAGGGGCTGCCGTCGCATATGACCGCAACCCTGCCGGCGAGAATCTTGGAGGCGACCTTGTCGACCTTCTCGCTGCTCCCGAGGGTCGGGAACACGCTGCCCTTCGGGCAAAGCAGCTGTTCTATGTTGCCGCTGTCAACCACGCATTCCGCCTCGGCGCCCTCAAGAGCCGCCGCAATGTCCGCAACAACCTTTTCGCTTGCCCTGCCCTCGAAGTACACAAGGAAGACCTTTGTGCGCGTAAGACTGCCCACGGTGAAGGAGCGCGCCTTAAGGCAGGGGTTTTTTATTATCCTGCGCAGGGAGGCAAGGCTTTCCTCGCCGCTTTCGTTAAAGCCGGCGCGCGGGCCCTTTACCGTGACGTCGCTTGTCGGCTCGTCTATGCCCCGGTAGGAAAAGCTGTCTGCGGCGACGCATGCCATATACAGCGCGTCCGTCTCCAGCGCGACAAGCGCGTTCCCGCCGAGTATGGCGTCGGCCGCCTCGCCGACGCCTGTGCAGACGGAGAAGGCGGAGCTTTGAAGCAGCCTTTCAAATTCCCCGCGAAAATCGCCGCTGCAGTACCGCACCGTGGGCGCCACCAAGCGCTCCGCAACGTAGCTTCTGTCGCATATGTTTTTTATAAAGCACACGCCCCCGCAGAACCCGTCGCCGGATATGGGACGAATTACAAAGTCGTCGCAGTCCGAAAAACGCTCATTCAGCCCGTCAAGCAGCTCTTTGAAGCTTTGCATTCTGCTTTTCCCCTCCCTCTTCGGCAACAATGTTTGTTTTTCGCTTGAAGTAAGTATTGGCATGAAAGGCAAAAAATATTCGACAAAATAATCGTTCGCCGTCTTGACATAATATCGCTTAATGTGTATAATCAAGTTGTAACGATACGCGAAAAATGACGGGACGGGGTGAACGTTGTGGCAAGGGCCGTAAAGGTATTGTTTATTATGGTGTCGCTTGTGCTGGTGTGCGCACTGCTTTTTGCCTGCATTCAGATAGTTTCCTTTGAAAAACGGCAGTCGGAGGACGATTCCTCGGACGAAAGCAAAACCGTTTACCTCCCCTCGGAGCCGGAAAGCAGCGAGGAAAGCCGTGTTTCCGAAAGCTCCGCACCGGAAAGCTCCGGTGAAGGAAGCGTTTACGAGCCCTCGGAGGAGCCCGACGTATCTGTAACCGAGCAGTCGGAGGAAAGCACAGAGCAGCCCCCGGTAAGCTCGGAAGAGCCGCCGGAAAGCACCGCACCGCCGGTTGAAAGCGAAGAACCGTCCGAGGACGTCGGCCCGTCGGTGCCGATAACTCCCCCTCCCACGGACCTTACGGTCACGTCGGGGGAGTATGACAGTGTGTTTAACGACTCGCTTTTTGTCGGACACTCCGTGATGGTGCACTTTAAGATGTACGTCGGCGGCTGGCGGGATGCGGACAGCGGCGTTCTCGGCAACGCGCTTTTCGCCTGCACAAGCAGCTTCAGCTTCTTCAACAACTTAAACCAAACGCCTCAGCAGGCGGACAACGTGCTTCCGCGCTATCGCGGCAGCGCCTACAGGATAGAGGATCTTCCCGCAGCAACGGGTGTGAAAAAGATATACCTTGGGCTTATGGGGCTTAACGACCTCGGCATGGTCGGCGATGCGGACAGCTGCGCGGGGCTTGTGGCCGGCGAGGTTTTCCGGACGATAGAAAGCATAAAGGAGAAGAATCCGGACGTTGAAATTGCCGTCCTCGCTTCTACCTATCTTGTCCGCGGGAAGAGCTTCCGCAACCTCAACAACCGTAATATGAGCCGCCTTAACAGCCTGGTTTTGGAATACTGCAGCCAAAACGGTATAGACTTTATAGATGTGGCAACGCCGCTTACCGACAGTGACGGCTACCTTGCGGACGTCTACTGCAGCGACGCTTACTGTCACTTAAAGCAAAACGCCTACGTGGTGTGGATGGACGTGCTTCGCGACTATGCGCAGAAGAAGGCCGCAGGCACCTGGAAAAACCCGGAAAGTATTCCGCTTTTCGGGGAGTGAGCTTATTCTTTTAGAACACTTGTAATATTTTTATACAGAAAGGGATTTATTATGAAAAAATTTGCAATCATGCTGCTTACCGCCGCGCTGGCGATAAGCACCTTTACCGCCTGTGCCGACGTCGGCGGCGGTTCCGAAAGTAAAGAAAGCAGCTCGCCTTCCGGGACGGAAAGCGCGGTGTCTTCCGGGACGGAAAGCGCGGTATCTTCGGCTTCCGCGGCAGAGGGTGTCGACCTTGACGCTCTTCTTGCGACGGTAAAAGAAAGCTTTGCCGTAAGCGAACAGCGCAATATACCCTCCGACGAGATATATCAGGAGACCGGCATAGAAGAGGGCAGCTATACAGGCTGCTTCTGGCTTTCCGACATGAGCGGGCTTACCTCCGAGAAGGCCGTTGTTTTCGCCGCGAAGGACGAAGCCGCTGCAGCAAACATAAAGTCAAAGCTTGACACCGTGCTGCAGAGCGAAACCGCGCAGATGAAGGACTATAACGCAGACAACTACGCCATGCTTCAAAAGGCCGTATGCGAACAGAAGGGGCTTTACGTTTACCTTCTCGTTTCCCCCAATGTCGACAAATTCGCAGAGGCGGTAAACGCCGCATTTTAACCGCAAGGACGTGCATTTAGTTTGAAAGAAGTAAACAAAAAACCTGTTTGGCTGTGGCTTGTCCTGTGTCTTCCGCTTGTGTTCATAGCTTATTTTGTGATAAGCCTTTCCGAGGGGGACATCGACCCGGCAAGCGTAAGCGAGGTGGACGTTGTCGCCCCGGACGGGGAGAGCTTTACGTTTTCCGAAGGGGAGGACGTCCCCTTCTACGTCAACGTGTACCTGGAGGGTGACCCGCTTACAGGCCCAGTCAGGGACATTGAAGACGAAAAGCCCATGGAAGTGGTGATAAAGCAGAAGAATGTGGACACCGCCTTTGAGCTTTACGCAGAGGCAAACACCAACGGCTGCTTTTTCAAAAACAAGGACGGCAATTATTTCTCCGTCCCGCAGACCTTTGCTTTGCAGCTTCTGCAAAGGGAGGAATGCGCCTATGTATACGGCAAAGCGGGATACACCCTGCCGACGCTCTCCTTCAAAACCGGGGACGAGGAAAGCGCGGTACTGCCCGAAAGCTATACCTGGCAGTACAAGGACATAGCGGGAACGGCAGTGGAGGACGTGAAGACGCAGACCGCGTCGGAAAAGCAGACTTTTCCGTTTTACTCCGACGTGGGGTTTGCACTCAGCTTCTCGGTACCGCCGACGGAGCACACCGTAACCTTTTACGACGAAAACGGCAGTGCCCTTAACATATCGGATCCTTCGTCGCTTCTCTTCACGAACGACACGCACCTTCGTGCCGTAGTAGAGGCGAAGTGGGACGAAAGCGCGAACTACGCGGGCGGCAGTGCCTCCTACGACTTTGACCTGCTTTACGACGTGCTTCCGGAGATAATACGCTCAAGCGACACCGCCAAAGCGGGCGACGTCGTCTGCATCGGCTTCCGCCATCTGAGCGAGAACGAAAGCATATCGCTTTCCACCCAGCTTATAACAAGCGAGCTTAAGCTAAACTACGGCGAGGACGGAAGCGCCTTTGCGCTTATCCCCGTAAGCACCGAAAACGAGGCGGGAACCTACACCCTGCTTTTCACCGTCGGCAGCATAGAAAAGCCGATAGACATCACGGTGACGAAGGACGCGGCGAAGTTCGACACGGCCACGATGGACCCGGAGAAGTACAACAGCTATTTGAAGCCCGATTACAGGGAGAAGCTTGCTTCCCTGCTTGCCTCTCTCGAAAACAGCGACACGGAGCAGATGATAACAAGCGGTTCGAGGTTCTCGAAGCCCACCGACGGCAGCGTGCTTTACGACTTCGGCGACGACCTGCTTATCAACGGCGTCGCGGAGGGCTATACCGTGGAGGGCGTGGAGTACCGCACCGACAGCGCAGGCAGCGTGCGCGCCGCACAGCGCGGGGTTGTGGTCTACGCAGGGGAAGACGAGGTCTACGGCAACATGATAATCGTCGACCACGGCTGCGGTATTTTAAGCCGTTACTGCGGCCTCGGCACGCTTGGCAAGGCGGTTGGCGACACGGTTCAGGACGGCGAGATAATCGGCACGCCCGGTGTCTCCGGCCTTGTATACACGGAAAATTCCGCAAAGATATCCACGCTTCACTTTTCGGTGACGGTGTGCGGTATACCGGTCAACCCGAACACGCTGTTTGCAAACGGGATAACCATAGCAAGCTGAAAAAACAAGCTAAAAACAAAAACAGTCGGCACGGATCAGTCACTTTAAGACTTCCGTGCCGATTTTGCGTTTTTCCTGTTTTGCCCGGCAGACCGAGGGAAAAAGAGCGCAGACGGGGCGAACAAACAGGTAAGCTGTACTTAGTACTGCAAGGCTTTGTTCGTCACGAGCGAAAAAATTTAAATTAAATATGCGGTTAGCGGAGGCGAAAGCCGACGGTAACTTCCTTAGAGTCATTATTTACTTTTTCGCGTTCGGTGCCTTTTTCACCGGCCAGGCCGAGGGAAAAAGAGCGCAGACGGGGCGAACAAAGCCGCCAGCTGTACTTAGTACTGCAAGGCTTTGTTCGTCACGAGCGAAAAAATTTAAATCAAATATGCGGTTAACGGAGGCGTAAGCCGACGGTAACTTCCTTAGAGTCATTATTTACTTTTTCGCGTTCGGTGCCTTTTTCACCGGCCTGCTATTTCTTTTCGGCGAGCATACGATTCAGCTCATCCGCAAAAGCGCCGATGTCTTTGAACTGGCGATACACCGAAGCAAAGCGGATGTACGCCACCTCGTCTATCTCCTTCAGCTTGCGCATCACCATTTCGCCTATGTACGAGGTCGGTATCTCGTTCTGCATGGAGTTTTGAATGCTGCGCTCTATATCCGAAACAATCTCTTCCATCTTGTCTCTGGATACTTTGCGCTTGTCACAGGCGTGGATTATGCTGGAAAGCAGCTTGTTCCTGTCATAGGCTTCCCTGCTGTTGTCCTTCTTCACGACGATCATCGGTATGTCCTCGACAATCTCGTAGGTGGTGAAGCGGCGCTGACACTTAAGGCACTCTCTGCGGCGGCGGATAGCCGCACCGTCGGCAGTGGGACGCGAATCTACAACCTTGCTTTCAAGGTTGCCGCAGGCTGGACATTTCATAACAAACACCTCTTTTTAAAAAGCCTGAACCGCATACCGTTCTTGCGGCTCCTGATAAACCCATAATAACACATTATTTTAACTTTGTAAAGAAAGGATTTAACAAAATGAAACAAAAAGAGAAAATTTTTGCACGCCACATACTCCCCGCGGGGCTTCTTTTCCCCGCAGCCTTCTGCCTTACATACGTTTGGGGGCTGCTTAGCGGCAGGATTGAGACAGCGTTCAGGTACGACGTGCTGTGCCTTGTCGCCGAGACGGCAAAGATATACCTCAGCTGCGCCGTCGTCGCCCTTGCGGGCTCCTGCGTGTACCAAAGACTTCTGCGGAAGGGGTAATCTCACTCTTGACAAATTCAGCAAAATATGTATAATGTAGTCGAAGGGCATAGCCATATCGGTGTGCGGTCAGCCCCTCCTCTTTGCCGCATCTTTTGATGCGGCAAGTACTCGCTTTCTCAGCGAGGGAAAGGGGGGACGCTTTTATGTTCGTTACTTATGAAGCTTTCTTCGGCTTCTTTGATGTAATCTTAGGCGTTTTGAGCCTTATTACGTCCATTGCAAGCCTTGTAATAGCGATTATTAACTCGCATAAAAAATGACCGCCACTGCTCCGAACAGTAGCGGTCTCCTACTTATTTTTTAGTAGGTAGATAACTTCGTGAGGGGCTGACCGCATATCGGCTTTGACCCTTCGACTTTTATTATACACTTCTCACGTCAATTTGTCAAGTGTTTTTAATAAAAATGACCGCCACTGCTCCAACAGTAGCGGTCTCCTACTTTTTAAAGTAGGTTAATCGCAACACGAGGGGCTGACCGCATATCGGCTTTACCCTTCGACTTTTATTATATACTTCGGGAAACTGTTTGTCAAGTGTTTATTAATGCAAGCAGCCGGGAAGATCAATCTCCCGCAAGCCTCTCCTCTTTTACTTCCTCAAGGGAGATATCGTTTTGAAGGACGCCGAAAAGCGACTTCGCCGCATCTACGCGCTCTTGAAACGGATTTGTAAGCTTGGAGATAACCTTTCCGTTGCGTGTAATATAAATATCCTCCGTTGCGGAGAGCAGCAGATACTTGCTTAAATTTGTTTTCAGCTCCGTCGCGGTGATTGACATAACAAAAACCTCCCCGTTTTAGATATCACTGTTATTATACCCATTTTTTACACCTGAAAAACACAAAATCCGGGCGGTGTACCGTCCCGCCGAACACATCGGGATACTGCATTCTCATCTCGTCGGATATGCGCGATTCACGGCATTCTTCAAGCGTAAAACCTGCTTTGATTATCGAATTCAGCAGGCTTGAGAAGGTCCTGTGGTAAAGCTCGTAACCGTCAAGCACCCATTTTATTTTTCTGCGCCCTTCAAGTAAGTAGTTGTTTATATTTGCATATAACCGCTCTCCCGATTCCGAGCGGGTGAATCTGTCATAGGTTCCGTCATATGCCGTCGCCATCGGATGGGACATGCTGAAAACAAGCTGTGCGTCTTCTTTCATCAACGTATAAATATCCTTAAGCAAAGCGTCAAAATCCTCGGCATAATCGAACGCCAAAGAGCTTGTGACCAAATCAAACCGGCGGTCTATAAGATAAATATCCTCCATTGCCATCTGTTGATAGGTAATATTGTGCGCCTTATTGTGCGCCCTTGCATATTCAAGCATTTTTTCGGAAATATCGATACCCAAAACCGACGCAGCGCCCATATCGGAATACTGTTTTGCGTGCTGCCCCATGCCGCAGCCGATGTCGAGAATCTCCTTTCCCCGCAGGTCGGGAAGCATCGACAGCAAAATAGGTGTCTCGATACAGTCGTTGAAATTGATTTTGCTTTCCCTTATCTTTTGGAAGTTCTCGAAGAAAACCTCGTTGTCGTAGATGTTTTGTTTAGCCATACCTGTTTCCCTTCACCTTGCTGCCCCTTCCGCGCCTCGCTTTGCCGGCCGTAAACGGCTTTTTCTTTTTCGCCGCGGAGGGAAGCAGAACCGGTATAAGGTCTACCCTTCCCGCCATTTCAAGCGCCTTCCTTACAAGCGGGGCGTTTTCCGGCCGGTGCGACTGCAGCAGCGCCCTTTGCAGCCGTTTTTCCTCATAGCTGCGCGGGACGTACACCTTCTTCATGTCAAAGGGGTCGAGACCCGTGTAAAACATACAGGTAGAGGCGGTGCCGGGTGTGGGGTAAAAGTCCTGCACCTGCTCCGGGTTAAGCCCGTTTTCGCGCAGGTAAAGTGCAAGGGCAACGGCGTCGTTTACGGTGCTTCCGGGGTGAGACGACATCAGGTACGGAACCAGATACTGCTCCTTCCCCATAGACTTTGTAAGCTGATAAAAGCGCTTGCTGAAGCGCTCGAATACCTCAAACTTCGGCTTTCCCATGTATTTTAGCACGTTGTCGGAGCAATGCTCCGGCGCGACCTTAAGCTGGCCGCTTATGTTGTTGGAGACAAGGTGCTTGAAGAACTTTTCGCTTTTGTCCGCAAGCATGTAGTCGAAGCGTATCCCGCTTCGTATAAACACCTTTTTCACACGCGGAAGCTTTTCAAGCTCCTCCAGCAGGTGCACGTACTCGCTGTGGTCGGCGTTAAGGTTCTTGCACGGCGTGGGGAAAAGGCAGCGCTTTGAGGTGCACACGCCGCTTTTCTTCTGCTTTTCGCAGGCCGGGTGGCGGAAGTTTGCCGTTGGGCCTCCGACGTCGTGGATATAGCCCTTGAAGTCCGGCATCTCCGTAAGCAGGCGCGCCTCCTCCAGCACGCTCTTCTCCGAGCGCGAGCACACCGATCGCCCCTGCACATATGTAAGCGCGCAGAAGTTGCAGCCGCCGAAGCAGCCGCGGCTGTGCGTTATGGAAAACTTCACCTCGGCTATGGCGGGAACTCCGCCCTCCGCCTCGTAAACGGGGTGGTAAGTGCGCATGTACGGCAGCGAATAGACGCTGTCAAGCTCCGCCCTCGTAAGCGGAGGCATGGGCGGGTTTTGCACGATCTTGAAGTCGCCGTAATCCTCCGTCACGGCCTTCCCCGTCACCGCGTCCATGTTGTCGTACTGTATTTTAAACGCCCGCGCATACGCCTCTTTGTCGGTCTTAAGCGTGTCGTAGTCGTAAGTCTCCACAAAGTCAAAGTGCGGCTTTTCGTCTTTTTTGCACTTGTAAACGGTGCCTCGCACGTCGTGCATCCTGTTTATCGGGACGCCCCTGTCAAGCAGGAAGGCTATCCTGCGCATGATGTTTTCGCCCATCCCGTAGGCAAGCAGATCCGCACCGCTGTCTATAAGCAGGCTGCGGCGAACCTTGTCCGTCCAATAGTCGTAGTGCGCAAATCGGCGTGTCGACGCCTCTATTCCGCCGATAACTATCGGTATGTCGCCGAAGGCCTCCCTTATGCGGTTGCAGTAGACTATAATCGCCCTGTCCGGGCGCTTGCCGGCCTTGCCGCCGGGGGAATAGTAATCCTCGCCTCTGCGCTTTTTTGCGGCGGTGTAGTGCGCGACCATGCTGTCGATATTTCCGCTGTTTACAAGGAAGCCAAGCCGTGGCTTTCCGAACCGGCAGAAGTCGGCCGTGCTTCTCCAATCCGGCTGTGCAAGTATCGCAATGCGGAAGCCCTCCGCCTCCAGCACGCGCGATATTATGGCGGTGCCGAAGGACGGGTGGTCGACGTAAGCGTCGCCGGTGACAAGCACAAAATCCGGCACTCCCCAGCCGAGCTCTTCGACCTCTTTTGCCGTAATAGGTAAGAAAGACATACGCGCCTCCGTGATATTTTCGTCACCCGATTATACCACAAAAGCGCCGTTTTGCACAGTAGTTTCCGCGGACTTTTTTAAACCCTTCGGCAATTTTTTAAAAATGCCTCGCCGGACGGCGGAATTTACACCTCTCTCCACTTGATTTTTTCTTCGTTCGGGTGTATAATATGATGAATATGTATATGGAGGCTTATACGGCTTTGAAAATAACGGATTTGCAGATTGTAGAGGGGGACTTCCCGCTTAAGCAGCCCTTTGTGACCTCTAAGCGGAGGATAGACGTGATACGCGACTATGCGGTGAAGCTTACAACCGACGGGGGGCTTTGCGGCTTCGGCGCCTGTGCGCCGACCCCCGTCATAACCGGGGACACGGTTGGGTCGATACTCTACGCGATAGAGGAGTTTTACAAGCCGCTTCTTATAGGGGCGGAGCTTAGCGAGGAGCTTCTGCCTGCCGTGCAGAAAACGCTTTTCCACAATTCAAGCCCCAAGGCGGCTATAGACATAGCCCTGCACGACCTGCTTGCGGCCGAAAAGGGGCTGACGCTTTTCGAGTATCTCGGCGGGAAAGCGGGTGCGAAGCACCTGGAAACCGACGCAACCGTTAGCCTCGGCACTCCGGAGGAGATGGCGGCAGAGGCAAAAAAGCATATCTCTGCGGGCTTTACCGCAATTAAAGTCAAGCTTGGCGGCCCGAAGGAGGAGGACGTAAAAAGGCTTAAGGCCCTCTCCCCGGTCTTCGGGGAGACGGTATCCGTCCGTTTGGACGCGAACCAGGCCTGGAGCGTGAGCGACGCGGTATACGTCTGCTCGGCGGCTGCCGATATGGGCATGAACATAGAGCTTGTGGAGCAGCCGGTGCTTTACACCGACCTTGAAGGTATGGCAGCCGTCACGCGCGCGGTTCCCTTCCCCGTCCTTGCGGACGAAAGCGTTTTTTCCGCAGAGGAGGCCGAAAGGCTTATAAAGATGGGCGGCTGCAGCATGGTAAACATAAAGCTTATGAAGTGCGGCGGCATTTACGGGGCGAAGAGGATACACAAGGTCGCCTCGGAAAACGGCATTCCCTGCATGCTGGGCTGCATGATGGAGGGGCCGGTAAGCGTCACTGCGGCAGCTCATTTTGCGGCGGCCTTTGGGATAGACTGCCTTGACCTTGACCCGCCCTACCTTTGCAAGCCGTACAAAATAGAGGCTTCCGTCGAATACGACGGCAAAAATATAGACATACACACGGGAGGTAAAGGTCTTGGAATTACAAAAATACTTTGAAGAAGGCAACGGCGTGCTTATATGCCCGCTTGAAGAGGGCAAGGCGCCCATGTACAGCCACAACGCAGACAAGCCGTTTAAAAGCGCAAGCGTTATAAAGACCTTTGTGCTTGCATATTATCTCGCCGTCGGCGGCGACCTTGAAAGGGAGATAGAGCTTCCGCGCAAGGCCCTTATCGGCACCAGCATAATGACGGAGCTTACCCTTACAAAAGCCACGGTAAGAGAGCTTTTGATATACATGATGAGCTTTTCCGACAACAGTGCCACAAACGCGCTCTTTGCCGACGCGGGTTTTGACGCGCTTAACTCGTTCTGCAAGAACGTGCTTGGCACGGATAAGACGGTTATAGGCCGTAAGATGCTGGACTACAAGGCGGCGGAACGCGGCGAGGACAACATCATAACCTTAAACGACTGCCTTAAGGCGATGCGCTTTGTAATGGCGCACCCCACGGGCAGGGACATCATGCGCCGCCACAAGGGCGTAGAGCGCATAGTTCGCTACATTTTCGACCCGGAGATAGAGTATTACGGCAAGGGCGGAAACATTCCGGAGGTTTACAACGACATTGCCGTGCTTCGCCGCCCGGGCGGAGAGTACATGTTTACGGGCGTTTTAAGCTACAAGTGCGACGCTTCCAAAACCCGCCGTCTTATGGGGCTTACGGGACTTGCGGCACTTGGTGCAGAGAGGCCGATCATTTAACTTATCAGCTCCGACACGGTGACAAGCTTATACCTTTCGGTAAGGTACGGGAGCAGCTCTCTAAGCGCCTGCGGCGTGGGGCTTTCCCCCGATATATAGTCGTGGAAAAGCACTATGTCCCCGCCCTTAACGCCCCTTTTTACGGTGTTTACTATCTGCTGCACCGAAGGGTGCGCCCAGTCACGCGTGTCGACCCGCCAGAGCACGCCGGTAAAGCCGAGAGCTGCTGCGGCTTCCATTCCGGCTTCGTCTATGTCCCCGGCCGGGGGACGGAAGAGCTTGGGTCTATAGTTAAGCTCGCGTAGGAAGACGTCTTCCGCCTTCTTTATTTCAGATTCAAGCTCCGGCACGGACATGGAAGACGCCTTCCTGTGGCTGTAGGTGTGGTTCCCCACCTCGTGCCCTGCGGCAAGGACGCGTCGGGCGACTTCCGGGTTTTGCTCTACGTTCTCGCCTATCATAAAGAAGGTGGCCTTCGCGCCGTACCCGTCAAGGATGCCGAGTATCTCGTCCGTAAGCTTTGCGTGCGGCCCGTCGTCGAAGGTAAGGGCAATGCAGTCCTCCTTTTCGGCGTTTCCGGAATAAAGAAGGCCTTTGCCGTTTAGCTTTTCGTAAAGCTCTGTGGACATCGCGGCTTTGTCGAACCCGTCAAGGGTTTTAAAGCTGTAGCCCCGATTTTTAAGCTCTTTTATGACATCCCCCAAAATTGCGGCGTTTGTGCGGGAGTTGGGGTGGAGGAGCATGACCTCGCCGTTGTGGGCGTTTTTCAGTATCTTCTGCTTTGCGCTTTCGGGGTCGGGCTGTTTACGCTCGTCCCAGTCTGCGTAGGCAAAGGACCAGAACACCGGGGTGTAGCCAAGCTCGCGGCAGAAGGCAAGCGTCTGCTCGGTAAACGCCCCTTCCGGGGGACGCACGAACTTTGCTATCTCTATTCCCGCCTCTGCGCGGCAATAGTCCTCAAGGTCCGTAAGCTCCTTTTTAAGCTCCTCTATATCGGTGACACGCGACAGATTTTTGTGGCTGTAGGTGTGGTTTGCTATAAGGTGGCCGTCCTCCTCCATGCGCTTTACCGTGGGAAGGGCGTATTTGACCAGCGCCGGGAGTATGAAAAAGCTTGCCTTTACGTCCTCTTCTTTGAGGGTTTCAAGTATATTGTCAAGGCTTTCGCAGCCGTAGCCGGCGTCGAAGGTCAGGTAGATGACCTTGTCGTCGGGGTTGCCGAGGTATATAGTTCCGTATTTGTCGGGCATTGTGCTTCCGCCGAAGACCATCGGCCTGCCGCCGTCCTCCCCGGCCTTAAAGTACCAGTTGTACACGCTTCCCCTGTCTGCGGCCGAGGGCACAAGCAGCGACAGCGACAGGAGGAAGGCTGCGGATTTTATAATTTTCAAAACACATCATATCCTAAAAAAGTTTTTCTTTAACACCGATAGCTTGTGCCGAAGAAAAGCCGTTTAGACAAAGCAAATTTTTGCAATTTTTAAAGATACCGAAAGGAAATACACCATGGAATACACGTTCTGTAAGCCGCTTACACCGATATACAAGGAGGCAGATGCAGCGTCCGAATACGCAGACGAGGCGTTTTACGGCCAGAAGGCGGAAGTGCTTGAAAGGAAAAACGGCTTCTGCCGCGTCCACACGGACTACGACTATGAGGGCTACGTCCCCGAGGACTGCGTAACGGAGGCAAAGTACACCCCGACGCACGTCGTGACAAGCGCCTTCGGCGAGCTGCTTTACGAGCCGAAGAACTGCCGCAGGGCCGCCCTTGACCTTCCGCGCGGAAGCCTTATTAAGATAGACGAAGACGGCGGGACGGAGAGATACGCCGCAGCGCGCACTATAGACGGGAAGGTCTTCTACCTCCACCGCAAAAACATAGTGCCGGCGGAATACATAAATAGGGAGAGGGACGAGGCGACCCTGCGGCGCGACATAACGGACACGGCGCGTCTATACCTCGGCACCGGGTACCGCTGGGGCGGTAAGACGGCCTGCGGGATAGACTGCAGCGGTCTTGCATTTATGAGCTACTACATGAACGGGCTGCACATATACAGGGACGCGCATATAGAGCGCTCGCCGCTTCTGCGCACAATAGACATAAAAGAGGCAAAAGAGGGCGACCTGCTTTTCTTCCCCGGTCACGTTGCGGTGTACATAGGGGACGGGCTTTTCATACACTCCACAACCGCCTTGGGCGGCGTGGGCTTCAACAGCTTAAACGAATACAGCCCCATTTACAGCGAGGGGCTTAAAGCCTCGCTTAAAGCCGTTGCGACGGCGTTTTGAGGAAAAGCTTATGCAAAACGGTATTTTCGTTCCCGAGGAAGAGATAAAGCGCCAGCTTGCGATTGCAAGGGAGGTTCGTTCCCTTATAGGCGAGGGTAAGAAGGTCTTTGTCTCCACCTTCGGCTGCCAGCAGAACGAGGCGGACAGCGAGCGGCTTCTCGGCCTTGCGTCGCTTATGGGCTACACCAAGGCGGAAAGCATAGACGACGCGCAGCTTATTATCTTCAACACCTGCGCGATAAGGGAGCATGCGGAGCTTAAGGCGCTTTCCAAGGCGGGGGCTTTGCGCAAGATAAAGGAACGCGACAAAAGCGTTATAACCGCCGTCTGCGGGTGCATGGCAGAGCAGCCGCACAGAAGGGAGCAAATATTAAAAAGCTACCCCTACATAGATATAATCTTCGGTACGGACAGGCTTCACACCCTGCCGGAGACGGTAAAGAACGCCATTCTGGGCGAAAAGCACGGCGTTTACATAAGCGGAGGCTCGCATGACGAGTTCGGCACCGTGGCGGAGGGAGTGCCCTCTCTTAGGGAAAGCAGCTACAAGGCCTGGGTGCCCATCATGTACGGCTGCAACAACTTCTGCTCTTACTGCGTGGTTCCCTACGTGCGCGGGCGGGAGAGAAGCAGGAAAAGCAAGGACGTGCTTGCGGAGATTGAAGGTCTTGTAAAAAGCGGATACAAGGACATAACGCTTTTGGGGCAGAACGTGAACTCGTATGACGGGGACTTAAGCTTCCCGAAGCTTCTTGAAAAGGCCGCGGGCTTTGAGGGCGACTATCTGCTGCGGTTTATGACCTCGCACCCGAAGGACGCGACAAGGGAGCTTGTGGACGTGATGGCGTCGAGCCCGAAGATAGCGCCGCACTTCCACCTGCCTATGCAGTCCGGCGACAACCGCATACTTAAGATGATGAACCGCCGCTACACCGTAGAGCAGTACATGGAAAAGGCGGCGTATATAAGGGAAAAGCTGCCGGACGCAGCGCTTACAAGCGACATAATATGCGGCTTCCCCACGGAGACGGAGGAGGAGTTTGAAAACACGCTTAAGGCGGTGGACGCCGTGGGCTTTGACATGCTTTTCGCCTTTGTCTACTCCCCGCGCCCGGGTACGCCCGCCGCTAAGATGGAGCAGATCCCACACGAGGTCAAGACGGCGCGCTTTGCCCGCCTGTCGGAGCTGGAGAACAAGCGCGCGTCGGAGCTGAACCGACGCTTTGCGGGAAGGACGCTTAAGGTTTTAAGCGACGGCTGCGAAAACGGCATATACACCGGCAGAACCGGGCACAATAAGATTATAACCTTCGCCCTGCCGGAGGGCTTCCCCGAGGAAAAGGCAAAATCCGGTAGGTTTTTAAACGTACGCGTGGACGGGGTGCAGGCCTACACGCTTTCCGGCACAGCAGAAAAAGAACAAATTTGAAAGGAAACATAAAACACATGGACAACTATCTGCAGACACTTCTTGACAATTTCGGCAAGGCGCTTCAAAACGAACCCGTCGTTGCAGAGTACACCGAGGCGAGGAAGGCCTATGTAGAGGACACGGAGATTACGGCCGCCGTCAACGAGTACAACGTGCAAAGGATGCTCCTTGACGAGCAGCAGCTTAAAGAGGACAGGGACGAAACCCTTATAAACAGCATACAAAGCCGCGTAAACGCGCTTTACGATAAGATAATGGCATCGGAAAAAATGAAGACCCTTGCGGTTGCGGAAAACAGGCTTAACGAGCTTTTGGGCGAGATAAACAAGGCTCTTATGTCCTACGTCGTGCCCGACAGCGGGGACGGGGGCTGCACGGGAGACTGCCACAGCTGCCACGGCTGCCACTAAACAAAAAAGTTAAAAGGAGGCGGATACAGATATGGCCTTATCGCCGATGATTCAGCAATACATGCAGATAAAAAGCGAAAACCCCGACTGCCTTTTGATGTTCCGCCTTGGGGATTTTTACGAGCTTTTCTATGACGACGCAAAAACCGCGTCGGAGGAGCTGCAGCTTGTGCTTACCGCGCGCGACAGCGGCGACGGAGAGCGCGCGCCGATGTGCGGCGTTCCCTACCACGCCGTGGAAAGCTACCTTACAAAGCTTATCGGGCGCGGCTACCGCGTTGCGATATGCGAGCAGCTTGAGGACCCGAAGGCGGCAAAGGGGCTTGTAAAGCGCGGCATTGTCCGCATAGTAAGCCCCGGCACCGTGACGGAGGGCGGGTACCTTAAGGACGGAAGCAACAACTACCTTGCCTCTCTTTCCTTCGCCCCGGACGGATTCGGCGCTGCCTTTGCGGACGTGTCGACGGGGGAAGTGTACGCAACGGAGTTTTCCGGCGAGGAAAAGGACGCTGCCCTTATGGCAGAGCTTTCCGCATACTCCCCGTCGGAAGCGGTGGTTCCCTCCGACGCGCCCATAGAGACGCTTGAGGTTTTAAAAAACAAATTTCACGCGCTCATAAGCGCAGAGGACGACGACAAATCCACAGAGTACACCTCTGCCGGTGCCCCCGGCGAGCTTGCGGAGAAGGCCGCAGCAAGGCTTATAGCCTACATAAAGCGGACGCAGAAGACGGACCTTGGCTATATAAAGCCGATAAAATACTACAAGTGCAGCGCCTTTATGCGGCTTGACGCGTTCAGCCGCCGCAACTTAGAGCTTACGGAAAGCATGCGCTCCGGCGAGAAGCGCGGAAGCCTTCTTTGGGTGATGGACAAGACAAGCACCGGCATGGGTGCAAGGCTTTTAAAGCAGTGGCTGGACAGGCCGCTTCTCTCCTCGCGGGCGATAAACAGGCGTCTTTCCGCCGTTGAGGAGCTTAAAAACAGCGCAGAGGGCATGGAGGAAATCGGGAACCTTCTTCGCGGCATGGTGGATATGGAGCGCATCTCCACCCGCCTTGTGTACGGCAGCGCCAACGCGCGCGACCTTAAGGCGCTTGAAGCGTCGATACTGCGCTTAGATCCGCTTAAACGCGCCCTCTCCGTCTTTAAAAGCGAGGCTCTTGTCGGGCTTTGCGGCTCGCTTGACACGCTGGAGGACATAGGTCTCAGCATAGAAAAAACCATTGCGGAGGACCCGCCCGTTACACTGCGCGAGGGAGGCATAATAAAAAGCGGTGCGAACAGCTCCGTAGACGAGCTGCGCAGCATGATGACCGACGGCAGAGCCTGGATATCCCGCATAGAGGCCGAGGAGAAGGAGAAAACCGGCATACGCACGCTTAAGGTCGGATACAACAAGGTTTTCGGCTATTACATAGAGGTGTCGAAGTCGTTTTGCGAAAACGTGCCGGAACGCTACATACGCC
Organism: uncultured Clostridia bacterium; assembly: GCA_947628695.1. GTDB lineage: Bacteria > Bacillota > Clostridia > Oscillospirales > CAG-382 > SIG636. The sequence continues at coordinate 75,916 of CANRAV010000005.1, forward strand.
GCCAGACCCTTGTCAACTGCGAACGCTTTGTAACGCAGGAGCTTAAGGACATGGAAAGCCGCGTCATAGGCGCAAAGGACAGGGACGCGGCCATTGAATACGAGCTTTTCTGCGCGCTTAGGAACTACATACTTGACAGGCTTAAGAGAATACAGCAAACGGCCGCGGCCTTGGCGGAGACGGACGTGTTCCTGTCCCTCGCAAGGCTTGCGTCAAGCGCCGGCTACACAAGGCCGGAGGTGGACGACAGCGACGTTATACAAATAAAGGACGGTCGCCACCCCGTGGTGGAAAAGTTCATGGGGGATGCGTTTTTCGTCCCCAACGACACGTCCCTTGACACGGCAAAAAACAGGCTTGCCCTTATAACAGGCCCCAACATGGCGGGCAAATCCACCTACATGCGGCAGATTGCGCTTATCGCCATAATGGCGCAGACAGGCTCGTTTGTGCCGGCAAAGTCGGCGCGCATAGGCGTGCTTGACAGGGTGTTTACAAGGGTCGGCGCGTCGGATGACCTTGCGACCGGCAGCTCTACCTTTATGGTGGAGATGAACGAGCTTGCGGCGATTTTAAAAAACGCCACCGCCAAAAGCCTTATAATTTACGACGAGATAGGACGCGGAACCTCCACCTACGACGGGATGAGCATCGCCCGCGCGGCGCTTGAATACACGGTGAAGCGCATAGGCGCGAAGACGCTTTTCGCCACCCACTATCACGAGCTGACCTCCCTTGAGGGGGAGATAGACGGCATGGTGAACTACAACGTGGCGGCCAAAAAGCGCGGTGACGACGTTGTTTTCTTACGCAAGATAGTGCGCGGGGCTACGGACGACAGCTACGGCATAGAGGTTGCAAAGCTTGCGGGCGTTCCCGACGAGGTCGTTACGCGCGCAAAGGCGATACTGCGCTCGCTGGAGGGGACGGCTCCCGTTAAAAAGAAGGCGCTTCCCGCCGGGGAGACGGACGGGAACGTAAGCTTTGCTTCCCTTGCGGAGGCGGAGATTGCGGAAAAGCTGCGCGAGACGGACATAAACACGCTTACTCCCATAGAGGCAATGGGGCTTTTGTACGAGCTTAAGAAGAAGGCGGAGCTGTGAGACAATGGACATTATAAACGTTTTAGACGCCGCAAGTGCCAACATGATAGCCGCCGGCGAGGTTGTGGAAAGACCCGCAGCCGCGCTTAAGGAGCTTATGGAAAACGCCGTGGACGCAGGCGCGAAGAGCATAAGCGCGGAGATAAAGGACGGCGGTATCACCCTTATACGCGTAAGCGACGACGGGTGCGGCATATCGAAAAACGACCTGCCCAAGGCGCTGCTTCGGCACGCGACAAGCAAGATAAAAAGCGGTGCGGACATAGACGGCGTTATGACCCTCGGCTTCCGCGGGGAGGCGCTTGCCGCAATATCCGCAGTTTCGAAGATGTGCATTATATCAAGGCAAAGCGGCCTTCCCTTCGGCAACGTGCTTACAAGCGACGAAGGCGGCGTAAGCGTTGACGAGGTCGGCTGCCCGGAGGGGACGACGGTGCTTGTGGAGGGGCTTTTCTACAACACCCCCGCAAGGCGCAAGTTTTTAAAGCGCGACGCGGCGGAGGCTGCGGCCTGCCGCTCTGTGGCGGAAAGGCTTGCGGTGTCGAACTCCGGCGTTTCCGTGCGCTTTACAAGCGACGGGGAGGAAAGGTTTGCCACAAGCGGCAGCGGCGACGTAAAGCGGACGGTTACAGAGGCCTTCGGGGCGTCTTTCGCGCGCTCGCTTCTCCCCGTAAAGGGCGAAGCGGAGGACGTGGCGGTTTCGGGCTTTGTCTCTTCCCCGGACGCCGCAAAGGGCAGAAGCACCTTCCAAAACGTCTTCGTCAACGGCAGGTACATAATCTCAAAGACCGTGCAGGCCGCGCTTAAAGAGGCGTTTAAAAGCTATATCCCGCACGACAGGTACCCGGCCTGCGTGCTGTTCGTGACCGTGCCCCCGCGCTTTGTGGACGTGAACGTACACCCCGCGAAGACGGAGATAAAGTTTGCAAACGAGCGCCTTGTTTACGAGGCGGTTTACTACGCGGTGCGCTCTGCCCTGCAGAAGAAGGACGCCTTCACCGGTGACGAAAGCGACGTGCTTGCAAAGCCGGCGGAAATTAAGCGTGAGACTCCCGCTTTTCCGCAGCCCGCCTTCGATACGCCGAGGATGAAGCAGTCCGACGCGGTGTTTAAAGCAAGCGACTTTGAGACGGAAGAGGACGGCGAAGAGCCGGCAGCAACTGTGCACATAGACGTGCCGAAGGCGGTGACGACGGTCACCCTGCACTCGTCCTCCATGGCCGAGACCTTTAGGCAAGCGGAGATGGAAAAGGCACCCGAACACCGCTACATCGGCGAGGCGTTCGACGCCTATCTGATAGCCGAGACAAAGGAAGCGCTTTACATAATAGACAAGCACGCGGCGCACGAGCGCATACTTTACGAATCCCTTCGCAAAAGCACCCATGCGGAAAGTCAGGTTTTGCTTTCCCCACTTGTGGCGAACCTTTCGGAGGAGGACGCGGCGCTTATAATGCAGAACAGGGACTACCTGTACTCGCTTGGCTTTGAGGTTGACGAGTTCGGCGGCGGGAGCGTGGCCGTTCGCTCGCTGCCGGCGTCTTTGAAGGACGCCGGGGACATTGCGGCGCTGCTTGAGGAGTTTGCGTCGTCGTTCGCCACGGGCGGGGCGCTGCCCTTTTCGGAACGGTGCGACAGGGCGCTTTACACAATGGCCTGCAAGGCGGCCGTAAAGGCGGGCGTGCACAGCGAAAAGCACGACAACATGTGGATAATCGACCGGCTGTTTGAAGACGGCAGCATCAAGTACTGCCCGCACGGGCGCCCCGTTGCAAAGGTGTTCACTAAGCGCGAGGCGGACAAGTGGTTTGACAGATAGGAGAACATATAAATGGCAAAATTCACCCTGCACAAAAAGGTCGGCCGCGCAAGGCTTGGCACCTATTCGACAGTTCACGGGGACATACAGACGCCCGTCTTTATGAACGTCGGCACCTCTGCCGCCATAAAGGGCGGGGTATCGACGCTTGACCTTAAAAAGATACGCTGCCAGGTGGAGCTTAGCAACACCTATCACCTGCACGTCCGCCCGGGCGAGGACGTTATATACGAGCTTGGCGGTATACACAAGTTCTTTAACTGGGACAGACCCGTTCTTACCGACAGCGGCGGCTTTCAGGTGTTTTCGCTTGCCCCTCTCAGGAACATAAAGGAAGAGGGCGTGACCTTTGCCTCGCACTTCGACGGCGCGCGCATATTCATGGGCCCGGAGGAGAGCATGAGGATACAGTCGAAGATAGCCTCCACCATCGCAATGGCCTTTGACGAGTGCTGCGTTTCCACCGCCGACAAGGGGTATATAGAGCGCTCCTGTGCGCGCACCGTGCGCTGGCTTCACCGCTGCAAAGCGGAGATGGCGCGGCTTAACGCACTTGACGAAACGATAAACAAAGAGCAGCTTCTTTGGGGCATAAATCAAGGCGGCATATACGCCGACCTACGCATAGAGCACATGAAAAGGATAAGCGAGCTTGACCTTCCCGGCTACGCCATAGGCGGCCTTGCCGTGGGCGAGACGGAGGGCGAGATGTACCGCATCATAGAGGCGGTGGAGCCCTATATGCCCGGGGACAGGCCGCGCTACCTTATGGGCGTGGGCACGCCGGTGAACATACTGCAGGCGGTGGACAGAGGGGTCGACTTTTTCGACTGCGTCATGCCCTCCCGCAACGCAAGGCACGGCAACGTCTTCACGCACGGGGGAATGCTTAACCTGAACAACCGCAAGTTTTTGAAGGATCCGCTTCCCATAGACCCGCACTGCGACTGCGAGGTGTGCAAAACCTACAGCCGCGCCTACATACGCCACCTGTTTAAGGCGCGCGAGCTTCTCGCCATGCGGCTTTGCGTCTACCACAACCTGTACTTTTACAACAGACTTATGGAGCAGATACGCGCCTCCCTTGCGGACGGAAGCTGGGAAAGCTTCAGGGACGACGCAATAGAAAGACTGTCGCAGCGCGTGTAAATGCATAAAAAACGCCGAAAGGCGAATAAAATAAACAAAAGAAAAGGAGATGCTTTTATGCCGGCAGAAGGAATTTACATCAATCCCGCAGTAGTTGCTGTAGGAGCCGTGGTTGTGGTCGTCATCATTTTGATCCTGGCCAACATCAAGATAGTGCCGCAGGCGTACCAGTACGTTATCGAGTTTCTCGGTAAGTACAAGGTGACCTGGGACGCGGGGGTACACGTAAAGATCCCCTTCCTTGAAAAGATAGCGAAAAAGGTGACGCTTAAGGAGCAGGTTCTTGACTCGCCCCCGCAGCCCGTTATCACGAAGGATAACGTAACCATGCAGATCGACACCGTCATATACTTCGCCATTTTCGACGCGAAAATGTACGCTTACGGTGCCGTGAACCCCATTTCCGCGCTTTCCAACCTCGCCGCGACGACGCTTAGGAACCTCGTCGGCGAGCTGGAGCTTGACGGTACGCTTACCTCCCGCGATACGATAAACGCCAAAATGACAACCATACTTGACGACGCAACGGACAAGTGGGGCATTAAGGTAAACCGCGTGGAGCTTAAGAACATCATACCGCCCGCGGAGATACAGAACGCCATGGAAAAGCAGATGAAGGCAGAGCGCGACAGGCGTGAAACCCTGCTTCAGGCCGAGGGACACAAGGCCGCGTCGATAACCCGCGCAGAGGGCGAAAAGCAGGCCGCAGTCCTTGCCGCAGAGGGCGAACGCGACGCACGCATAGCCCGCGCAGAGGGCGAAGCGCGCGCGATATACCTTTCCAAAAAGGCAGAGGCAGACGGTCTTAAAGCGCTGGTAGAAGCGGGCGTAAACCCCATTGTGCTGGAGCTTAAGAAGTACGAGGCGCTTGTGGCGATGTCCAACGGCAAGGCCTCGAAGATAATAGTGCCGACAGACGCCGTTGACATGACGAAGGCAAACGTCATGTTTTCGGAGGTAAGCGGGCTTGGCAGCGTAACGAAGCCCGCAAAGGACGACCCCGTTCCTCCGAAGGAGGACCCCTGCTGTGACTGATAGGGGCGGTGGAAGAGTATGATACTGACCGTTGACGCGGGGAACTCCAATATAACGCTTGGCGGCTTTGAAGGGGACAGCCTTCGCTTCGTCTCGCGCATATCGACAAACCCCGCCTGCACCGGCGACGAGCTTGCGGTAAAGCTCCTCGGCGCCCTTGCGCTTAACAAGGTAAACGCAAGGGACATAGATGGCGTTATGGCCGCATCCGTGGTGCCGCAGCTTAACGCGGCGGTGAAGGAGGCGGTGCATACCGCCTTCTCGAAGCGGCCGCTTTTCGTAGGCCCGGGCATAAAAAGCGGTATCGGCATAAGGTGCGAGGTGCCCTCCTCCGTCGGTGCGGACATAATAGCGGCGGCTGCGGCGGCGTACTTCCTGTACGGCGGCCCCTGCCTTATTGTGGACGCGGGCACGGCGACCAAAATGACCGTGGTGAACGGAGAGGGCGCATTTATAGGCACCTCCATCATCCCGGGCGTGCTTATGGGGCTTTCCGCCCTTTCGGACGGGACGGCGCAGCTTCCGAAAATAAGCCTGGAGGTGCCGCCCTCCGTCATAGGCAAAAACACCGTGGACTGCATGCGCTCCGGCGTGCTTTTCGGCAACGCCGCGCTTATCGACGGCATGATCGACCGCATAAACGAAGAGTACGGCGAGCCTTTGAAGGTCTGCGCGACCGGCGGCATGGCTTCCGTCCTCGTGCCTCTTTGCAGAAGGCAGATGCTTTTGGACGAGCACCTCGTCTTAAAGGGGCTGAATATTCTGTATCACAAAAACAAAGCTTGATATTACCCGCATTGGGGCGGATAATATAAATATTTTAATGTGTTGTACCGCCGTATGGGGCGGACGACAACAAGGAGGTTTTTCCATGCAAAAACAACTTAGTAAAGAGCAAACCAAAAAGCTTGTGCTTACGGCATTGCTCGCGGCAATCGTGGCGGTTCTCGCCTACTTTGGGGGCTTTATCAAGATCGGCGGCCTCGCCTCGATATCGCTTACCCTTATCCCCGTGGTGCTTGGCGGCGCCCTTTGCGGGCCGGCGGTCGGCGCCTTTTTGGGCGCAGTTTCCGGCGCGGTGTTCTTCCTTACGCCCGACGCGGCGTTTTGGGTAGGGCTTTCCCTTCCCGGTACGGTTATAACCGTTATGGTCAAGGGCACAATGTGCGGCCTTTGCGCGGGGCTTGTTTACAAGCTGCTTAAGGGCAAAAACCGCTATGTAGCAATCGTCGCAAGCGCCGTTGTGTGCCCGGTGGTCAACACCGGAATATTCATCCTGGGCTGTCTTGCGTTCTTTATGGACGCAGTGCGCGACATGGCGTCTGCGAACGGAAAGTCCGTATTTATGTACATCCTGGTGGGATTCGTAGGGCTTAATTTTGTGTTCGAGCTTTTGACAAACATCGTCTTAAGCCCGACGATTCTTCGGATAGTGAATATACGGGAAAAGTCAAAGTGAGAGGAAGCGGGGGAACCAAAACCCCCGCTTTTCTTTTTTTCAGTCCGTAAAAATCTGCACCCAGATGCCGTGCTCCGCGTTGTATCCTATGCCGGTGCGCTTAAAGCCCTCGCAGCGGATGTTTTTAAGGTGTCCGCTGCCGTTTATCCAGGCGGCCACGGCCTCCTCGGCGGTCGGGTAGCCCTTTGCCATGTTCTCGCCTATCTGCCCGCAGCTGATTCCGAGGTGTGAAAGCAGCTTGGCGGGGCTTCCGTACACGGGGCTTATGTGGGAAAAATATCCTTTCTCCGCCATCTCGTCCGCCTTAAGCTGCGCCGCCGCGCAAAGGCTTTCGTCAAGCGCAAGCGGTGCCTTCCTGTCCTCGGCGCGCAGCGCGTTTGTAAGCTTTAAAAGCTGCGTCGCCGCGTCGTCACGCAGGGCAGCCTGCGCAAGGGTTTGCCGTTCCTCCGCAAGCAAGAGCGCCGCAAAAAGCGCAAAAACCACAGCAGCCGTTATTTTTAGTTTCATTTTTTGTCTCTCTCCTTTTTAAAATTTTTTGTCTCCTTCGCGTTTTTATTGTGCATCTTCGGTTTGGCTTTAGCGCAAACAAAAACTGTAATACTCGCAGCTGCGGCTTGTGCAGCGGATTGTAAAAATTTTTAGTGCAAAATTGCTTGTAAAATCGCCCGTTATATGTTAAATTAAAAAGGGAGGTGTGCCGATTTTGGAAAATTCAGCAAAAAAAAGCCGCATATGGGAGCTTGACGCCTTCCGCGGACTCTTCATACTGTGCATGGTCGCCGTCCACGCCGTCTTCGACCTTACGGTGCTTTTCGGCGCGGACATAAACCCCGGCCCGGTTTACCGCATAGCAAAGGACTACGGCTCTATTCTGTTCATCGTCCTGTCCGGGATATGCGCCACCTTAGGGTCGCGCTCTGTCAAGCGTGGGCTTACGGTTTTGGGCTTCGGCTTTGCGATAAGCGCGGTTATGGCGGCGCTGACGGCCTTCGTTTCCGAAGACTTCGGCTACATATATTTCGGCATTCTCCACCTTTTGGGGCTTTGCATGATCCTTTACCCGCTATTTAAGCGCCTGCCGACTGCGGCGATATGCGCCATTGCGGCGGCGTTCATAGCCATAGGGTACGTCTTCCGCGCGATGGACCCCGTCGACTTTGTCCCGCTTTCCGTCATCGGGTTTACGGTAAAAGGCGCAAACATTGCAGACAGCTTCCCAATCTTCCCCAACGTAGGCTACTTCCTTGCGGGCATCGCCTTAGGCAGGACGCTTTACCGCGAAAAGCGCAGCCTTCTGCCCGAGAAGATAGGCGAAAACGCCGTCGTGCGCTTTTTCAGGCTTTGCGGGCGGTATTCGCTGCACATCTACGTGCTGCACCAACCCGTCGTTTACGGAATAATTTGGCTTATATACAAGATATTTTGAAACAAAAAAACGGAGCTGTCGGCTCCGTTTTTTTGCTTATATAAACTCTTCTACCGGTGGGCGCATTTCGCTTAGCGCTTTCAGCTCGTAGAACTTGCCGTGCTTTTCCATAAGCTCCTCGTAGCTGCCGGACTCGACCGCAACGCCGTTTTCCATAACAATTATCTTGTCTGCGCCGCGTATGGTGGAAAGCCTGTGCGCGACGATAAACGTCGTCCTGTCCTTTATAAGGCTGTTTATCGCCTTTTGAACCTGGTACTCCGATATGTTGTCAAGCGCGCTTGTCGCCTCGTCGAGGATAAGTATCTCCGGGTTGCGTATTATCGCGCGGGCTATGGATATGCGCTGCTTCTGCCCGCCGGAAAGCTTGTTGCCGTGTTCGCCGATGACCGTGTCAAGCCCGTTCGGAAGCTGCGGCAGGAACTCCTCGATATTGGCAAGCTTTACAACGCGCATAAGCTCTGCCTCCGACACGCCGTCCATGCCGTACAGTATGTTTTCCCTCACCGTGCCGGTGAAGAGTATGCTGCTTTGCGGTACGACGGAGATGTGGTGCCTGTAGCTGCTCAGGTTCAGCCCCTTTATGTCCTTGCCGTCGACAAGAACCCTGCCCTCCGTGGCTTGAAGGAAGCCTATTATCATGTTCATAACGGTGGTCTTGCCGCTGCCGGAGGCGCCGACAAAGGCAATGCACTCCCCCGCCTTCGCCTCGAAGGACAGATTCTTTATCATGTCCTCGTTGCCGTCGTGATAGCGGAAGCTGACGTTTTCAAAGCGTATGCTGCCGCCAAGCCTTTTCACCTTCTGCTTGCCCCTGTTGTCCTCCACCTTGTCGGAAAGCACAATTTCCGAGACGGAGCGTATCGATTCCAGCCCCTTTGTCAGCTGCGGGTAGACGTTTACAAGATTCTGCACGTCGTTGCTTATGGAGTTGAAATAGGTCTGGAACATGGCGATGTCGCCCGCAGGCAGCTTTCCCTTTATAGCAAGCCAGGCGGTAAACAGCAGGCACAGGCCGGAAAGCGCGCGGCTTACGACCCAGGCGACCGACCCGAAGTAGGCGTTTGCCCTGTCAAGCAGCAGCCCGCTCAGCTTAAGGCGGGTGATGTTGTGTTCGAGGCTGCGAATCTCGTGATCCTCAAGCCCGTGCGCCTTCGTGACGGGTATCATCTCCAGCATTGTGGAGACCTTTGCCGATATGTCCTCCGACTCCACGCGGAAGCGGTGGTTCGTCTCCTGCATCTTCTTGCGGAAGGCGCGAACAAGCACCACGTTGCAGGGAACCACTACGACGAAGAAGCCTGCAACAACGGGGCTTCTGTATATCGTAATGCCCATCGAGACGATGATTCCCAAAATGCTTGGCAGAACGCTTTTAATGATCTGCTGGTTCAAAAACTCTATGGCCTCTATGTCGCGCATGAATTTTGACTGCACACGGCCGGATTCTATCTCCTTGTGGTAGGAAAGCGACAGGTGCTGCAGCTTCTTTATAAGCGTGTTCCTAAGCCCTGCGCCTATCGTGCGCAGCATGGTGTCGGTATACCGGGCGTAAACCATGTGCGTCGGTATGTTCTGCGCGATAAGCACAAACAGCACAAGCATGTAAAGAAGCACCTTGTGCATTGCTCCTTCTCCGCCCTCGACAATTACGTTTATAACGTCGGCGGAGATGACGGGTATAATCCACACGGGGCTTGCCTTTATGATAAACATCACGGACGAAAGAATTATCTTCGCCATATGCTGCTTCATGATAAGCCATATAATGCCGCCGCTGCCGCCCTTTTGGCTTTCCTCCGCAAAGAGCGGCTCGTAATCGGGAATGTACCCGTCGCCTTTAATAGGTCCTTCTTCGGACTTTGTTGTATTCACCTCATTTGTCAACCTGCTTCTCGCCGGTAAGCCTTTCGTGATATTCTTTAGCCGCTTGTTCGGTGCGGTTGTCCCCGTATTTGTAGTATTTTTTGCCCTTTAAGCAGTCCGGAAGGTACTGCTGCTTTACATAGTGGTTGGGAAAATTGTGAGGGTACTTGTAGCCCTGCTCCCTCTCCTCGCCCACGCCGTCGGCGTGCACGTTCTGCAGATGCCTCGGCACCGGCCCCGCAAGCCCCGCCGACACGTCTGCAAGCGCCGCGGAATACGCAAGGTACGCGCTGTTGGACTTCGGCAGCGTCGCCAAATATATGGCCGCCTCCGAAAGGTGCAGCCTTGCCTCCGGCAGGCCTACGCGGTTTGCGGCGTCGACGCAGGCGTCCACAACGACCACCGCCATGGGGGCCGCAAGCCCTATGTCCTCCGCAGCCGCGCAAAGCAGCCTGCGGCATACGCCGGTTATGTCCCCGCCCTCAAGAGCGCGGCACAGGTAGTGCACCGCAGCGTCCGGGTCGCTTCCGCGTATGGACTTGTGCAGGGCAGAGAGACAGTCAAAGTGGTCGTCGCCGTCCCTCCCGGCGCTAAGCCCGCTCATCTCCGAAAGCTCCTTTGCCGTTTCGACCGTCAGCACGGAATCCGAGGAAAAGTACGTGTTTTCAAGCAGGGAAAGCGCCTTCCTTACGTCGCCGTTTACGCTGCGCGCAATAAGCGGGAAAATGCCGTCCTCCGCCTGTTTTTCGCCGTACTCGCCGCAAAGCATGGCAAAGCCGCGGCGCAGTGCGGGAAGCATCTCCTCAGCGGGGACGCTTTTAAACTCGAAAACCGCAGAGCGCGAAAGCAGCGCCGGATATATGCAGAAAAACGGGTTGTCGGTGGTGGAGCAGATAAGCGTAACGCGTCCGTCCTCCACGTACTCAAGCAGCGACTGCTGCTGTTTTTTGTTGAAGTACTGTATCTCGTCTATGTAAAGAAGTATCCCGCCCTGGCCGGCAAGCGTGCCTGCGCTTGCAAGTGCGGCCTTTATGTCGGAAAGCGACGCGGTCGTGGCGTTTATGCGGTGCATAAGGCGCCCGCTTTGCCTTGCGATGATGTCCGCAACCGTGGTCTTCCCCGTCCCGGGCGGCCCGTAGAACACAAGCGAGGGGTAGTGCCCCGACTCCAGCATTTTTCTGAGAGGGCGCCCTTCGCCAAGCAGGTGCTTCTGCCCTGCGACCTCGTCAAAAGTTTTCGGTCTCGCCTTGTCGGCAAGCGGCATAGTACCACTCCTTTCCGCTATCCGCAGTATAGTACGCGAAAAGCCCATTTGTCAAGTGCTGTTTTTATTGACAAAACATCTTTTTACTGCTAAAATACAGATATAGGAGTGTATAAAAGAAAGGATGTGCTGTTTTTGAACATTTTCACGCAAACCTTTGCCTTGTTTGTCATGTTTGTCATAGGATGGGCCGCAAGGGCCTTCGGCATTCTTGACAGGCCGTCTACAAAGCGGCTTTCCGTCTTCCTTATGAGCATCTGCATGCCGCTGCTTGCGGTCTCCGCCTTTGAAGAGAACGTAGAGTCGGGCAGTGTGGGGCTTATGGGGACGGTGATTGTAATTGCGATAATCGTGCACCTTGTGCCGACGGTTCTGGTCTTCTTCCTCTTCCGGGGGAAGCGGCCTGCGGACGCGGCGTCTTTGCGCTTTGCGTCGGTGCTGCCAAGCTGCGGCGTGGCGGCTATCCCGCTGCTTAAGTCGGTTTTCCCCGACCTCGGCGTCTTTTACGCCGCCTGCTTTATGCTTTTCTCCGTTGTATATATGTGGTCGGTGGGCGCGTTTATGCTTTCATTCGGGAAGGGGAAGAGCTTTCTTTCCTGCCTTGCGGAGCTTCTTAACCCCTGCGTTATAGGCGCTTTGGTGGGGCTTATTCTCTTCCTGCTTCGCGTAAGGCTTCCCGGCTTTATACTCGTACCCGTAAGCTTTGTCGGCTATATGGCGATTCCGCTTGCCATGATAGTTTTGGGAAGCATGCTGCGGGAGGTTCCGCTTAAAAACGTATTCTTAAACGCCGACGTGTACATAAGCTCGTTTATCAAGCTTTTGGCGCTTCCGCTTCTTGTGCTGCTCGGCTGCATGATTTTCGGCATTTCCAGGTGGACGGCCATTTTGTGCGTGCTGCTTGCGGCGCTGCCGGCGACAACGCTTACGCCCGCACTTGCCGAAAGATACGGTGCCGGGAAGGCGACGGGCATCGCCTGCGCGGCATTAAGCGCCGTTTTGTCGGTGTTTACGCTACCCATCGTGATGAGCATCGCAAATTTGGCTTTCAAATAAGGAGGAATTAAATGGACAAGGATATGCTTTACGGCTGCAAGTCGGCCTTTATACCGGGCGCCCATGTAGAGCTTAGGGCGCAGAAAAACCGCCAAAGGGCCGTTACCCTTCTCAAGGGCGACGTGGTGCACAACGCAAGGTCGCAAAGCGGCGGCGTTTGCGCGCGCGTTTACAAAGACGGCGTTTGGGGCTTCTCTTCCCTTGCGGAGACAAGCGCGGAAGCGGCGAAAAGCGTTATAGACGCCGCCACAGGCAACGCCGTGTTCCTGGACGACCGCACGGGCTACGGCCTTCCGCCCATACCGGGGGCCGCTTACGCGCGGGTGGAGCATTTCGCACCCCCGAAGGACGCACCGCAGAAGCTTTACATCGACTTTTTGTCGGAGCTTGACGCGTATATCGAAAAGCACTGCCCGCGCCTGCTCAGCCGTGCGGTTATGGCGGTGGAGGACAGCATGGAAAAGCTGCTTCTGACCTCCGACGGTGCCGAAGGGCACAACATCATCCCGCGCAGCTACGTCTACCTCTCCCTTACGGCGGAGCATGAAAGCGGTACGCCGGTGGACCTTACGCTGCCCATAGGCGGCTTCGGCTGCTTTGAGGACAACTTCGCTTCCCCGGAGGGGCTTTACCCGCAGGTAGACGAGCTGTACAGTCAGCTTTTGCAAAAGGCGGAGGGCGTGCATGCCGACGCGGGTGAAAAGCTTTGCGTTCTCGGGGGCATGATGTCCGGCATGCTTGCGCACGAGGCAGTAGGGCACACGGTGGAGGCGGATTTGGTGCTTGCCGGCTCCGTCGCCGCCGGCAAGATAGGGCAGGTTGTTGCGTCGCCGCTGGTGTCGCTTACGGACTTTGCAAACACCGCCTTCGGCGAGACGGCGCCGCTGCCCGTGTACCTCGACGACGAGGGCATAGAGGCAAAGGACGCCCCGCTTATTAAGGACGGCGTGCTTGTCGGCTACATGAACAACAGGGAGTCCGCACGGCATTTCGGCATGGAGCCGCTTGGCAACGCCCGCGCCTTTGCCTTCTCGGACGAGCCGCTTGTCCGTATGCGCAACACGGCCGTTCACCCCGGGGACAGCAGCCTGGAGGACATGATAGCCTCCGTCGACGATGGCTACTATCTTACAAGCAGCAACAACGGCCAGGCGGACACGACGGGCGAGTTTATGTTCGGCGTCTGCATGGGCTACGAGATAAAGAAGGGTCGTCTCGGCAAGGCCCTGCTTGACACGACGATTTCCGGTATTGCCTTCAACATGCTTAAGACCGTGGACATGGTCGGCGACAAGCTTACCTGGGTAAGCAGCGGCATGTGCGGCAAAAAGCAGCCTATGCCCGTCGGCATGGGCGGGCCTGCGCTTCGCTGCCGCGTCATGATAGGCGGCAGATAAGGAGGGGTGGATATGGAAAAACTTCAAAATACCTGCAAAAAAGCTCTTGAGCTTTTAAAGAAAGGCGGCGCGGACAACGCCCAAGCGCGCGCAAGCTTCGTCACCACAAACGAATTTAACGTCGACAGCGGACGTTTCAGCCTTTACAGGACGCTGTACCGCTCCTCGCTGTCTCTGCAGGCCTTGATTGGCGGGCGGGAAGGCCGCGCCTCGGCCGAAAGCTTGGAGGAAGAGGACGTAAGGTCCCTCGCGGCAGACTGCCTCGCCTCCGCGGCGGCGGCAAAGCCGGACGACTGCAGGGTTTACGCCGCCGAAAACCGCAAAGGGGACTTCGTCTCCGGTGCGGTGGACTGCGACAGGGAGAAGCTTTTCGAGCGCTCGAAGGAGCTTTTGGAGACGGTAAAGACGCGCTTCCCGCTTATAGTGATGGAGCAGATGATAATATCGCACGACAGCAGGAAGACCGTGTATGCCGACGCCTCCGGCACCGTGTACACGCGGAGAAGCGGGGAATACACCGTGTCGCTGATGTACTCGGCGCACGACGGGGACAAGACCTCGTCCTTCTTCGGCAGCGACGCCGTCTGCACTGACCTTGACAGGCCGTTTATAGAGCTTGGCAGGATGGAAGAGGAGCTTGCGGAGGTACAGCGCCAGATAGAGACAAAGCCCGTAGAGGGCAAATTTACGGGCACGGTTGTGCTTACGCCGGGCGTGTTCGGCTGGCTTATAGACAACGCCGTGGGGAACTTTGCCTCCGGCGGGGCGCTGTTTGAGGGTACCTCCCCCTGGGCGGAAAGCGTGGGCAAGCGCGTTGCAAGCCCGGGCGTGACCCTTCGCCTTGCGCCGAAGGACGGGCGGATTGTGAACGGCCCCGTTGTAAGCGCAGAGGGCTTTTTAAACGAGGACTTCTGCCTTATTGAGGACGGCGTGCTGCAGGGCTTTGTTCTGTCACACTACTACGCGAACAAGCTGAAAAAGCAGCCCTCGCCCAACACAACCCCCTGCTATGTTGTCGACGGCGGCGGCAAAGAGGCGGCCGACATTATAAAGGGCGTTAAGAAGGGGCTGCTTGTGGGCAGGCTTTCCGGCGGGCGTCCCTCGGCCGGGGGCGAGTTTTCCGCAGTGGCGAAGAACAGCTTCCTTATCGAGGACGGCGAGATAAAGGACGCCGTAAGCGAGACCATGATAAACGGCAATATCCGCGACATGCTTATGCAGATAAGCGCCGTGTCTGCCGAAACCGTGGAGGACGGAAACTCTGTTCTCCCCTTCGCTTCCGTAGAAAATGTGGTAATATCCGGCAGATAAGGCGGCATATACGCAATTTGGGTATTGACATTTTGCAAATGTTGTTATACAATGAAATGAAGAGATAAATAAACGTTTTGCTTTGAGAGGCAGAATACGGAGGATTTTATGATTTCAGCAGGCGATTTTAAGAACGGCATCACTTTCGAGATGGACGGCAACGTAATGCAGGTTATAGAGTTTCAGCACGTCAAGCCCGGCAAGGGTGCGGCTTTTGTACGCACCAAGATGCGCAATGTCATCTCCGGCGGCGTGGTTGAGACCAGCTTTAACCCCACGGCAAAGTTTCCGACGGCAGTGGTAGAGCGCAAGGACATGGAGTACAGCTATAACGACGGCGACCTTTACTACTTCATGGATATGGAGACTTACGATCAGGTTCCCCTTAATGCAGACAAGCTTCCGGACAACTTCAAGTTCGTCAAGGAGGGGATGACCTGCCGCCTTGTTTCCTACAAGGGCAACGTATTTTCCGTTGAGCCTCCCATGTTTGTAGAGCTGGAGGTTACCAAGACCGAGCCCGGCTTTAAGGGCAACACGGCGACCAATGCGCTTAAGCCCGCAACGCTTGAGACCGGGGCGGAGATAAAGGTGCCCATGTTCGTCAACGAGGGCGACGTACTTAGGATAGATACCCGCACGGGCGAGTATCTCGAAAGGGTTTAATTTACAAGGACGGAGGTTTTTTACATGAATATTACCGAAAAAGCCGCTTATTTGAAGGGCCTTATGCAGGGCATGAAGATAGACGAGGATACCAACGAGGGCAAGCTTTTTAAGGCTATTGCCGACCTGTTGGAGGACATCTCTATGTCCGTTGCCGACCTTGAGGACGGTCAGGCATACCTTGAGGAATACGTTGACGAGATCGACATGGACCTTGGCGAGGTAGAGCGCGACGTTTACGAGTGCGAGGACGACGACGAGTGCGACTGTGACGACTGCTGCGACGACGACTGCGACTGTGACGACCTATGCGACTGCTACGGTGTCATATGCCCCAACTGCGGCGAAGAGATATGCTACGACGCGGACATGGCCGCAGACAGCATCATTTGTCCCGCCTGCAACGCGGAGATTCAACTTGAGGACGTAGAATCGGACGACGAGTAACGTTTCACACCGGCAAAATATCGGCAAACAGGCGGAACGTTTTTACGTTCCGCCCTTTCTTTTAATACACGGAGTTTTTAAACATGGAGCTTATCGATTTTCACACACATATTTTCCCCAACCCCATTGCCAACCGCGCCGCGCAGAACGTCGGCAGCTATTACGGGCTTCCGATAGAGGGGGACGGGACGGCTGCGATGCTTAAGGCGCACGCGCCGCAGGGCGTAAAGACCCGCTTTGTCGTCTCCTCTGCGGCCATGAAGGCGAAGAACGTCATCCCCGGGAACGACTTCCTAATTCAGTCTGCCGCGGAAGACAGCGCCTTTATCCCCTTCGCCTCCTTCCACCCCGACATGGGGGAGAAGGAAGCGCTTGCGGAGCTGGAGCGCGTAGCGTCTCTCGGCGTGTACGGCGTAAAGCTACACCCCGACTTCCAGCACATCTACATAGACGAAGAGCGCCTATTCCCCATGTACCGCAAGTGCGCGGAGCTGAAGCTGCCCATCCTCTTCCACGTTGGCGACAAGGGGACGGACTTCTCCACACCCAAGCGCATGCGCCGCGTTGCGGACATGTTCCCAAATCTTACCGTGATAGCTGCACACCTCGGCGGTTACTCCGTTTGGGGGGAAGCGCAAAAGTACCTTATCGGCGCGGACGTGTACATGGACTGCTCGGAGTCCGTGCCCTACATAAGCGAGGAGGAGACCTACGGTATGATAAAACGCCACGGCGTGGATCGCGTGATGTTCGGAAGCGACTTCCCCGTCTTCTGCACCGACACGGCGTTTGCGCTTATAGACAAGCTTCCGTTTACGCCGGAGGAAAAGGAAAAGATCTACCACGGCAACGCGGAAAGGCTTCTCGGACTTTAAGAAGGAGGCATTTGACATGACAGAGCTTGAAAAAGCGCGCAAATTTTTCGCAAACGACCTCTACGCCACGGAGGCGACGGGCGTAGTCATAGACGAGGTGGGCGAGAACTACGCAAAGTGCAGCCTTAAGCTCGAACGCAAACACCAAAACGCCGTAGGGCACGTGATGGGCGGCGCTATTTTCGCCATGGCGGACTTTACCTTCGCCGTCTCCACCAACCGCGACGGGAAGGTTACCGTCTCCACCGTCGCGCAGATAAGCCACCTCGCAAGCCCCAAGGGCGACACGCTGTACGCCGAAAGCCGCCTGCTTAAGGACGGGCACCGCACCTGCTTCTATCAGGTCGATATAAGCGACAACACCGGCACACCGGTCGCGGTGGTGACGTTCTGCGGGACTAAGATTCCGCAGAAGGCGTAACTTATTATTTTATTTTATGGACGGGCCTCGGCCCGTCCTTAGCTTTTATATGAGGGGACTCGGTCCCCTCATGGCTGTTTTGGGTTAGGCTTATAGAATAACAAAGCTTTTAAGGCCCAAAGGGCACAGCCCTTTGGAAACCCAATTTGGCAACGCAGGTTACGTCGTCGCCGTGTTTAGGTTTACCGCACGTATGGAGCGCCGGTGCAATTATTTTTCATCTTTATAAAAAATTTAAATTTGGGGCTTGACAAAAGGCGCGTTTGCTGGTATACTTATTGGGCGCGGGTGTAAGGCGCTCTTAAGGCGTGCCTTTTGGCGCGGCAGCTGCGCGAGAACAAATGGCGGAATAGCTCAGCTGGCTAGAGCATCCGGTTCATACCCGGCAGGTCGTTGGTTCAAATCCGACTTCCGCTACCAGGCCCGTTGGTCAAGAGGCTAAGACACCGCCCTTTCACGGCGGTAACAGGAGTTCGATTCTCCTACGGGTCACCAAAAATCGGCAGGACATAAGTCTTGCCGATTTTTTGTTCAAGATGTTTTGGCATTTTTTTGCAAATCTCTTTACATAAAACTCGCTTTGTGATATAATGTCGATACCACACAAAACTCAATTCTCTTATTCTCCGGAACTTGCCTTTTTACTTTGGTAAAAATGCGGGCTTCACTTTTCGCATTTCCGGTGAATGTTGAGAGAGTTTTTGTGTGGTAGCAAAACGAGTGTTCGCATTTTTCAGTGTGTGCAGCTCGTGTTGCACACACTTTTTTTGTAGGAGGCAAGAATACATGGCGAAAATAATCATCAAAAGAAAATCAAGCATGGGTGGGGCGCTTTGCAACCACGATGTCTATCTGCTGAATAAGTATATTGGAACATTGGAAAACGGCGGAACGCTTGAGATACCGGTCGATGTAGGAAGCCACACTCTTACGTTTGCGTCAAAAAGAATATCCGGCAAAGATGCAGAATTTAATGTTGTTGTGAATGAAGAGGAGGAGATTGTTGAAATAAGAACAAGGTTCAACATGAGCGGCCAATATATAGTTGAATATGCGGACAATAAACCGCATATTCCTACATTTCACCGTCCCGAACCTGCTGCAAATCCGGGGACTTCTGCCGAGCTGACAGATCCGCAAGCGAACGCTGCTGTTCAAACGCCCTCGGGGATAAGATGCCCTCGCTGCGGAAGCTATGACATTTTCCCCGTCTCGGAAGTATCGACAAAAGGAAAAGATTTTAATGCAGGGAACGCTTGCTGCGGCTTAATGCTTTGCGGACCGTTGGGGCTGTTATTTGGTTCTACAGGAAAAGGGAAGCAGACTATTACCACAACATATTGGATGTGCAAGGGCTGTGGGCACAAATTTAAAGCATAGTGCAACCGGGACAAAGCATTGGATTAAAGTTATGTCGATCACAAGAAAGGTGTGGGGCTGCCACCAAATTCCGGAAAGGAGCTTCTTTCTGCATGGGTACCAGTTCCCGTTGTGTGCTCGCTGCACCGGTGTTTTGATCGGGTATTTATGTTCATTTTTATTGATAGCCTTTAACTGCTTTATTCCTGTTTTTGCATGCATTTTATTATTGCTGCCGCTGGTTATTGACGGTGGGGTTCAGCTGTTGTTTTGTATTTCATCAACCAATACAAGAAGATTGATAACGGGTATAGCTTTTGGAATAGGTTTTGTTCAGTTAATAGCGGAATTTTTTATATACATAATTTAATACAGTAACAATACTTGACTAAACGACGAAGCTCGTTTAGAATAAAAATGCAGCTGCTTTGGGGGATTTGTCGGTAAACCCGGCCAATAAAAAACCGAAGAAATTGTGTGGGGATTTGTCGGTAGACCCGGCTAACAAAAAACCGAAGAAATTGGGGGAGGCGTAAACCTCCCCCATCTTTATTTTTTATGCAGGCAAAAATCAAAATGCGAACAGCTCCCCATACGTACGGCCGGCCTATACATGGCTCAAGCGTAACCTGCGCTGCCAGCTCGGGATTCCAAAGGGTGCTAACCCTTTGGCTCTAAAAAGCTACTGTTTTTGTAAAGCCTTAATTAGAGAGCCACGAAGGGACCGAGTCCCTTCGTAAAAAAACCAAGGCCGAGCCGGGGCTCGGCCTAAAAAATAAAGAGGCTCGGCCATATAAAAATAATAAAAAACCAAAAACTAACCCCCAAAGATCTCGCGAGCGATGTCGAGTGCTTCGCTGACGGACTGCACGTCGTTGGCGCGGCGGCGTATGGCGGCGGAGCCGGGCAGCCCCTTGCTGTACCAGGCGAGGTGCTTGCGCGCTTCGAGGGCGGCGGTTCTTTCGCCCTTGATCTGCGCCATCATGCGGAAATGGGTGCACACCGCCATATATTTTTCGGCGTCGGTCGGTTCGGCATAGGGGCGGCCTTCGAGGGCGGCTAATATCTCCGCGAATACCCAGGGGCGGCCGAGCGCGCCTCTGCCGACGGCAACGCCGTCGCAGCCGGTTGCGGAAAGGGCCCTCCTTGCGCTTTCGCCGTCGGTTATGTCGCCGTTTACTATAACGGGCACGCGCACCGCGCGCTTTACGGCGGCTGCGGTGTTTGTCTCCGCGTGACCGGAGTACATCTGATCACGCGTCCTGCCGTGCACGCAGATAAAGGCGGCTCCTGCCTCCGCCGCGCAGGCGGCAACCTCTATGGCGGTTTTGTGCTCGGCGTCAAAGCCCGTGCGCATCTTTACGCTGACGGGCACGTCCACCTCCGCCTTTACCGCCTCTACTATGCGGCCGCACTTCTCCGGGTCCTTCATAAGGGCGCTGCCCTCGCCGCTGCGGACGCATTTGGGCACGGGACAGCCCATGTTTATGTCTATGGCTGCGGGGGAATAGCGCATAAGCAGCGACGCTGCGCGTGCCATATACTCCGGCTCGCTGCCGAATATCTGTATCCCTCCGCGCTCGCCCTCGAAGGGCTCTGCAAGGAGAGCCGTTTTTTTATCGCCGAAGCACACGGCCTTGGCGGAGACCATCTCCGTCACCGTATACGTCGCGCCGTAATGCGCGCACAGTGCGCGAAAAGCCGCGTCCGTCACCCCCGCCATCGGCGCAAGCACAAGCCTTATATCCATCTTTACCCCTGTTCAGTTGAAAATATTTGCGCTCTCCAGCCGCGCAAAGAAGCCGCTTACCGCGCCTTGCAGCGTCTCGTCAAGCCCGGCTTTGAGAAGCGATTCCGCAAGAAGCTTTGTCTCCTCTATAAGCGGCATGTCGAGTACGTCCGCGTGCACAAAATGCATATCTCCGCTTTGGCGCGAGCCGAAGAAGTCACCCGGGCCGCGACGCTCCAAGTCCGCGTTGGCTATCTCGAAGCCGTTGCCCGTTTTGCACATTATGTCAAGTCGGTCGCCGGCCTTTTCGGTAAGCAGTATGCAGTACGACCTCTCGCTGCCCCTGCCGACCCTGCCGCGCAGCTGATGCAGTTGCGACAGCCCGAAGCACTCTGCGTTCTCCACAAGCATAACCGTCGCGTTCGGCACGTTGACGCCGACCTCCACGACCGTGGTCGAGATAAGCACGTCTGCCTCGCCGTCCGCAAAGGCGCGCATCGCCGCCTCCTTCTCCTTCCCCTTCATCCGGCCGTGAAGGCACAGGCTCCTTACGCCCGGAAGCGTCTTATCGAAGCTTTTCTTGTAGCTTTCCACGCTCTTTTTGTCGCTTGCCTCGTCGTCGCCGTCCTCTACAAGCGGGCATATTATGTAAACCTGCCTGCCGCGTCTTATTTGGTCGCCGAGGAATTTGTAAACGGCTGCCCTGTTCTCCTCGCCGACGCACTTGGTAAGGACAGGCTGTCTCCCGGGCGGCAGCTCGTCTATCACGCTTAGGTCGACGTCGCCGTACATGATAAGCGACAGGCTGCGCGGGATGGGGGTTGCGGACATGACCAGCGAATGCGGCGTAAGACCGCCTGCCTTGTCCGCAAGCGACGCGCGCTGCAGCACGCCGAAGCGGTGCTGTTCGTCGGTTATGACAAGACCCAAGGCCTTGTATTCCACGCCTTTTTGTATTATGGCGTTGGTGCCTGCAACGGCGTCTATCTCGCCGCTTTTAAGCCCCTGCTTTATGCGGCGCTTTTCGGCGGCCGGGGTGCTGCCCGTAAGCAGCTCCAGCCGTATGCCGAAGCCCTCAAAAAAGGCGGAAAGCGTTTTGTAATGCTGAACGGCAAGTATCTCCGTAGGCGCCATTATCGCGCACTGCAGGCCGTTTTTTACGGCGAAAAGCATCGCCGCCGCAGCTATAACCGTCTTGCCGCTGCCCACGTCGCCCTGCACCATGCGGCACATCGGCACGTCGCGGCACAGGTCGGCAAGCACCTCCTTGCAGACGCGCTGCTGGGCGGAGGTAAGCGAAAACGGCAGCGAGGAAAAGAATCTGCCGATACCGGTGTTTTTAAAGCTCATCTCCGGCGCCGTATGCCTTATAAGGCTTTGTCTTAAGCTCTTTACGGCAAGCTGGAAGATGAGAAGCTCTTCAAAGGCAAGGCTGTGCTTCGCCTTTTCAAGCTCTTCACGGCTTTCGGGGAAGTGCATTGCCTCCACCGCCTTACCGTGCGGAAGCAGGCCGTGCTTGTTTCTTATGTCCTCGCTTAAAACGTCGGGCAGGGATGCCATAAGCGGCCTTGCCGCGGGGACAACGCGCCGAATCAGCTGCTGCGTAAGCCCCCTTGTAAGCGGGTAGACGGGAAGCACCGGAGGCAGTGTGTCGGAATACGGCTCCAGCTCCGGCGAGTTTATGTCAAAGCTGTAGCCGTTCTGCTTTACCCGCCCCCAAACGCGGAAGCGGCGACCCACGGTAAGCGACTTTTCAAGCCAGGGTTGGTTGAAAAAGGTAAGAAGGGCAGTGCCGCTTTCGTCGCAGGCGCTGACCTTCAGATACCTGACGCCGCTTGCACCCATGCCGGACTTTGTCGGCGAACAGACCGTAAGCACAGTTGAACAGAGAACGCCGTACTCCGCATCCGCAAGGGGCACTACCTCGCCCCTGTACTCGTATCTTCTGGGGAAAAAGCCGCAAAGGTCGCCCACGGTAAGAAGCCCCAGCTTTGCAAGCTTGTTCCCCGTCACTTCACCGACGCCCTTAAGCAGGCGAAGCGGTGTATCCGTTTGACAGTTCATCTTTCCCTCACAGTGAAACCTTCGTGTACGCACAGCCGAGCGAGCGCATAGCCCTCTCCTCCCGGTCGGTGCAGCTTAAAATTATCACCTGGCAGCCCTTGCCGCAGATAAGCTTTAAAAGCCCTTCAAGGCGGCCGTCGTCCGTGTGCGCAAAGGCGTCGTCAAGCAGAAATGGCACTTGCCTTTCGCCGTACAGCAGCTTTGCCGTTGCCAGGCGCAGGCAAAGATATGCCGCCTCACGCGTGCCGGCGCTTAAATACTCTGCGCTTTTCATCCCCGCGCCGCTTTCAAAGGAGAGGTAAAGCCTTGCGTCCAGCTCTAAAACCGGGTACTTGCCTCCGGTTGCAACCGCAAAGTTCTCGCCCGCTATGGCGGCTATGCGCGGGGATATGGAGGCGCGCATCCCGTCGCTTGCCGCCTGCAGCTCGTCAAGCGCCGTCTGCAGTGCGGCGTAAGTGTAAAGCCTGTCTCTCTTCTCCGCACGGGTATAGGAAAGCGCGCTTTCCGTCTCCGCCGGGTCGCAGTGCAGCCCGTGCAGCGTCTCTATGCGGCTTTTAAGACCCGCAAGCTTCTCTTTAAGCCCTTCCTCCGCCCGGGAGGCAAAGCGGTACTCCGTCTCTATCTGTTCTCTCGCCCTCTCCGGCTTTACAGCGCCCTTAGAGAGGGTTTCAAGAGAGGCAAGGTCGTTAGCCGTCTCAAAGCCTTTCACCGCGCGCTCTGCCGCGTCGCACTCCGCCCGCAGGCCGCTTGCGGCGGTAAAGCCCGCGTACATCGCGTCCACCGCCTCGTCGTTCCCCGTGGGAACAAGCGCCGTATACTCGCGGTTGGCGGTCTCATACTCCGCCTCCGCCTGTTTAAAGCGTATCTCGGCGCTTTCTATCACGGCAAGCGCCGCTTCCCTCTCCGCACGCAGTGCCGGCAGCGCGCCCGCCGCGCTTTTAAGCTCCGCCGCGCTTCCAAAGCCCGCCTTCTTCACAGCACCTGCGGCAAGCGCAAGACATATCAAAGCCGCCGCGCATACGGCCGCCCCTGCGGCCGCTACAGCCAAGGCCACGGTTTTGGGGCTTACAAACACGGCAAGCACCGCGGCAAGCGCCAAAAGCAGCGCGCCCGGGAAGGACAGCCCCACGGCTGCGCCCCTGTACCGCTGCCTCGCCTTTACGGCGGCAAAGATGCCGTCGCTGTCCGGCTCCGCCGGCGCGCCCTTCTGCTTTGCGGCGGTGTACTGCTTCCGCGCCTCCTCAAGGCGGGACAGGCAAAAGCGCCTTCTGTCCCGTGCGGCGCGGCATTTTTCTATGTATTCGCCGCTCTTGTCGGCGTAAGGTGCGCTTTTAAGCGCCTCCGCCGTCTCTTGTGCCCTCTGTTTCAGCCCCCTGTACTCCTCAAGCAGCATTGCCGCCCTGTAGGCTTCCAGGTTCTGCAGCTCATTTTTAAGCCTCCGGACGTCCTCCGTCTTCTCTGCAAGGCTTTTCTCCGCAAACAAGGCGGAGCATTCCGCTTCCTCTATCTCGTGCATTGCCGCCCTCTCCGAGGCAAGCTTTTCCTCAAGCCGTCTTTCCTCTTCCTCAAGCTTCGGTATCTCGCCGGTGCCGGTTATGCGCCCCTTAAGCGCGTTTTTGTGCTTGGAAAGCGTCTCCTTCGCCTTCTCCGTGCCGATCTGCTCGTCCGCGGAGAAGACGAGGTTCTGCAGTGCCGAGGCAAGCCCCTCGTCCTTCGCCTCCGGGGGTGTGAGGGTCGAGAAGAAAAGCGTCTTCTCAAAGGTCTCCGCCCCTATGCCGAATATCTCCTCGCCGAAGCAAAGCCCCGCGTAAAGCTGCTTCCCCGTCGAAAGGTCGGTGCAGATGGCCTGCTCCTTCGTGCCCCCGCAGATCCGCTCTATGCGAAGCCTTCTCTCCCCCGCAAGGGTGACGGCAACCGAGGCGGCAGCGCCCGACCAGGGCATGTAAAGCTTCTTCGGGTTGCCCAAAATGGACGCGCTCCTCCCGCCGAAGCCGTAAAGCGCAAAGCGCAGCGCGGCGGAAAGGGTGCTTTTGCCGCACTCGTTGTCCGCCTTTATAAGGTTTACGCCCTCCGAAAATGCAAAGCTCCTTTGGCTAAGGCCTCCGAAGGCGCCTATATCGATGCGTTCTATATACAAGCTTTCCACCGTATCACACCCCCGTTATATCCCTGCCGTCAAGCGCGGCAAGGCCAAGCTTCAGCGCTTTAAGGCATATGGCGTACTCCTCGCTACCCTCTTCAAGCGACTGCAGCCGCGCCGTCATGCGGCGGCAGAACATGCCGCGAAGCGTGTTCTCCTTCTCTATCTCCGTAAACCTCGGTGCCGGAACCGTCCTGTCGACAAGCTGCACGGCTGCCGGCAGGGAACCGCCGCCGGAAAGCGTCTCCGGCTTTATTACAAAGGCGTCCTCGGGGCTGCCGGTAAGCGCAAGGCGCACGCGCGTGTCGCCGCCGCAGGGCTTCAAAGCCTCGCGTATCCGCTCCAGCGCCTCCTCGCGGGTGGCCGCGCCGTCAAGGCTTACGGTGCAGTCGGCGTACTTCCTGCGCGAAAGCGGAATAAACGAAAGCTCCGCCTCCCCCTTCGCCACGGTGCCGGTAAGCGCGCCCTTGTCGCCCGTCTCGTCATAGCCCCTGCCCTCTATGCAGCCGGGGTAGGCGTAGTGCACGCCGCCTTCCGCCTTCACCCCGCCGAAGGAGTGTATATGCCCCAGCGCTATATAGTCAAAGCCGCTTGCCGCAATGTCCGCCCTCGATATGGGCGCATAGGCCGGGTCTGTACCCCCGACGTCGCCGTGGCAGACAAGTATGTTTATCCTCTCACCGTCAAGCTTTCCGTAGCCCAAAACCGGGCTTTCCGCAGGGTCATAAGCGCCCATGCCGCATCCGTAGACCGATACGGGCAAGCCCCTTATGTCGCACCGCTCCTTCGCGCCGAAGACGTGCACGTTCGCAGGCAGCTTCATGCGCCTGTAGTGCGAGCTCTCGCCGTACGGGTCGTGGTTGCCCGGGGAGATGAAAAAGGCGCACTCCGGGAAGGAAGCGATCTTGTCGCACAAAAACTCCTTCGTGTCGGGCGTTACGTTCTCACCGTCAAACAGGTCGCCCGCTATGAAAAACAGCTGCGCACCCCTGTTCTTAGCCGCCTGAACTGCACCCGAAAAGGCGCTCCTTAGGCTTAGCCGCGCTCCGTCCGCCTCACGCGGGGACAGCGCCGAAAAAGGCGCGTCAAGATGCGCGTCCGCCATGTGAAAGATCTTTATGCCTTCCATCTCTATTTTTTCTCCGTTTTTTATTTTTTTATTTAAAAGGGCTTGCGCCCTTTTGGGGATTTTTGGAAGGACTCGGTCCTTCCGGGGCTCTCTGAATTAGGCTTATTGAAAACAATAGCTTTTTAAGCCCAAAGGGTTGGCACCCTTTGGAATCCCGAGCCGCCAACGCAGGTTACGCCAAAGCGGGGTTTATGTTTGTCGCACGTATGAGGCATTTCTGCTTATAAGACTATAAATGCCGATAATGTTCCGCGCGCTGCGCCGCTGCGGCGGTGCGAAAAGTAATTGATACTGTCGCAGACGGTGCATTCTCCGCAGTCGGATATGTTCGCGTCGGAAAGGCCGGACTTCATAAGGGTCAGGCTTACAGCCTTCTGCAAATCTAAAAATAGCTTCCCTTCGCGGCGGGTAAAGCAGCCGGCAAAATTGCTGTCTGCGGCGAGGAAGGCGCGCTCCAACTCTTCGTTTACATTGTAGCAGCAGCTCCGCGCCGATGGACCTATCGCGGCGATGATATCCTTCGGGTCTGCACCAAGCGCCTTCATGGCCTCCACGGTCCTCGCGGCTATCCTGCCCGCCGTCCCGCGCCAGCCGGAGTGGCACGCCCCGCATATGCCCCTTCTTACGTCGCAAAGCAGCACCGTTACGCAGTCCGCCCCGCGCACCGAAAGCACCACACCTTCCTCGGCAGTCACAAGCCCGTCGGCGTCCGTGTCAAACGGAGGCTTCGTCACGCCCGTGCCGCGCTCCGCCCGCCCGACGGTAAGCACCGCCGACGAATGGGTTTGATAGCTTTTGCATATGTCCTCCGCCCTCATGCCAAGTGCTGCGGCCGCCCTGCGGTGGTTCTCAAGCACGTTCTCCGCACTGTCCGGGGAGACGGTGCCGCAGGCGAAGTTAAGGCTTTCGTACACGCCTTCGCTTACCCCGCCGCGCCGGCGGGTGAACAGGTGCTTTACCCCGTGCCTTTCGAAAAGCGGGCTTTTTATATGGCTTATCGGGGTTTCATACTCCGAAAAACGCTCTATTATGTCGACCACGTCCCCTCTTTGCCTTAGTATAACACAACCGCGCACTTTAAGCAAGAGAAAAAAGCAGCAGGCGGATTTCCTCCGCTTGCTGCCTCTCTTTGCGCCTTTCTGTCAGTCTGCCCTTGTAAGAACCGTTGTTCCGTACTCGTCCGTTATCGACAGTCTGTCCTCCGTAAGCTTTACGGAGGCCGTGTCGGTCTCGCCGCCGAGGGTAACGGTAAGGCTTTCGTCCTCTATGGCATAGGTAAACTCCGCCTTAGCGTCGCCGACTGCCGCAGTGCCTGTGCCGTCGTCGCGGAAGACGTAAACCACCGTGTGCTCGCCGTCGTTCCCCTGCCAGGTCCCCACTATGGAAGGCTTCCCCGCTCCGCAGGCGGCAAAGGTCAAAAGCATCGCAAACAGCGCAAAAACGCAAATCAGCTTTTTCATTCTTTGTATCTCCCTTACGGTTTTTGTAAACTGTATGCAAAGGGGGGCAAATATATGCTTAGAGGGCTTTATTACTCTCTTCCTCCGTTTTCAAGAAACCGGTTTATCTTCGTAAGCGCGCCCTTTTCAAGGCGGGAGACGTAGCTTCGGCTGATGCCCAGCTTCTCCGCAACCTCGCGCTGTGCGTAGGTTCTGCCGTCGCCGCCTATGCCGTAGCGAAGAAGTATTATCGTGCGCTCCTTCTCCGTAAGCACGCGGTCTATGGCCTTTTTCACAAGCGAAAGCTTAAGTGCCTTGTCTATCTCGTCCACTATGTTGTCGTCGCAGGAGATTATGTCCATGTATGTAAGCGGGTTTCCGTCCTTGTCGACGTCCACGCTTTCGTTTATGGAGGTCTCAAGCGCAAGCTTCTTTCGGCTGCGGAAGTGCATAAGTATCTCGTTTTGAAGGCACTTGCCCGCATAGGTGGCAAAGCGCGTTCCGCTTTCCACGTTGTAAGAGTCTATCGCCTTGATTAGCCCTATCGTCCCTATGGATATGAGGTCGTCCTGCTCTTTGTACGAGACGTAGTACTTTTTTACAATATGCGCGACAAGGCGCAGGTTGTGAAGTATAAGCTTCTCTCTCGCCTCTCTGTCGCCGGCGCGGCACTTTAAAAACGCCTCCCTCTCCTCCTCGGCGGAAAGCGGCGGCGGGAAGGACCCGCCCGCAGAGGCGGTGCGCAGAAACAGGAACAAAAACCGCTTAAGAAACATAATAAAAAACCCGGGCATTAAATACAACACCTCCGTAAAGGTATGTATATGCCCGAGTTGGTTTGTTTATGCAAGAGGGGAAAAACGCTTTGCGTTTTTTAAGTAATAGTGAAGAAGTAAGAGTGAATAAGTGCGGAAGAAAAAGCTTACGCTTTTTCAACTTTTATTGTATATTGTTTAATCCGACTGCAGCTTTGCCCGTTTGACAAATGCTTTTGCCGGTTGTTTATTTTAAGGCTTTAGCCATAAATTAACAACAGCATATTTAAATGAAATACCGTCCGCGCAGCGGACACCGCACTTTTTCACTCTTCACTATTACCTATTCACTTTAATACAAGTGCGCGCTCTTCTTCTCTTCGGCAAACTTTCTGCAGACCGCTTCCGCGTCCCTTGCGGCCCTTGCGGGGTCGAAGTCCTCGGCAAGTATGTCCTTGTTGCCGTAAAGGTGCACAAGGTGCATGCCGTTGTTTAGAAGCTTAAAGCTTTCGCCGGAGAGGTCGCGTATCTCCTTGTAAAGGTACATGCCCGCCTCTACCGGCCTATATGCCGCACGGTCGGTGATGTGAAGCTGCACGCCTGCGCACCTCTCGCCCGCATGCTTCGAAAACGTCGGGGTAAAGTAGCAGCGGCGGAAATGAATGCCCGGAAGGCCGTAGGCGTTCAGGCGCTTCTCAAGCTCCGCCGCGTCGATAAACGGCGCACCGACAAGCTCAAAGGGCAGGGTTGTGCCTCTGCCCTCCGAGATGTTTGTCCCCTCGTAATAGCAGGTTGCAAGGTAGTTGAGGCAGCTGTTTACGGGTGTGGGGATGTTGGGTGACGGGAGGATCCAGGGGAGCTCCGTCGCGTCGAACATCATGTCCCTCGTCCAGCCCTCGCAGGGCACCACGGTAAGCGAGCAGCCTATATTGCGGCTTTCGTTTATGTACTTGCCGAACTCGCCTATAGTAAGGCCGTAGCGGACGGGAACGGCGTACTCGCCCACGCCGCTTTTAAAGGACTCGTCAAGCATGGGGCCCTCCACGTCTATGCCGTTTACGGGGTTAGGCCTGTCAAGCACGAACATCTCCTTGCCGTATTTGGCGCAGGCCTCCAGGCAGCGCGTAAGCGCGTAAAGGTAGGTGTAGTAGCGCGCGCCAACGTCCTGCATGTCGAAGACAAGCACGTCGATTTCGTTCATCATCGCTTCCGTGGGGTATTTGTTTTCGCCGTAAAGGCTGTACACGGTAAGCCCGGTTTCGGGGTCTACGCAGGTGGAGATGTGGTCGCCCGCCTGTGCGTCGCCGCGTATGCCGTGCTCCGGCGCGAAAAGCGCCGTCACCTTGTACTTTTCCGCTATCACCTCGTAAGAGGGACGCATCTCGCGATTTACACCCGTAGGCGCGGTAAGCACGCCTATGCGTGCGTCCTTCAAAACGCCGTCGTACCTGTCAAGCAGGTCTATTCCGCAAAGTACCATAGTTAAAGCTCCTTATCTTTTAAATATTTTATTCAGGCGGCGGAAGTAGTCGCCGTCAATATCGTTTACAGCTTCCTCTGTTGCTCTGAACTCCCAGTTCCCCGTGGGTACGCCGGGGGTGTTGAGCCTTGTGTCCGCACCGTAGCCGCACATGTCCTGAAAGCTTATCATCGCCGTATCGGCGACAGAGCGCCAAACGACCTCTATTATCCTGCGGCAGGCCGGCGCGTCCCTTCCGCCTTGTCCCCAGCCGCTTGCATCGGCGCCGCAGTACTCCAGCGCGTACTGCCTTTGGTGCGGCGGCGCCTCCCACAGCCAGCCTAAGAGGGTGTTGTTGTCGTGCGTGCCGACGTAGGCGGCAACTCCCCGCGCGTAATTGTGCGGCAGATGTGCCGAGTCCTCCCCCGGGTCAAAGCCGAACTGTATCACGCGCATGCGTGGGAAGCCCGTCTGTTCAAGCAGTTCCTCCACGTCCTCGCCGTACACGCCGAGATCCTCTGCAATTATTTCGCCCTTCTGCTTTCCCATGGCGTCGAAAAGCTCCATTCCGGGGCCCTTGCGCCACTCGCCCTCCGCGGCGCTTTCCGCCCCCGCAGGGACGGCATAATAGGAAGCGAAGGCGCGGAAATGGTCGACGCGAAGCACATCGTAAAGCTTAAAGCCGGCTTCAAAGCGCTGCTTCCACCAGCTGTAGCCATCCGCCCGCATTGCGTCCCAATTGTAAAGCGGGTTGCCCCAAAGCTGCCCGGTCTTGCTGAAGTAATCGGGAGGCACCCCAGCAGAGAAGGCGGGCTTTGCCGTCTGCCCGTCCACCTCGAAAAGCCCCCTGTTTTCCCACAAATCCGCAGAGTCGCGGCTGACGTAAATCGGCATGTCGCCAAAGAGCTTTACGCCCCTTGTGTTTGCGTACTTTTTCAGCCTTTCCCACTGCGAAAAGAAGAGGTACTGCGCGAAAAGGCGGTACCGCACCCCCTCGCGGAAGCGGTTTTCCTCCGCCTTTGCCGTTTTGAAATCGGCCTCTTTGCCCCACTCCCAAAACGGGAGTCCCCCTTTTGCCTCCTTTATCGCGGCAAAAAGGGCGTAGTTCTTCACGTGCGCGTTTTCCTCGCCGAAGGCCTCCACCGCCTTAAGCAGCGCTTTGTCTGCGCGGGCAAGCGCGGAAAGCACAAGGCGCCTTTTCGCCTCCCCCGCAAAGGCGTAGTCCGCCTTGTAGGGACTGCCGGTGTACTTCGCCTCCTCCGCCTCCGCTGCCGTGATAAGGCCGTCCTCGTACATAAGCTGCGGCGAAATGTACAGCATATTCCCCGCGAAGGCAGAGGGGGACGCGTAGGGGCTGTTTCCCTCCCCCACCGGGACGGTCGGCAGCACCTGCCAAAGGCTAAAGCCCATGCCCGCCAGGCGGTCAACCCATTTGTACGCTCCGCTGCCAAGGTCGCCTATACCGTAGGGCGACGGCAGAGATGAAATATTTAAAAACGCGCCTGCACGACGTGACATGTGCACCACCCCCGGTGAAAAAGCTTTGCTTTTTCAAGTTAATAGTGAATAAGTAATAGTGAAGAGGTGCGGATGAAAAAGCTTCGCCTTTTCTGCATTATATTGTATATTGCTTAATCTGACTGCAGCTTTTCTTGTCTATCAAACGTTTTTGCTGTTTTTTGCTTTTAAGGTTTTAGCCAAAAAACAGCACCGGCATATTTAAATCAAATAACGTCCGCGCAGCGGACACCGCACTTCTTCACTATTCACTCTTACTTCTTCACTTCAATTACTCTCTGCTTTCCCCTTGTTCCAGAAGCTTCTCCATATTGTAAAGCCCCGGCTTTTTTCCGATAAGAAACGCCGCCGCCCTTACGGCTCCGTCCGCGAACACTGCGCGTGAAAAGGCGCTGTGGCTTATCGCAATATGCTCGTTGCCGAGGGCGAAAAGCACCTCGTGCTCGCCCACTATGTTCCCGGCGCGAAGGGACTGTATGCCTATCTCGTCGCGCCCGCGCGCCTCTCTGCGGGCAGAGCGGTCGCACACAACTTCCCCTCTTCCGCGAGCTTCCTTTATCCCCTCCGCTATCATAAGCGCCGTACCGCTTGGGGCGTCAAGCTTCTTGTTGTGGTGCTTCTCTATTATCTCCGCATCCGCCTCCGGCAGGGCTGCGGCCGCCTCTTTGCAAAGCCGGCACAAAAGCGCAACCCCCACGGACATGTTTGCGGAGAGGAAGACGGGCACCTTCTCCGAAGCCGCCTCTATAAGGCGCTTTTCGTCCTCCGTCTGCCCCGTTGTGGCTATCACCGCAGGTATACTGCGGGAAAGCGCAAAGTCAAGCACAGCTTCCGTTTGGCTGCGGTGCGAGAAGTCTATAACCACGTCCGCCTCGCCGGTAAAGCCCGCAAGACTGTCCCCTACGGGGAAGGCTGCCGTCCCCGGCGCTATATCCGCGCCGTAGGAGACGCACATCCCGTCCGTTTCCTCTATTTTTTCGGCAACCGCCCTGCCCATGCGGCCGAAGGCGCCGTTTATTACTGCCTTAATCATTGCTCTCCTTCGAAGGTGCTTTAAAGACCTTCTTTTTCCATAAGCGCAAAGAGCGCCTTTCTGTTCTCCTCTTCCATAACCGTAAGCGGGCTTCTGACGTAGTCCGCGCAGTATCCCATTCTTGCCATTGCGGCCTTTACGGGTATGGGGTTCACCTCGCTGAACAGAGCGTTAATAAGCGGTATAAAGCCTATCTGCAAGGCAGCGCTTTCCTTAACGCGGCCTTCAAGGTAAAGCCTTGCCATCGACGCGGTCTTGCCGGGCAGGAGGTTTGAAAGCACGCTTATCCCGCCAAGGCCGCCGAGGGACATTATCGGCACTATTTGGTCGTCGTTGCCGGAATATATGTCAAGCTTGTCACCGCAAAGGCTTATCGTCTCCGCAACCGACGAAAGGTTCCCGTTTGCCTCCTTCGCCGCAACGATATAGGGGTTTTCCGCAAGCTCGCGGTAGGTCTTCGGGAGGATATTGCAGCCCGTGCGGGAGGGTACGTTGTACAGTATCGAAGGCATCTCTACCGCCTCCGTTATCTCGTTGTACATCCTTACAAGCCCCTTCTGGGTCGCCTTGTTGTAGTACGGCGTTACAAGCAGCAGCGCGTCTGCGCCCGCCTCCTTGGCGTGGGTGGACAGCTCTATGGCATAGGCGGTGTCGTTGCTGCCGGTGCCGGCTATGACCGGAACCCTGCCGGCCGCCCTCTCCACCGCAAAGGCTATGGCCGCCCTGTGCTCCTCGTCCGTAAGAGTGGAAGCCTCGCCCGTGGTTCCGCAGACGACAAGCGCGTCTATGCCGCCCTCTATCTGAAAATCTATAAGCCTGCCGAAAAGCGCAAAGTCTATGCCCTGCCCGTCAAGCGGGGTTATAAGCGCCGTGGCAATGCCCTTAAATATCGGTGTGTGTGCCATGTGGAATCTCCTTCTTGAAAAACTGAGGCGAATGGTATATAATACCACTGTACTACATTTTATTATCCCTCAACAGCTTATGTTATCACAAGTATAATTTTTTGTCAACGGTGAATAAATATGAATTTGATGAATTTGTCAAGCTATTACTACGAGCTTCCGAAGGAGCTTATCGCGCAGACCCCGCTTGAGGACCGCTCTGCCTCGCGCCTGCTTGTTTACGACCGCGAAAAG
The DNA here is from genome assembly GCA_947628695.1 of uncultured Clostridia bacterium. Lineage (GTDB taxonomy): Bacteria > Bacillota > Clostridia > Oscillospirales > CAG-382 > SIG636. The sequence continues at coordinate 108,974 of CANRAV010000005.1, forward strand.
GACGAGATAACGCACAGCGTATTTTCTTCCATCGGCGAGTACCTTCGCGAAGGGGACTGTCTGGTGCTTAACGACACCAAGGTCATCCCAGCGCGCCTTTGGGCGAAGGCGGAAGGCCACGCGGGGGACGTGGAGGTGCTGCTTCTCTCGCCCGAAAAGGGGGAGGGTGTGCGCTGGAAGTGCCTGACGCGCCCCGGGAAGAAGACGCGCCCGGGGACGGTTCTGTCCTTCGGGGACGGGCTCCTTACGGGGACAGTGACAGACATAGCGGAGGAGGGGACGCGCATCATTGACTTTAAATGCTCTGCCCCCTTCCTTGAAACGGTGGAGAAGATAGGCGTTATGCCGCTTCCGCCCTATATACACGAAAAGCTTGCGGACAAGGACCGCTACCAAACGGTTTACGCGCGCGAGCAGGGCAGCGCGGCTGCGCCGACGGCAGGGCTTCACTTCACGCCCGAGCTTTTAGAGGAGCTTCGGGAGCGGGGGGTTCTTATAGAAAAGGTGCTTTTGCATGTAGGGCTTGGCACCTTCCGCCCGGTCAAGGAAAAGGACCTTCGCGACCACAAAATGCACAGCGAGTTCATACGCGTAACGCCGGAAGCGGCAGAGCGCATAAACGCCGCAAAGCGCGCCGGAGGGAGGATTATATCCGTCGGCACCACCTCCTGCCGCACTCTGGAGAGCGCGGCAGACGAGGACGGCGTGCTGCACCCGACGGAGGGCGAGACGGACATCTTCCTCTACCCCGGTAAGCGCTTCAAAATAACCGACGCGCTGATAACCAACTTCCACCTGCCGGAAAGCACGCTGCTTATGCTGGTCGCCGCCTTCGCCGGGTACGAAAACATTATGCGCGTCTACAGGGAGGCCGTCGCCCTCCGTTACCGGTTTTTTTCCTTTGGAGATGCCTGCTTGTTTCTATGATTTGTATATAAATTTGCATATATAATATTGACAAACGGCTGCTTTTTGTGTATAATAGAGGCAGAATATCGAAGGAGGCTTTTTATGGCGCAGACAAACGTAAACATCAGGATGGATGAGGCGACAAAGGTCGCGTTTGATAAATTTTGCCGTGAAATCGGCCTGTCCGCCAGCGCAGCATTTAACATCTTTGCAAAGACCGTCGTCCGGGAACAAAGGATTCCCTTTGCGCTCACCACCGAGGTACCGAACGCCGCGACGCTTGCCGCTATGGACGAAGTGCGGGATATGCAGCTCCACCCGGAAAAGTACAGGGCATACTCAAGCGCCGAAGAAATGGTGGAGGATTTGAACGACGATTGACCCATTGAAGTGAGGTGAAAAAATGCTGCAGCCAAAACTGGTCTCTGTAGAGCCTTTGGAACATTTGCTGCTTCGTCTGCAATATGAAACGGGCGAGCTTCGCCTTTTTGACGTGAAGCCCTATGCCGGTGGGGAATGGTACGGAATGCTTAACAATCCGGCCTATTTTAAAACGGTGCATCTGCTGCCCGGCGGTATCGGAATCGAGTGGGCGGACGGGCAGGACATAGCCCCGCACGAGCTTTACACTTGCAGCGTGGCGCAATTGCCAAACGTGAAAACGTCAAAAACGTAGATTAAATGTGTTTTATCGCTCGCAAAGGAGAGCTTGTAATGGATAAGGATTTCAGAGAAACGCCGAACGAACAGCTTAAAAATCCCGAATTTAAGCAGGAGTGGGAAGCTCTTGAACCAAAGCTTATGAACGATTTGATTTAACACCAAGGCAAAGCGGCGGCAGGGAGCAACCCCTGCCGCCGTTTTTGCCCCTTGCTTGCCCATCCGTGAACCTATAAAATCAGTTTACTGTGCGCAAAAACATGCTTTCAAACTCGTTCCATTCATTTGTACCAAAGCTTGAGATAATATCCTTCACTGTAATTTCTCCGTCCTGTTCCGACCCGTCAGGCTTAACATCTGCAATATTATAAATGCCTTGATCTACATTGACAATCGTTGGGATCGCATCATCATATTGAGCCAGCATAAATAAATAGGTTTCGCCTTCATTTAATTTTGCAAAATCCCCCAAGCAAAGAATGACAGACTGCTCCCGCTCCCCAAGTGCGGCAGCTTGCTCTCTCTCATAAGCTCCTTCAATTCCGCCTATCACCCTTACCTGTTCATTTTCATTCGGCTTCCCTTTATATGTTTTTAGCGTATCTATATCATAAATCGTACACAAGTAAATATATGATTCATCCGCCTCCCCTTCCGGGGTTTTTCCAGTCCTAACGTCCATCATTTGAAATGAAATACGCGTCACTGTCCCAAGAATAACTTTGTTGCTCGCATCGATCAGCTCATGTACCGTGCCGTAGGAAGGCCAATCCGGAAATATTGTTTCATATACTATATTCGGTTCAGTTTCCGTGGTATTGCTTTCATATCCAGCATTATGATCGTCGGAAACAGAGGAACTGTTATCCGGTAAGCTCGGGAGTGCAGGCGGCATTTTGCTGCGCCATACACCGATGCCAATCAGCACGGCAAGACACAGGCAGCACACAGAAGCCGCTGTGCTGACGACTGTTTTTCTCTTTTTCTTCTGCTCGGCAATGTACCGATCCCTGCGTTCCAACAGACTGTTAAACATTTCATCACTGTTCTTCATAAACAAACCCCTCCTCTTCAAGCTTTGATTTTAAAGACTGCTTTGCCCTATATAAAAGATTCCTTACCTGGCGTTCGTTTTTCTTTAAAACGATTGCCGCTTCTTTGTTGGAGAGTCCTTCGAAGAACACAAGCCAAAGGACTGTTCTGTAATCGACGGAAAGGTTAGACAGTGCTTTATGGATTGCGATTTTCCTTTCTTCCTTTATGTAGGATTGTTCGAGGCTCTGTTCCTCGCTCAAATAGTTCTCCATATCTTCAATGGGAGCGTTAAGCTGCTTGGAATGATGCCTTACGAAGTCAATCGCCACATTTCGCCCGATTGCATACAGCCAAGTCTTAAATGCACTTTTTCCGGAATATCGCGGTCTCTTGATGATCAACCTAAAAAAAGTATCTTCCGTCAATTCCTCGGCAATGAAAAGATTATTGACATAACCGTTCAAATAAAGGATAAGGCCATTCTTATAGTTTTCAACAATTTCAGCGATTCCTTCGTCATCGCCATCAAGGAAACGGCGATAGCTGCTTGCACCGTTGTCCATGACTTGCTCCTTTCTAAAGGGATTTCAACCCCTTTCACTTATTAGTCGTATGAGACTTGAAAATGTCTCACTCTCATTACGGCCGATACCTTGGCTGCGTTGAAAATATACACTTCGCGAAAAAGCGTTTTGCACGCGGGAACATGCCCGCACGCAAAACGCTTGCTTTTTTATCAAAACGGTATTCTGAAATACCGAAGGCTGTTTTTAAAGGCGTCCTGGGCGGAGAGGCAGGTGTCGGTCAGATAGCCGCGCTCGCGCGGCCACTCCGCAAGGCCGCGGTAGTAGAAAAGCTTTATGCCGTCCTCTATGATAAACGGCACTATGCCGTGCTTTAAGCACTCTTTAAACATTATAAGCCTGCCTACGCGGCCGTTCCCGTCCTGAAAGGGGTGGATGCGTTCGAAGCGCACATGAAACTCCAATATATCGTCAAGCGAGATCTTTCCCTTCCCGTTGTAGTCCGAAATCAGCCGCTTCATCTCCGCCGGTACGTCCTCCGGAAGCGTCGTCTCCCTGCCGCCGACCTCGTTAGGCAGCTTTTTGTATTCCCCCACCGCAAACCACTCCTTGCCCGCGTCGGCGGTGCCGGTTTTTAAAATAAGGTGCAGCCGCTTTATAAACCGCTCCGTCAGCGGACGCTTTGCGCAGTCGATGACCTCGTCGATACAGCGGAAGTGATTTGCGGTCTCTATGATGTCGTCCACACGGACGCTTTTATCGGTAACGCCGAGGGTGTCGGTCTCAAAAATGCAGCGCGTCTGCTCATGCGTGAGGCCGCTGCCCTCTATGTGGTTGGAGTTGTAGGTCAGCTCTATCTGCACCCTGTGGTAGATGCCGCCGTGCAGACGGCTGTCCTTTTCGTCCTTAAGCACGTCAAGAAGCGTGCGCCCGGCCGCAGCCCCTTCCCTTTTTGGCTTAACTGCCCCCTCGGGGATGTTCCAGGTCTTGCCGGTCAGAAAGGCGCCGGGCACGCGCCCGGCCGCGCAGTAGCCGCGCACGCTGCGCTCCGACACGCCCCAAAGCGCCGCAGTCTCTTTTACGGATAAAAAGCTCATCTCTCCCGCCTCCGCCTTTATTATAGCACATTATCGGCAAAAATACAAGAAAAATTGCGTGCTTTTTTGCCGCGCTTTTGCCGATAGCGGCAAAAACAAGCCGCCGCAGGGGGCATGCTCCTCCTGCGGCGGCGTTTTGTCTTTAGCTTATCAGTCCATTGAAGCGTCAATCTTGAGAATGAAGATTGCATCCATGTTGTCCACGGCGCTGTCGCCGTTCATGTCGCCAAGCTGCAGCTGCTCTGCGGTGAGGGGATCAATCCCCGCGTCGTATTTCAGCACGACAGCCGCGTCCATATTGTTCACAGCCCCGTCGCGGTTTACGTCGCCGGCGTCATAAACGCCGGTCTTTTCGCAGTGGAACCTTGCGCCAAGTATCGGCTGATTTCCGCTTTCCTTTTTAACCGCGTCCCAGTCGCCCTTGGAGCCTGCGTAGTACACGTCGGCAACGGAGGTGCAGCCGTTAAACGCGTTTTTGCCTACGGTCATAACGCTTTCGGGGAAGAAAACGCTTACGGCACCGGTGCAGTTCTCAAAGGCCGAGGTGCCAACCTCGGTTATCCCTTGCCCTATTACGATGTTTTTAAGCCCGGTGCAGCCCTTGAAGCAGCTTTCCGGTATCTTCTTAACCTTGCCGAGAGGCAGCGAAGTAAGCGAAGTGCAGCCCTCAAATGCACCGCTGCCTATGGAAATGACGTTGTCCATAAGCTTGACATCCGTCAAAGACTTGCAGTCCTTGAAGGCGCCGCTGCCGATAGTGCTCAGCACGTGCACCTCGCGCGCAGAGGCGGGAGCGCCCGGAATTGCACGGGAAATGCCGTCAAAGGGGTCGTCGTCCTCCATGACCATGTTCTTCTCGATAGACACCTCTTCAAGTGAGGTGCAGCCCTTAAAGCAGTTTTCCGGCACCTCGGAAACGCCGCTGCCGACGGAAGCCCTCACTATGCCGGTGCAGCCCTCGAACGCGCCGCTGCCGATTGAAACGACGCTGTCCGGCAAATCGACAACCCGCATTGCGGTGCAGCCCTTGAAGGCTCCGCTGCCGATGCCGACGACGTTATACCTGCCTATTACCGCCGGAACGGAAACGTCGCCGCTTTTGTCCGTGTCGACCGAAACTATCGTCGCGTCGTCGCCGGAAATTGTATAGGTGTAGCCCTCGGTCCTGTACTCGTAGGCCGAAACGTTTACGGCAGCAAGCGATGCGGAAAGCGCCATCACCGCAGCGGCCGCCAAAGCGATAAATCTCTTCATAAAAATACCTCCGTTTTGTCCTCAAATAAAATTATAACGCCAAATCCCTACTTTGTCAACCGTTTTGAAACAGAGCCGCAAAGTATATTTTCCCGAGTAAATTCTCAAAGTAAATGCAACAGTGCAATTTAGAAGTTGCATTTAGTGTGAGAATGAAAATGTGGTAGAAT